>NZ_AP024903.1:701272-1402545 GCF_024347095.1 Vibrio rhizosphaerae | reverse complement strand
CTGACTTGCTCCGTCGCAGAAGCAAGCAGATCCGTTTGACGAACGATATGAGTCTGGGCCGTCATTAGCTGGTCTAAACCATCATTCAGATCGGCGGCATCGCCAGAGAGCGCCTGACTGTTTTTCTGTACCTGATTCACCAATAACCCCAAATGCTCACAACTATCATTCAAAGCAATCGCCAGCTGATTAAATTCATCGGCTGTATTTGTTGTAATCGGCAGACGCTTTGATAAGTCACCTTGAGACAAGCGATCCAGAAATGTTTTGGTTTGCGTCAGAGAACGCGTCAGAGATAATCTTAAAGTAATGAAAATGGTAATCGTCAGTGCGGCCAGTGCTGCACAAGCAGCCATCACCGACCATAAGGTCTGTGTCGCCTCCCGGTGAGCGGTCTGCTGATATTCCTGACTGATTGCTTTTAATCGTGCAGAAGCATTCTGAATTAATTGCTGAACGGCTTGCTCTGATGCCGATAGTTCCGACTCATAGTTTTTGACTTGCTGAGATAATTCACCAACCCGGGCAAAGGTTTTTTTAAACTGGTCAACTTCCGATTGATAACTCGACAGCGCCGCGTAAAGCTTAGATGTGTTGATAAAGGTTGCCATCGCACGATTGAATAACTTGAGATTTTTTTCATTGGGGGCCAATAAATAATTCTGTTGAGATTTAATCATTGCCCGAAAATCAGAACGAATGGTCACCATGCCGGTTTCTTCAATTTTTGCCTCAATTTTTTCCGCCAGCTGCGTCAATACTCCCTGCTTTCCTTCACTGATACTAAATCCCAGTTCAGATTTAGTTTTCAGCCAAGGATGCATCGCATTTTCAAACCGACTCATCGCTTCAAAAAGCATCTGCCCCTCAGGCTCAAAACCGGCATTTTTAAGAAAACGCACATCCTTATCAATATCTTGACTCAATTGCGCCAACAATTCGGTCACACGAGAAACATCTTTTATTTGGAGCACATTGCTCTCTGCGGCCAGTGATAATAATTTGGTCTGAGACGCAAATAACTTGGTTGTCCCCTGAGAAACTTCCCCACTCAGATCGTATTGGGAGGTCATCATTGATAACTTACGGGCAATGAATCCTCCCATCGCTAGAAAACCCACACATAAAATAACAATAAAAATAGCAATCTTCTGCTTTTGCGATAATTTCAGTACATCCATGACCACAATATCCTTCACTCAAATCAGAACCTTGAAGAGTAATTTTCTGAACCAATATCACCCCTCTGTTGCTAACAAATTTATTACACGCGTCACAAAATTACTACATTTATATTTCAAAATAATATCTTGATGATTTGCGTAATAAGCACAGAATATTCGTGCAACATTTCTAAGATGAGAATCACAATTAAACGCATTACAAACAACACTATTTTTGCGCCGCTTTCATTCAAAAATCAGCATTTAAATATTAGGGTTCAAAAGGCTCGGATTCATGATTGTCTAATGACTTAGGTCTATCTCATTGTATGGAAATGTAATAAAATAACGGCCAAATCCTCCAAAGAGAAATCATCATGTCAACTCTAGGTCGTATTCATTCTTTTGAGACATGTGGCACCGTTGATGGGCCGGGCATTCGTTTCATTGTGTTTATGCAAGGGTGCTTAATGCGCTGCATGTATTGCCATAACAGAGATACTTGGGACGTTCATGCGGGAAAGCTGATATCGGTCGAAGAGATCATTCAAGAAGCAAAATCTTATCGCCACTTTATGAATGCATCTGGTGGCGGAGTCACCTGTTCGGGCGGAGAAGCCATTCTACAACCTGAATTTGTCAGAGATTTTTTCAGAGCCGCCAAAGCAGAAGGTATGCATACCTGCCTTGATACCAATGGGTATGTTCGTAAACACACCCCGGTCATTGATGAACTGCTTGAAGTGACAGATTTAGTTATGCTGGATATCAAACACATGCAGGATGAAATTCACCAGAAACTGATTGGTGTATCCAACCATCGCACGTTGGACTTCGCCCGCTACCTGCATAAAATCGGTCAGACAACCTGGATCCGCTATGTGATTGTTCCCGGATATACCGATGATGAAGACGCCGCTCATCAATTGGGTCAATTCATTCAGGATATGAATAATATCGAAAAAATAGAGCTGCTCCCCTATCACAAACTCGGGGCGCATAAGTGGGAAGCCATGGGCATCGATTATCCCCTTGACGGCGTCCAGCCCCCGTCAAAAGAGACCATGGATCATATTGTTTCGATCCTCAGCCAATACCATGCCAATGTGAAATACTAACCACAAAAAACCAAACTGACCGAGATGCTCAAAGGATGAAACATCTCGGTAATCAAATGATATAAATCAGATAAAACCCGTATTGAGATCATGTTTCAGGCACACAATTCACGTTACTCTACTGATAACAATCTTTTATCATTCGCGTAGGAATTTGCTATGGAAATGACCAATGCTCAACGCCTTATTCTCTCCAATCAGTATCGATTGATGTCACAACTTGATCCGGCAAATGCTGAAAAATATCATCGTTTCCAAACGATTATTGAACGTGGTTACGCATTGCACATGCGGGAGCTGAATAAAGAATTTGGCTGTTTGCCAGAGAGTGAATGCAGTGAAATCATCAATATCATGGAAATGTACCATGCGATGCAAGAGTCTCATAAACAGTTGACCGAGGCGGATCAAAACAAGATTGACGCAAGACGTCTGCAATTTTTAGGCTTTGATTTATCGACAGAAACGCAATTAGTTCACTATGTTCGCTTCTTAGTTAACTCCGAAGGATTATATAGCCAGTTTGATCAAGGTGAGCACCAGTTCAATAGTCAGGTGCCCATGCTAGACAAATATCGTCGTATGGCAGCAAAATGGCAATCATGTCCCCGTCAATATCACCTCTCGGTTTCTGAGTTCCAACAGATTTTTAACGCCTAACCTCCTATGCAGATTCGGACGACAGCAAATGTCGTCCGAAAATGCTATCAATCGAATTCATCATTCAAACGAAAATCATTTACCTTTCTGTCAAGGCAATGCGATGGCCTTCACTTTTCATAAATTTTTGTTAAATTGATAATACATTCATTTAACAAATCATTTAAAACATCCAGTATGACGCAGCCCAGATTTTTTGATTAAACACATATTTTTTAAGCAGAATTGCTAATTAGCGACTAGTCTTAAAGATGTGCGATTGTGTTGAAGCGTTTACATGTCGTTAAGACATTTTAGAGGGAATGAGCTATGAGTATATTCGACCATTTTCAAGCGCGTTATGAAGCAGCGAAGGAAGAAGAGTTATCACTTCAGGACTTCTTACAGTTATGTAAAGAAGACAAAAGTGCCTATGCCAACGCTGCTGAGCGTCTACTATTAGCCATTGGTGAACCTAAAGTCATCGATACATCAAAAGATCCCCGTTTGAGTCGTATTTTCTCAAACCGAGTGATCTCTCGTTATGATACCTTTAAAGACTTTTACGGGATGGAAGAATCCATTGAGCAAATCGTTTCTTATCTGAAACATGCGGCTCAAGGACTTGAAGAACGGAAACAAATCCTCTACTTGCTCGGCCCTGTCGGAGGCGGTAAATCATCACTTGCAGAAAAACTAAAATCATTAATGCAACAGATGCCTATCTATGTACTCAGTGCAAACGGACAACGCAGCCCGGTGAACGATCATCCGTTTAGTCTGTTCGATATCAGTGAAGACGGAGAGCTACTCAAAACGGAATATGGGATTGATCAGCGTTATCTCCGAACCATCATGTCCCCATGGGCAGCCAAACGGCTGCATGAGTTTGGGGGAGATATTACCAAATTCAAAGTCGTCAAATTACGGCCATCGATCTTGGATCAAATTGCGATTGCAAAAACAGAACCGGGGGATGAAAACAATCAGGACATCTCCTCATTAGTCGGTAAGGTTGATATTCGCAAACTGGAACATTTTTCTCAGGATGACCCTGATGCGTACAGCTATTCGGGTGCGCTTTGTCGCTCGAATCAGGGACTGATGGAATTTGTTGAGATGTTTAAAGCCCCGATTAAAGTGCTACATCCACTGCTGACTGCCACCCAGGAGGGCAACTACAACGGTACGGAAGGTTTATCTGCCTTACCATTTGAAGGCATGATCCTCGCCCACTCCAATGAATCGGAATGGCAGGCATTTCGTAATAACAAAAACAACGAGGCATTTCTTGACCGGGTTTATATCGTCAAAGTGCCTTACTGCCTGCGTGTCTCTGAAGAAGTCAAAATCTATCAAAAACTACTGGATCACAGTGAGCTCTCTCGCGCGCCTTGTTCACCCAGCACCTTAGAAACGCTGGCACAATTTAGTGTTCTCTCCCGGCTCAAAGTACCGGAAAACTCGTCCATCTTCTCCAAAATGCGGGTCTACGATGGTGAAACGCTCAAAGATACCGATCCCAAAGCGAAAAGCTATCAGGAGTATCGTGACTATGCGGGTGTGGACGAAGGGATGAACGGGCTATCAACACGTTTTGCCTTCAAGATACTCTCCCGGGTATTTAACTTTGATCAGACGGAAGTCGCTGCCAACCCAGTACACCTGTTTTATGTGATCGAACAGCAAATCGAGCGAGAACAGTTCCCTCAAGATACAGCCGAACGGTATCTCGAGTATCTCAAAGGTTATCTGGTGCCACGGTACGTTGAGTTCATTGGTAAAGAAATCCAGACCGCTTATCTGGAGTCTTACTCTGAATATGGGCAAAACATCTTTGACCGTTACGTCACTTATGCTGATTTTTGGATTCAGGATCAGGAGTATCGCGATCCGGAAACCGGTCAACTATTTGATCGCTCTGCGCTCAATAGTGAACTGGAAAAAATCGAAAAAACAGCCGGGATCAGTAATCCAAAAGATTTCCGTAATGAAATCGTGAACTTTGTTTTACGTGCCCGAGCAAACAACAACGGTAAAAACCCGGTATGGACCAGCTATGAAAAACTGCGGACTGTGATTGAGAAGAAAATGTTCTCCAATACCGAGGAACTTTTGCCGGTTATTTCTTTCAATACAAAAACATCCTCTGAAGAACAGAGAAAACATGATGATTTCGTCGCGCGGATGATGGAAAAAGGTTATACCGAGAAACAAGTCAGATTGTTATCCGAGTGGTATTTACGAGTTCGTAAATCGTCATAAATCATCTTGCACCATACGCTCGGTGTGGTCGGAGGCAGACTTCAACAGTTGCCCCTTTAAAGGGGCTTCCAAGAAGAGTGAGTTGCACCAAACACGGTTATCAACCACTTTTCTGCCGCCAATCCGAGGGAACTATACAACAACGCATACCCTACTGAGTTGTTGTTCGGTGATGTTAAGTAAAGGGGATATTCATGGCGCAATTTATTGACAGAAGATTAAATGGTAAGAATAAGAGTGCGGTCAATCGCCAACGTTTTCTCCGCCGCCACAAGCAGCAAATCAAAGAGTCGATTGCAGATGCGGTGAATCGTCGCTCAATTACCAATACCGAATCCGGGGAAGATATCTCAATCCCTAGTAAAGACATTAAAGAGCCAAGTTTTCATCAGGGAAAAGGTGGTCTGAAAGAACGTGTGCATCCCGGCAACGATCAGTTCATCACCGGTGATAAAATTGACCGCCCACAACAAGGTGGCGGCAGTGGTTCTGGTCAGGGAGATGCCAGTGCCGATGGTGAAGGCAGCGATGATTTTGTGTTCCAGATATCCAAAGATGAATATCTGGATATCTTATTTGACGATCTGGCTCTGCCGAATCTGAAGAAACAGCAAGTCAACCGCATCGTCGAATGGAAAACACATCGTTCCGGCTATCAGACTGCGGGCGTCCCTGCCAATATTGCTATTGTGCGTTCACTCCAACAATCATTGGCAAGAAGAACTGCAATGACTTCCGGCAAACGCCGCCTCCTGCATGAACTTGAAGAAACACTGGCAGAAATCCAGAATCTTGAGCCGGCACAGCCTCTGGAAGAGAAACGTCTCCAACAAGAAATACTGGATATTCGTAAAAAAATCGATCAAGTTCCATTTATTGATACATTCGATTTACGCTATAAAAACTATGAAAAACGTCCTATTCCCTCCAGCCAAGCCGTGATGTTTTGTCTGATGGATGTTTCAGGTTCAATGGATCAGGCAACGAAAGACATTGCAAAACGTTTTTATGTCCTGCTCTATCTGTTTTTAACTCGGACGTATAAAAATGTTGAAGTCGTCTTCATTCGCCATCATACCCAGGCAAAAGAAGTGGATGAGCATGAGTTCTTCTACTCTCAAGAAACCGGAGGAACCATTGTATCCAGCGCGCTCAAATTAATGCATGAAATTGTGGAAGAACGCTATCCGATCAATCAATGGAATATCTATGCCGCACAAGCATCGGATGGTGATAACTGGGCTGATGACTCCCCGCGCTGCCGTTCGATTCTCACTGAAAACTTACTGCCGTACTGTCAGTACTACGCATACATTGAAATTACACATCGCTCTCATCAGACACTCTGGCATGAATATGAAAAGTTACAGACAAGTTTTGATAACTTTGCCATGAAAAATATTCAGTCCGTGGATGATATTTTCCCCGTGTTCAGGGAATTGTTTCACAAAGAAACAACAGCTTAGGAGGGACTTTTGCATGGTAACCAAAACAAAGTCGGCACCTGACAAGCACCACAGTAAACGGCTCCCGGACGGACCGGACTGGACCTTCGATTTACTCGAGCGCTATCACGTTGAGATCAAACGGGTCGCAGAGCATTATCGTCTTGATACCTATCCAAATCAGATAGAAGTCATCACATCTGAACAAATGATGGATGCCTACTCAAGTATCGGTATGCCGATCAATTACAATCACTGGTCTTTCGGCAAAAAATTTATTCAGACTGAACAAGGTTATAAACATGGTCAAATGGGATTAGCCTATGAGATTGTCATCAACTCTGACCCTTGTATTGCCTATCTGATGGAAGAAAACACCGTGACCATGCAAGCACTGGTTATGGCTCATGCCTGCTATGGGCATAATTCATTCTTTAAGGGCAACTATCTGTTTCAAGCCTGGACGGATGCCAGTTCGATCATCGACTACTTACTATTCGCCAAAAATTACATTAGCGAATGTGAAGAGAAATATGGTGTTACAGAAGTCGAAAATATCTTAGATTCCTGCCACGCCCTGATGAATTTTGGGGTGGACCGATATAAAAGACCGGAAAAAATATCAATTACTGAGGAAAAAATTCGCCAAGAACAGCGTGAAATGTATTTGCAGTCTCAAGTAAATGAGCTCTGGAAAACGCTGCCGAAAACCGAACCGAAGTCAGAGGATGAGCGCATTCGCTTTCCGAGTGAACCGCAGGAAAATATCCTCTATTTCATTGAAAAACATGCACCGTTACTTGAGCCGTGGCAACGTGAAATTGTACGAATTGTCAGAAAAATCAGCCAATACTTCTACCCTCAGAAGCAGACACAAGTGATGAATGAAGGATGGGCAACCTTCTGGCACTATACGATTCTAAACCACCTCTATGATGAAGGACTGGTCTCTGAAAAATTCATTCTCGAATTTTTGCACAGTCACACCAGTGTTGTTGCTCAGCCGTCGTACAATAGCCCCTACTACAGTGGGATCAACCCATATGCTTTAGGGTTTGCGATGTTCAAAGATATTCAGCGTATCTGTCAGGAGCCCACGGAAGAAGATAAAGAATGGTTCCCGAATCTGGCCGGAACCGACTGGCTGGATGCGGTTCACTTTGCCATGAAGAACTTCAAAGATGAGAGTTTTATTAGTCAGTACCTTTCACCAAAACTGATCCGAGACTTTAAACTTTTTGCCATCACAGACGATGACCGCAAAAACTTTATTGAAGTGAATGCGATCCATGATGAGTCAGGCTATCAGAAAGTCAGAGAAAAACTCGCGGCACAATACAACCTGAGCAATATTGAACCCAATATTCAGGTATACAATGTGAACGTCAGAGGCGATCGCTCTCTCACGCTCCAGTATGTCCCTCATGATCGTATTCCACTCGATTCGAGCTACGAAGAAGTTTTAAAACATTTGCATCGTTTGTGGGGATTTGAGGTGATTCTGGAAGAAGTCAAAGATACCGGCAGACGAGAGCGATTAGCCGTTTGTCCGACCAAAGAGACAACACAACTCTCAACGCCGTAACCAACTGAAATGAACAATAATGACCCATGTATGGTCATGACGACAACGGATGGGGCCCCATCCGTTGTTTTTAATGACGCTGGGCGATAATCGCACGAAGGTGCGCTAAATCTGCCTCGGTATCCACGCCAATCGGTGGTGTTTCCAAAGCAACACCAACATGAATCTTCTCTCCGTACCAAAGAACCCGCAGCTGTTCCAAACTTTCAATTTTCTCCAGCTGACTTGGTGCCCACTGGATATAGGTCTGAATGAATCCGGCACGATAGGCATAGAGGCCGATATGTCGTAATAACGGCGTATGAATTTCAGGTTGCGGTTGACCATAATGGTCACGATCCCAGGGAATGGCTGCACGACTAAAATAGAGAGCATACCCTTGATGATCCGTGACAACTTTCACGACATTAGGGTTGAACACTTCTTCTCGGTCCGTAATTTCAACCGCAAGCGTTGCCATCGGCACCTGATGATTTGCCAGATTCTCGGCCACCTGTGTAATGATTACTGGTGGGATCAACGGCTCATCCCCTTGAACATTAACCACAATATGGTCATCCGGAATCGACATTTTGCGGACAACTTCCGCTAGCCGCTCCGTACCAGACTGATGTTCAGCACCAGTCATACAGACTTGTCCGCCGAAGGCTTTGACCGCCTGTTCAATTCTTTCATCATCCGTCGCGACCACCACGCGTTCAGCACCAGACTGAATCGCCTGTTCATAGACACGCTGAATCATGCTCTTCCCGCCGATATCAGCCAGTGGCTTTCCCGGCAAACGAGAAGACTGGTAACGCGCAGGAATCACCACGGTATAGGCAGTTGTCATCAGCGTCCCTCGTCCATTGACATCGTTCGTGCTTCTGGCTCCAGTAACACAGGAATTCCCTCTCGAATAGGATATGCAAGCCGATCAAATTTACAAATCAACTCTTGTTGCTCTTTATCATAGGTCAGTTTTCCTTTACATACCGGACAGGCAACAATTTCAAGCAGACGATGGTCCATAGTGTTCAATAACCTCTTCAATTGATCGTAATATTTTTTGTGCATCCACAGGTCGGAATGTCGCTGATACTGGTAAATACCACCAGTTATCTTGCGCAAAGGGAAGACACTTCACGGCATCTTTTTCCGTCATAATGACATGTTCCGCCGCTTCGGCAACGGCTTCAATATCACGGACATTATATTGATAATGATCAGCAAATTCATGAGTCGCAACCAGAGACGCACCTAACTGCGTCAATGTCTGGAAAAAACGGGACGGATTCCCGATCCCTGCAATAGCCGTTAATTTCCCTAATTGTTTCACGTCACGCCGGTGCTGGGAACAAAGATGCACCGCTTGCTGAGGTGTCAGCGTCATGGGAATCTCATTCGATTCTGGCACACCGCCATTGTTAATGACAAAATCAACCGACGTCAGGCGGTGCAGCGACTCTCGCAATGGACCGAAAGGAATAAACCGTTGGTTGCCAAAACGTCGTTGACCATCAACAACCACAATTTCAATATCCCGCGCCAATGCATAATGCTGTAAGCCATCATCGGCAACGATCACATTCACACCCTGCGTCAACAGGGCCTGTACCGCATCGGATCGCCGGGGAGCAACGGCAACGGGAGCACCGGTTCGTTGATAAATCAGTTTAGGTTCATCACCACAGTGGTGGACGGGTGTATCTTGAGTCAACAGTAATGGATATTGTGGTGCTTTGCCCCCATAACCCCGCGAAATCACTCCCGGTTTCATGCCCATCTGCTGTAATGCTTCCACCAGCCAGATCACCACCGGCGTTTTACCATTTCCTCCGGCAGTAATATTACCGACAACAATTACCGGCACCGGTGCACGATAGATGGGCTTTCGCCCTTGTTGGTAGGATTTTCTGCGCGTTTCACTGATCCGGCGGTACAGCAGACTCAGCGGCCATAAGATTGGCGCGAATAACCAACCGAGAAAATGATGTTTAAACCAGATGTTCTCAATCACGATTTAGCTACCAAACTGCGTACGATGAAGTTGTGCATAAGCACCGTGTTTCTCCAGCAGCGCCACATGATGACCTCGTTCAATAATTTCACCCTCATCGATCACCAAAATTTCATCGGCTTCTTCAATTGTGGATAATCGGTGTGCAATCACCAGAACCGTCTTATTCTTTTGCAACTCCGCTAACGCTTCCTGAATCGCTCGTTCTGATTCGGTATCCAGTGCCGATGTCGCTTCATCCAGAATCAATACAGGGGCATCTCTCAGGAGAGCCCGGGCAATGGCAATTCGCTGGCGTTGTCCACCAGACAGACTGGCGCCATTCTCACCGATCAAAGTGTCCAGACCTGCGGGCATATTTTGAATGAACTCCATCGCGTGCGCCTGCCGGGCTGCGTGTTCAATCTGCTCCCGGGTATACATACCCTCAGCAGCATAAGCAATATTATTTGCGATTGTGTCGTTAAACAGATGCACATTTTGCGAGACCAACGCAAAATGCTTCCTGAGGTTAGTCAGTTTATAATCCCGGATGTCATGTCCGTCTAACTGGATGACACCCGAGTCAACATCATAAAAACGGGTAAATAAATTGGCAATGGTACTTTTCCCCGAGCCGGAACGGCCAACCAAAGCAACGGTATTGCCTGGTTTGATGGCAAAAGAAATATGTGCAAGGGTCGGTTTTTCTTTGCCCTGATAAGTAAACGTCACATCATTGACTTGCACCAATCCCGTCACGGCATCGGCTTCGTAATTGCCGGTATCTTTTTCCGTCTCCAGATCCATCAGTGAAAATAAAGTCTGACTGGCGGCCATCCCACGTTGAAAATCGGACGTGACATTCGTTAACGCTTTTAATGGGCGCATCAAACCAAACATGGCAGAAAAAATGACCGTGAATGTCCCGGGAGTCAACTCGGAACGAATCGAATCGACGCTGGCTAAAAATAGCACTGTCACCAATGCCACAGAGGCAATCATCTGAATCACAGGGTTTGCAATTGCCTGAGCGGCAACCAGCTTCATGGTTTGTTGGCGCATCCGGTTGCTGACATCATCAAAGCGCTTGCATTCAACCTCATGCCCCCCATAGCTCAGCACAACTTTATGCCCTTTGAGCATCTGCTCCGCAGACGAGGTGACCTGCCCCATCGCATCTTGCATATTTCTTGAGATTTTCCGAAACCGTTTTGACACCACTCGAATAGCCACTGCAACAACAGGCGCAACAACGATCAGGACCAGCGATAACTCCCAGCTATTCCAAAACATCAATGCCAACAGCCCGACAATACTGGCACCTTCACGGACAATACTGACCAATGCCCGGCTGGTCGCCCCGGCAACTTGTTCCGTGTCATAGGTAATTCGCGACAACAATCCGCCGGTTGACTCCTGATCAAAGAAACTCACCGGCATATGCATGAAATGGTTAAATATTTTACGTCGCATCATCATCACGACGTTTCCGGAGACCCAACTCAGACAATAAGATGAGACAAAACCACTGAGCCCGCGGACCAGCATCATGGCTAAAATAATGAATGGCAGTATTTTCAAAAAATTAGATTCCGCAGAACCGAAACCTTCATCCAACAGTGGCTTGAGCAAGGAAACCATGTAGGTATCCGAGGCAGCATTAATAATCAGAGCAATAACGGCAACAAACAGACCTGACTTGTATAGGCGGATATAGACCCAAAGACGCTTAAACGTTTGCCAAGTCGTTTCATCATTTATATTAGACATAGATACCATGGTACTTTTCATCGAGAATAACCGCGCCATTCTACCTGTTTACGTAGCATCTGCCTATACCATGGCGAGAAGGCGTGACTACGCATCGTATTGATCTCGCGTTTTTTATTCGAAATGATGATCCGTATCTGACCGGACGTGGCCGTATCCAGCCATTGTGTACCATTTTGCTGATAACGTTTAACGACACCATGATTGGGCAAATGCCAGGGATTAATACCCGCCAGAGAAGCAATGGCGAATTCAGCGCCGACCCGTTTTACCCATAAAGGGGTCGATGATGTATAGCTGCCATGATGAGGCACAATCACTACGTCGCTGCCAATCGGCAGGTTCTGCTGTAACATCTGCCTTTCACTGTCTTTTTCAATATCACCGGTCAGCAATATAGAATGTCCGGCATCATCAGAAATCCGAATCGTACATGAATCATCGTTACCGGCTTTGACAACACGTTGCGGCGGCCATAACACATCAAACGTCAGCGCTTGCCACTGCCATGAATGCCCTTGCGTACAAGGTTGATAACCCGGCAACGATGCACTGGCCCGTTTCCATTGGGGATGCCAGATTTTATCAAGGTCAAAGCGTCCCCCGGCATGGTCATTATCCAGATGACTGAGAATCAAACCATCCAGACGCCGGACACCTCGCTGCCTCAAAACCGGCGTCACCACCGACTGAACGATACTCCCTCCCGGCCAGCTTTTCCCCGTATCATAAAGAACATAATGTCCATTTCTCTCAACTAAAATCGAGAGGCCATGCCCCACATCCAGAATATCAATCTGCCAGTTCTTTGTTGTCTCACGTCCAACGGCTAATCCGCACATCATCATCAGAAAAAAGCTGCGACTATGGCAAGATAAGACGGGCCAAAGTAACACCAGCGCCGTCGCCATGAACAGAAGATAGATAAAATAAGCGGGCGTAAACAGCCAAGCTGGCTCAGCGAAACTGGCGGCCCACATAACCGGTTCAAGTAAAACATGAATCGACTGCCATATCAGCATTGCCGGGCCACCACATACTGTTATCACCAAGCCGATAAAGAGCAACGGCACGACCAACACGCTAAACCAAGGAATAAATACCAAGTTATACAATGGCGCAGCCAGACTCACGCCACCGAAAAAATAAGCACTGACCGGCAACATGCAGACCATTAAGACCACATGTCCTTTTATCTGCCGTAGCAGTTTACCGAGGCGATCACGATGCAGAACATCTCTTTCCTGATTGACCAGATAAAGTACAAAGGAAACCGCCGCAAACGACATCCAGAAACTGGCCGAAACCCCGGCAAACGGATGGATAGTTAATATACCGCATAACGTGATTAGGAATCGGCTGCTGAGACTGATTCGGATATGGCTCAGTCTGAACACGATATGGATGAGTAGCATTAGCATCGCCCGTTGGGTTGGCAGCGAAAAACCGGCTAACCATGCGTAAATCCAGGCTGAACATGTCCCCAAGATAACGGGTGTCCATAACCAGCGTTGACCCAAACGGGAGAGCGGGAGCCCCAGCAAGAAACCAAATGAATAAGCAATCCCGATATGTAAGCCGGAGATAGCAATGAGATGAGCCAAACCACTCTCTTGGAAGAGCCGCCACTGCTGCTCGGTTAAATCATTGCGGTTTGCAAAAGAGAGCGCAAGGATAATACCTTTCAACGAGTCACTTTGGAGCTGCTGAGCCACTCGCTGAAATAACCGGTAACGCCAAGAGTCTCCCGACTTTTTGACGACGATATCTGAGCGGGCGAATACTTTAGCAACAATCCCCTGACTGAAAAAATAGCGTTCACTATCAAATCCCGCTTCATTGAGTAAACCTGTTATCGGCTTGATAGCTACTGACATTTTCAATATATCTCCGGGATAATATTGAGCAGATGTATATAGCTTGACTTTTGGTTGTATCCACCACTTAATAGGTGTGTTATTTATCGATAACACTTGCGCTCGCGCACTATAGCCAAAACTATTTGGTGTAAAAAAGCTGTCAACTTTGACGTTTATGGTAGTATCGTGCGGAGACTGAAACAGAACGTCAGATTGTCGTTTGAATATATTTCCGTGAAGTAGCACCAATATCAATGCGATGCATACACCAACTGTGTACCATAATTGATGAATCCGGAGAGCGAAAAACAACAGTAAAAGTAAAACACCCCACCAGCAATAAACCATACCCGGCATCTTCGGCCAGTAAGGTGATGATAATAACGTTAAACAATAAGAACTGAGCAACCAGTTGTTTTTTATAAGAGCCATCGTTTTATATGCCTAAAAAATTTATTAAGCGATTCTTACCGGACAGAGAATTGATCAAACGGCAGAAAGCCCTGAAAATTTTCGGTAACGTGTTGTATAACCCCAATTTATGGTGCCTGAACCGCCGTTCGGCTGCCGGTGCTTTTGCCGTTGGTTTGTTTATGGCATTCGTTCCGCTTCCCAGTCAGATGATTATGTCCGCCGGGCTGGCTATCGCCTGTGGCGTCAATCTTCCCCTTTCTGTCGCCTTGGTTTGGGTGAGTAACCCCATTACGATGCCGGTCCTGTTTTATTTTGCGTATAAGCTTGGCGCCTGGGTACTCCATGAACCGCCACAACATTTTCATTTTGAACTGTCCTGGAGCTATATCACCCAACAGATGTCAACCATTGCCCCTTCACTGGTTGTCGGGTGTTTAATCTGTGGTGTCGTCTGTGCCCTGCTCGGTTACTTTGGGATTCATGGCTTATGGCGTTACTCCGTTGTCAGAAGTTGGCAAAAACGACAATCAAAGTAACCGATTCACAAGCAAGCGTCCGGAAAAGTGTCCGCCATTACGAGGCACTCGAGATAAAAATGTGAAATCGTTGAGATGCGCATGGTTATCCTCGGCTCAACGCTCATTTTTTCTAGATCAGGAATCGCAACGCCAGAGCGTCAGAGAGAAGAAAAAAGCGACTTCAGGCTATCAATGCTGAAGTCGCTTTTTCTATCGGAAGTTATTGACTAAAAATAATTTGCTTAAAAGCAATGAACTAAAAGTAAGTTGTTGATTAAAAGTAATTTATCGGGAAGAAAGGACGCTTGCGGGATTGAGGCGGCTCGCTTTCAACGCAGGATAGAATGTCGCAGCCAGACTCAATACAATCGCTGTCGCGGACACCAACACCACATCCTGAATTTCCACTTGGGAGGGCAGAAAATCGACAAAATAAATATCACCGGATAAAAAGTGGTGCCCGATTAACGATTCGAGTTGTTTGATCAGTGTTGTCAGATTCATCGCGATCAACACCCCAATAACGCTACCACACAGACTCCCCAATACGCCGGAAAAAATGCCCTGCCACATGAAGATCTGCCGGATTAGGCGATCCGAAGCCCCCATCGTTCTCAAAATTGCAATTTCCGCAGCACGATCTTTCACCGCCATCATTAAAGTTGAAACAATATTAAAACTTGCCACCCCAATGACGAGCACCATCACCAGATACAAAATGGTCCGAACCAGTTGAATATCCCGGTACAGGTAGCCGTATTGGCGCTGCCAGCTCCGCAGATAAACATACTGATTGAGCTGATTGCCAACCTGACGAACAATGTGCTCAGCGCGGAAAACATCTGCCACTTTGACTGAAACCCCGGTCACGGCGGAGCCAATGCCGGTATATTGTTGAGCATCTTGCAGAGGGATTAACGCCAGATTGTGATCGATCTGCCCATGCAGTGCCAGAATGCCAACCAGAGTCACGCGTATCCGCTGAGGTGCTTTCAGCGATTTAGCCCCTCCTGACATATTCGGCACCATCAATGTCAAAGCATCACCGACATGAACCCCTAAACGTTGTGCAACCCCCTGACCGAGTATCACCTGGTGCTTGCCGGGAGCATCTTTGGTAAACATCTGTCCGGTGACATAACGGGAAAGCTCGGACACATGGCGCTCCATCTCCGGATCAATCCCGCGCACCTCAAGGGCTTTCAGTTGCTGGCCCCGTTCCGCTAATGCAGTAAAGCGGACATAAGGTGCTGCGGCAACAATCTGAGGAAACGTCGTAATTTTCTTCATCATGGCTGGCCATGATTGGATCGGTCCTTCAACGCCTTCAAATTCACCGTGAGGGATCACGGATAACACCCGGTTATCGAGTTCTCTTTCAAACCCGTTCATCGCAGACAGACCAATGACAATCACAGCGACACCAAAAGCAATCCCCAGAGTGGAAGACATTGAAATGAAAGAAACCAATTTATTTCTTTTTTTGGAACGGCTGAAACGACGACCAATCATCAGAGATAATGATGAAACCACTTTATGCGCTCCTTATGACGTGAATAAGCCGTCTTGCATCGTCAGAATACGATTCATTTTCCCCGCCAGCTCCCGATCATGGGTGACCACTAGAAACGCAGTTTGGGAATCCTCGTTCAGCTCTCTCATGAGTTCATAAACAGCTAATGCTGTCTGATGATCGAGATTACCGGTCGGTTCATCGGCTAATACCAGAGATGGTTTGTTGACCAACGCCCGGGCAATTGCGACCCGTTGCCGTTCTCCGCCGGACAACTCACTCGGACGATGAGCAAGCCGATGGTCAAGCCCAACGCGAGCGAGCCATTGTTTGGCAGTGCGTGTCGCATTCGCAACAGACTCTCCACCGATCAGCAAGGGCATCGCCACATTTTCTAATGCCGAAAAATCCGCGAGCAAATGATGAAACTGATAGACAAAACCAATATGTTGATTACGGATTTTAGCCTGTTGGGTGGAGCGAAGCTGCAACAAATGATGACCTAAAAACGTCACATCACCACTGGTCGGTTGGTCCAGTGCCCCTAAGATATGTAGCAGGGTACTTTTTCCCGATCCGGATGAACCGACAATCGAAGCAAACTCACCGGGCTGCATCGAAAAACTGACACCTTGTAAGACATGTGTCGCAAGCTCACCTTCCCGATAAGTTTTGGTCAGTTGGCGACATTCAAGGAGATTATTCATAGCGTAAAGCCTCTGCTGGATGAACGGACGATGCACGGAGCGAAGGATATAAGGTGGCCAAAAGACTCAGGGCAATAGTCAGTAACTCCACCACAATAATTTGGCCGGGTCGAATCATCACGGGCAACGATCCCCCCATAGCCATCAAATCAACCCCGAGTATTTGTAAAATCGAATTCAAATGACTGGCAATCAAGACGCCGAGAATGCCACCACTCAGCGCACCGGCAATTCCGCTACTGGCACCCTGTACAATAAACACAAATAAAACCTGCAAATTGGTCATACCCTGCGTTTTCAAAATCGCCACTTCTGCCTGTTTTTCCATCACAACCATGATCAATGCAGAAATAATATTAAAGGCGGCAATGGCAACAATCAGGCCCAACATGAGTCCCATCATATTTTTTTCCATTCGTACGGCCTGAAACAATTCGCCCCGTTGATCCCGCCAGTCACTCCAGTGCCATCCCTCTGGTAACGGTGTCTTCGCCAGTTCAGAAACCATAAAAGGATCCGCAAATGACAATCGCCAGCCCGATATCGTTTGCCCTTTTAAGTGCAATAACCGCTGCGCATCATGGATATGGGTAATCATCAGTTGGCCGTCGATATCGGAACCGGTGTTAAAAATACCGGCGACAGTAAAGTTACGTTGACTGGGAATTCGGCCTAGCGGTGTAAACTGACTGGCTTGCGTCACCATCAGACGAACTTTATCGCCTTGAGAAACATTGAGTTGTCTTGCTAACTGATGACCAAGAAACAGTGTATAATCCCCGGCGTGTAAATCTTGCATGGTCCCGAGGATCAGGTATTGAGCAAGTGGATCATGATCGCGTGGCTCAATCCCCAGCAGGATACCTGCCGATAACTCACTCGCACTCTGCACGACCGCTTCGCTACGAACAATCGGTTCAGGGGTAGTCTGGGCGGGAAACTGTTTGAGAAAAGACGGCGGCGTTGTTTGCCACTGGGTTCGTTCATGTCCCTGATAAACCACTGCATGGGGTAAAACCCCGAGAATCCGGTTTTTCAGTTGAGACTCAAAGCCATTCATGACCGATAAAACCGTAACCAGCGCTAAAACCCCAATCGTGATACCGACGGTGGAAATACGCGAAACAAAACGGCTGAACCGATCACCTGACTGTCCTCGTAAATATCTGAACCCTATAAATACCGAAACAGGACGAAACATACTATAAACCAATAAAGACGATTGCACGGTACTTTAACGATAAACTGACTCAGGTTGTAGCATTAATTTGCCAATTCATTGTTAATTCATACAAATGACAGCTCTATACCTTGATTAGTTCATTCGTATAGCGATAATCAAGATGCAAAGATGAGGAATGAACCATGGTCGAACAAGATTTTTTTACAGTGCTACATGCACTCACAATCAATATAGAGCCTTTGGAGGCGGAGGTATCATTCCCTTCAGAAGAGGTTTTTGAAAGTGAAATCCCAGTACCATTTATTGTTGCCTGTGAATTCAGTCATATTGACCAACTCGGTGATGTAGCCCGTCAGGAACTGAAAAATAATGATTTTAAGAACCTGATCCAATTACTGGACAGTCAAAATACCAAATTAAATCTGTTGTTGAACTTTATGCTGTCTCAGCAAGACGATCCTCAGCAACGCCACCAGACGGAATCATTTGGTGCCAGTCAGTTTACTTATATCAGTCAGCATCCGCTTGAAATCGGTACGTTATTACGCGTCAAATTGTTTCTGGAGCATCCGCCGGCTGCAATATACTGCTACGCACATGTGGCAGCTTGTCAGGCTGAAGATGAACGTTATCTCATGACCGTAAAATACGACCTCCTGAGAGAATCCGATCAGGATCTACTGATTAAAGCCGCACTCTATCAACAGCAGAAACTACTCCGTCGTCGCTCCCTTGAAAGAAATAAATAGCAAACTAATGACCAGCTTGAATCCCATTCTATCGCTTCCGGCTTCGCAAGGCCCGGGAGATAAAAAACAGATCGGTAACCTTACGGGTGCCAGCCTTGCGCTGGTGGCTGCAGAATTGTCCCATCAGCATCAACGTCATACACTGCTTGTCACTGCTGACCCACAGATGGCATTGAAACTCCAGCAGGAAATCGAGCAGTTTTTCTCCGCAGAAATTATGTTATTCCCGGACTGGGAAACCCTGCCCTATGACAGTTTTTCTCCGCATCAGGATATTATCTCCGACCGAATTTCACGGCTCTATCATTTGCCCAAGCAGACCGGGGGAATAACGATTATCCCCGTGACGACCTTACTGCAAAAACAATCTCCCCGGGATTTTCTGCTGCAACACACCCTGATCGTCAAACAAAGAGATCGCTTTTCTTTAGTCAAACTCAGAGAACAGCTTGAAAATGCTGGCTATCGTCATGTCGATCAGGTGTTCGGTCCGGGTGAATATGCGAGCCGGGGAGCGATTCTTGATCTCTTCCCGATGGGCAGTCACCTCCCCTATCGTTTCGACTTTTTTGATGATGAAATTGATACGATTCGGACCTTTGACCCGGAAAACCAACGTTCGATAGAAGAAATTCAAGAAGTTCGGCTCCTGCCAGCGCACGAGTTCCCGACCACGGCCACGGCAATCGAAGCTTTTCGAAACCGATGGCGTCAGCGCTTTGAAGCCTCCAGAGAACCTGAGTCGGTCTATATGCAGGTCTCAAAAGGCATATGGCCGGCAGGGATTGAATACTGGCAGCCTCTGTTTTTCGATCATACTGAGACGCTCTTCGATTATTTACCCGAAGAGACGCAACTCATTGTCGTCGGTGACATAGAGCCGTCGATTGATCGTTTTCTGAATGATGTCGGTGAACGCTATGAACAGCGACGGGTTGATCCATTACGACCATTGCTGGAGCCAACGGAACTATGGCTGCAAAAAGATGAGCTATTTGCCCTGCTGAAGCCTTTCGCACAATTTCAGGTTCGGCATGAGCCTGTTACAGAGAAAGCGGGTCGACTCAATCTTCAAGTCTCGCCTCTGCCGGAAATCAAAGTTCAACATCAGCATAAAGAGCCGCTGGCAGCACTACGCCAGTTTGTTGAATCTCATACCGGTCAAATTATATTCTCCGTCGAATCAGAGGGTCGTCGCGAATCCCTGCTTGAGCTATTGCAACGGATCAAATTACGCCCCACCACGCTGCCGTCATTTCAGGATGCGTGTCTGAGTGACGAAAAATATGCGTTGATTATCGGCGCTGCTGAGCATGGATTTATCCTGAACCACCCACAAATTGCTTTGATTTGCGAAAGTGACCTGCTTGGTGATCGGGTGGTTCAACGACGTAAAAAGGACAAACGGGTCACCAATAGTGATGCGGTGATCCGCAATCTTGCCGAACTCAAACCCGGCCAGCCCGTGGTTCATATTGATCACGGTATCGGGCGTTATATCGGTCTGCAAACCCTTGAAGTCGGTGGCATCACAACAGAATATGTCACACTGGAATATCAGGGAGAAGCCAAGCTTTATGTGCCAGTCTCAGCCCTAAACCTGATCAGTCGCTATTCCGGCGGTGCCGATGAAAACGCCCCCATTCATAAACTCGGCGGAGAGAGTTGGACCAAGGCCCGGCGCAAAGCCGCAGAAAAAGCCCGGGATGTTGCGGCTGAGTTGCTGGATGTCTATGCCAAACGTGAACTCAAACCGGGCCATGTCTTCGCTTTGGACCGTGAGCAGTACGCAACGTTTAAAGCCAGTTTCCCATTTGAAGAAACCGATGATCAGTCAATGGCGATCAACGCGGTTCTATCGGATATGTGCCAGAATAAGGCAATGGATCGCTTAGTCTGCGGGGATGTCGGTTTTGGTAAAACAGAAGTTGCCATGCGTGCCGCTTTTGTCTGTACAGATAACAGCAAACAGGTCGCAGTTTTAGTGCCGACAACCTTGCTTGCACAGCAACATTTCGAAAACTTCAGAGACCGCTTTGCGAATCACCCGATTCGCGTCGAAGTTCTGTCCCGTTTTAAAACCGCCAAGGAGCAAAAACAGATCCTTCAGGAGGTGGCCGATGGCAAAATTGATATTCTGGTCGGGACGCATAAATTACTCTCCAGTGAATTGAAATTTAAAGATCTCGGGTTACTGATTGTCGATGAAGAGCACCGCTTCGGGGTTCGCCAGAAAGAGAAAGTCAAGGCGATGCGGGCAGATGTTGATATCCTCACACTTACGGCCACACCGATTCCCAGAACGCTGAATATGGCGATGAGCGGGATGCGGGATTTATCCATCATTGCGACCCCGCCCGCACGACGGTTAGCGGTGAAAACTTTTGTCCGACAGAGCGATCAGACCATTATTCGCGAAGCGGTACTCCGGGAGGTCATGCGGGGCGGACAGGTGTACTATCTGCATAATCAAGTGGAAACGATTGATAAAGTTGCTGCCGATCTGGAGAAACTGATTCCCGAAGCACGAATTACAGTGGCACACGGTCAGATGCGTGAACGTGAACTGGAACGCATCATGAATGACTTTTACCATCAGCGTTTCAATCTGCTGGTCTGTACCACAATTATTGAAACGGGCATCGATATCCCGACGGCTAATACCATCATTATCCATCGGGCCGATACTTTGGGCCTCGCACAACTGCATCAGTTACGCGGCCGAGTCGGACGCTCACATCACCAAGCCTACGCTTATTTACTGACACCGCATCCGAAAGCCATGACAAAAGATGCCGTCAAACGTTTAGAGGCATTGGCTTCGCTGGAAGATCTCGGTGCCGGATTTACGCTCGCAACACATGACCTTGAAATCCGCGGCGCGGGAGAATTACTCGGTGAAGAACAGAGCGGGCAAATTCAGTCTGTCGGCTTTACCCTATATATGGAAATGCTCGAGCAGGCTGTCGATGCGTTAAAATCCGGCAAAGAACCGTCTCTGGATGATTTATTGAAGACACAGACAGAAGTGGAACTCCGGCTACCGGCCCTGCTTCCTGATGACTATATTCCGGACATCAATACCCGCCTTTCAATGTATAAACAGATTGCTAGTGTCGCGCATCCTGATGAACTGAACGAATTGAGAGTCGAGTTGATAGACCGCTTCGGTAAACTGCCGGATGCAGCGCTCAACTTATTAGAAATCAGTAAATTGAAGCTGGAAGCAGCGGCACTGAAAATTAAGAAAATTGAAGCGCACAGCAAAGGCGGTTACATTGAGTTTGATCTTAATGCTAGTATTAATCCGGCGTATTTAGTGCAGCTCTTGCAATCACAACCGAAACAATATGGCATGGATGGTCCAACGAAGTTTAAGTTTACCCTGCCGCTGGAGGAACGAAACCAGCGACTTGGTTTTATCCGAGATATGCTGAATGAATTTCAGCAAAACATACTATCGGCTTCCTGAGGTCAGGGAGCAATCATGATGAAGAATCGCCTGCTAGGTCATAATGGAGTCATAATGAATAAGCTGATCCCACTGCTAATGTTATTAATTGCCATGCCTTCTTGGGCACAACGTCAATTTGACATTGAAGTGATCATATTTAAACGTGTCGTGAATGCTGAACAAACCAATGAGACATGGCCCAATGTACTCCCGCCAATAGATTACCAAAATACTGGTAGTCTCAGTTCTCAGGCCTATTTAAACCAGAAAGGTGTGACCCTGCTACCCGCCTCGGAATACAAGCTGGACCAACAGGAAGAGAGCCTGAGAAATCATGCCGGTTTTCAAGTTCTGTTACATACGGCCTGGCGTCAGAATGATGACGGAAAATCAGATGCCCCGGCTTTTCATCTCTTAGCCGGCAAAGATTACTCATCTCAGTTTCATCCGGATGGGCGGGAAATCACACCATCGACCGTCGCTCAACAGTCTCCCATTGAAGATACGGTTGAAAAAGCCGTTCCGAAACCCCTTTACGAACTGGACGGTAAGTTACAGGTTTATGTACAACATTACCTCTACGTCGATGCCCTCTTGGATCTGAAGGAGCCGAGTGTCCGGGACATTGAGGTTGAAGAGACACCGGCCGATTTCTCACAAAATACAGCCAACGGCGACGACGATAATGTTCAGTTTGGCCACCTTCAAGCGATCTCTCCGACGGTGACTGAAGAGCGTTTTCTGAAACCTTATCGACTGGATCAAAAACGCAGAATGCGCAGTGGTGAAACCCTCTATTTCGACCACCCTCTGATGGGCATTATTTTACAGGTCAGAAAAGTTCAGGATGCATCGTAGCAACGTCACCGGAATGACACATGGTTTGATTGTACAATGACAAAAATGCCCGCTTCAGCGGGCATTTTTGTCATTGTACAATCATCATTCAATTTAATGAAGCTTCAGATTCGGCCGGAGCACGCGGTTGATCCGACCGACCAACAGCATCAACGCGGTCTTAAACATCCCGTGTAATGCCATCTGATGCATCCGGTAAAGAGAAATATACACCACGCGGGCAATTTTACCTTCAACCATCATCGAGCCTTTCGTCAAGTTCCCCATCAGACTGCCGACAGTAGAAAAACGGCTCAGAGAAACCAGAGAACCATGATCTTTGTAGACATAAGGCTTCATGTCGCGATCATTTAATTTCGCCACAATATTTTTAAATGTCCGGGTTGCCATTTGATGGGCAGCCTGCGCACGTGGCGGAACAAATGATCCATCCGGTTGAGTGCATTGGGCCAAATCACCAATCACGAAAATATCCTCATCCCGGGTGGTCTGCAAAGTATTTGTCACCACTAACTGATTAATCCGGTTGGTCTCAAGACCTGCGATATCTTTCATAAAATCAGGCGCTTTAATCCCAGCGGCCCACACCATGATTTTCGCGGGAATCTTTTCACCGTCTTTGGTCGTCAGGCCATCTTCTTCAACTTTCGTGACCATCGTTGATGTGCGGACATTCACGCCCAGTTTCGTCAGTTCATGATGTGCAGCAGAAGAAATCCGCGGCGGTAAGGCGGGAAGAATTCGCTCTCCGGCTTCGATTAAGTGGACATTCAACTTATTTGAATCCAAGTCACCAAACCCATAGTTGCGCAGCTCTTTTACTGCGTTATGTAATTCAGCAGAGAGTTCGACCCCTGTCGCACCGGCTCCGACAATGGCAATATCAACGGTTCCATGACCATTTTTCGCGTGTAGTTTCAGAAACTCATTATTCATCTCAGTGCGGAATAAATTGGCCTGCTCCGGACTATCCAAAAAGATACAGTGATCTTTAACACCCGGTGTATTAAAGTCATTCGATGTTGACCCAATCGCCAATACCAAAATATCGTATTCGACTTCACGGCGAGGGATCAGTAGTTCACCATGTTCATCTTTCAGCTCAGCCAAAGTAATGACTTTCCTGTCCCGGTCGATTTCTTCCAGATTTCCCATTTGAAAGTCAAAACGATGATTTCTCGCATGAGCCCGATAACTCAACGCGTCCACACCTTCATCCATAGAGCCGGTCGCTACTTCATGCAATAACGGCTTCCATAAATGACTGGCATTTCTGTCCACTAATGTGATTTGGGCTCGCCCTTTTCTTCCTAATGTGTGGCCTAATTTAGTGACAAGCTCTAAACCGCCTGCACCGCCACCAACAACAACAATACGAGTCACAACAAACTATCCTCAAAATGAATAAAAATGGTATAGCCCGGAATCACCACTCCGAACTAGAAAAACAGGACGGGTAAAGAAAGTTGAAAGTCACTTTTTCTGCGAGACACGCTGATATCGATAAAGCATTACTTTACTTTTACTTCACATAAACGGTCGTCAGGTTAAACCCTGCTCTCATTTTATTTTAATTTTAATTATTTTGATTTTTATCAAATTTTAATTGAATAAGAAACATTATAAGCAGCAAATCAAGTCATGCAAGCCAAGATTGTAAGAAAAACCATCCCTTTCCGATGGCTTTTCTCAAAGCTGCATACAGTAGCTTAAGCTTATGAAATATATAATTATTATTTATTTTTGAACTGATTGATTGTCTGAAGATGTTGAGATATCTTCTTGAATTTATGGCTTTGTGTCTCATCCCAAACAATATCGTAGTAATTGCCCAGCTCTTCAGCCGTTTTCCGGCTATCTAATGCTTCATCATGTGTTGCCAGAACAACCAAGCAACGGTCTTTATTTTTCAATCTGAATTGAGAGACACACTTTGTTGCAATATCCTCATACTCTTCAGGACGATCAATCTTCCCTTGCATATGCGCTTCAGGATGTAAATTCGGATTGAATAGTACCTGTTTAATACCACATAAAAAGCCAATGCGTTCAGCCCAGTAACCACCTAGCCCGACACCGCAGAGCATCGGGTGCGGATCATCACTCAATTCAATCGCTTTGTGGACTTCTTTCAGGAGATGCTGCATATCGTGTCTGGGGTGAAGCGTGCTATAGCTGATAAAACGCACATCATCATCAATGAATTGTAATTGCAGTACCTTTTCATGATTCCCTGGGCTGGTTGAATCAAATCCATGTAAATAAATAATCATAACAATACCCTTTCCAACATACAGAACGAACCTAGCATGAAATACACCGGTGATACAGTGAGAGCGACATGAAAATCATCAATCAACTGCCACCCACCCTTACCGGAGAACACGCTTATTGAGTATTCGGTTGGTTACTGTCGTCACGACACCCGTTATCAAACTGTGCTTTTATCCGTTCAGCGGCAGCTTGCATCGCTTCATTTTCCCACATCTGAAAAGCAATCAGGTACCACAACATAGCAAGCATCCGAACTCTGGGCATCCACGCTTTCACGCCCTCAATCCATAAATCAAGCTCGGTAATATTTCGATGCTGGCAATACTGGCCGACAGTTGTGAGCAAGTTTGCATCGGACATATCAATCGTCATGGCTAAATCCATTCTTGGATCAGCCAGAGACGCGTACTCCCAATCAATCACTTTGATCCCTTGAGGCGTTTTGATCAGATTGTGGCATCCCAAATCGAAGTGGCACAGCGTATGTGGAACCTCAGAAATATTGGGGAGTGTCCGCCAGGTTTTATACAACGACTCAATCGGACCAAGTTCAGCGGACATCGACTGTAACTGAAACCAGTAATGATCAAGACGTGCTGTATAGACAAAAGGAACAATAGGCAGCTTGGTGACCGGAAACTGGTGAATCTGACTCAGCAAACGTGTCATCATTTCAATATCATCAGTCACAACTTTTTCCCCTTCGATCCACTGAACCAACAATCCTTGTTCATTGATATAAAGGGGTTTCGGAGAAATTTGCGTTGCTTGATCTTTCAATGCTGACAGGATATGGAATTCCTGATGGCGGGAGATTGAAAATGCTTGTGTGACGTCCGTTGAAGGACGCCACACTGCAGAGGGAGAGTCAGGGATGTCAATCTTCCAGCAACGATTGGTCAAACCACCAGCGAGTGTCTGTGCGACCGTCGGTGTTGCTCGGAAAAAATCATTCAGAGACACCAGAGACGGATCTAATTGACATGCTTCGGACCATGACATTCGTGCCATCGCTGACGCCCTCAATTCAGTGGATTAAAATCCTAAGAAGCTCTTTTCCTGCTCTTTACGAATTTCAGTTTCATCAGCCCATTCGATGAGCCCTGAACGTAAATCCATCAGACGCATGGTCATTTTATAGTAGACATCTTTATCGCTGCCGGTATCTTTGACGATACTGGATAAATTGCCATACAACATATATTGTGCACCGACCATTTTACCAAACTGAATCGAGCTGCTCTTATCGACTAATGCATCATTATTCTGGAAATCTAACTGCTTTCTGACCGCTTCAATTCGCGTCATATCAACAAAACGAAACTTCCCTGAATTCAGCATCTTGGTACTAATTGTGTCGGTAATCGATTCGGTATCGATATGTTCACTGGTTTTGTTTTTAATACTATCCACAAACACAATTGGACGTGAATGACGAGTGATGGCAGCCACAGAACCAGACATCATCATACTATCGACCATATCTGCGGCGATCTTTTGTAAATCTGTCGAACCAAAATCGACAGTTTTCGTTTCTACAGCTTGTGCATCACCATAGGAAACTTTATTTGCACAACCACTCATGAGAGCAGCCAATCCCAACACGAGGATTATACTTTTTTTCATAAAGACTCACCTTGTCACTTACTGATTCAATTCTCTAATCTGTACTCTGAAATTCACAGCTTTCGGAGCAACAGCCACTTCAGATAACGAAACTTCATCCATTCCTCTAATAATGGCTTGTCGCCATGGACCCGGCTGAGCATTGACTTCCAGTCCCTGTTGATCATACCAATAAAAGCGGTATTGAAGATGTTGATCGGCGGTGGTCTTATTTTTTACTCTGACCACCCCTCGAGTATGATCGTTCACTTCTGCTGTCGAAATATCTTTGACTTCGATTTCAGAAGCTAAGACCTTATCGCCATACAAAATCCGTTGATACTCACTCTCAACGGTCAACCCGGCAGTCTGTGTATTGGAACACCCTACCAAGGCAAGTACAACAAAACTGAAGAGCCATTTATTCATCATAACCTTCCCAACTGTTTGTGCCAAATAACGGCATTTTCCCCTTGACGGGAAAGCCATACAAATGTTGTTCCTTGTGCTGGAACATTGAATACGTACGACTGCTGTCCCACGGAGAGAGTTTGCTCACCCGCGGATACAATCTTGGTCGCACTGAACACGGTGCCGGGCAAAGTAATCCAGCTCCTTGTATCCGGTTGCTCGGTCAAAGTGTTCCATATATTAAGCACCAGATTTGCGACCTCAGCACCGTTATTATCATCTTTCGTCGTTTCCTTACGCATCGCATTTTTCAACGTTAAGCGTAATATCTGACGAAAGACAATTGACGTAATTCGTTCATTCAGTTGTTTCCTCGCCATCAGATTGGTATCCACCAACCGTTGGCCTGCGACCGCAGTACCATCAAGCGTAACCGGAACAACATCTGAGGGTTGATAATCTGAGTAATAGGGTAACGCCAGAGAATACAGATTTATTCTGCCAAGGCTATCATAAATCGGTAAAGACGGCTGCCAGCCTTTCATCTGATCAACAATCCCTTGCTCCTGAATGATAATGACCCGCCCTTGGTTTTGGCTCAACTGCGGCAAATGACCATATTTTTTGCGCAACGAGACCACATCCTGATTCATCCCCAACTTACGCGCACAGCGGAGGGTACTTTGAGCCACACTGGTATTATCAGGCGCAACCGCAAGGGCTCGTCGATAATCAACATAGGCATCATTCAAGTTACCACTGGCTTCGTATAACAGCCCGGACAGATAAAACAGATAGCCATTTTGGATCGACTCAAGTGTCTTTCCCGTACTGGGATAACGGGCCATCAACCCACCAATATTCGGTTGAATCCCCTCTTGCTTGAGACGATCCCGCTCTTTTATCAATTCATCCTGCCGCTGGTTTCTGGCTTTTTCCTGAACCTGATTCGCCCGTCGCAATTCAACTAATGCATCGTCAAGTTTGTTTTGATAAACATACGAAAGTGCAAGATATAAATGTAAAAAACCAAGTTCATAGTCTGCCGGAGTGTACGCCATCAAATTATCATTCGTAAACAGACTGCCCGCACTAGCTGCCTCGCGGCTGATAGAGATAATGGCTTCATCCTGCTGCCGTCTGACCGCCTGATCACTCAGATTCAAAAATGACTGACTTTGCGGCACTTCTTTATTGAGAAAATAGACTCGGCCTTTCTCCATGTTATCGAGAATCTTTCCCCCGATACCATCAGGCAGTTCCTCACTCGCCTTCTGATAGTCACCTTGTTGAACAGCCCGATACATTTTCCGGTTTTGTTCGGAGTAGTGGCTGAATAAGTTGCCAGCCGAAAAATTGGCGCAAGCACTACTCCCTAGCGCCATACATATTACTGCAATATGTCGTATCCGTATTCTCACAATGTTCCCGTGTCCGCCTGTATCTTATTATTCATATCATCGAGATTAACTCATCAGACACCGGTTAATCAGTTCATCAAGAGCGGCCCGAGCGGTTTTCCACCCAGAAGATGCATATGAATATGATAAACTTCCTGCCCACCATGCGCATTGCAATTCATAATTAGGCGGTAACCATCCTGAGCAATCCCTTCTTGCTCCGCCAATTTTTTCGCCACGGTAAAAAGACGACCTAAAGCAGCTTCATCCGCATCTTCAACATCATTCACTGTCGCAATCAACCGGTTTGGAACAATCAGAATATGACTTGGCGCTCTCGGATTAATATCTCTGAAAGCAGTGACCAATTCATCCTGATAAAGAATCTCTGCCGGAATTTCTTTGCGAATAATCTTACTAAAAATTGTTTCTTCGGCCATATACGCCTCTCTCGCTGCTGATATATAAAATCAGACTCATAAAATCAATAACAATGAAAAAGTAACCCTGAATTGGATTCATGACAACCCGTTAAGTTTCATTGTGTTTTCGTACCTGATGTATTTTAAGCACTTTTCTCAGACTAAATACAGCAGAATGTCACCGATGTTTGACGTCACCAAGACCTCACACCTTTTCGCCAACCACTGCATGAGTCTGATCCGAATTTGAATTTTAAGTGAGTGATAGGTAAAGATAGCGTTATATTTCGCGCTAAAAGAGATATTTATCACCCACTGACCTTGTTTTTTATTCTGGAGACCTTTATATCCTAATCTATATCGCTTGTCTTTTTCCTTCCCACTCCTGCAAGCGAAAGCACGAGGATAATTTATGACCATTCATGTTGGCATCCTTGACGACGACCCGGTTCGTCTGATAACTCCGTTGCTTGATCACCGTATTATTGGCTCGCATACCATACTTATCGGTGACGCTTCACAAAAAACTATCTATTTTCGATTGCATGATGTTTTAGAACAACACGGTATTAGTAGTGAATTTTACGAGATCCCATCCGGGTCAAGCGTGGCATTAATTAAACATGCCATCTATCAATTAGCACACGATCTGAAAAACAGAAATCAGGATATTCAACTCAATGCAAGCTGTGGTCTTCGCCACCGTCTTCTTTCCGTTTATGAAGTATTCAGAACATTCCAGTGGCCGATTTTTGTGGTTGAACCCAACTCTGACTGCCTGTGTTGGTTATACCCGGATGACTGCCAAGATACTCAAGTTCAGGATCGGATTACCATCTCAGATTATTTAACTATCTTTGGTGCCCGGGGCGAGTTTACTGAAAGAGATACCCCGGCAGAACTGGATACCAAACTCTGCAACATCGGTGCTTCATGGGCCAGTCGTGCACTCGAACTCGGTCCGGGACTAGCGACACTGAATTATCTGGCAACGACGTGCAGAAAAGAGCAATGCCTTGATGTGGCGTTATCAGAAAAACAACAGGGCTACAAAGAACTCAGTCTGTTGATACAAGATCTTGTTGATGCAAATATTGCCACTTATAAAAACGGCATCCTCACCTTTGCCAACGAAGATGCCAGACGATTTGCCAACGGAGAATGGCTGGAAACACTGGTACATAGCATTGTCAGGAAAATTCAGTGTTATATGCCAACGATTCAGGACCGTTCTTTAAACGTTCAAGTCTATCGTCAGTTAGGTGAGCGAGAAGTAAGAAATGAGCTGGATGTTGCTACTGTCGTCAATAACAAACTACATATCATTGAATGTAAAACCAAGGGAATGAGAGATGACGGTGATGATACCTTGTATAAGCTTGAATCACTGAGAGACTTACTGGGTGGCCTGCAGGCAAGAGCAATGCTCGTCAGCTTCCGTCCGCTCCGGCAAAACGATATTACCCGGGCACAGGATTTGGGATTGGCCTTAATCGGGCCGGAAGAGTTAAAAGCGCTGGAAGAACATTTATCGCAATGGTTCATGCAAGCCGGGGGCCGAGAGAATCTCTCCTAGACGCACCGGACAGAAACAACAAAGGGCCCAGCGGCCCTTTTTAATGATTAAGCGTGTTTACCAAATCAACTTAACCATCATCTTCCGTAAAGCTTGTTGGCAATGAACGCTTCATTTCATTCCAAATTTGTCGGCTTTCAATCCCGTACTGACGAATACAAGCGGAAAGATGTTCTAATTTCTCAGTCCCGTTCGAACAAATCGACAACAAATCTTTATAGAACTCTAATGCGAGTACGCGTGCTTTAGGGTTCGAGAAATAGTAACTGCCAACGCGATCATACAATTTTTTCAAACCGTTAAAAATCAGACCGTAGATTTGATTACCAGAATGGAAAGCCAAACGCTGGAATAACATGTAATCATAAAAATTGAATGTTTTCGCCAGAAGTTTCTGTTCACGCGCTTCCTTGTCACCTTCACCGTCATCTTTCACATGCTGTGAAATTTTTTCGGAGTATGGTGAATCAGCCATGAATTGCTCCCATGAATCCGCATCCAGTAATGCCTCACACGACCCAATCACACGCTTGATGGTTTTTTCAGACTGAGCCTGATTCAGTCGAAATGCGTAACGCATGAAAATCGGACTGATATTGGTTCTTGCCGCCAGTAAGTCTTCAACAATACTGGTTGCATTCTCAGCATCCAGCGTCATCAACGTATCAAGAATATGCAACCCAGAGGTTTCCATAAATTGATTCACTTTGGTCGGCTTGCCATGCTGTATTGTCAGCCAGCCATCACGCGCCAATCGTTGCAGCACTTCCCTTAATGTCGTTCTGGTCACACCAATCAGTTCGGACAATTCTCTTTCTGCCGGAAGAATTGATCCCGGCGCAAACCGCCCATTCCAGATACTTTCAATAATATACTTTTCTGCAAAGCCTGCTGGGCTTTTCGCCTTAATGACCATTCAATACTTTTCCAGTTTTGTTTATTTACAAAGTCAGGTGGCATTTATCATATCACCAGTTTGTACACCACGAAAACGTTCAATATTCAACTTGCCACACAAGCCAAATTATTATCTTCGATAGGCAATAAGTATCTTATGTGCTTTTTGATTTAGCTTAAGATTACCATTCTGAAACTTGAATAAAATATAAAGGAAATTTAGTACGATGGACAGGTGAAAAACATAAAATTTTCCATAGTAAACTTACAGATATGTCATAATATTTCACATCACCGCTATTGATATGGTTGTTGGTAATCATGTTATCTTCGACATTATTTCCAAAGTTGTGAAGTCACAATGATTTTATATGCATCATGTTCATATTATGGGCTACTTTTATGTGAAAACTTCAAGGGAACTCTCACTAAGAACTTATTGTATTTTATGAAATATTTAACCTACTGTAGAGTTGCCGGCAAAACACCCATGTCGATAGATTAGTCAGGGAGCAGTGTTCATTAGATATTACTCATGAATATTTGCTGGGATGTATGTAACTTTGAATGGATATCTTTCGTAAATTGTTACGGAAAGGAAATGATAGATATCAGTGTCTATTCATAACAACTATAAGAGTCATCATCATGCCGATTTCGTTAGGAAACGCGTTCATTAAAAACTTTCTGGGTAAATCACCAGATTGGTACAAAGTGGCAATTATTGCTTTTCTCATAGTCAATCCAATTGTCTTTTTTGCAATAAGCCCCTTTGCCGCAGGTTGGTTACTGGTTGTCGAATTTATATTCACACTGGCAATGGCCTTGAAATGCTATCCGCTCCAACCCGGTGGATTGCTTGCAATAGAAGCAATACTCATCGGAATGACAAGCCCAGAGCAAGTAAAACATGAGTTAGTTGCCAATATTGAAGTCCTGCTGCTGCTGATGTTTATGGTGGCGGGTATCTATTTCATGAAGCAACTGCTTCTCTTCATCTTCACCAAAATTCTGCTAGAAATACGCTCAAAGGTTATCTTATCTTTAGCATTCTGTGTTGCTGCTGCATTTCTGTCTGCATTTCTCGATGCCCTTACGGTTATCGCTGTCATTATTAGTGTTGCCGTTGGATTTTATGCCATCTATCACAAAGTTGCCTCTGGACAAGGCGATCATACTCAAGATGAACATTTATCTGACCTAACCAGAGAAGATCTGGAAAACTACCGGGCGTTTCTGCGTTCACTACTTCTTCATGCTGGGATCGGAACTGCACTGGGTGGTGTCATGACCATGGTGGGTGAACCACAGAACTTGATTATTGCCGATCAGGCCGGATGGCATTTCGGTGAATTTTTAATTCGTATGTCACCAATTACTGTACCTGTTTTTATCAGTGGGATTCTCACCTGTATCGCGGTTGAGAAGCTGAAGATTTTCGGCTATGGGGCCCGGCTGCCAGACCCTGTCCGGCAAATTCTACGGGATTATGACCGAACACAGAGACAAAGCCGTACCAATCTCGACGTAGCAAAACTATGGATTCAGGGATTAATTGCGATTTGGTTGATTGTCGGACTTGCACTGCATCTGGCATCGGTGGGACTGATCGGGCTTTCAGTCATTATTCTCGCAACGACATTCAGTGGAATTACCGAAGAACATGCGTTGGGAAAAGCATTTGAAGAAGCATTGCCCTTTACCGCTTTACTCGCAGTCTTCTTCTCGATCGTTGCAGTAATTGTCGATCAACACCTGTTTAAACCCGTCATAGATGCTGTTTTACACTTAAAGAATGCCGATTTGCAACTCGCGATGTTCTACGTGGCGAATGGATTGCTTTCTATGGTTTCTGACAATGTGTTTGTGGGCACGGTTTATATCAACGAGGTTAAAACCGCACTCGCAGAAGGCATCATCTCACGTGATCAATTTGACCTGCTAGCCGTTGCGATCAATACCGGTACAAACTTACCTTCTGTTGCGACCCCGAATGGACAAGCCGCGTTTTTATTCCTGCTGACCTCGGCATTAGCACCACTGATCCGACTCTCTTACGGGCGGATGGTCATGATGGCATTGCCATATACCATTGTTTTAACACTTGTCGGTCTGATGGGGATCATCTTTTTCCTTGAGCCAGCAACTGCACATTACTATGATCTGGGTTGGTTATCGCACCATGTCCCAAATGCATTAAAACATGTATCAGTATCACTGGGTCATTAATAATAGATTGAGTTTAAAACATTTTCGCGTTAAAAAGCTCTGTAGAACAGAGCTTTTACTTTATAAGGATATCTCATAGTGATCTTTGCCAAACTCAACCGGTTTTCTCAGTCCAGAACATCCTGGGTCTTGTTGCTATTATCGATCCTGTTTTTTGAAATGTGTGCCCTCTTTTTCCAACATATTCTAATGCTTGCTCCTTGCGTAATGTGCATTTATGAAAGAGTAGCAATGCTAGGGATAGGCGGTTCTGCAATTCTGGGGGGCATCGCACCCCGACTGGCTATATTCCGTTGGTTAGGTATTCTCTCATGGGGATATACGTCTTATTCAGGCCTGTTACTTGCACACCAGCATGTTGAGTACCAGTTTCATCCGTCGCCATTTGCAACTTGTGATGCTTTTGTTCAGTTCCCACAGTGGGCACCACTCAATCAATGGATGCCGTGGATGTTTGAAGCCTATGGTGACTGCAGCAAAATCGTATGGCAGTTTTTAACTTTATCCATGCCACAATGGTTGGAGATCATCTTTGCAATCAATCTTTTTATTGCCTTCATTTTCTTGATTGCTCAATTTTTCAAACCGAAAAGACGCGGCTTATTTGAATAACGGCTTTGCATAACGACAAAGGGAGACCATCTGGTCTCCCTTTTACTTTGTCAATCAACGTTGAATTTAATCTCTGATCGGTGGTGGTGCTAAAACTTCCCGATTACCATTATGACCGGGAGCACTGACAATCCCCTGAGCCTCTAACTGCTCAACAATTCTAGCCGCACGATTATAGCCAATTTTGAAGCGTCGCTGTACACCGGAAACCGACCCTCTTCGCGTCTCAACAACATGCTCAACAACCTGATCAAATAACGGATCGATATCTTCGTCACTTTCAAGTTGTTCTCCCGGTAACAATGCTTCTGGCCCTTGGTCCCCGCTAACGATTTCTGCAATGTAGTTGGGTTGGCCTCTCGCCTTCCAGTTATTGACAACGGCATGAACATCATCATCGGAAGCGAATGCCCCATGAACACGGATAGTGTGGCTGGAGCCGGGCGGTAAATACAGCATATCCCCCATTCCCAATAAAGATTCGGCGCCGCCCTGATCGAGAATGGTCCGAGAATCCGTTTTCGTTGAGACGGTAAATGCAACCCGAGTCGGGATGTTCGCTTTAATCAACCCGGTAATCACATCAACCGAAGGACGCTGGGTTGCGAGAATCAAATGGATCCCCGCAGCCCTTGCTTTCTGTGCCAATCGGGCAATGAGTTCTTCAACTTTTTTGCCAACCACCATCATCAAATCGGCAAATTCATCAACGACAACGACGATAAAAGGTAATTTCTCCAGTAGCGGCGGCTCTGCATCCATGCTATCCCCCTCTTTCCAGAGTGGATCATGAATCGGATGCCCGGCCTTCGCTGCCATATCCAACTTTTCATTGAAACCTTTAATGTTTCGGACCCCGACAACCGACATCAGCTTATAACGGCGCTCCATTTCAGCCACACACCAGCGTAGTGCATTGGCGGCATCCTTCATATCGGTCACAACTTCAGAGAGCAGATGCGGAATCCCTTCATACACAGAAAGTTCCAACATTTTCGGGTCAATCATGATAAACCGGACTTCTTCCGGCGTCGCTTTATAAAGCATACTCAGGATCATGACGTTCACACCGACAGACTTACCTGAGCCCGTTGTACCGGCAACCAATACGTGCGGCATTTTCGCCAAATCGGCAATGACGGCATCACCGGCAATATCTTGACCGAGCACAATCGTCGTCGGAGATTTTGACCGCTTAAATTTATCACTACTCACGACATCAGAAAGGTAGACCGTCTGACGACTCAAGTTTGGCAGTTCCAAGCCAACATACGGTTTTCCCGGAATCACTTCGACAACCCGAACCGCAGGGGTCGACAAAGAACGAGCCAAGTCTGTCGATAATCCGGAAATTCGACTCACTTTCACCCCCGGGGCTAAGTCGAGTTCAAATCGAGTAATCACCGGACCGGGATAAATCCCGACAACACTGGCCTGAATCTTATAATCCAATAGCTTAGACTCAACCAGTCTTGCCACTTCCGTCAGCATATCCTGATCAATAAAATTTTCTCTCTTCTCAGGATGATACAACAACTCTAAGGTTGGTAATGGCTCTGTTGGTGTTGGTAGATCGACCGTCGGCTGCATCAGAAACGGATTTTGTTTCGCCAATTCGGTTTTCTTTGCTTCAGAGACTAAATTTTGGAAAGCAACCACATCTTCATCTGAATCCTCTTCCGGCTCAGAGACATCCGGCTCATCATCGAATACATCTAAATCAGAGATTGTCGGACCGTGATCACTCATATCAATGTCAAACGATCCCACATGACTGGTGGGCTCGGTAGCAACGGAGCGATCATCAATTGAGTGATCACGCCAGTCGCCTTCAGCAAAATCATTATGTTGCTGTGCGGCCTTATCCAACTCCTCGATCGTTGCAGAAAACTGAGTATTCCGTTCGGGCCAGTCATCATTGATTTCCGTTGCAACCTGTTGATCTTGAGATACATCGTTCTCAACACCTTGTTGAGGCATGTGAATATTAAAACGACGAACCTGCTCGTCAGTAAAAGCATTGTCAGCAGGAGAATCATTGACCGATTCTGATACGGTCGTATTAATGGTGTTCGATTCAGCAACAGGTTCAGGTTCAGTCGGCGACAGACGATTTTGCATATCACGTTCAAGTAAAGCAGCCGATGATTCAATTCCCGGGGACAAAATGGTCTCTTTCTCCCCTTTGCGAAACAGTGCCACACATTTTTGCGCCAAAGCGATGGCTTGATCACCAAGCCACTCAACAATCGTTAGCCATGAAATACCGGTCAGTAATGTAAAACCGGCGCCCCAGAGAAACAGGAAAATCAACGTACTGCCCAAGACATTAAATGTGGGCAGCGCCAGACTACTCAAAACATCCCCCACGACACCGCCGGAAGAGAAATACCACAGATCATCAAAATTGATGTCGGCAAGGCCACAACTCGTCAGAAGAACGACCACAAAGCCGAGTAAGCGAGTTCCCCAGAGCATAAAATCGAAAGATTCATCGTCATCTCGGGAGCGAAGTCCTCCCCATACAATCAGTGTAATCACGAAAGGGAGCGGGTATGCCAGTGAACCAAAGGTAAAGAAAAGTGTATCAGCGATCCAGGCACCGATATATCCACCGGCATTATGCAATTCGCCTCCCCAGGCAGTCTGAGACCAAGACGGATCTGCAGGGCTAAATGTCAATAAAGCCACGGAGAAGAAAACGGAGAGGAGGACAGCCAAAATCAAAACACTCTCTTTCAGCCGTTGAACGCCATTTAAGCGCGGTGAAGTCGTGACCTCAGCTCTGGTTTTGATAATGGTTTCGACTTTACTTTTGTTCTCTTTGAACATAACCAACTTTTTGCCTAAGCCTCATGTCAAAGCATTATGCGCAACATGAATTGAAATAAAAACAGTCCGAGCGGCCCAAGCCGCTCGGTTTATGTTGTGATTTAACCATAACATCAGCTAAAACCCAATGTCGTTAAGTCAGAATACAGAAAGATATTCGAGACTTGCTTTCCAGCTAACGAACTTTAATGACTAGCTGATTTGTTTGCTTCACTTCTTCCATCACCACATAGGTGCGCGTATCATTCACACCGGGCAATCGGAGTAATGTATCGCCCAAAAGCTTACGATAAGCGCCCATATCCGATACCCGAGTTTTCAACAAATAGTCAAAATCGCCTGAAACAAGATGACATTCCTGAATGTCGTCCAGTTTTTGCACCGCGGTATTGAATTGTTCAAATACATCCGGTGCACCACGGTTCAACGTGATCTCAACAAAAACAAGAAGTGACGCATCCAGATACTGCGGGTTCAGGAGTGCAGTGTATCCGGTAATATAGTTCTGACGCTCAAGTCGTCTTACACGCTCCAAACAGGGCGTCGGAGATAATCCAACCCGTTTGGATAATTCTACATTTGAAATCCGGCCATCTTTCTGCAACTCATTCAAAATGTTGCGATCAATCCGGTCTAAATCCTTGGACGGCTTTTTATAGTTGTCTGCCATGTTTATTCCACCTTATTTACTTCCTTGCAAAAACATACAACAATTTTTTAACACAAAATATCTCAAGTTACAGGACTAACATAACACTAGTCATATATTCGATATATTATACAAACACCCAGTGAATACAACCAAATACAAATAAGAGGTCAGGATGATGATTGGCAGACCAAAAACATCAAATATCGTCCATACCGAATCGGTATGACGTGATCCCATGTCGAGGAGAAACGATATCTCAAGGTCGCCAACATTCTGTTGCAACAAACACCAATAACAAACACCAGTATTGGTGTCTGCTTCTCTGACGAGAATGACATCACCGTAGGCGCATCCATTCTTCCTACTGCTGACGGTATATTTGCGAAAGCAGGCATGATTGTAAAGGTTACAAACCTCTGAACGTCAAGTGTGAAAAACGACAAAAAGAGCAAATAATATCGACTTATTTACACCTTGCACCAAATTTTCCACAAACTGACGACTGAATCAAGAATAAAACGCTCTCTCGTATCAGCGCACAGGCAACTGAATATCCTTAAACATCTCATCAATTTCCTGATTCGATTTCAGAGAAATCGCTTGTTCCACCACCGGACGAGTTAAATGAGGCGCAAAACGTTCCATAAAATCAAACATATAAGAACGCAGAAAGGTTCCTCGACGAAAACCGATACTTGTGGTGCTTGAACCAAAAATGTGGCTGGCATCAATTGCCACTAAATCTGCATCTCGAATTTTATCAACGGCCATGCTGGCAATCACTCCGACCCCCATACCGATTCGGACATATGTTTTAATGACATCGGCATCCGTTGCTGTAAATACAACTCTCGGACTCAATCCAACCTGATTAAAGGCCATATCTAATTCAGACCGCCCTGTAAATCCAAAGACATAAGTCACCAAAGGATAGGTCGCTAACTCTTCAATGCTCAACTTATCCCGCTGTGCTAAAGGATGCCCTTTAGGGACCACAATCGAACGATTCCAGTGATAACACGGTAGCATGATTGCATCCTGATATAAGTGCAGTGCTTCTGTTGCAATCGCAAAGTTGGCAATCCCTTTCGCAATCGCTTCTGACATTTGACTCGGAGTGCCCTGATGCATATGCAGAGACACTTTAGGGTATCGGGCAGTAAACCCTTTGATCACATCCGGCAGCGCATAACGGGCTTGTGTATGGGTTGTCGAAATGTTTAATGTCCCCATTTCAGGATGGGTATGTTCACTGGCAACCGCTTTAATACTTTCAACCCGAGAAAGAATTTCCTGTGAAATTTTAACGATATCTTCTCCGGCAGAAGTAACCTGAGTCAGATGTTTGCCGCTACGTTCAAAGATCTGAATCCCAAGCTCATCTTCAAGTAAACGAACTTGCTTACTAATCCCTGGTTGAGATGTATACAAACTTTCGGCTGTAGCTGAAACATTCAAATTATGGTTCACTACCTCCACAATGTATTTTAACTGCTGTAGCTTCATGTCAACCCCGTTATCTCTGAAGCAAATTACAAACTTAGGCATTTTATATAATCATTAGTTATAATGCTTAATGGGGAGAATTTATACCCTTTTTGACTGCAAGTTGGAAAATAATTGGAACTTTTCCACAAGTTGAAGCTTCATTCACTGAATAATTAAGTGATCTATTAAAGAATAATGGGGGATTCATTGGTAGAACACGATAAATTTTATTATGCTATACGAACTTACCGTCAAGGATTTTGACTCCTTTGAATCTTTAGACTGGTTGAACTCACGATGTACGGATTGATGCAGGAACTATGAGTATAGGATTAATCATTGCCTTGGTTGGCGTATTGCTCCTTCTGATTTTAGGCTACAACATTATGTTGCAGTATAAGGTCAAAGTTGAAACAGCAAAAAAACACGAGTCTACTCGTTATGTCGCAATCATTGACGCCACTGAGGATCTAATAGGCAATGCCCACCACGTCCCTTACAGTAAGGACTTGTTGCTCTGTCTGAATAATCGGATTCTGGATGCGCTACAAAATATGCATGAGCTAGACCCAAAAAATAAGCAACTGGCACATCGCATCGAAAACATGCAGGGACAAGTAAAAAATCTGCGTGACAATCATCCCAATCAGGACAGCACAACATTTAAGTCTCCGACCAATGATAAGCAAGCGATTACCATGCTCAAGCTCGTCAAGCGTCTGAGAGATACAATCCGCAGTGAGCATAATAAAGGACGTCTGGATACGCAATCATACGTGACCGAGAACGCACGTTTGGAAATGATTCAGATACGAATCAATATTGAAAATGTCATCAAACGCGCCAATGAATCGATTGTACGCGGGCAACCGGGAACGGCGATTCAACTCTTGAAGAAAGGTATTGATGTTCTCAGTACGAAAAATGATGCTTATTCAAATCAAGCTCGGGAAAAACTGCAATCGATGTACGATGAACTTGAGAACAAGCGTCAACAGAAAAAAACATCCATGGAAAGTCAGGGCGATCGAGAGCGAGATGACGATATGGAAGCGCTCTTCGGTGAAAAGAAAAAGTGGTAGTTACCCTCTCCCCCTTTCTTTGAATTATACCTATGCATGATAGGTCGCTCCGGCGGCCTTTTTAAGTTAAAGAACCATGAACAGTCACGACCAATACCAACAACTACTTCAGCCTATCCATAATTTTCTACAATGTGAAACCCCCGAAGCGTGGGTTAATGAAGCTCAAAAACCAGAAAATTTAAAAGTCATTTTGATTGATCATCTGCTGTGTGAATTGAAAGCAGGACAATCAGCAATGTATCTCATCCGTAAGTATGCCGTCGATAAAACAAGTGCATCGGCTTTACTCGCATGGTTTGAACCTTATGAAAATTTTGCTTATCGCAAATTAGGCTCGCTGGCTGAACTGAAAGGAAAAAGCCAGCTATCCAAAACCATCATGGCAAAAGCCGATTCGTCATACAGCCAAGATTTAATCGACAAAATGGTTTTATTGATCAAAGAAGAGCTCCATCATTTCTATCAAGTACTCGAGATCATGGAGAAAAAAGGGATTGCCTATGCAAACATTCCTGCGGGTCGTTATGCAAAAAGATTATTATCACAAGTAAAAACCTATGAACCAGATGCGCTCATCGACAAATTAATTATCGGAGCCTACATTGAGGCACGATCATGTGAACGATTTGCCAAACTCGCCCCACATATGGATGACGATATCGCTAAATTTTATGTGTCGTTGTTACGTTCTGAAGCCCGACATTATCAGGACTACTTAACATTGGCTCAGCAAATTGCGTCACAAGATATTTCTCAGCGGATCGATATGATAGGAAAGGCCGAAGCTGAACTGATTCTATCTCCGGACCCGCTGTTCAGATTCCATAGTGGGGTCCCCTGCTGAATCGCTGGGAAAATTTTCCCCTCACCATCATAAATCGATATGAAAGAAATAGGGGCTAAAAGCCCCTATTTCACATCAATCAAACTGTCATCACAGCAGAACAATCGACCGGTTTATGATAAATCGAGTGAATGGTTAATATTCTCCAGTTCCGAAGCCGGATCTTGTGCCTGAGTAATCGGCCGACCAATCACCAAATAATCAGAGCCCGCCGAAATGGCATCCTGAGGGGTCATAATCCGCTGTTGATCGCCAACATCACTGCCTGCAGGACGAATACCAGGCGTCACCAACTGAAATGACTGGCCCAGTTGCTCTTTGAGCTGACGAGCTTCCTGAGCAGAACATACCACACCATCCAGCCCTGAGTTTTTTGTCAATGATGCAAGCCGAAGCACTTGTTCTTGAGGAGGTACATTCAACCCGATATCAACCAAATCATGTTGTGACATACTGGTTAAGACCGTTACACCAATCAGTATCGGCCTATCTGCGCCATAAGGTTCGAGTATTTCCCGGGCAGCAGTCATCATCCGTTGACCACCACTGGCATGGACATTCACCATCCAGACACCCAGTTCAGCCGCAGCCCGAACAGCTTTGGCACACGTATTCGGGATATCGTGAAATTTCAGATCCAGAAAAACGGAGAAGCCACGCTGATGTAATGCGCGAACAAAATCAGGTCCGAATAACGTAAACATTTCTTTCCCGACTTTCAAACGACAACGCTGGGGATCGATCCGATCAACAAAACGTAACGCTTCGGCCTGATTATCATAATCCAGTGCCACAATGACTCTCGGCTCGCCCATTTTTTCTCCTCTGTTTATGTTATATCTCAATTCAATTCTCGTTTCAGGAGCAGTCCTCACTCTCCGTCTAACCCTCGAATCGGTTTAACCTCTCCCCAACTCTTACACGATGGACAGTGCCAATACAGTGAGTGAGAAGAGAAACCACATTTTCGGCAACGATAATAAGGTTTTATCCTCATCTGCTCACCGACCATGATCTGTAATGCCGATAAACTTTTTTTCGCCCGCCCTTCTTCAGCTTCCGCTAAGTGGTAATCCATCAGGCGGTAAAAACCCTTCATAGTTGGATTTTTCACCAATTGCTTGGTCAGTAAATCGAGTGCGGCTCCCACGCCTTCATGGTGAGCCACTAATTGAGCCAACATTAACTCGGCGGAGGCACCTGCCTGTTGGGCAATACATTTTCTTAAAAAATCGATCAATCCCTGCTCATGACCAGAACGGTGATAACACTCAGCAAGCGTCGGTAAAATTTCAGCGACATAATCGACATCCTGCTCAAGCACCATCTCCATATAACGAATCGTATTTCGATAATCTTCTTTTTCCAGATAAAGCTTTCCTAATCCAATACTGGCTCTGACACATTTCGGATCTTCCGACAGCGCTTTTTTGTATATTTGTATCGCTTTCATGTCATCACGCATCGATTGCGCATCAGCAGCGAGCTCACACCAGAAGTAAGCAATACTCTTACGCATTTTTTTGCGACCAAGTTTAACCAAGGCATGAGCACATTCGATTGCTTTCATCCACTCCCGAGTTTGCTGATAAATCGAAGTTAACTGGAGTAAAGCTGACTCTCGATGCTCTGGCTCATCAATGAGCTGCTCGAAAATCCGCTCAGCTCGATCCAAAAACCCGGCAACCATATAGTCTTTTGCCAGTTGCTGAAGCGAGAGATTTTTCTGCTCAATCGTTAATCCTGAGCGAGAGATCAGATTCTGGTGAATTCGAATAGCGCGATCGACTTCACCTCGGGAACGAAATAAGTTACCGAGCGCTAAATGTGTGTCAATCGTCTCATCATCGACCTGAAGTAGTTCGATAAAGTGATCAACCGCTTTATCTGATTGATCAGATAACAACAGGTTAAGCCCCGTAACATACTGACGGGAGATTTGGTGGGATTGCTTCTGCTTGTCCTGCTGAGCGCTACGGTGCCCCATGTACCAGCCATAAGCAGCGGCGATCGGCAATAACAAGAAGAGTATTTCTAACATCGAGCTATATTATCCGATATTGAGTTTCTCTTTCGCAACTGATCGCTGAGTTTCACTCTTACTCAGTTGCTTATTCAAACGACGAATCTGTAGTTTTGCTCTAAGATGCAAACTACCAAAGATAAGCCATGCTATGGCAAAACCAGTCACAAAAACTGCTCCCAAAAGCCAAGACAGATGAAATTCACCTTTTGCTACTAAGTAGTTAAACGTGACAACTTCTTGATTTTGAGCGCCCAGAGCTAAGGCAACAAGGAAGAGAACAAGAAGGAAAATGATTTTTAGGACTCTCATAACGGGAAAACCTGCATCAGTTATTGGCACCCCTGATTATGCAAGAAAATCACCATCCATACCATGATAATTGATAATATCGTATCCAAAAAAACGGCATATCAAATGATATGCCGCACAGATTCGTTTGCAAAAATCAGAGTGCACTATTAACGCGCTCTCTAAGCTCTTTGCCAGGCTTAAAGTGAGGAACATATTTGCCATCCAGTTCAACTTTTTCACCTGTTTTAGGGTTACGTCCAGTGCGAGGCTCACGATAATGCAGAGAGAAACTGCCAAAGCCACGAATCTCTATTCTGTCACCTTGCTCCAACGATGTCGCCATATGCTCGATAATATCTTTCACGGCATCTTCGATTTCTTTCGCGGACAGATGAGTTTGCTCTGCGCACAATCTTTCAATTAATTCAGACTTCGTCATAGTTTCCCTCTTCTTATTTGCAATATCAGCATCAAAATCCTAACCAAAAAAAAGGAGCCAATCTGGCTCCTTTTTTGCGAATTAAATTATTCGCCTTTAGCAGCCTTGAAAGCATCAGCCATAGCATTACCGAACGCGCCTTCATCTTGCTTGTTCAGTGAAGCCATTGCTTCTTGCTCTTCTGCTTCATCTTTCGCTTTGACAGATAGGTTGATTACGCGGTTCTTACGGTCTACACCAGTAAATTTCGCTTCAATACTATCACCAACGCTCAGGATGAGAGATGCGTCTTCAACACGGTCACGAGATACTTCAGAAGCACGGATGTAACCTTCAACGCCATCTTCTAGTTCAATTGTAGCACCTTTCGCATCAACTGCAGTAACAGTACCATTGACTAGTGTGCCTTTTTTGTTATCAGCAACATATGCGTTGAATGGGTCGTTCTCCATTTGCTTAACGCCAAGAGAAATACGCTCACGCTCTGCATCAACAGCAAGAACAACAGCAGAGATTTCATCGCCTTTCTTGTATTCACGAACCGCTTCTTCTCCAGGAACATTCCAAGAGATATCAGACAAGTGAACCAGACCGTCGATGCCACCATCCAGACCGATAAAGATACCAAAGTCAGTGATAGACTTGATCTTACCTGTCACTTTATCGCCTTTAGCCTGAGCTTCAGCGAATTGTTGCCATGGGTTAGCTTTACACTGTTTCAGACCCAGAGAAATACGACGACGTTCTTCATCGATATCCAGAACCATCACTTCAACTTCGTCACCGACGTTGACAACTTTAGATGGGTGGATGTTCTTGTTCGTCCAATCCATTTCTGAAACGTGAACCAGACCTTCAACACCTTCTTCAATTTCAACGAAGCAGCCGTAATCAGTCAGGTTAGTCACACGACCAGTCAGTTTGTGACCTTCTGGGTAACGTTTTGCAATTGCAACCCATGGATCTTCACCCAGTTGTTTCAGACCAAGTGATACACGTGTACGATCACGATCGAACTTCAGCACTTTCACCAGGATTTCGTCACCAACGTTGACGATTTCAGATGGATGCTTAACACGTTTCCAAGCCATATCAGTGATGTGCAGAAGACCGTCAACACCACCAAGATCAACGAATGCACCGTAATCAGTCAGGTTCTTAACGATACCTTTAACTTCTGTGCCTTCTTGTAGTGTTTCAAGCAGTTCATCACGCTCAACACTGTTTTCAGATTCGATAACAGCACGGCGAGAAACAACAACGTTGTTGCGTTTCTGATCCAGCTTAATTACTTTGAACTCTAGCTCTTTGTTTTCCAAGTGAGCAGTATCACGAATTGGACGAACATCAACCAGAGAGCCAGGAAGGAAAGCACGAATACCGTTCAGTTCAACAGTAAAACCGCCTTTCACTTTACCATTGATAATACCGACAACAGTTTCAGCTTCTTCGTATGCTTTCTCAAGAACGATCCAAGCTTCGTGGCGTTTCGCTTTCTCACGAGAAAGTTGAGTTTCACCGAAACCGTCTTCTACTGCATCCAGCGCAACATCGACTTCAGAACCGACTTCAACTTCAAGTTCGCCGGCAGCGTTCTTGAACTGTTCAGCAGGGATTGCAGATTCAGACTTCAGACCTGCATCAACAAGAACAAAACCGTTCTCGATAGCAACAACAGTACCCTTAACAATAGTACCAGTCTGGAATTCAGTCTCGTTTAGAAACTCTTCAAAGAGTTGAGCAAAAGATTCAGTCATTTATTTCATCTTCAAAATATTAAACGTCCACGGGTATCCTACCGCATGGGGTTATGAATTTCGCCAATCATCATCCTTGCGATCGACGTTCTGCGCTGACCGTTGCCTAGCACATTGCTAGCGAACCGCCAGTTTAGATTCTATATATTGTAGCGATGTTTCGAGAACTTGCTCGATAGACATAAACGTTGAGTCAAGAACCAATGCATCATCAGCGGGACGCAACGGCGCAACGGGACGATTTCGGTCTCTTTCGTCACGTTCACGAATTTCGCTTAAAAGGTCATCAAATTTAACATCAAGCCCTTTAAGTTGCAACTGGTTATAACGCCTTTTTGCCCGCTCTTCTGAGCTGGCATCCAAGAATATTTTGACTTCCGCTTCAGGGAAAACAATCGTTCCCATATCTCGGCCATCGGCAACGAGTCCAGTCTCTTTAACAAACGCGCGCTGACGTCGCAAAAGCGCTTCTCGCACTCGGGGGAAAGCAGCAACCTTAGAAGCTGCCATGCCAGTTTCTTCCTTACGAAGTTCTCTGGAAACATCCTCACCTTCCAGAATCACTTTGACCAGTTGCCCTTCAGCGACAAATTCAACATCCAAATGCGTTGCCAAAGGCACTAAAGCATCTTCAGATTCGGTATCAACACCATGATGAATCGCAGCCAGAGCCAGTACACGATACAATGCGCCGGAATCAAGCAGGTCAAACCCCAACGCTTTAGCGATACACATACAAAGTGTACCTTTCCCGGCGCCACTCGGTCCATCAACGGTAATCACCGGTGTATAAGAAGACATGTCTTACTCCACTATTCAAATGATTGCGGCTAAAATCCGCACCTTGCCGGTGCCGCATTATAAAGACTCAACGGCTCAGGAGCCATAGGGGATTTTAAATCTTCCATATCCTTCTTATTTTCACAATATAGTTAGATAATAAAAAATTCATCACAAAAATATTCAAAAGTATCAATAAGCAACTCGAATCATTAAAGAGGAGGTGGTAGCATCACGATAGGCATATGCTTTTCATGAATTTTAAGGCAGGTTATTGTGCATTCAGCAACGTCAGAACACGATCAAACAGACAACAGAATCTGGAATCAACAACTCTCCAACAATTTTTTCATAGAAATAGAATTACAACTCCAAAATACATCAGAATTTTCTGGATTCGATGAGCTAGTCAAAACAAGAAAGCTAGAAATTACAAATATTTACCCAGAGCTTTCTTGTGGTAATTTAGCAGCACTTTTTGAACATCCCAAATCTATCCAGCATATCCTGAATTTTCCTATCTCAACCATTCCTAAGTTTTGGCATGATGTTGAAGTTATCGCGATAAAAAATTTTGGCAATTTGCTTGCTTGCTGGGCCGCTTATGAGCGCTTTCATATACTACAACGGAATCAGGCTGTATCATTGGCGTCCTGCTCTTCACCTCCAATAGATGAATACAGCTATCAGTCGGAGATAGTTGATCGGATTGAAACCGATCATCGGTTCTTTTTAACATTGCACAGTCATGTAGCCTTGAAACTTTCTGATGCCATAAGCTTAATCAATATCGATGTTTTTATTATCGAACAAAAGTGGTACGAAATGTTGTTCTGCCTCCATTTATCGCAGCGAGGGAGTCATTTTATTCTCTATCACACAAAGGACTCTCCATATCCACTCATTGTTTCTACAGCCCTTATCCAACACTGGCATGAGCGAGATTCTTGGTTAACATTTGACCCTTTTTTTCAGGGAAATGGATGGCACTCTTGTCTTTCAATTGATACCAAAGAGCTTCTATATAACACTGGCTTATTTCACGATAGTATAATGCAACAGGTTGAGTTAGAATGTGAGCTATCATTTTCGTCATGTATCAAGAACACCGATGCCGTATGTGAAGTTTTGCGCTTAACGGTAAGCGGCTCAAAAAACTTGCGCTTTTTTCTTCTTTATCTCTGCCAAAAACTATTAATGAAACAACTGGTTAAGTATGGAAAAAAACTATCATTTACGATTATCGAACAACCTATCATGCTTAATTTATATAGGGTATTGGATCGAGTCTGTTATCTCAATCGTAGCTACTGTGATATTAATCAGGAAAATGTTCTGACCTATAAAGGTTTTTGGTTAAATGAAGAATTAGGAAACGCCTTAAATCAGTATAATTATAGCGAATATAAATCGCTAATAACTGGTCGACGAAAAAAAGCTGAGGAAACAAAACTTGTTTGAATCATTCATTCATCATCTAATGTACCCTAAAGCACTTCTGCTACTGAGTACTGCTTTCTTCAGTCTCGGGTGGCTTATTTATTTTCTTCGTTGTTCGATTCAACAAAGTTTGGATATGTTAAAAACATTATACTATCCATACGTTATGTATACTTTCTTCATCACAATTTGGATTATGAGCAACGCCTATTTTCATACAGGATGGCTAGTTGATTTCGGTAATACTGGTGGAGTATTCATGGCTAAAGCAGCGAATATCTTCTCATTTCTAGCCTTTAGCTCTGCCTTTCATTTTTCATGTCGGCTAAAATCTCTTAATGAAAATCACAGTATAAAAAAATGGCAGCTAGCTTTAATCACTGTAAGTACAGTTTATGCGTTTTATGTCAACTTAGCCCCCGGGCTTACAGTGGTCAGCGTTATAGTTGAATCACCAAGTGAATTTACTATCCATTTCGGTCCTGAGACTCCTATATTCTTTTCTCTGCTAATACTTTTTACCTTTTTGACATTATTTAATACACTTGGGCTCAGTAAGAGTAGTAATAAATTAAAACGAGTAAAATCTACCTACATGGTTATAGGTATCGTGATTTTTATGATATCAACAGCTGTTATACATGTATTTATCACAACCGTATTCAGTGATTTTTCATTTACATGGTTACCGCCAGCATTTTCAATTATTGAACTCTTCCTCATGGGTTATGCAGTAATATTTCATCGATTCTATAGTTGGAAATATTTATTGTATCTATCATGTAATGCTTTATTAACATTATGCCTATATATAATTCCCATTTGGATATTTTCTCAAGTATTCAATATATTAGAACACATTCTTCTTCTATCCATATGGTGTTTAATGTGTGGCATAACAATTCGTTATACTTGGGCTAGAGTTTCTCAATGCTCTAGCTTATTAATTTATAGAGATACCGAGACTCCTGTTCATAAAATTTTAAGTCTGTCTAATGATTTTCAATATTCTACACAAGATGCTATATATAAACTGGCACAACTACTAAACTTGGAGAAAGAACAGACAATTCTGATTTCTGATGCACAATCTAATGAGCTTTATGCAACTTACTTGATCCAAGACGACTCAGTACTACTCCTTGAAGAAGTCAACTATCATTTTAATAATACAAGAAATCAAAGGCTGAATCTGATCAGAGAACAGATGTCGAAACATAATGCAGCAATGATCCTTCCATTATATGATCACCATAACACTGTATCTCAATTGCTATTTTCCCCTCATAAAAGTAACGGATCACTCTACTCTAATGAGGAAATATCAGCTCTTCAAAAACTCTTTAGCAAAGTACAGTCATATATTCGTAGTGAACATCATGTGAAACAAGCTCGAGCAATGGCGAAGTCAATTGCTCATGAAATGCGCAATCCATTATCTCAAATATTATTACACCTTGAAAATATTGACAATATTGCAAATAGTATAGGTACACCTAGCGGTTTCCGTGAAGAAATTCAACGAGGCAGAGATTCAATACAACATGGAAATCAGATGATTGATATGATTCTTTATGAATCAAATCAATCCATAATAAATAACAATAATATAGAATCCCATCAAATCTCTTCTTTAGTTAATCAGGCAATTAACAGTTATGCATATGAATCAAATGAGATTAAATCAAGAATTTATTTTTATTCTGATAATGATTTCATTGTCCAAGTAAATGAAACATTATTTGGATTTATCATTTTTAACTTACTCAAAAATTCAATTTGTTACTTTAATGATTATCCTGACAACAAAATTGAAATTAGATTAGAATCAGGTAATAAACAAAATAAATTATTTTTCAAAGACTATGGACCTGGGATTGAACCACAAATTATCCAGCGAATTTTTGATGAGTTCTTCACATACCAAAAGAGAGAAGGTAGTGGATTAGGCTTAAGCTACTGTAAAAGGGCAATGAAGCTATTTAATGGGCAAGTTGAATGCCATTCAGTCTACGGGAAGTATACAGAGTTTTCTCTTATTTTTCCTTATGTAAAACCATTGCCTTTACATACATCTTCCCAAAATAATTTCCTTCGACAATTAGACCTAGATTTAAATGAAGAAAGAATGAATTACCGTAACAACATTAACATTACCTCCCCAATAAGAAAGATTCTTATAACAGATGATAATCAGGTGCAAAGAGCTCTTGTAAAACTATATTTAAAGAAAACTGGCGCAGAGATATATGAAGCAGAAAATGGTCAACAGGCCATTGATATCGTATCTCAAAAGTCTATTGATATCGTTTTTATGGATATTCAAATGCCCATAATGGATGGTTTTGAAGCTTGTAAACAGATCAAATCTATGTACCCTAACCTTCCCGTTATCGCACTTTCAGGAGAGTCTGGGGAACAAGAAATCAATCAAATTACTCAAACTATGGATGACCGATTGCTCAAACCAACCACACAGAAACTACTGGAAGAGATACTAGATAAATGGATACAACAAGATGAATTAATAGGAAATTTTTGAAGTATAATTACCTTACAAAACCACTTATTGATAAAAATAAAAATTATTATTAAGTATTTTGTGCTGTTGGTAAAAAATCTAACACGTAGTAAGTCCTTCTTAACAATCATGAAAAAATATCGGTAAAATAGAGGAATCGAACTCTCCAATAGATAGGAGTGGATGTTGTTAATTGATAACATACTTTATCCAAAAGCTCTATTATTGCTAGGTGCCGCATCCATTAGTTTTTTATGGTTAGTTTATTTTTTATATACGACACTCAAGCAAGGACTGCATACCCTTAAAGTTCTTTATTATCCATATGTTATCTATATGATATTCATCATCCTATGGATTTTAAGTAATACTTATTTTCATACAGAGCTGCTTATTATTAATGGAGAACAATGGGCTATATCTATGGCAAAGGCTGCTAATATATTTTCTTATATGGCATTTAGCTCTGCCTTTCACTTTTCATGCCGTCTTATTTCCGATAATAAAAATAACAGAATAAAATTATGGCAATTTCTATTGATTGTTTTATTTACTCCGTATGCAATATATGTCAATTTTTTAGATAATTATACGGTGACGTATGTGGATATTTTTTCACCTAGTAATTTTACGATACACTTTGGTTCTGGTACCCCTTTCTTCTTTTCCACCTTAATTTTATTCACATCGTTGTCAATTTTAAATTTATTTAATTTCCGCAGAAAAACAGACAATAAAATAAAACATATAAAATCAATGTATATGTCAGTGGGAATTATTGTCTTCATGATATCAACCGCTAGTATTCATATTTTCTCTACCTACATATTTCATGATTTTTCATTAACTTGGTTACCTCCCGTCTTATCAATTACAGAACTTCTCCTTATGGGATATGCAGCATTATTCTATCGATTCTACAGTTGGCATTATTTATTCTACATAGCAACAACTGCTTTCTTATCAGTTATAACACTTTTTTTACCAATATTTATTATAAATTCATTACTACATATAGACAATATTTCATTTGTATTAGCTTGGTGTCTATTTTATGGATTGATAATACATAAAATATGGTTATTCTTCTCCCAATACTGTAGTTTATTTATTTACGGAGAAAAAAACATACCAAGTAAAAAGATATTAGCCTTAAGTAATGATTTTCAATCATCACCTCAGAAAGCTTTAGATAGTTTAACTCAGTTATTAAACATAGAAAGAAATAAAATAAAAATAACATCCAATATAGATTCAAAAGAAATATATGAAAATTATATACACAGATATAACCCTATACTAGTTTTCGATGAGCTAGTTCAATACATGAAAAGCTTTAACGACAGAGACATAAATATTATTTATGAACATATGTCAAAAAATAAAAATGCAGTTGTAATTCCGTTATATGATGACCATAACTCCATATCACAACTATTCATATCTCCGCATAAAAATGATGGTTCTTTATACTCAAACGAAGAAATAAATGCTCTGCAAAAGTTATTAAAAAATGCTCAGACATATATTAACTATCAGTCTCGTATTAACCAATCTCAGGTAATGGCCAAATCGATAGCGCATGAAATGAGAAATCCTCTTGCTCAAGTTCAACTTCATTTAGAAAACTTAGCGAATTTTGGTTCTAACATATCTCTACCTACAGAGATAAAGAATGAAATTCAACGAGGCATTGACGCAGTCCAACATGGTAATCAGCTCATTGATATTATTTTACGAGAAGTGAACCAAACGCTGATCAATTATCAAAATATGGCTACTTTTTCGATTACAAAATTATTAAACCTTGCAGTGAATGATTTTGCTTATGAATCGGAAGAAAAGAAAACTCGGGTGAGCATCAAATCAAATATTGACTTCCAAGTGCATGTAAATAAGACCTTATTCGATTTTATTATTTTTAACTTATTAAGAAATGCCATCTACTATTTTGATTCGTCACCTCAGAGTAGAATTGATATTGAATTAACCTCAGGCCTCAAAAATAACCAACTCCATATCACCGACTACGGCCCGGGGATTGAACCACAAATTATACATAGAATTTTTGATGAATTCTTCACTTACCAGAAAAAAGGGGGAAGTGGTTTAGGCTTAAGCTACTGCAAAAGAGCAATGAAACTCTTTGGTGGTGACATTCAGTGCCAATCAGTTTACGGTGAATATACAAGATTTACGCTCACCTTTCCTCACGTCACACAAGAAGCTCTCCAGACTCAGCCTCAAATGAACGAGTCAGAAATACCAATACCTGAACGGTCAAAATCCACTCATGCTGTATCAATAAATCAGAAACAGAGAATCGCATTGGTGACTGACGATAATTCAACACAACGGGCATTGGCAAAGCTCTATTTGGAATCCCTTCAGTTTACAGTTTACGAAGCTGTAAATGGCAAAGAAGCTGTTGATATGGTTCGCCATCATCCCATCGATATTATTTTCATGGATGTTCAAATGCCCGTTATGGATGGCTTGAAGGCATGTAGACTCATTAAAGAAACTCACCCGACACTGCCAATTATTGCGCTTTCTGGAGAATCGGGTGATGATGAAATTGCTCAGATAAGAACAACGATGGATGGCTGGTTGATTAAGCCCACCACCAAGCAGTTATTAGAGCAAACTGTACTCAAATGGCTGTATGTGGATGATCCGCAAGCAATAGATCATGTTAATCAAGCAGCGTCTCACCCCATATAATAGGCACTTGATTATCTATCTAAATATGAGCTTGCCACAGGAATAGTAAAGGCTATTTCATCCGAGCAATGGCTGCGACTACAAGCTTATCCGACGACGGTTCTTCTCGATTAGTGACGGACCAATTCCCTTTACTGCCGTAATATCCTCTATCTGAGTAAATGGCCCGTGCTCTTCTCTGTAATTGACGAGAGCTTGTGCTTTCTTGAGCCCAATACCACTGAGTGTTGCAGCAACCTCTTCAGCTGTTGCACTGTTGATATTAACGACATTGGCGGGGCGTTCATTCATCACAGCGGATGCTGGCTTATCTGCAGCATAGACGGTATGTAATGGCAGACAGATAATTGATAGGACAGAAAGAAGTAATATTTTAAGCATAAGATTTATCTCCAAATTAAAAATTTCAGACTCATCCTAGCGAAGCTTGCTAAAAATACGATACCGACCGATACAAATTAAAACGGGCTACAAAAGTAGCCCGTCTCAACAAACATATCAGTTACATCCGGCTTATCACTGTGTCGCAAGATAATACTCGATATCGGTTTGCTCTCTTAAGATATTCAAAAGACCAGAGAGATCTTGTTGGCGATTCAACCGTTGCATCTGGACAGCTAGCTGCTGAGTTAATTGCTTATCCGTCTTAGATTCAACCTTCGTTAGCTCAACTAATACAATATTGCCTTGATGATCTTTCGTTTGTCCGTAAACAGGCTGGCCATCTTGTGGCTTTTGCATTGCAAAAACTGACCGTGCCAGCGGCGAGCTCCGATCAATCATCGTTAGCTCACCAAATTTGAGCTTGTTGCTCTCAAGTGCTGCCATGTCACCCTGTTTTAAGCCGGCAAGTACCTTCTCAGCAATTGCTTCTGTTTGCTGCTCAGCCTTCACTTTAGACAACGCCTCTACAACCTGTGCTTTCACAGTATCGAAAGGCAGTAATGTTTCTGGGCGACGCTCTTCAATACGAACAACCACAACATCTTCAGGCGCGACCTCAACCACAGACGAATTTAAACCTTCATTTTTGACTTCTGGGTTATCTAACGCTTTCTGAACTGGCGCAGCACGCAAAATTTCTGGCAAATCCGTCAACGCCACAAAATCAGTCGTATGAACCTTCTCTTGGATAGCTTTGGCTGCTTCATCCAGAGAATCCGGGCTTTCAAAAGCAACTTTTTCTAGATCACTCTGTAATTGATAAAAACGGTCAAGCGCCCGCTCGTCCCGAATCGATGCGATAACATCATCTTTAACTTCTGCAAAAGGTTTGACTTTCGCAGGTTTCAGCGCGTCCAATTTAATGATGTGATAGCCAAAGTTCGATTTCACAACACCAGAGAGATCACCGACATTCTTCAGTGCAAATGCCGCTTCTTCAAACGCAGGATCCATCGCACCTTTTTCAAACCAATCCATCTCACCACCTTTACTGGCACTTCCCGGATCCTGAGAATCCTTTTTGGCCAGTGCTGAGAAATCAGCGCCACCTTTCAGTTGTTTCAGTAAAGCGTCCGCCTGTTTCTCATCATTCACTAGGATATGACTGACTTTGCGCTGTGCTTTTGTCGAATATTGGTCAGCATGATCCTGATAATACTTTTCAGCCTCATTATCCGTGACTTTGATCGATGACTTCAGTTTGTTTGCTGACAACTCAAGGTAGGAAACTTTGAATTGCTCCGGACGCATGAAATTGTCTTCATGAGATTTGTAGTATGCATTCAAATCTTCATCACTGAGTTGAATCTTCTTCGCATAATCGTCTGTTGCAAGCTTAATCGTTCTGATTTCCCGCTTCTGAGCAAGCAATGCCGCCTGGGCATCGACCTCACTATCCAAAGAAAAATCACTGGCTTGAACCGCTGTCAGAAGTTGGTTACGTAACAAATCACTTCTTAAGAATGTTGCAAAAGAGTCAGGAGAAAAGCCTGCACGACGCAATGCTGTTTGATAAATATCCTGATCAAACTTGCCGTTCGACTGGAATTGTGGCATGTCCACAATCGCCTGACGGACCTGTTCATCACTAATTCTTAAACCCAGCGCTTCGGCATGCTGTTCAAGCAGAACATCATTCACCATTTTATCTAATACAGAACGGCGGAAAGATGCAACATAACTCGGATCAGCAAGCAGGTTCGAGAAGTAATCACCTAATTGTGATTGCATTCTGCTCCGCTCATTTTGATAAGCTTGTTCGAACTCTGCCCGGCCTATCTTTGTGCTGCCAACCTTTGCTGCTGCATTATTACTACCACCAACCAGGTAGCTACTGACTCCCGCAAATACAAATGACAAGATTATCAATCCAAGGATAATCTTAATCGCGATGCTATTCACACCTTCGCGCAACCGATCCATCATAATTTAATCATTCTCCGGCTTAATGGCCACTTACTCAGTAAAATACTCTGTTTCTCAAAACTATCGATTCTGAAGTCAATGATTTCTATCATCAAAAGACGTTCAACTCTGGATAGTTTTCAGAAGCAACTATATTCAAAGCGAATGAGGCGATAATATCAGAAAAAAGAAATGCGCATCACTATGATGCGCATATTTTCAAAACGTTTGACTTAATTTTGCCTCAATTAGCAAAATTTTGTGCGACTGAATTAGTTACACGCGTCTTTCAGAGCTTTACCCGCTTTGAAAGCAGGAACCTTCGCTTCAGGGATTTGGATCTCATCCCCTGTTTTCGGATTACGACCGGTGCGGGCTGCGCGAGTACGAACACTGAATGTTCCAAACCCAACCAGAGCAACTTGCTCACCAGACTCGAGTGTACCACTGACTGCATCAATGAATGCATCAAGAGCACGGCCCGCAGATGCTTTAGAGATTTCAGCATCTGACGCAATTTTATCGATTAATTGTGTTTTATTCACTGTGATTCCCCTTTCTTCACCTATCGTTATATTTAAAGGTGATTTTTTGTTCCATTAAGTCTGAAAAATGGCTTAAAGCCTTGTTGTATCAGGGCTTAAGCCATAGTCAGTAACTATGGCCTCCAAAAAAAACGCTGACAAGCCTTTTTATGCGAATCAGCGTAAACTTTTAGTTATTTTTGCTGTATATCACTCTTTTTGAGACTCAAACTCAACCCCTAACGGAGCGCGCTCCAAAGCGACAGACAGAACCTCATCAATCCATTGCACAGGAATGACTTTCAGATCAGCAATGACATTGTCAGGAATTTCTTCCAGATCACGTTCATTATCTTTCGGGATTAGGACGGTTTTTATTCCCCCGCGATGCGCGGCAAGCAATTTTTCTTTTAAACCACCAATCGGTAGGACTTCACCCCGTAATGTAATTTCACCTGTCATGGCGACATCTGCTTTCACTGGATTACCAGTCAGACAAGACACAAGTGCCGTACACATTGCAGTACCAGCACTTGGGCCATCTTTCGGTGTAGCACCTTCAGGAACATGCACATGGATATCACGTTTTTCATGGAAATCACTATTGATCCCCAATTTGTCTGCACGTGATCGAACCACGGTCATGGCGGCCTGAATCGATTCTTGCATCACATCGCCCAACGAACCGGTCTGAGTTAATTTCCCTTTACCGACCATGGACTGCGCTTCAATTGTCAGCAGATCACCACCGACTTCTGTCCATGCAAGACCGGTCACCTGACCAATACGGTTACTTTCTTCAGCTTTACCGAAATCAAAACGCTGCACGCCTAAGAATTCTTTCAAGTTATCCTGAGTGACCGTCACAAGCTTGATATCTTTATTCAGCAGAATTTTCTTCACGGCTTTGCGGCAAATTTTCGAAATTTCCCGTTCCAAATTACGTACACCCGCTTCTCTGGTGTAGTAACGGATAATACCGATGATTGCAGAGTCATCAATCTCAATCTCTGCCGGCTTCAGACCATTTCGTTCAACCTGCTTAGAAACCAGATGTCGTTTGGCAATATTCAATTTTTCATCTTCGGTATAACCCGACAGACGAATCACTTCCATCCGATCTAACAGTGGTCCGGGAATATTCATTGAATTTGATGTTGCCACAAACATCACATCAGATAAGTCATAATCGACTTCGAGATAGTGATCGTTAAAGGCATTATTTTGCTCTGGGTCAAGAACCTCAAGCAATGCCGATGACGGATCCCCTCTCATATCAGATGCCATCTTATCAATCTCATCCAGAAGGAACAGAGGGTTCTTCACACCAACCTTGGACATTTTCTGTATCAGCTTACCGGGTAACGAACCGATATAAGTGCGTCGATGGCCACGAATTTCTGCTTCATCGCGCACACCACCCAACGCCATACGGGTATATTTTCGCCCAGTGGCAGCAGCAATAGAACGCCCCAGAGATGTCTTACCTACACCCGGAGGACCAACCAAACAAAGAATAGGACCTTTCAGTTTTTGAATTCGGTTTTGAACCGCAAGATACTCTAAAATGCGCTCTTTTACCCGCTCCAGCCCATAGTGATCTTCATTTAAAATCACTTCTGCTTTCGCCAAATCTTTCTTCACTTTCGAACGTTTCGACCAAGGAACATTCACCATCCAATCGATGTAACTCCGCACCACCGTAGCTTCAGCAGACATTGGAGACATCATTTTCAGTTTCTGCAGTTCCTGTTCGGTCTTTTCACGCGCTTCCTGAGGCATCTTTGAATCTTCAATTTTCTTCTTCAATGTCTCAAATTCATCAGGCGCGTCGTCCATTTCACCCAGCTCTTTCTGAATAGCTTTCATCTGCTCATTCAGATAATACTCACGCTGAGATTTCTCCATCTGTTTCTTCACTCGGTTACGAATACGCTTCTCAACCTGCAGCAAATCAATTTCAGATTCCATCTGGCCCATCAAAAATTCCAGACGCTCAACCACATCAATAATTTCAAGAACTTGCTGCTTATCCACAAGCTTCAAAGGCATATGGGCGGCAATCGTATCAGCCAGACGAGCGGCTTCATCGATACCATTTAAAGCGGTTAAAACTTCTGGTGGAATTTTCTTATTCAGCTTGATAAACCCTTCAAACTGATTAATCGCACTGCGAACAATCACTTCTTGCTCTTTCTCATCGAGCTCGGGGGTGATTAGGTAACGCGCTTGCGCAGAGAAAAAATCACCTTCAACAAACGATTCGACCTGTGCGCGCTGTTGGCCTTCCACCAGCACTTTCACCGTACCGTCCGGTAATTTAAGGAGTTGTAAAATCGTCGCGACCGTGCCGACATCAAACAAATCATCAATGGTCGGCTCATCGGTTTCTGCTTGCTTTTGAGCGACTAAAAGAACCTGCTTGTCATTGTCCATTGCAGCTTCAAGACATTGGATTGATTTTTCACGGCCAACAAATAAAGGAATAACCATATGTGGATAAACCACAACGTCTCGCAGTGGCAATACGGGGATCTCTATACGCTCGGAACGTTCCAAGTTCATATTCTTCTCTCTTCCGCTTCTGTCTATATGGCAGTATATGGGGTCTAAACAATGGGATTCAATCGTAGAATAAAAAAAAGGAGGTAATCATACCTCCTTCGTGAGACTTTGCTGAATTATTCGGCACCGGCGGCCTGATTCTCATTGTTAGAGTAGATGAGCAATGGTGCAGATTCGCCATTAATGACTGATTCATCAATGACAACCTTACTCACATCATTTACTGATGGTAACTCATACATAGTTTCTAACAACACACTTTCAAGAATCGAACGCAGTCCGCGAGCACCGGTTTTACGCGTCATTGCTTTTTTCGCAATCGCACGTAATGCATCTTCTCTGAACTCTAAATCAACATCTTCAAGTTCGAAAAGTGCACCATACTGCTTGGTCAGCGCATTCTTCGGCTCACACAGAATCTGTATCAGTGCGGCTTCATCCAATTCGGTCAGTGTTGCGGTCACAGGCAGACGACCAATGAATTCTGGAATTAACCCGTACTTCACTAAATCTTCCGGCTCAACCTGTGTAAACAGTTCGCCGACTGTCTTGATTTCATCTTTGGAACGAACTTCAGCACCAAAGCCGATGCCGGTTCCTGTCGCGACACGTTGCTCGATGACTTTATCCAGTCCGGCAAACGCCCCCCCGCAGATAAACAAGATTTTTGATGTATCAACTTGCAAGAATTCCTGTTGTGGGTGTTTTCTGCCACCCTGAGGAGGTACAGAAGCAACGGTCCCTTCAATCAGTTTCAACAAGGCTTGTTGTACACCTTCACCAGAAACGTCTCGTGTAATCGACGGGTTTTCAGATTTGCGCGAAATCTTATCAATTTCATCGATGTAAACAATCCCCCGCTCGGCCTTAGCCACATCGTAATCACATTTTTGCAGTAACTTCTGGATGATGTTTTCAACATCTTCCCCGACATAACCTGCTTCAGTCAGTGTTGTTGCATCCGCCATTGTAAATGGCACATCCAAAAAGCGAGCCAGAGTTTCGGCCAATAAAGTTTTACCGCTCCCTGTTGGCCCAATCAGCAGGATATTACTCTTACCGAGTTCAACACCTTCACTGGTCTTATCACCATTACGCAGACGCTTGTAGTGATTATAAACAGCGACCGCAAGCACTTTTTTCGCGTGCTCTTGACCAATCACATAGTCATTAAGATGATCCCGAATCTCACGCGGCGTTGGTAATGCCGTTGACTCTTTCTTCGGAAGTGCATCCTTAATTTCTTCTCGTATAATGTCGTTACATAGATCGACACATTCATCACAAATGTAAACAGAAGGACCTGCGATCAGTTTGCGAACTTCGTGTTGGCTTTTGCCACAGAAAGAGCAGTACAACAGTTTACCACTCTCTTTGCTTTTATCTGTCATTCGCTAACCTCTTAGCCTTTATCCATATGCTGAGTTTATATCAATTTGTATCAAATTGCGCTATTCAAATGAAAGCACTATCAGCCTATTTGCCCCGATGCGTCAATACTGCATCAACCAGACCGTAATCGACAGCCTGCTGCGCAGACATAAAATTATCCCGATCTGTATCACGTTCAATGACATCCAGTGGCTGCCCGGTATGTTTGGCGAGAAGATCATTCAATTTTTGTTTAATCTTCAAAATTTCCTGCGTATGAATCTGAATATCAGATGCCTGACCGCCAAAACCACCCAACGGTTGATGAATCATCGCTCGTGCATTTGGCAGCATGAAGCGTTTTCCAGCAGTGCCGCCCGCAAGTAAAAAAGCACCCATCGAACATGCCTGACCCATACATACCGTACTCACATCAGGTTTGATAAACTCCATGGTATCATAAATCGACAACCCGGCATCAACACTTCCTCCCGGGGAGTTGATGTACAAGAAGATGTCTTTATCCGGGTTTTCTGATTCCAGGAAAAGGAGCTGAGCCACGATAAGATTTGCCATCTGATCTTCAACCTGACCGGTCAAAAAGATAATACGCTCTTTCAACAGACGGGAATAAATATCATAAGAGCGTTCTCCTCGGGAGGTCTGCTCTACCACCATGGGTACTAAGGCGTTCAGGATTGACGACATTTCATTTTTTTCTTGGTAGCTCATATTCTTATATCCCTAAAATAAATGGTCCGATGACGGAGATCATGCGGACCATTGTTATCAGAATAGTTAACCTTTAGTCAACCTTCTATGATACATATTGCCTAATTAAGCAGCGTTCTGAGAGTTCATCAGCTCATTGAAGCTTACTTCTTTCTCAGAAACTTTTGCTTTCGCAAGGATCGCATCAATCGCTTGCTCTTCAAGTGCAACGTTACGCATGTTATTCATGAGCTCTTCGTTTTGCTCATAATAGGTCACAACTTCTTGTGGATCTTCATAAGCAGTTGCCATGTCTTCGATCAGTGCTTTAACTTTTTCGTCATCGGCTTTCAGTTCATCTGCTTTGATGACTTCACCGAGCAGCAAGCCCACTACAACACGACGTTTTGCCTGTTCTTCGAACAGTTCACGAGGCAGCTGTGCCGCAGCTTCAGAATTGCCACCGAAACGTTGTGCCGCTTGTTGACGCAATACTTGGATTTCTTGATCGATCAATGCAGCCGGAACGTCAATATCATTTTCTTTGACCAAGCCATCAATTGCTTGTTGCTTGATACGCTGCTTCACGGCTTGCTTAAGCTCACGTTCCATATTCTTACGAACTTCAGTCTGAAGCGCTTCAATACCGCCTTCACTCACACCGAACTTCGCGACGAATTCATCGTTCAATTCAGGTAATTCACGCTCTTCAACTTTGCTGAGCTTAATCGCAAATTTTGCTGCTTTACCTTTCAGATTCTCAGCATGATAGTCTTCAGGGAAAGTAACATCGATTTCAAATTCCATACCGGCAGTTTTACCAACGATGCCATCTTCAAACCCAGGAATCATTCGGCCAGCGCCCATTTCCAGTGCGAAGTCTTCGGCTTTACCGCCTTCAAATTCCTCACCATCAATGGTTCCAACAAAATTAAGTGTAACACGCTTGTCTTCATCTGCAGCCGCGTCAACTTCTTTCCAAGTCGCTTGCTGCTTGCGCAGTGTTTCAAGCATTTCTGCCACATCTTCATCTTTTACTGCAACGTTTGGCTTCTCGACTTCGATATTTTCCAAGCCTTTCAACTCAACTTCAGGATAAACTTCAAACGTTGCGTTAAAAACTAAGTCTTTATTCTCTTCACTTTCAACGGGAGTAAATGTCGGCGCGCCAGCAGGGTTCACTTTTTCTTGGATAATTGCTTCGATAAAGTGACGCTGCATCACTTCACCAAGGATATCCTGACGTACTGCTTTGCCATACATCTTAGCAACCATTTTCATCGGCACTTTGCCTTTACGGAAACCATCGAAACGACGGTTTTTTGCGATGTTACGCAGTTCTGCTGTCACAGCATCTTCGATGTTGGCAGCAGGAACAGTAATATTCAGACGGCGTTGTAGGCCTTCTAGCGTTTCAACAGTAACTTGCATTCTATATAAACCTCAAAACTGGCTCAGTTCTTCTGAGCATCATGAGCCTAGATCGCATTCGCTAATCTTGGCTGCATCCATGTTCCGTACTCTTTCAGAGTACATCTATAACGAAATAAATAGTGAGCAGTGACGTGGAGTAATCATCGTTCCACAACAGGAGATACTCCAGATATGCTCCTATCAGACTCAGGACATACTTTTCAGACGCGACATTCTAACGACCAGAGCCACAACTGTCGAGTCTATCTCAGCAGACGAATTCCTGATGCTCAGAATTTATTCTCCTGCCTGACAAAAATTCCATCCGTATTGCTCCGTAGATTGACAGGTTGGGGGTAAAATTGTGCTTTTCAAGGGAAAAATGGCTTTTTTTCCGTGAAATATTGAAAAAGAGATCCTGATCTTACTTTTTCGCTCTTCCCGAAACCGTTTATCACCGTTCTTCAGACAAACCCAGTAAAATAGAGAACTGGCTCTTCCCACTGACAAGTGCAACGATGGTATCTAAGTTCCGTTTCAATCTTATCTTTATGGTTGTTTTTGTTGTAACGACTGCCTACGGTGCGCATCTTGTGTGGCAGTATAGTTATCAGGCCCTGCTCAGCGAACATCAGGCACAGTTAGAACGTTTTGCCAGTCACGTGGTTACCAAATTGGATAAGTTCGCCCATATCCCCCGCCTCCTCTCGACCGATAAAAAACTGGTAGATGCGCTGACGATGGCCGATAACTCCGCTCAAATCGATATCACCAATCACTATCTTGAACAGGTCAATGATGCGATCAAAGCTTCTGATACCTATCTTCTGGATATTCACGGAACGACCATTGCCGCGAGTAACTGGAATCTCAAACATTCATTTATTGGGAGAAATTTCAACTGGCGTCCGTACTTTCAGGTAGCAGTACAAGGCAATGAAAGCCAATACTACGCGCTGGGCTCAACTTCCGGGGAACGTGGATACTACTACGCATATCCGGTGACGTATGCTGCGACGATTCTCGGTGTCGTGGTGGTGAAAATGGATCTTTCGTCGATTGAAGAGAACTGGAAAAGCAAAAGCAGTTACTTTGTTGCCACCGATCCGTACAGTATTATTTTTATGTCCAGTCAGCCAAACTGGCTGTTCAAAAGTGTCACCTTTATTGACCCGAAGATCCGCACAGAAATCTTTCATTCCCGTCAGTATCTTGATCAAACGATCCAATCGCTGGGGTTACTCGGGAAAATGGATCAAGCAACCACTGAATGGATTGACCCGAAACAAGGCTGGATTAAAGGTGACTTTATTGTCAGCAGCCGGCCGTTGAAGAACATTCCGCTGAACATTCGTGTGCTGTCACCGAAGATTCAGGTATTTTGGAGCAGTTTCGGCTTTGTGGTCATTTCATGCATGGTCTTTGCCATTATTTATCTGATTCTGTTGCTCGTGCATCATCGTAAAAATAAATTACGTCAGATTGAGCAACTCCAGTCGGAAGCAAAGCAAAAGCTTGAATTTTTAGTTATGGAAAGAACCGCGAAGTTACATCTTGAGATTGAAGAACGCAGTAAAACCGAACACCGACTGCGACAAACACAAGATGAATTGATTCAGGCTGCCAAACTTGCGGTACTGGGACAAATGTCCGCCAGTATCAGTCATGAATTGAATAACCCACTCGCGGCCATCCGTAGCTTTGCCGATAATGGCCGACGCTTTCTGGCCAGCGGTAAAATTGACCGGGCAGACGACAACCTGAACCGGATCTCGGGGCTGACGGAAAGAATGGCGAAAATCAGTACCCAACTGCGCTCATTTGCCCGCAAGTCGGATCACGATGAACGAGCCGTCGTCCAGCTTTATCCCATTATCTTATCGACCAGAGAATTGATTCAGGCACAAATAAAATCAAATCTAATCCACTTCGAAATACAGGCCCCGGAACCGCCTATCTGGTTGAATATTAATCCAATCCATTTAGAACAAGTCCTGATTAATCTTTTGACCAATGCGATTCAGGCACTCGATGATCATGCGGATAAACAGATTATCCTGAGCTTTGCCGAAGACGCTCAGCAGCTCACGATACATATTGACGATAATGGGGAAGGATTAGGAGATAAACCGTTATCCCAGCTTTTTGACCCCTTTTATACCACCAAGAAAAATGGACTCGGACTGGGTTTGTCGATCTCTCAGCAAATTATTCAGAGTATGGGCGGTCAGTTGAATGCCAGCTCATCACCGCTTGGCGGTGCCCGGTTCACTGTCCAGTTACCCACGGTGCCACCACCGTCTGAAACTGCCTCATAAGGACATGTTATGTGCGATGTATTTTTTATCGATGACGAAGCGGATATTCGTATAGCGATCGAACAAAGCTTTGAACTGGCTGAAATTCAGGCCAGATTCTTTGATAGTGCTGAAGAAGCATTACTGGCCATCAAACACGATGGTTTGCCGCTGGTGGTTGTCACCGACATCCGTCTGCCGGGACTCAGCGGGCAGAATTTACTCCATTCGGTTCACCATCAGGATCCCGATTTACCCGTCATCCTGATTACCGGGCACGGTGATATTTCGATGGCCGTTCAGGCAATGCATGACGGCGCTTATGACTTTATCGAGAAACCATTTGCCCCCGAACGGCTGATGGAGACCGTGCATCGTGCCATCGACAAACGTCGGCTAACGCTGGAAAACCAAAAATTAAAGCGCAGTCTGAAAGCCAGCCAAACCCTCGGACCACGGATTATCGGTGAGACAACCAGTATTCAAACCCTGAAAGACACCATCGGTCAGATTGCCGATACCAATGCCGATATCTTGCTCTTCGGTGAAACCGGCACCGGCAAAGAACTCATCGCCCGCTCTCTGCATGAATTAAGCTCTCGCAGAGAGCGCAACTTTGTCGCGGTCAACTGTGGAGCCGTGCCGGAAAACCTGATTGAAAGTGAACTCTACGGTCATGAGAAAGGTGCATTCACTGGCGCAGAGAGTCAACGGATCGGCAAATTCGAACATGCACAAGGCGGGACGCTGTTCCTTGATGAAATCGAATCGATGCCCATGCCCGCACAGATTCGTCTGCTGCGTGTGCTACAGGAACGACTGATTGAACGGGTCGGCTCCAATGAATTAATTCCACTCGACATTCGAGTCATTGCAGCGACCAAAGTCGATCTTAAACAGGCAGCACAGCAAGGCACATTCCGGGAAGATTTATATTATCGGCTCAATATCGTGACACTGGATATTCCCCCGCTACGGGAGCGGAAAGAGGATATCCCGGCTCTGTTTCACCATTTCTTACTGGTGGCCGCTGCCCGCTATGGCAAAGCCGCCAATTCGATCTCCAAGCAGGACATGCAATCCTTACTGAGTCATCACTGGCCGGGTAATGTCCGTGAATTGAGAAATGCTGCAGAACGGTATGTACTACTCGGTAAACTGATTCAACTGGGTCAGGAACCGCATCTGATGAATGGACCGGTACTCAGTTTGGCCGATCAGGTGGCAGAGTTTGAAAAATCAGCCATTGAACAAGCCTTAATCGAATGCGGAGGCAGTATTAAAGATACCATGGAAAGCCTGAATCTACCGCGAAAGACATTGTATGATAAAATGCAGAAATATCAGTTAGATAAAGAAAATTACAAACACTAACTGCTGCGCTTCACCCCTGTCACACCAAACGGATACTTGCAGGCCGACAGATACACGGCCCTCAAGCAGTGAATAACCAGACGAAGGTTTAGGGATGACAATAAAAAACATGGCATGAAAGTCACCTTCCATGCCATGTTTTAATTGGTTCGTAAACGTGGTCTGTCAAGACAGAAAAAACGTTCCGATTAATCCTGCAGTTCCCGGATATTGCTTACAACCCGGCTCACCAGACCGTATTCAACTGCTTCTTCAGGACTCATCCAGAAGTTATAATCGGTATCTTTCTCGACCTGCTCATAAGGCTGGCCTGTCGCGTCACTGATCAATTTATTGACCCGGCTGCGAGTCCGTAAAATTTCATCCGCTTCGATTTTAATATCGGAGACTTTACCACGTACCTGACCCAGCGGTTGATGGATCATAAAGCGAGTATTCGGTAAACAAACGCGGTTTTCTTTTTTCGCGGCAATGTAGATTGTCACGCCGGCACTTGCAACCCATCCGGTTCCAATCACGATAACTTCCGGTTTGATAAACTTAATCATGTCATGGATAGTATCGCCGGCTTCCACATGTCCGCCTTGGCTATTGATATACAGATAAATCGGCTCGTCGCTGATTTCTTGTAAGACCAATAACTGGGTCGAAACTTTCTGAGCCAGCTTCTGGTCAATTTCACCAGAAATGAAAATAGAACGAGACGCTATGAGTTTTTCCTCTACCATTGAACCAGAGCTTCGTTCATCCTTGGCCTTATCATTTTCATCATTTTTTAATACGAAATTCATAGACATTCTTCTCTAATTAACCTTGGGATTCATTGTAACGAATTACATTTAACTAGCAAGGCATATCTCCCGCCTTTTAAGAAACAAATCTCATAATGAGTTTTCACCAAAAATTTGCTTACTCTCCTGAGCATAGCGCTTCCGGATAAAAAAATCCTTTACCATGAGTCACCCACGGTAAAGGATTTAGAAATCAAGCGCTCATCGATGCCACGAAGGCACCGGAACAACTTATTTGGTAATAATTTCCGGCCCCATCAGTGTTGTCGGTAACCAGGTTGAAACCCATGGCACATAGGTCACGATCAACAGGAACAAGAACATGATTGCCACCCAGGGTAACGCGGCTTTGACCACATTCAGCAGCGACATTCTTGCAACCCCGGCGGTGACAAACAGATTGAGCCCGACAGGCGGCGTAATCATGCCGATTTCCATATTCACCACCATGATGATTCCGAGGTGAATCGGATCAATCCCAAGCTGAATCGCAATCGGGAAGACCAAAGGGGCAACAATAATCAGCAGCCCGGAGGGTTCCATAAACTGGCCGCCAATCAGCAGTAATAAGTTGACGACTATCAGGAATGTGATCGGTCCTAAACCGGCAGAAAGCATCGAGTTTGCAATCATCTGCGGCACCTGTTCTTCGGTAAGAACATGTTTCAAAATCAAAGCATTAGCAATGATAAACAACAACATGATCGTCAGCCGCCCGGCTTCACACAAGGTTTTCTTGGTATCCGGATGCACAAAGGCCTGAAACACTTTGATCACGCCCGGCAGCCGATTATTCTGATCAGCAAACGGCCCCATATCTTTATAGACAAAATTGGCGATCAGGAAAGCGTAAACCGCAGCGACTGCAGCCGCTTCCGTCGGGGTGAAAATCCCCCCATAAATGCCGCCTAAAATAATGACGATTAAGAACAGGCCCCAAATGGCGTCACGTCCGGCAGCCATCAGCTCGCCCCAGCCGACAAACGGCTGTTTCGGCAAGTTTTTGACTCGCGCTGCAATATAAATGGCAACCATCAGCATTGCCCCAGCAAGTAAACCGGGAATCACCCCCCCCAGAAACATCCGGCCGACCGACACATCCGTTGCAGCGGCATAAACCACCATGACAATCGATGGCGGAATTAAGATACCCAGTGTGCCGGCGTTACAAATCACCCCGGCAGCAAATGCTTTGGAATAACCGTTTTTCACCATTCCGGCAATGACGATACTACCAATCGCAACCACCGTGGCAGGCGAAGACCCCGACAGTGCGGCAAACATCATACAAGCCATGACTGACGCAATCGCAAGCCCCCCGCGGAACCAGCCGACCAGCGCAATCGCAAAGCGAATGATCCGTTTGGCCACCCCACCGGTAGACATAAAGCTCGAAGCAAGGATAAAGAAAGGAATCGCTAACAGTGTGTAGTGACCCGCAAATGCATTAAACAGCGTTTGTGCAACCGATGCCAATGATGCATCAGAATGCAACATCAAAAAGATAATGCTCGATAAACCCAGTGAAACAGCGATCGGCACCCCGATAAGCATCAGGACTATCACCATTAAAAAGAGAAATAAAACGGCCATGATGACTACTCCTTGCGATCCGATGAATTGCGATCTGATAACGGTGTTGATTTGTCAGCATCAACATCACTGTCTTGCTGCAGCTCTGATTTCAGGGTTTCCAGCTCGTCTTCTCCTTCATGCGAAGCGATCAGACGATCCATCTTACCCGTCAGGATCTGATACGCAGCTTGTGCAAAGCGTAAGGTCAGCAGTCCCATACCGATGGGCAATGCCATATACGGAATAAATCGCGGCAGCTTCTCGTAAGCTTCCCCTTCATTGAGCCAATCAGCTAAAAACTGGAGGAAATCAGGCATCGGAATATCATCGGTCTCATACCAAGCCCGCTCGGCAATAAACGGATGCCAGTAATGCCAAGAACCAATGAGCAGCAGCACGGCAAAACTCAGGCAAGCCAGTGCTGACAGCACGGCAAAGGTTTTCTTGAGCCCTGCCGGAGCGATGTTGATCACCACATCGACACCGATGTGAAAATGCTTCTTAACCCCATAAGACGCACCTACCAGCACCATCCAGGCAAACATAAAGACCGTCAGTTCAAGGGCCCACAAAATGTTGTCATTAAAGACATAACGGCAAATGACATTGATAAAGGTCAGTAAGGTCATCGTGCCTAAAAAGAATGCGATCAGAAACTCTTCAACTGAATCTGTGAAACGACCGACTTTAGAAAAAAAAGACTGTTGCATAACTATCTTCGCTCTCATTGTTATCATGAAGGTGCCCCACACCAATCGCGGGGGCACATACTTATAGCGTGACTACGACAGTTACTGCTTATTGGCTGCGAGCGCATCTTCGATCAGATCATGACCGATATTTTTCTCGAATTTCTTCCAGACAGGTTTGAGCGCATCCACCCATTTTTGACGCTGAGCAGGTGTCAGTGTCCGCACCACACCACCGGCATCAATAATGTTCTGACGGTTCGTCAGATTGACTTTGGTGGACTCGGCATTCCGCGTCTCTGTCACTTCTTTGAGAATCTGTGCAAACTGGTTACGGACATCATCAGGCAGACCATCCCAGAACTTCGTCGAAGTCACCACGAGGTAATCCAGAATGCCGTGGTTGGTTTCGGTAATGCCATCCTGAACTTCAAAGAATTTCTTCCCGTAAATGTTAGACCAAGTGTTTTCCTGACCGTCGATAACACCAGTCTGTAAACCACCGTATACTTCTTTAAATGACATTTTCTGGGGATTAGCGCCGAGCTGTTCAAACTGAGCAACCAACACATCAGACGCCTGTACGCGGAACTTCAGGCCTTTGGCATCTTTGGGTTCGATCAGCGGCTTGTTGGCAGACAACTGTTTCATGCCGTTATGCCAGAATGCCAGTCCCTGCAATCCCCGGCGCTTCATCGCATTTTTCAGCTTGTCGCCGGCAGCCGAATTCTGGAAACGATCGACGGCTGCAACATCATCAAACAAGAATGGCAAATCGAAAATGCGGTACTTTTTCGTGAATTTTTCGAACTTGGAAAGAGAAGGGGCTGCGAGTTGAACATCGCCATTTAAAAGGGCTTCCAAGACTTTGTCATCATCATAAAGCGTTGAGTTCGGAAAAACTTCCATACAAACTTTTCCGTCCATCTCTTTGTTGACTCGTTTGGCCAGCAACGCTGCGGCAATCCCTTTTGGATGCTTATCCGTATTGGTAACGTGGCTGAATTTAATCACGGTTTCACCCGGATCACAGCCTTCGGAGGCAGCTGCGTTAAAACTGGTCGCTGCAAGTATGGATACAGTCAGTAATGTGAAAGGCTTGAACATCTTTTTCTCCTTGTTATAGAAACAGAACACCTACTTGGTATTCACGTTATTGACAACAAGGCAAATAATGAGCCAACCCGAGAAACAAATGAAACAAACCATTAACAACAGTAACTTAAGAGAAACAGCGCTAACCGTTGGTTCATTATCTATACAGCACATCAATCAGAAATGGGTGAAAATCCCTCCATCTCCGACCTATGAATGGGTCAGAAATGACCCATTCCTGAGGTTTCATTCGAACACTCAGGGATGGGCGCAATCAACAAAGAATGGTTCCGGAAACCGGCATGTAGTGACGCGATGAACAGACCAATATCATCTTATGATGAACAACTGATTTCGAGACATTTTCCCCATGCCGGCGGCAACGCAGCATACTGTTCATGTTGCGGCTGCTCATCATAAGGCCGCCTCAAAACTGCAATCAATTGTTCTAACGGTTGAAAATCACCCTGCTCTGCGGCATCAATCACCTGCTGTGCAAGATAGTTGCGGAGGATATATTTCGGGTTGACCTCACGCATCGACTGACAACGGGCGGCAACCGTCCGGGCCTGTCCCCTTGAATCCGTTTCCTGTTCACAACGCGAGAGATACCGCTGTAACCACGCCAGAGCTGCCGTCTGGTTGTCAAATAACGTAGTCACCGTATCAAGCGGTTGTTGATCCAGAGAAGAGAGTCGCCGGAAAAACAGCGTATAATCCACCCGGTTTTCCGCCATCAGGTTCAACAAGTCATCACACAGCTCACTATCCCCGTCCCGGCGCTGCTGCAATCCGAGTTTACGGCGGATCAAACGGCTGTATTCCTGATTGAGTCGTGTGGTATAGGTTTGCAACACGGCTTCCAGTGCATCTTTATCGATCAGGGGGGTCAGCGCCTGTGCCAGTGCTGTCAGGTTCCACCAGCCAATTCCCGGCTGCATATCAAACGCATAACGGCCCTGATGATCGGAATGATTACAGATAAACTGGGGATCATAATCATCCAGAAACGCAAACGGCCCGTAATCGAAAGTCTGGCCGAGAATCGACATATTGTCGGTATTCATCACGCCGTGGGCAAAACCATACGCTTGCCAGAAGGCAATCATCTCGGCAGTCCGTTCGACAATTTGCCGGAACATCGCCAGATAAACGTTATCCTGTGGTACTTCAGCGGCGGTCAGTTCCGGGAAATGCCATGCGATGACTTTATCCGCCAGTAAACGCAGGTCGTCATGCTGCCCGGTATAAAAAAAATGCTCAAAATGACCGAAGCGGATATGCGTTTCAGCGAGACGAATCAGCAAAGCCCCTTGCTCAACACGCTCCCGATACACCGGTGTATCGCTGACCATCATCCCCAATGCGCGGGTCGTTTGATTGCCCAGCGCAGCCATCGCTTCGCTGCACAGGTATTCACGAATGGTGGAACGTAATACCGCCCGGCCATCGCCCATTCGCGAATACGGTGTCAGTCCGGCTCCTTTGAGATGCACATCAAACCAACGCCCTTGTTGATCGGCAATCGCGCCGAATAACAACCCGCGACCATCCCCCAGCGCCGGATTATAGACGCCAAACTGATGACCGGCATACTTCATCGCCAGCGGTTGAAAATAATCAGGCACCTCACCATCGGAAAAGATCTGTAGCCAGAGATCATCCGGGGTCTCACCCAGACCAAAACTGGCTGCGAATGGGGCATTCCAGCTAACCCAACGCGGGTTATCAACCGGTGTGGGCATCACGCGGGTATAAAAGCTTTGTGGAAGTTCAGCATAACGGTGGCTGATCGGTAAATCTTGCCAAAGAGACATAGGGCGTTTCCGTTTCAATCTATCTCTGCCAACCTTACCAATTACCCGACCAGTTTGCTAGGTTATTCATGGATTGCGGTGAGGCGAATCCGGTCTCCGGCAGAAAAAACAGGATCCGATGCCTCGCCAGTCGGTCAGAGTACATCTATCGGAAAAAGAAAAGAGCGTACGAAACCGCACGCTCTTTTTGATTGCTTTCAGTGAAACCACCCGGATACCGGAGCGTCGCTGAGTCAACCCATTGACTTAATCATATGCCGCATCGCCTTTCATCGCATTTGCGACTAATTCAGCCTTGGTACCCAAGACGACCTGCAAGTCGGTGCGGTTCAGCTTGACAATACCACTGGCCCCAAGCGCTTTGATTTTCACTTCATCAATCCGCGCCATATCATTGACAGAAAGACGTAAACGCGTAATACATGCATCAATTTGTTTCAGGTTATCCCGGCCACCCAAGGCTTGAGTATACTCATCCGCCAATGTCTGAATATCTTCAGCAACTGCGGACTGACTGGTCGCCACCGCTTCTTTTTCTCTGCCCGGCGTCGGAATATCAAACCAACGGATGGCAAAGTAAAAGATACAGAAGTAGATCACGCCAAAGCACAGTCCGACCAACAGTAGGAGTCCCGGTTTGGTTGCCAGTCCCCAGTTGATTACAAAGTCAAACAGACCCGCCGAGAAACCAAACCCATCGAGAATCCCCAGAGAGTTAGTCACCACCAGCGAGATGCCTGTCAGGATCGCATGGATGATATACAGCACAGGCGCCAGGAACATAAACAGGAATTCAAGCGGCTCAGTCACCCCGGTCAAAAACGCGGTTAACGCCACAGACAATAAAATCCCGCCGACCTGTGCCCGCCGCTGTTTCGGAGCCGCCAGATACATTGCCAACGCTGCACCGGGCAGACCAAACATCATGATCGGGAAGTAACCGGCCATAAATACCCCGGCTCCCGGATCACCGGCAAAGAAACGGTTGAGATCACCACGAGTGGTCTCAGTCGCAATACTCTGAATGACACTGCCGTCAATCGATGAAATTGCGCCTCCGACACTCAATGTTTTCGCCACTTCAGGGGCAAGACATAAGTTATGGAGGCCTCCCGCCAATTCGTACGTGACTTTGGTACACTCACCCAGTCCGAACCAGAAAATGGAATTTAAAACATGGTGTAATCCGACTGGAATCAACGCACGGTTTAATGTCCCATAGACAAATTCACCCCATGCGCCAGAGTGCGCGACCGTGTGACCAAATGAATCAATCCCATGTTGAATCGCAGGCCAAACCACGCCACTGATTCCTGCCAAAATCAGGGTAATCAACCCCGTCATGATCGGAACAAGTCGCTTCCCACCGAAGAATGCCAGATAAGCCGGCAGGTTGGTCTGATGAAAACGGTTATAGGCATGACCGGCAACCACACCGGCAACAATACCGCCAAAGAAAGACATATTGATATCAGCATTGATGGTTTTCGCCGCTTCCGTCAGTACCAAATATCCGACAGCACCAGCTAAACCCGCAGCACCGGCATCCCCGCGAGACAACCCCACAGCAATCCCTATCGCAAACAGCAACGGTAACTGGCCAAAAATTGCGCCCCCGGCCTGAGCCATAAACGCAATGTTCAACATATCCGGTTGCCCGAGTCTCAACAGAATCGCAGCCACCGGCAAGATAGCAATCGGCAACATAATTGCCTTGCCAAGTTTTTGTAAATACCCCAGTACGTTCATTGCATCCTCCATCACATGATTCGTACATTACACTGATATCTTAATTCATCCAGTAAACTAAGACCTAATATATATGTCACATAAATGATAATTTTGTAAAGCAATACGACATTTTATTTGCACTAATCGAAAAGTTTATTCAATATATAAATTAAGTCCACCTTACTCTGATGCCTAAGCAGTGATGAACTCAAACCGTACACGGTCACACTGATGCCCGAATCACTGCGACAAATCAGAGTGTCAGTATGATGCATGGAGAGAAAAAATGCGTTTATTACCTTTGAAAGATAAGCAACAAGTGGGTCAATGGACCGCACATTATATTGTTGAAAAAATCAGAGCGTTTCAGCCAACGGCAGCGCGCCCCTTTGTATTAGGCTTACCGACGGGTAGTACACCACTGACGACCTATCAGGCGCTGATTCAGCTATATCAGGCTGGTGAGGTGAGTTTTGAACATGTGGTGACGTTCAATATGGATGAATATGTCGGGCTGGCACCGGATCATCCTCAAAGTTATCATCACTTTATGTTTGAAAACTTTTTTAACCATATTGATATCCAGAAGCAGAATATTCACATTTTAAATGGCATGGCGCCTGATTTAGAGGCAGAATGTCAGGCTTATGAAGCGGCGATTAAGCAGTTCGGCGGGATTCATCTCTTCTTCGGCGGTGTCGGTAGCGACGGACACATTGCATTTAATGAACCGGCTTCGTCTTTAGCATCCAGAACCCGGATCAAGACCCTGACCCAGGAAACGATTATCGATAATGCCCGTTTCTTCGAAAATGATGTCCATCAGGTACCGAAAATGGCGCTAACCGTCGGCGTCGGCACATTATTGGATGCCAAAGAAGTGCTGATTCTTGCCACCGGGCCAAACAAGGCATTGGCAGTACAGGCCGGTGTTGAAGGTGCAGTCAATCATTTGTGGACTATCTCTGCTTTGCAGATGCATCCCCGGAGTATTCTCATCTGTGATGAACCGGCGGCCATGGAACTGAAAGTCAAAACATTACGCTATTTTCAGCAGCTTGAGGCGGCTGAGATTGATAAATTTGGAGGAACAAAGTAAATGTTCGCACTATGTCATGGTGAGGTTCTGACCGGTGATGAAAGATTACTGGACACTGCGGTTGTCATCAGCAAAGAAAAAATTCACGCTTTAGTCCCGATGTCAGAACTGTCTGAAGATATTCCCCGGTTCGATCTGCATGGCCATATTTTGTCTCCCGGTTTTATCGACTTACAACTGAACGGCTGTGGTGGTGTGATGTTCAATAGCGCGCCGACTCCGGAAACACTGGAACACATGCATCTCACCAACCTGCAAACCGGGACGACCAGTTTTCTGCCGACATTGATTAGTGACAGTGATCATGTGATTCGTCAGGCGGTTGAGGCCACACGTCAGTATATGACTCAGCATCAGCATCAAGTGCTGGGGATGCACCTTGAAGGCCCCTACACCAACCCGGTACGCAAAGGCATTCATCCGCTCGAGCAGCTACGCCAGCCCAATAATGAAATGATCGACTGGTTAACCGACCAAGCGCCGTGGCTGAAAAAAGTCACGCTCGCGCCGGAAATCAATCATGGCGAGCATTTGAGACAGCTGCACAAAGCGGGAATTATCGTCAGTATCGGTCATACCGCAGCCACCTATGAACAAGCGAATCAAGCCTTTGAACTGGGTGCGAGCTTTGCCACGCACCTATATAATGCCATGACATCAATGGAAAACGGCCGCTCCCCCGGAGTTGTCGGAGCCGTGTTTGATCGCAATGATGTGCATGCAGGGATCATTGCCGATGGTTACCATGTTCACTGGGCGAACGTCCGGACTGCCAAGAAAGCCATGGGTGAACGGCTTTGTCTGGTCACTGATGCGACTGCAGCTGCGACACCACCGGCAGATCTGACTGAGTTTGATTTTTGTGGCACGACAGTGTTTATCCGCGACGGCAAGTGTGTCGATCAGGACGGGACGCTGGGCGGCTCGGCACTGACAATGAATGAAGGCATCCGTCTGCTGGTTGAGCAAGCTGAAATTCCACAGGAAGAAGCCTTCAGAATGGCAACGCTCTACCCGGCTCGGGCTATCCAGATGGATCACCTTCTCGGTGCGATTCGTCCCGGAATGATTGCTAACCTCACGATCCTCGACCCGGCTTACCAAGTGATTAATACGTTGGTCAACGGTGCGTGGACCAAGGATATGCACTAACGAGGACATGCAGTCAATGGTCAAACGTAGCCGACAAGTGACAAATCACGAACAACTCAAACAGGTCAATGCAGCCCTGGTCTATCAGTTGATCGATCAAGAAGGGCCGATTTCCCGGGTCCGGATTGCACAACAAAGTGCGCTGGCACCGGCCAGTGTCACCAACATCACACGTCAGCTACTGGCCCACAATCTCATTACCGAGGTTGAACAACAAGCCTCTACCGGCGGACGACCGGCAATCTCACTGACCACCAATCAGCGAGATTTCTATTTTATCTCCTGCCGGTTAGGGCGGGATATGATTCAAACCAGTCTGATGGATTTATCCGGCCAGATTCATCATGTTCAGCAAACACCGATTGAATCTCACGATACACAAGGCATCGTTGACACACTCCGTCATCAAATCTGCCAGATCCGTTCCCGCTACGCTGCACACCAGCGTCTGATTGCCATTGCAATTACGATGGCCGGTTTAGTCGATCCGACTTCAGGGATGATCCATTACTCACCCAACCATAAAATTGCCGGTCTCAAGTTATCTTCAGCCCTTGAAGACCTCGCGCTGCCAATCTACATCGGCAATGACATTCGTGCCAGAGCACTCTCTGAATACTATCTGGGCGAAGCCAAGCAGTGTGATGACTTCATCCTGATCAGTATTCATCACGGCGTCGGTGCCGGGATCATTACAGATGGACAGTTACTTTTGGGAAAACACCGTCCGATTGGCGAAATCGGGCACATTCAGATTGATCCATTCGGTCAGCGCTGTCACTGCGGTAGCTTTGGGTGCCTTGAAACGGTGGTGTCGAATCAAGCTTTGTTGAAGCAAACCGAAACTCTCTTGCAAAGAGGCCATCCCAGCGGTTTATCTCCGGATAATCTCACCATCGAACGGCTCTGTGATGCTGCACTTCAGGGGGATGCGGTGGCAACACATATTATCGAGCAGGCCGCTCAGTACCTTGGACGCGTCTTGGGGATGCTGGTCAATGTCTTCAATCCGGAAAAAATTCTGTTTGCCGGAGAAATGATTCAAACCGCCCCGGTTTTGTTTCCCCTACTGCTGGAACAAATTCAGCGTCAGACGCTGCCGAGCTTTGCCGGAGATTTACGCCTTGAACAAGCCCGTTTTCAGCAACAGGACACCATCGGTGGTTACGCGCTGATTAAACGTGCCTTGCACGAAAGTGATCTGCTCCAACATATCATGACAGACGAATAACGCGTTATACTCACGATTGAACGCAATAAAACTGATACGATGCAGTTCAGTCTTTAGGAAATCTGACATGAAAGAGTCTATGAAAATCATTCTTCTCCACGGCTTATACATGCATGGCATCGCGCTACACCCCCTGCGTCAGCGATTAAACCAGCTTGGCTATGCCACGGAAGTGCTCAGCTACAATACCGTCGCTATTGATGGTGAAAAACTATTCAGCGATATTGATGCAGCGCTCGATCAGAGCCATGTCAATATTCTGGTCGGTCATAGTCTCGGGGGCGTGATGATCAAAAACTATCTCGCTTCCCGTCAGCCGTCTGTCCACCAAATTTCTCATGTGGTCACCATAGGCTCTCCTCTTCAGGGCGCCTCGATTATTAGTAAGATTCAAGCGATGGGCTTTGGTATGATTCTCGGCAATGCCCCGGATCATGGTTTACAGCAACATGAAGATGAATGGCGCTTTCCACAAAAACTCGGCAGCATCGCGGGCACGATGGCTTTCGGGATTCGTCCGCTGTTATTCGGTAATGATGCCGCATCGGATGGGACGGTCACTGTTGAAGAAACCAAAATCCGCGGGATGACTGATCATCTTGAAATCTGCTATGCCCACACCACGATGCTATACGCACAAACACTCGCTGCACAAATCGATACGTTTATCCGTCATGATCGTTTCCAGCCAGAATCCTGAAATCATCGATCTGCCCGATGGCAGATTACGTTATGTGAGTTCGCTGCTCACCGAGACGGATGCATTGATACACCGCTTGACAACCTCGCTGAACTGGTATCAGGGGGATGTTTTCCTGTTTGGCCGTCATCATAAAACGCCCCGACTCCAGTGTTGGTACGGTGATAAAGCCTATACCTACTCTCAAGTTCGTCTGGAGCCAACCCCTTGGCCTCCGTTACTACAGCAACTCAGGACGATTGTCGAAGAGGCTTCAGGACATGCTTTTAACTCTGTATTGGGTAACTGGTATCAACACGGGCAACACAATATGGGAATGCACGCCGATAATGAACCAGAATTAGGTCAAAACCCAGTCGTCGCAATGCTCACCTTCGGGACTGCACGCCCCTTGCAATTCAGACACCGTAACGGTGTAGATCGATTCACCATCATACCGGAAGACGGTTCGTTACTGATAATGGAAGGACCGATTCAGCATTACTGGCGACATGGTATTCATAAAAGCAAAACAATCAGCGCCCCACGAATCAGTCTGACATTTCGTCAGATTTTATCCGTCAACCATGCCCATACAGCTCGTCGTCAGTCGAAAAAATAGTTGTCAATTTATTGGTTGCCATATCACTTTTTTTACATGTATCGTCTGAACATTCAAGCCGACAAAAGCATATTCCCATGCAAAAAAATGGACAGCCCATTACCGACCCACAACAGATAAACCGTTATTATCAGGCGCTGGTGGACAAAGACCCGCACTATGTGGGGATCTTCTATGCCGGCGTCAAAACCACATCTATTTTCTGTATTGCGACCTGTCGGGCCCGTAAACCGAAGCAAGAGAATGTTGATTTTTATCCGACATTCAAAGCGGCGCTTGATGCGGGTTTCCGCCCCTGTAAGATTTGTAAACCGACAGAAAATGCCAACGAAGCGCCCTCACCGGTTGCAAAAGCTATCGAACTGGTCCGCCAACACCCGAAAGAGAAAATTTCAGACAGCCAATTGAGACAGCATCAGATACAGCCAGAAATGGTTCGACGCTGGTTTAAGAAAAACTATGGCATTACATTTCATACCTTCCAGCGGATGTACCGTATTAACAATGCGCTGGTCGAACTCAAAGAAGGGAAGAAACTCATGGACACCGCCTACGACACAGGATATGAATCATTGAGTGGATTCGGTTACACGTTTAAGAAAGTGATGGGAAAATCCCCCAACCAAAGTACCGACAGTCAGGTCATTCTGATCAATCGCTTGACGACGCCATTAGGCCCGATGTTTGTCTGTGCGACGGATGAAGGCATCTGTTTGCTGGAGTTTGTCGAACGGCGCATGCTGGAAACCGAATTCCGCGATTTACAACGCCTGTTGAAAGCGACCATTATCAATGGTGAGAATGACCATATTCGTCAGGCTAAACAAGAAATAGCCGAGTATTTCGCCGGGACACGCAAACAATTTGACGTAAGCATTCACTCACCCGGAACACCCTTCCAAAAGCAGGTGTGGCAAGCGCTACAGCAGATCGAATATGGCACGACAGCGTCCTATCAGCAACAAGCGGAAGCCATTCATAATCCCAATGCGGTCCGGGCAGTTGCTTCAGCCAACGGACATAACCGTATCGCTATCATTATTCCGTGCCATCGCGTCATCGGCAAAAACGGTAAGCTGGTCGGTTATGCCGGCGGGCTCGAGCGTAAGCGTTGGCTGCTTGAACATGAGAATGCTCACCGTTGATTCTCTGTCACCCAATCACTGAAAGTTACTTCAAGTCGCGCGTCGAAGTGAGAGGTGAATCGCCGAGACGGATATTCAAATCTCCGTCCATAAAAAAACACCGAAGCAATCGGTGTTTTTTATTCTGTCGCCAGCATCGAAGGAACACTGGCACAAATGAGTTACTGCACGTTGTTGATCCAACGGTCTGACTTAAACCATTTGTTGTAAATCCGTTCGTACGTCCCGTCACCATGAATCTGTTTTAAATAATTATTCAGGAAGTTTACAAACGCCATATCTCCCTGACGTACAGCCCAGCCCAGCGGTTCGAATGTGAAGGCTTCATCAAGATGAACAACCTGCTGCGAATGTTGTGCCGCGTACATCGCGTTATAGGGCAAATCGTAAACAAACGCATCGGCCCGGCCATTGGCAACCTGCAACACGGCATCGGCAGACGTATCGTAGAGATCAACTTTTGCTTTTGACAGATATTTCTTCGCCGCTTCGGCACCGGTCGTTCCCATTTGAGTGGTGACCGTGTACTTCGCATCATTCAAATCACGATAACTATGAATTTTTCCGGCCAGTTTCGGTGACAGTAAAACCGTCTGACCAATCTGCATGTACGCATCAGCAAACGACACTTTCAGATTGCGTTTCGGTGTCACTGTCATCCCGCCGATAAAATCACACTTTCCGGTCTGTAATGCCGGAATAATGCCATCCCATGCGGTATTGACCGGCACAAATTTCACATCGATCGAATGCGCCATATGCTTTGCAATATCAATATCAAAACCGATGAATCGCCCATCTTTACTGGTCATTTCAAATGGTACATAACCAGCTTCAAAACAGAATTTAAGCTCACCTGACTTTAAAATCCCTTCAATGGTGGATGCTGTCGCAAATGGTGTCGTCGCAGAGAAAGCAGCAGTGCCAATGACCAAACCGGTCAACAACCGACGCATTCCTGTTTTCACTAGATGAATTGTCATGATGAATCATTCCGTAAATTGTTGTGCTTTAAGTAATATTATTTTTTAAGTCCATATTCAGCATCATCTCATCCGGTCATTGTTGACCCTATGGATGTAATGCGCACCGAATCATCCGGGAAAAATGTCACAATTTCAATCGATTCTCATTATATCTTATGCTCAAACTTCGCGCCTGAATCTCAAAATGAGATCAGACCCGCACACGCTAACTGCACCCTGATCTCATTGTGATGTACATTTAGTTACTGATTTTACTCAATTAATTGAGACTCCTTCAAAGTTTTCAGATCTTTTCACTCAACTACTCTGATATCTTATCAATAGTCTATAATTTGTATGTTGCTCTGATATCATGTGGTGAGATTTTGTCGGATCTCTGGCACGTATTTATTGCCAAAAATAACGTCAAAAGGGTTATCAAAACAGATAAATAGGTGGAAATATGTTTAGGGACTTAAGGCTAGGCTTAAAAATTGGTGCTGGGTTTGCTGTCGTACTGATTTTATTATCGATTGTTTTAGGGGCGAGTATCATCGCATTACAGTCAGTCAGTGATGGGATCAACCAATACAGAGGTCTGGCCCGGGAGACGAATCTTTCCAGTCGCTTACAAACGAACATGCTAATGGTTCGTATGAATGTGAAAGATTTCCTGATCACGAGAAACACGGAAGACATCACCACCTATCAAAACTATCTTGCCAAAATGCGCAATTACTTAAATGAGGCAAAACAATTAATTCAATCTCCAGAAAGAAAAGACCTGATTGACCAAGTGGGCAGCGCAATTGATACCTATGACAATGCCTTTAAGCAAGTGGTAGAACTCGTCAGGAAACGTAATCATCTTGAAGAAAAACTAAGCACTTACGGCGAAGAGATGCGCAAGACTGTGGCTCAAATTCTCAACGCCGCTAATCAAGAAAACAATACCACACTCACCTACCGCGCCGCTCAGACACAACGTGGTATGCTTGTCGGGCGTCTGTTTGTGGTGAAATATCTGCAAAGCAGCCTTGATGAAGATTTCACCATCGCGGTCACCAATATGGATCAAGAGCTACAGGATGAAATACAGGCGCTGAAGCAAGAGATCCAAGGCACATCGCAGCAACCACTGTTGACCGCTTTCCTCAAAGCTCATCAAGATTATCTGAGAGACATGAATGACATCCATACTCAGATTGCACAATCCAATAAAATTATTACTGGGACTCTCGATAGATTAGGCCCTCAGATTGCTGCAAATGTCGAAAAAGTCACGCTGTCAGTGATGAAAGAACAAGATACGCTCGGTCCTGAGTTAAAAGACAATACCAGCAGAAGTATAGAAATCACGATGCTTTTATCTGTACTGGCAATTGTGTTGGGAATCGCCGCCTCTTATGTTCTGACGATTGCCATTACCCGCCCGGTTCGTAAAGCTGTGAATGCGGCCAATCTGCTCGCAGAGGGTGATTTGACGATTGATGTCGGAAAAACCAGTAAAGATGAAACCGGTTTACTGCTGGCTGCGGTGCAAAACACTGCGATAAATCTCAAAGAGATGATCACCACGATTTCCGGAGCCAGCACCGAGCTTGCATCGGCATCGACTGAACTGGCCACTGTCACCGAACAAAGTAGTCAGAGTATTATCCGGCAAGAATCAGAAACAGAAATGGTCGCAACCGCTATGAATGAGATGACCGTGACCGTTCATGATGTGGCCAACAGCGCCTCTCAGGCAGCGACTGCGGCCGATAAAGCCAATCAGGAAGCTGAATCCGGTGCAAATGTTGTATCACGCACAATCAAGGCTATTCATCTACTCTCGGACAGCGTCACCCAGTCTGCGGAAAAACTCAGCGAAGTTGAACAAGAAGTCCACAACATCAGTACCATTCTGGACGTCATCAGAGGGATTGCCGAGCAGACCAACCTGCTCGCACTGAATGCAGCAATTGAGGCAGCCCGTGCCGGAGAACAAGGCCGCGGATTTGCGGTTGTTGCCGATGAAGTCCGCTCACTGGCATCCAGAACACAGGATTCCACCCAAGAGATCCAGAACATTATTGAGCAGCTTCAACAAGGGACACAAAGTACCGTCGATGCGATGAGTCAGGGGAAAAAACAAGCATCGGTATGTGTTGAACAGGCCGATGAGACCAATGAAACGTTGCAAGCAATTATCCATGCTATTGGTGTAATCAATGACATGAATATGCAAATCGCCAGTGCTTCTGAGCAGCAGAGCACAGTTGCTGAAAGTATCAACGAAAACATTGTCAATGTGCGTCAAATCGCTGAAGAAAATGCCGTGGCATCCGATGAAACCCGTCAATCCAGTGGTGAAATCGCTCGTCTGGCAGAGCAACTGAATCATTTAGTTTCACGCTTTAAAATTTAATTCACGCTGTCTGAGCGACACATCTCAGCAAAAAAGGGAAGCCATCTCATCTGGCTTCCCTTTTTATCTCAAACATCTCAAACCACAATATTAAACACATAATATCCTGTCGCTTGACGAAATCCACCTCCGCAATACAAGTGATGGGATTCAATCGGGTGAAGGTGAATATGCCGGGGGTTCTGAAGCCATGACACTGTCATTCTGTCGAATAAACATCAGATGCCGATTGTAGAATGCATGACCACAGCAACCATGCTGCAAGGCTTTTTTGTATATGGAAGCCACAAATATATCGGCCAGACTAAAACCATGACCAATCGCATACCCGGACTCATGACAAAGCGATGGACTGAGTTTTTCGAGACCATGCATAATCCACTCGCCACGGAGTTGCCGTTTCGAAACCTCATCAAGATCAGGACGCAAAAATTGCAGCACCGTTCGGTTTTGCGGCGAATGAATACTGCCATTGACATATTCACAGACACGGCGAATATGCGTTTTTTCATTGAGATTTTCACCGAGCAAAGAGCAACGAGGAAAACGTTCTTCAAGATACTCAGCGATCGCCATCGACTCAGAAAACACCACCCCGTCGACCGAGAGTGACGGCACATAGCCAAACGGATTAATGGTCAGATAGGTCGAGTTCAGCGCTTGTGAACTGACCTCGACGATTTGGTAGGGAATCCCCTTAAAGTTAAGCACCCACTGAACTCTTTCCGAGCTATTGGAACCCTTGGCACTATATAACAAAATATCCATATCCAGATTCTCTCCTGAAACAGCCGACGACACCGGCCAATAACGACTTCTTTTCTCTCTTATGGTGAATGGGTGAGAAGACGTCTTGTGAATCGAGTCTTGTGAATCGATAGCAGACGGCACCACAAGCTCAGATATCAGGGCCCGGCATCGCAATCGATTAGCCGTTTGAATGTTGCCAGTGATGATAAAGGTTCTTAATATCAGACGAACACAAAAACGGCATCGCTGCTTTAATTTGTGGCAGTGACCAATCCCACCAAGCCATTTCAAGCAACATAGCGATTTCCGGTTCTGAAAACCGTTTCCGGATGGGTTTGGCCGGATTGCCACCGACAATCGTATAGGGCTCAACATCTTTGGTGACTAAAGCCCGGCTGCCGATCACGGCACCATGGCCGATCTTGATGCCGGGCATAATCATAGCCTCAGACCCAATCCAGACATCGCTGCCAATCACGGTATCCCCCGCACTTTGATAAGCATCCATAGCCTCGGAAAACGCAGGCTCTTCACTCATATAAAAGAAAGGAAATGAGGTCGCCCAGTCATATCGGTGCCCTTGATTGCCAGCCATCATAAAGGCAGCACCGGTCCCGATAGAACAAAAACTGCCAATAATCAGCTGATCAACATCATCACGATCAGGCAACAGATAACGGGCACAATCATCAAATGAATGCCCATGATAATAGCCTGAATAGTAACTATAACGCCCCACCTTGATATTGGGGTTGCTCACCTGCTCTGTGAGTGGTTTGCCCTTAAAGGGACTTTCAAAATAATTTTTCATTGAAGACTCAATTCAACCAGAAAATAAAGCCTTAACCTCTACCCCACCAATTTATCAGATGCATATTTATCAAACTGGCGGCGAACATAAGGCACGGAAAATACGATTAAACCAATCTGCATCGGCCAGCCAGACACCAAATTAAATGTGACGAGACTATCGGCATTCATCGGGTATAACGCGAACAACAGCAATGCCTTGGCAAGATATGCGAGGACCCATATATAAGAGAGCCGCTGCCAAATACTGGCATAGGCTTTGGTTTGACTAAAATCCCACTGTTTCAGGCTGGGAGATGCAACCTCGGCAAACAACTTGGGAATCGGTTTATTGATCAGCGCAAAGATAAGGAATATCAACGCGGTTTGCAACGCCCCCACCAAAGACTTCACAAACAGCGTATTCAACAACCATTGGCCGGGGATCAACCAGACAATCGCGACTTCAATCAGCCCGAACACCGCAAATAAAAATGCAATATATTTGGTTGATTTCAGCCAGAAGCTCACCAATATCGCATAAAAACCAGAAGCGAGAACCGCATCAATCAATCCCAAATATCGATAAGTCAGACCATAAATCAATGCCGGTACGATCATCGATAACACTGCATCCCGGTTAAACAATATCCGCTGAATAATCTTGACACTTCCATTCATTTTACTCACCCCATATTTCTTTTACTGCAGACCCGGTTGCAATGCTGGACACGATATGACGGCAGCCGAAAAATCATCCCAATACGCATTCAATTGTGTTGTTTGATCATTAACATCGTCCGGTACGCAAAAATTGAACCCAGTCATGCCGACCTCGCTCGTGAGCCGCATCGATGGCTGGCAAGACATCGTAACCGACCCGGTGAAAAGCAATATGCCACTCACCACCAGAATCTCGGGACAACGTGACATACGATGCGCAAGAGGAATAATTTTGCATCGCATGACGCACCGGTTCTTCGTCTTGATACGCTTGCAATCCGACACTACCGGGATTGATGACGATTTGACCGGTCGATAGTTCAACACATCTTGGGATATGGGTATGACCACACAGAATGATTGGCGAGGAAATACCGGCCAATAATTCTAAAATGTCCTGATCCGCCCTCACTTCAGGTTTCCCTGACTCAACATTTTCTAATAAATACACCAGATCGTCGGTTGGTGTCCCGTGGCACGCATAGATATCACCGGTGATCTGTAAATCAAACGGTAACTGCTTCATCCAGTCTAACGGAGCCTGACCCAAATCACCGAGGATAAACGCCATGGTAGGATTGGATTCAATGTCTTCTGGCGTAGCTTGGTAGATTTGTCGATCCTGATTGCCTGATATCGTGTATGCATCCAGCGCTAACAAATATTCATAAGTTTCTCTCGGTGCAATCGGGCCATACAAGATATCCCCAAGATTGATAAACCGATCCACCCCTTGTGATTTGGCATGATTAACCACAGCATCGAGGGCAAAGACATTGCTATGAATATCAGATAATACGGCAAATTTTGTCACGCAATTTCCCTCATGCTTATGACGATTAATGATCCAGTTTATGGTCATGTAACGCCGACTGAATCCGGCCACTGAATGCTTGTTGTACTTCCGGGAGATCAATCAATGAAAATGCCTTCCATGGTGTTTGTGCTTTATACATCAGCATTCGAATCAAATCTGCAGCACTTTCTATTAATCGTGACTGCCTTAAATCACCACAATCTACTGGGGTAAATCCTATCTGCCCGATTAACTGTGACACCCTGTTTTTTGCTTCAGGCGCATCCGATGCCACAAAACAACAGACATTCAGCGCATCCAGTCCCTGCTCCGCAAGTTCAAATGTTTCTTGAGTAATCGTATTGAACGCAGTCACAACATGTGCAGATGGAATCTGACGCTGTAAAATTTCAGCCTTTGAGCAAGTAATCGCGTCAAATTGAAAGTCTTGCGGGACGGTACCATTGTGTGAACAGATCACGGGTTTTCCTGAAAGTGCGTTGATGTCGGTTAACACTTCATTCGGTGCAACATCTCTCGGATTGTAATAAATCACGTCACCATAATCTGCCGCTGCTTGGTTCGAGCCGCATTGAACATTCACCCCATAATCCGCAGCAAACCCAGCGACTTTGCGAAGATCTCTCGCACCAAAAAATACCGAATGGCCTTGTCGTGCAAGCGTTAGACCGATAACCTTTCCCATATTTCCTGTGCCAACAATACCGATTTTCATGACACTCAATCCCCCACTCCAAATAAAATAATGTTCACAACTATGGTTCAGAGGGAACCACTGACTTGTTTTATGCGTCAATGTATGATGTTAAGTCTGATACTCGCCACTCTCGCCATAAAGAGAGGTGATGACTGAATACTGTTCCGATATATCACTCTATACGGGTTCATCAACCAGTTCTAGTGCCATCGGAATATCCAAGATCCCGTTTCTGTTTCTGACCCCCTCAACACGCTTAAAACCAAAACGCAAATAGACATGTTCTGCATTCACGGCGGAGTTCACCGTAAAATAACCGTGATTACCGTGGTTGAGAGATACTTGCTTCACCACGTCCCACAACTGACGTGACAGTCCCTGTCCCTGATAGTGATCAGCAACAAACAGATGATACAGATGTGAGAAGTCGCGGATCCCGGCCACACCAACCACCGTATCACTCGGGTTCACCGCGACAACATAAAAGTAATTGCCCGATAAATAAGTTTCAATATTCGCCACCGACATAGAACCAAGCAGAAAGTGACGTGCCGATGCATCGAAAGTCGGGCAGACATATTTATCCGTTAACGGCACAATTAACTCACTGATAGCCTGCGCATCACTCATGAGAGCGCTTCTAATCTTGATGTCCATCATTTCTCCTGATGCAATGTCCGTCCAAATTGGATCCCCACCCGATATCCGGTGCTAACCGACGATTTCAAATATCGAATCAATCATGATTGAGCATCCGGTTAACTTTCGGCCAGTTCAGGACGCTGTTTGATGATGCTCTTTTTGACGCAATAGTTGATGAATAGAAAAAGCAACAAATGTAATGGAATGGCGATTAATAAACCAATCACTAAATATTGAATTGGTAAACCATTTGCCAACATGGTCGGGGTACCTAACAAGAGCGTGGCAATTACGTCACCGAGCAGCGCCAGCCCCATTAAATGCCATTTCTCTCGCTTCTCGACGAGTCGTCCATTCTTATTTGTGTAAGTGTAGAAAACCCAATATGACACACCGAGCAATATCGGCGCATTTAAACTGCTCGCATGCTCCTCCATTTCTAAAAAACCAGCGAACAAACCGGCAAGCGCCATCACTACGGTATAGGCAACCGTAAAACGAATGAAGAATCCTATTTTAGTCATTATCTTCCCTTAAAGGTATATTTATCAATTAAAACTACTGTTTACTCAATACAATTTTGCCGGCCAAGCCAATCAAAAGCACACCAGAGACCCCTTCGATGATTCGGGAATAACGCTGAGCTTTGGCGCTTTTTAATAACCAACTACCGACAAATGCATACATCATATTACACAGGGTCGCCATTCCACTGAAACACAACCCTAAAATGAATAGCTGCATATTCACTGAACTTGAAGCAGTATCAATAAACTGCGGCAGAAAAGACAGAAAAAACAACGCCACTTTCGGATTCAGGACACTGACAATGATCCCTTGTTGAAAGACATTCCCTTGGGACTGAGCATGTGCTGCTGTGGTTAACTTTGAACCGCCCAGCCACATCGACTTGAGAGAGCTGAACCCCAAATACAGCAGATAGATTGCCCCCAGCCACTTAACGATGCTGAAAGCCAACGCAGAACTCATGATAATGGCAGATAAACCGAGTACCGCCGCTAAAGTGTGGACGAAATAACCGACACCTAACCCTAGCGCAGCTTTCACGCCCCCGACCATTTTGCCCTTCATCGTGTTGGACACGATATAAATCACGTCTGGCCCCGGTATTAAGTTGATTGATAAACATGCAACAGCGAACAGTAAAATCGTGTGTAATTCCATGAATTGAGCGCTCCTTATCGGATATTTTCTTATTTGCAGAAAGTTTCAATATACAGTGCTTCGACCTTCTCTCTTGCCCACGGCGTTCTGCGCAGAAACTTTAATGACGACTTAATGGATGGGTTGTTGTAAAAACAGTTAATTTGAATGGCTGCATCTAACTCTTCCCAGCCATAGTGTTCTTGTAAACGCACCAAGATCTTTTCTAAAGTCAAACCGTGCAGCGGATTATTGGGTTGCTCTTGGCTCATGTCTGGCAGCTCCTGAAGTGCACTAAGGCACACTGAATTGATTTATATACGGGATAATTTACTGATTTTCATCCTCAAAGTATGTTTTTTCTCATCTTCAATGAAAAAAATCGAGCGTATCCACAGAATACCGCTCGAACAATTCACGGAAACGTCGGTTTAGGGCAGCATCAGTTGCTGCCCGTTTGCATCGGTCTAGTATGGTACTTCCGTTTCATGATCCGGCATAACCGGCTGTGGCTGATAATGCTGACTGGTGAGTCCCAACAGTTCAGGCAATGATGTCCCCACGGCAATCGAGGAGAACGTACCGGTCAGGATGCCAATAAACATTGCGATTGAAAACCCTTGCAGGGGTTCTCCCCCCATGATCCAGAGCGCGGCCACCGTCATCAGGGTTGTGCCAGATGTCACCATGGTTCGGGAAAATGTCGCCATAACCGCCATATTGTTAATATCTGGCAACGGCACATCAGGCTTTCTGATTAACAACTCACGAATCCGGTCTGCGATAATAATCGAATCGTTCAATGAGTAGCCCAGTATTGCCAACACCGCAGCAAGTACCGTCAGATTAAACTCCATTTGGGTCAGGGCAAAAAAAGCAATCACAAAAACGACATCGTGGACCAAAGCAAACAAGGCACCACTGGCTAAGCGCCATTCAAAGCGAAATGACAAATATCCCAGAATACACAACACCGCAATGAGGACAGCAAGCCCCCCTTGTTCTGCTAATTCTTGACCAACCTGAGGCCCGACAATACTGGTATTCAATGTCTCTATCGGCGTATCGAGTTGAGCGGAGAGCGCGGCGATATGAAGTTGTTCTGTGACAGGATAACGTAGAATCCAACGCTTCGGCTCACCTGTCGCAATCAGCGACACATCCCGACCATAATTTTGTGTGAGCGTATTACGCAGAACCGACTCATCCATTGGCTTATCCAATCGTATCTCGCTGACGACGCCGCCGGTAAAATCTTGTCCCCAGTTCAACCCTTTTAAGGCAATAACGCCAATGGATAACACCATCAGCAAAACCGAAACCGCACTGAAAATATAACGCCAGTAACGTGTGAATTTGAATGTCATATTAAACCCTTACCTCATGAGATGAATGGCGGCCATAAACCAGATTAATCAGGACGCGAGAGGCAAAAATGCCGGTAAACATGCTGGTTAGCAGCCCCAGCCCCAACGTCAATGCGAACCCTTTAATCGGACCATTGCCGATGGCATAGAGCACCACTGCGGTAATCATCGTGGTGATGTTGGCATCAAAGATGGTGGCAACTGCGCTCTTAAAGCCACAATCAATCGCATTCGCGAAACTTCTGCCTTCTTTGAGTTTGTCGCGGATACGCTCAAAAATCAGCACATTGGTATCCACGGCCATCCCGACCGTCAGCACTAATCCCGCAATCCCCGGCAGGGTTAAAACCGCCCCCGGTATCAATGCAATCAACCCAAATAACAGCACCATATTAGCGAGCAATGCAATATTGGCTATCCAACCTAAACGACGATACCACAGCGCCATAAACAGCAAGGTACTCGCCAGTCCCAGTCCAAGCGCTGCAAAGCCATTTCGAATATTTTCGGCACCTAAACTTGGCCCGATGGTCCGCTCCGCCACAATCGTGACCGGTGCCGTCATTGAACCGGCCCGGAGCAGTAACGCCAGCTGCTGCGCTTGTTGATGCGTTCCGACCCCGGTGATCCTGAATCGCTCCGACAGTGCAGACTGAATGGTTGCGACGCTGATCACTTTGTTTTTCTGAGTCAACGTTCCGTCAGGTTGGCGGCTATATTCACTAAATACCGTTGCCATCGGTTTACCGATATGCGTGCCGGAAAACGTCATCATCTGTTTCCCGCCTTCACTATCTAAGGTGATGTTGACTTCGGCTTGTCCCAATTCTCCGGCATTTGCTCTCGCATCGAGAATATGTGTCCCGGTCAGCACTGGTTTTTTGCCAACAATCACCGTCTCACCTTGAGCGTTCTTGAACAACTGAGTCTTGCCGTCAGCCAGCGGAAACGCTTCATAAAATGCCAGCGTTGCCGTGGAGCCAATCACATCTTTGGCAACCGCAGGATCCTGTACACCCGGCAGTTCAATCCGAATGCGATTCTCCCCCTCGCGCTGAACCAAGGCTTCGGTCACGCCCAACGATTCAATACGGGTCCGCATGATTTGTAAATTTTGCTGCACCGTCCTGACTCGCAGTTCGGTTTTCTCTCTGGGGTCGAGCTGGAGTTTTAACATTTTCCCGTCACGCATGACTTGCCATTGAGGAAAGTGGCTGGCGAGATAGTCGCTCACCACCGCTCTCGCTTCGTGCGGTAGAATGAGTTGTAACTGGCCGTCGTTGGTGTTCCTCAGGTGTAACCCTCGAATGCCTTGCGTCTGGGCAAAATCCCGGACCGCATTCGCAAGCGCTTCGGCCTGAAGGCGGTACACCGGCGTTGTATCAACATCTAATAAGAATTGAACCCCGCCCCGTAAATCCAATCCGAGCTTGATGGGTGAAAATCCAAGCTGGAGCAACCAATCCGGTGCGGACGGACTCAAAGCCAGGGTCAGTTTTTCAGGATGGACTGCATATCCGGCGAGTATCTCTTTGGCCTGTGCCTGCATCGTCGGCTCAGCTAAAACCACTTGGGTAAACTGCGGATTCGAATTAATTTTTTTGACCGATACATCATGTTGCAGCAGCACCCGATGAATCCCTTGAGGGTCAAGTGCTAACGTCGCAGACGTCGGTATTTGAATGGCCGCGTCTTCACCATACCAGGTCGGCATCGCGCTCAGGCCCATGATGATGAGGGTGGTGACTAAAACTAAGTATTTCCATACGGCATTGCGATTGCGCAATGCTGACGGGCGTCGCTTAGCAGACGTCTTAAAACTAGAATTGATTAACATATTTGCTCTTTGTCTCGTTGAGCTGACGGCATAGCCGCACGATAGGCAGTCCTGTCACACCAGTGATATAAGGTGCAACGGGTCATACCCGCTTGTTCGTTGTGTACTTAACGGTGTTGAGACAAAAACATCAGATGTGATGGATAAACCGGTATTGTAAATTCGATTCTTTCCAGCCGTTGAGGCGCCCTCGCCCACGATTGAATAAGGTCCATGGATGGCGAGGCAAAGCAATGGCAAAGCCATGACAGAGTTCAGGAATTTTTGGTAGTTGGATTTCGCTCGCAAGCAAGTATTCGGGATGATCATTTTCGCCAGAAAATCCCGACCTGCTGATGTTGCGCTGGCTGGTCGCCGGTGTATACCATAAACCATCATCCAGTAGCCTATCGTGCTGAACCTGATTGGTCGGGGTGACCTGAACCGTGGTGTGAATTTTGAGATGGGCAAATGTCTGGGGGTGCGATTCACTCTCAATATTTGTCTGAGCAAAAGCCTTCCAGGTTGTATTTTCTACGACGCCAGAATAGACAGAGACTAACAAGCCAACCCATAACAATATCGTCAACTTGCGGAACAGAGAGAGTGCACGCATTTTCATGCCTAATCATATTGGGGCAAAGACTTGAATTTCAATGCCCGGGCTTTATCTGAGTTCAGGATACGATGGTTGGTTTTAAATTCATCGCGACCAATAGAAGACCGAATCGTATGAGAAGCCCCGTCAAACAGAGCATACTCAATCGGTTCGTCATAAATTAAAGCCCCGACGATATCGGTGGCTGGATAAACTCACTCATCACGCCGCACCGCAAACGACACTTGATCCCTTGAACCGGCTTGATCAATTAGCGTCAGTTGATAGCGACCTGATTTTAAATCTTTCAGGATAATCTTTCTGTTCTGATTTGACAGCAAAACTCCGTTTAAAAGCCAGTAAAAAGGCGCTTCTCCCCCTTCAGCAGAAACAGTGATCTCTTGAGACTGTTGCTTCGGAAACCGGAATGCATCCTGATTCGCAAGCCCGTGAATGTGTACAGCAGACTGTCGAACAATCGCCCCGGTCACCGGACATCTCGGATCCCAGCCGGGAATACGGGCCGCACGGCGTTGCTCCGGTTTCAACCATGGGTCGAGCGGCGCTGGCCAGACCGTCACTTTGTGCCGTTGTGCCTTGATGTGGCAGCCAATATTGACACGCAACTGAGTGTCACTGGCTTGCCAAAAGTAAAATTCAGACTGATTAAACAGTTGCTGTTGCTCCGCAATATTGTACCAAGTCTTCGGAATGGTCCCGTCGACAACATAAGCCCGATGGCGCTCCTCACAGTCGGTTGTAACCCGATCCCCCTGTGGCCAGCAAATATCGACTTGAGAGACGCTGTCAGGCGCCAACGGGGCTGGGCGTTGGTCATTGAGGCGCTGATAAATATTGTTGATTAACGGCACCGCGGTCACTTGGCCGTAATGCCCGGGCATGGGGACACCATCCGGTCTGCCGATCCATACGCCGATGGTGTAATGCTGGCTGACACCGATGGCCCACGCATCCCGGAATCCATAGCTGGTACCGGTCTTGACCGCCAGACCAGCCACGGATTTGGGGTTCTCCAATAAAATTTTTCGGATCACCCACGCCGCCCCTTCACTTAAAAGCGGTTGCTGGGTCTGTTTGTCTGCCGAGCGAAAACGAAGATGCTGTGCTTGCCCTTTGTTCCCTAGACTCGTGTACGCATAGACTAAATCTTCTAAGTCAGAACCCACGCCTCCGAGCGCAATCGCTAAATTCGGTATTGCACCCACAGGGAGTTTTAAATGAATACCTGCTTTTTGCATCTTTAAGAAGAAATAAACCGGTTTTAACTGTTCCAGCACTTGCACCGCCGGAATATTGAGGCTTTTCTGTAAAGCGTGCGTGACCGACACAGGGCCACTGAATCCGCTGTTAAAATTGTCAGGTTGATAGCCACCAAAATTGAGGGGCACGTCCATCAATAAGCTTTCACTATGTATCATTCCTTCATCTAAGGCCATACCGTAAATAAAGGGCTTGAGGGTCGAACCCGGTGACCTTATGGCTGACACCATATCCACATAAGCAAAACGGCTGTTGTCATTGAAGTCAGCGGATCCGGCGTAGACTTTGACCTTGCCGGTCTGATTTTCAACCACCAAAGCCGCCGCAGAAACATTCTCTCCGATACCATGGACATAATGTCTGAGCAGCTCACTGGTCTGGCTTTGCCATTGGGGATGAATAAATGTGTGAATCTGAGGAGCCTGACTCTCGGTGACTAATCTGCGGGCGAGTAAGGGCGCCGACTGGTAACCTTCTTTAGGTGCAACCGTAATGTCTTCGATTAACGCATCGTTGAGCTGTTCCGGCGACCAGACGTGCTGGGCGACCAAGCGACGCATTAATTTATCCCGGGCTTGTCGGGCGCGCGCCGGATGGCGATCCGGGCGGTAGTAACTGGGCGCTTGTGGCAAGATTGCCAATAACGCGGCCTGAGCATCCGTCAATTGCTTCACCGAATGACCAAAGTAACCTAAAGAAGCCGCTTGAATCCCCTCATAAGTCCCGCCAAAAGGCGCATGGTTGAGATAATAAGTGAGGATATCTTTTTTACTGAAGTGCCACTCTAATTGCAATGCCCGGACGATTTCTTTGAGCTTTCCCCAGATCGTTCTGGGCTCCGGGTAACGGATGCGAGCCACTTGCATGGTGAGGGTTGAACCGCCGGATACGATTTCCCCGGAACTCAACCACTGCCAAGTGGCACGCATGAGAGCCAGCACATTGACACCCGGATGGTCATAAAAATATTGATCTTCATAAGTGATCAGTGCGGTGAGATAATTCGGGGAAACATCGTCTAAGGTGACAGGGAAACGCCAGACACCATTTTCATCGGCAAAGTGACGTAAAATAGAACCGTCCTCGGCGAGGACGGTCTGGCTAAGAGTACGGGATTCTAAATCGACGGGGACAGCCCAGTCATATAATAAGAAAGCCCCAAACAGCAGTATGCCGGTCATGGGCAGATAAGCCCATCGCCGGCAATATTTACTCATGATAGTCATTAACGAGGCTGTATCTCCATCGTTCCGATTGACGTCCCTACAGCACGATAATTCGGACGATACATATCTTCTACAAATGGCGGTGCAACCTGATAACTCCCCGGAGTGATCGCCCGCGCCAGATAATAGAGCTTCTTCACAGCCTGACCGTCGAGACTGACAGCTGCCACAAAGCGATCATCGCGATATTCTTGATACTGCGTCTGGCGCTCACGGAAGTAGCTTCCAAGTGGTTTCTCATCAATCACAATGCTATCCAGATTAACACTGGCATTGCCCAGATTTTGGTTTTCCAGCGCCAGACCGGCGGGCAACAGGTCAATCACTAAAGCATCCGGGATACGGGTATTTTTATCTGCTGTCGCAACACTTAACTCAACAATGACCAAATCGCCACTGGTGAGCGTGGTTGGCGTCGTCAGCTGGCCCTGAAGGTCGTAATACTGCCGGTTGATACGCAGACCGTCGCTGGACGGTTGCGGTAAACCTTTCGGTGCCCCTTGATATTGCAGGCTGACATACAACTTCTGGTTGTGCGCAGTAATACCTTTGAGCTGACGCAGACGGTCTGCATCAAATACCGAATTGAATGCCTGATTTTTAACCAGTGACTGCTGACTCGATGCTAACTGGATGGTGCTATGCCATTGACTGCTTTTATTGGCATATTGGCGGGCGACTTTTAATAACGCGATCCGCTCTTGCGTACTGAACCAGCGCTTGTCTTGCATACTATCGACCAGATTATCCGCCAGCGAGCCGTCATCCAGCCCGAGCTCTAAGGCAACAGCAAGGCTTAATGCCTGATCGCGTACAACTGAACCATAATCCCGGTAATAGGCATCGGGCTTGCGGTTAATACTCAGGGCATAAGAAAGTGCATCTTTCGCTCTGCGGGTATCATTTAGCTGATGTAATGCACCGGCTAAATGCATCCAGGCAAGACCCGACTCATCATATCGCATTGACTTTGTACCAGCCAACGACCCTTTATCCGTTGCTGTGGCCTGCGTATAAAGTCGGCGCAAGGCACTCAAGCTGATGGCATTGGCCTTCGCTAACACAAAAGCCGCGTAAGCCCGATACGAGAACTGATAGTATTCTTTGCTTTCACTCCACATATCGCTTTTAGGGTCATTGTTGACAAAGAAGGTCAAACGTTTGATCGCACGCTTTAACATATCTTCGTCAACAACCAGACCTTGTTTACGCGCATCAATTAAAAACTCAGTGGCATAAACGGTTCCCCACCGCGATTCCCAACTGCTGGCATCCCAATAACCAAAACCACCATTACGCAGCTGTTTGGCTTTTAGTTTCTCAATCCCGTTCTGAATTTGTTTCAGGCGGAATGCTTCGCTGAATGGCTGCCGGAACTGCTGTTCAATGCTGTCCTTTAAGCCAAGTTTTGTAGCCATATTTTCGTTGAGCAATAACCAAGGATAGGTCGAGCTGGTCGTTTGCTCTAAACAGCCGTAAGGGTAATGCAATAGGTTTTCGAATTGACTTCTGAAATTGATCGCAGGCCGATCAGAAATCGTCAGCATGGCTTGGACAGTGCTGTCGCGCAAGTCACTGAGATCAAACTGTGGCTGCCATTGTTCACCGGGCTTCAGTGTGGCACGTAATTGATTGGTGACCCAAGGATAAGGGCTACGGACACCCAGTCGCCAGGTCCGGGAGATATTGATGTCATCACCATTACTGATATTTAGTCTGATCACACCTTGATCTTCAATCTCAGCCGCTGTAACAGGCATCGTAAGTACGGTTTTTTCTTTATCAGCAAGTGTCAGTTCCTGCTGTATCCCTTCACTCGTGACCGCGCCCTCGGCACTGACACTCACCCGAAGCGTTTGTTCGGTATCAGAGAGATTATGCAGATCAATACTCACTTGACTCTGATCTCCCATCGCGAGGAAGCGCGGCATGGCGATTTGCGAGACGACCTTATCAGCCACGGTCATCGCTTTATCTGCACTCCCGTAACTGTGGTCGCCATAGACCACAACCATCCACTCCAATTTGCCGTTGAAGCTTGGCAATTCAAAACTCACATCGCCTTCACCGTTCGTCAATGCAATCGGTTCACTGAAGAACGATACAATTTGCACATCCGATTTGGGCTTTTTACCGCCACGACTGAGCGTTTCATCCGATTCATCAAATCCATCACCACCGAATTTCTGGTTAATCATCTCATAACCTAAGTTATTGATGATTTTGCCATAGATATCGTAGTACGCAGATTCGAACCGGCGAGGTGCATAGAAGTACTGCTCCGGCCGAGGGGGTTGATAACGGGTAATATTCAGCACCCCTTTATCCACCAGCGCGACCGTGGCATATAATTTTTGCTCACCCAACTGGGCTAGATTCGTCACTTTGATATGGGCATGAACCACTTTATTGGGCTGTGTTTTGTCCTTCGTGGTCAGTTCAATGTTCGCAATGGCATCCGGGCGGACAATTGCTAAATGTGTGATTCCCAGTGCACGTTTGGGCGCAACTTCCGTAACCTGATCAGCCGGCGTTAATACCATGGCTGTGACATACAAATCATGTCGGTTCCAAGATTTTTGAATATCAATACTGACTTCGTTTTCGCCTTTCTGGATATGTTGATGCAGGCTGTACACCACCCCATTCGTCGATTCAACGTTGATAATCCCATCACCTGCGATAGGGCTGGTCAAACGCAATTTAGCCATCTCACCGGGTTCATAACGATCTTTATCTAATGCCATCTGCAGCATATCCGGTTTTAAATTGCTGCTGTTTTGATGGTTGTCCCAGCTCCACTCCGTTTCGAACTCAAAGGTACTCTTGGCTCCCGTTGCTGAAGTCACTTCTAAAATATAAGTGCCCCATTGCACCGGGAAATCGACGGTAACAGCACCATTTTTAATATTGACCGCTTCGCTACCTACGGTATAAATATGGCTTTTATAATTCCAGTACCAACCACGCGAATCATTGTATTCCCAGAAATATTCCCGATAGTTGCGAGACAGGCGAACACTGACTTTATCGGTGACGGGCTTGCCTTTTTGGTTAACGCTCAATAACTTAAATTGTACGGTACTATCGGATGCAGGCCGATCTTTAAACAACGGTTGAATCCCGACCAGTTTGTCGTAATCCGGCAACTGTATAATTGATTGATTACGGGTCACCGGGCGGCCACCGTTTTCATAAACACTGGCACTGACAAGATAGCGTAACGGCACGGTCACCTTAGACCAACGATCAGGAACGGTGATGTCACCCTTCCCTTCTTGATTAAGCTTAATTTCCGAAGCTTTCCATGTCCGGCCTCTGATTTTTTCTTTAGCATTGCCAAAATAAAAATCCTTGAGCAATGGAAATGGTGACGTCGAAGGCGACACGGTAATCACCGCATCAGCACGATTCCCTGCCGCAGGAGCACCGTAGAGATAGTCGGCTTGTATCGGCACATGAAACTCACCACGGGTCGGCGCATAGCGAGTTTGGTTGGGTACGCCATCGTAAAATGACAGGGTCATCGTCTCCGGTAAGAACTCTTCCACCTGAAACCAATATGTATTGACATAGTCGTCATTCATACTGACTTCAAGACGCCACTTTCCTGTGGGAACATTGTCACTTAACTGAAGATTAACTTGGTATAAATTGCTGCTGTCCGGTTGCCAAGTGAACTGCTTCATGCGTTCACCCCGTGCATCATAAAGCTTGGCTGTCAGTGGTAAGCCGGTAACTTGTTTTCCATCAAAGTCACGGAGGAGTAAATTAATTAAAACGGCTTCACCGGGGCGATACAGATCACGAGGTCCGTACATAAACATCTGATAATGGCGATGCAAACTGGGCACATTCGGGTAGGCGGAAAGATCCAACGCCCCTTCATTTAATTTCAGAAAGGAAATGCCTTTGCCCTGACGCGCAACCACCATTTTAGGCAGATCATTGGTCGCTAGCTGATAGCTACCGTCCAGATCGGTCTTACCGATTTGTTCGTGCGCGGCTTGTTTCGCGGTCTTGGGCCATACAAAATGTAAATCGACACCGGCAAGCGGCTTTGCTGTCGCAATCGAGTGACTGTAAACCACCAAAGAATCTTTGTACTTCCTGACATGCAGACCGATATCAGTAATGGTAAAGACTGCCGTGTCATAGGCATAATCATAACTACCCGCTTTGCGAATCACCGCAACATAAATCCCCGGTTCATTTTTTTCTAAGACCGGGTCTAAGTTGAAATTGTAGGTCTTCCGTTGATTGGCTTTTGCATCATTTTCGTAGCGTGCCGTATGAACTAAATCAGCGTATTTTTCTAATTTCTCAAGCCTGTAGTAATTATTCATCCCCTGTAGCGACGTTTCGTGAATGAAGCGATCTAAAGCATCGTCCCGAACCCGAAATACATCTAAATCGACGGCTTTCTGATTAATCACAGTCACGGGAATACCATTTTGAATATTACCCACCAAAAAAGTCCCTTGGTCCGCAAAATTTGCACCGGGGACAATTTTACGAGTTTTCACCGTGCGCTCAAATTGATGAACATGGCCTTCACTATCTGTCTCAGAGATAGTTATCCCACCAATTGATTGAAGCTTTTTATCAACGTTGATGACGTACTCTGTGCTTGGCTCAACAAAGGGAAGTACCCATTGGCGGCCATTATTTTGTGGGATCCATATGTTGCCTGATGTCGGATTTGGCGTCACAGAAACTAATTTGCTTAAGTCAATATTAGGATCGACCGGACTGGTAAAACGAATGACTAAGGCTGGTGCGTCATCTTGTGTAGTTTCACTGATATCAGAGACATAAAAATCAGCCGCCTGAAGGGTACTGGAAAGCAATAAGAATAGACTTATCCAAATGAAATTAAATCTTGATAAAAAAGACAACACGTTAAACATTCCTTTTACGCTGGTGAAGTTGCGATAGTATAAGAGCGCTCCATGTTTATCAATTACCATTCAAGCGCATCTGATTTCATAATTTCATCGATTAAATTCAATCCTTGAATAAAGATCACAATAGACGTGTTTCAAATGTTAGACAGAAAATCATTCACCGAAGCATGATAAAGCTTTTCCGGGCAGGACGCCCGGAAAAGCGGAGGCTGGAAAGGTGTAAACCGTGATGCTGTCGATTCGGCTCACGCTTGTTACATATACACACTCACCTCAATCAGATTTAAATCCGGGTCGAGGAAATAGACCGACTGAATCGGCCCGCTTGCGCCTGACTTTTCGACCGGACCTTCGACAATTTCAACCCCTTCACCGGCTAAATGGTTGACGACGTCGCCTAAAGGCCAGTCAGAGATTAAACACACATCACCGGAACCAACCTGCGCTAAGTTTCGGGGTTCCTGGCCTAAGATTTGAAAGTTGATCTTTTGGCAGCCAAATTTAACTGCTTTACGCCCATTGGCAAACGAGACCTCTTGCATGAGCAGAACTCGTTTGTAGAAGGCGACCGACCGTTCAATATCCGAAACTGTCAAAACGATATGATCAATATGACTAATCAAAATAATATCTCCTGTGTTCCCTGTGTGCGATGAACACACTGTATAGGTCAATCACGTTCGGTAACTAAGAGACGACAGAACGATCGCCTTGGCTTAGTCGAGATGCCGATACATGATGTGCGACTGGTCTTGAAAACCGAGTTGCTGATAAAACTTTTGCGCCGATTGATTAAAGGTCATCACTTCAAGTCTGATTTGCGCGGCGCCTCGTGATTTTGCCCAATGCTCACAGGCAGCCATCAGTTTGGTTCCAATACCAGACGCACGATGTTTCTCATCAATGACGATCGTTCCAACACGACATATCGGACAATCAACAATAAATGGAATGGTATCATTTTGAGTCATCATCGCGGTCAGAAAGCCGACAACCTGACGGTCTGACTCGACCAGCAAAAACAATGAAGATTCATCATGATTGAGCATATTCAGCCAGAACAATTTATCAGCGGCTGAAGGTTTGTTGAATGCGAACGGTGCGTTTTCAAAGTGTAGCATTCCTATTTGCTCACTTAAAACCAATAACGCGTCGATATCTGTGACTTCTGCGTGTCTAATTTTCATCATGTCCTTTGATCTCAACCGTCCGGTAAATTCGGGTCTGAGCATCTGCATCACCTGTGAACACTGATACTTGACTCACTTTGAACTACATTACCCTGTGTACAGACTGGTTTTCAACGATTCAGACAAAAGAAAAAGCCCCGACGATACAAGTATCATCGGGGCTTATCGAAATAAGTGGCGCGCCCTACAGGATTCGAACCTGTGACCACATGCTTAGAAGGCACGTGCTCTATCCAACTGAGCTAAGGGCGCGTTACGGGGTGGGATTATACGAGTTCATCGGCGTAAATCAACGAGTTTCTCTAATTGAATGTTTTAACTGCCTAAAAAATTACCATCCTGAGGGAGAGCTCAGAAAATAAACCAGAAGCAAACGTTTGCTTATAGATGTTCTTGAAAAGATCTGCGACAATGCGCGCAAAAATTTTGCTATTCTTTTGTTTCGCGACGCTTGTATAAAGGTAAGCCATGACTGCTCAAAATATTGATGGAACTCTAATTTCCAAAACTGTTCGTGCCGAAGTCTCTGCACGGGTGAAAGCAAGAACCGATGCAGGACTTCGGGCGCCGGGACTGGCCGTGGTTCTAGTCGGTGAAGATCCGGCTTCCCATGTTTATGTCGGCAGTAAACGCCGGGCCTGTGAAGAAGTCGGCTTTATTTCCAAGTCATTCGATTTACCCGCCAATACCACGCAACATGCATTACTTGAACTGATTGACGAACTGAATGCCGATGCCAGTATTGATGGCATTCTGGTCCAGTTGCCTCTGCCTGCCGGTCTGGATGCAACCCCCATTCTGGAAAGAATCTTGCCGCACAAAGATGTGGATGGTTTCCATCCTTACAATGTCGGACGGCTTGCACAACGCATTCCGACGCTTCGTTCCTGTACGCCGAAAGGCATCATGACGCTGTTGGAGCGCTACAATATTAACCCGCGCGGCAAGCATGCTGTTGTGGTCGGTGCATCCAACATTGTCGGTCGCCCGATGACACTCGAGCTTCTCTTAGCCGGTTGTACAACCACAACTTGTCATCGCTTTACGCAAGACCTCGAGCAATTTGTACGTCAGGCCGATATCTTAGTCGTCGCGGTCGGCAAACCACATTTCATTCCCGGAGAATGGATTAAACCGGGTGCAGTTGTGATTGATGTCGGTATTAACCGTATGGACGATGGCAAGCTCGTCGGTGATGTGGAATATGATGTGGCGAAGAATCAAGCCAGCTATATCACGCCGGTACCCGGCGGTGTCGGGCCGATGACGGTCGCAACACTGATTGAAAACACCATGCTTGCATGTGAACAATTTCACACCGATTAAGATCGCGGTTTCATCTCACTGATGAGGGCTGTCAGCACAGAGATAACATACCCGATTTACCGACACCGATATCCGTGTAAAAACCGATGTAAAGAAAACCATGTAAAAAAGGCTCCGTTCAGGAGCCTTTTCTTTGCCAGTCCGATTACCGGTTAGTTCATAATAATACGATCCGCGAGATGACTGACCGCCAATGCGAAGTAATAAGAGCGGTTCCACTTCATCAACACGTTATAGTTGTTATAGATCAAATAAACGCGGCCCTGCTCATCATCGGGGGCAATCAGCCACGCCTGAATATCGTCTTTCAACTTCGGTAACGGGCTACCATCATAACGTGTCACCCCCAGTTCACTCCATTGGTGGAGCATTTTACCCTGTGCTTTGCCTCGTCCGCTCAGACTCATGTCGAACCCTCGGGGTAAATGGACCTGACGCCCCCAAATCATGTGTTCATTCCAGCCGGACTGACTCAGATAATTCGCGGTTGATGCAAACACATCCGCCCGGCTTCCCCAGATATCTTTTTTCCCGTCGCCGTCACCATCGGCCGCAAAAGCCAGAAACGAGCTCGGCATAAACTGACACTGCCCCATGGCACCGGCCCAGGAGCCTTTCATCGCTTGTGGTGAAATATGTCGTTCATCGAGGATTTGCAGTGCTGCCATCATTTCTTTGCGGAAAAACTGCTCACGGCGTCCGTCATAGGCTAAGGTCGCCAAAGCATCGATCACATTGTATCCACCGGTCAGTGAACCAAAATTACTCTCGACACCCCACAAAGCCACAATATAACGGGGCTGTACGCCATATTCTTTACCAATTCGCGCCAGCTCATCATAGTGTTCCTGATAGAGTTTTTTCGCTTTGGTGACTTTCCAATCCGGGACCGCCCGCGGAATATATTCATCCAGCGTCAGCTTTTTTTCCGGCTGATTCTTATCAGCAACAATCGCTCTGGGGCGGTAAGTCACTGAATCAAAGGCGGCGGTGATAGTTGCTTGACTGATGCCCGCTTTCTGCGCTTGTTGCTTCAGGCCATCCACATACTGTTCGAAGCTCTCTGTATTGGCGGCATAGAGGGGACAACTCAGAATCAATCCCAATCCGACTGACCATAATCTTTTCATTTTTTCTCCTCTCATCCTGATAAGCATCGGCTATTGTTGTCCTTGCCGAGCGGCTTTCCTTGCTTTGTAGCTTTCTAATAAATTTTCCGGGGGCGGTGGTAATTGTAAGAAAAAACCGTCGTCGATGAGTGAGGTTTTCACTTTTTCAATATCAACGTTTGCCAGCGTCTTTCCCGCCAGATTCATTGTCATCACCAAAACCGGCCGCCCGAACATCTGCAGCAACGCTTCAGGAACTTTCGAGAAATCATCTTTTTTCTCAACATATAAATAGGTGCCTTCTTTTTTAGGACTTTTATAAATAGAACAAAGCATTACTGCGCCTTTTGTATATTTCCTGATCAGATTGCCAAGACTGACGATCTCAACACATAAAGTTAACCTCGTTTTGAGGTTAAAAACGTCAATTCAAAGTAAGATATCTTGCTGAGTTTGAGCTGTGACTATAACATGACAGCCCTACTTTCAGGCAATGCCCTTTCTACAGTGTTTTTACGAGTTGAGGCCCAAATTACCAATGTCAATCACACCTGATCTTAAAGGTAGTAGTTTTACACTCTCCGTGTTACATCTTGCCGACAGTGAAATTTCAAAGTCCGTCGAGTTTTTACAAACTAAAGTGGCTCAGGCCCCTGCTTTTTTCTCTGCGGCCCCGATTGTGCTCAACATTGCCCAAGTTGAAGGTGAGCTTGACTTTCACCAGTTAAAGCATGGGATTCATCAAACAGGCATGGTGCCGGTTGGCATTACCGGAGCCCGGGATAAGCGGACACAGAATCTGGCCTATGAAGCCGGGTTTGCTGTACTGACGGCCAGCAAATCTCCCAGTCAGGCCCCCGCATCAATCACCCCGACTAAGACCATCACCACACCGATTCGTTCCGGGCAGCAGGTCTATGCGAAAGATTGTGACTTAGTCATTCTCAATCACGTCAGCGCGGGCGCTGAAGTGATTGCCGATGGTTCAATTCATATTTACGGGAGTCTGCGCGGCCGAGCCATTGCCGGTGCCAGCGGACAACAGCAGGCAAAAATATTCTGTCATGATCTACAGGCTGAATTAATTTCTATTGCAGGTAATTATTGGCTCAGTGATCAAATTTCGAGTGAACACTGGCAGAAAAAAGCGATGCTCAGTTATCATGACGGCACGCTCCACATTGAGCCAATCACGATTTAAATCCTTTTCCAAGGAAACCGACGTTAAATTTAAGGGAAACAAATGGCACGCATTATTGTTGTTACATCAGGTAAAGGCGGTGTTGGAAAGACGACATCGAGTGCAGCAATTGCCTCTGGTTTGGCAATCAAAGGTTTGAAAACCGCAGTCATCGATTTCGACATCGGCTTACGTAACCTCGACCTGATTATGGGATGTGAGCGCCGGGTGGTGTATGACTTCGTGAATGTCATTCAGGGCGAAGCAACGCTCAATCAGGCGCTGATCAAAGATAAGCGCTCCGATAATCTATTTATTTTACCGGCATCGCAAACCCGGGACAAAGAAGCCCTGACCCATGACGGCGTCAAACGTGTGCTGGATGAATTAGACAGCATGGGCTTTGACTTTATTATCTGTGACTCTCCGGCAGGGATTGAACAAGGTGCACTGATGGCACTTTACTTCGCCGATGAAGCGATTATCACGACCAACCCGGAAGTCTCTTCCGTGCGCGACTCCGACCGCATTCTTGGCATTCTTGATTCAAAATCTCGCCGTGCGGAACAAGGCCTTGAACCGATCAAACAACACCTGTTACTCACCCGCTATAACCCGGCTCGCGTGAATCAGGGAGAGATGCTGAGCGTCGAAGATGTCGAAGAAATTCTGCATATTCAGTTGCTGGGGGTGATCCCTGAAAGTCAGGCAGTACTCAATGCATCGAATAAAGGGGTACCGGTGATTTTTGACGATCAATCAGATGCCGGTCAGGCGTATCATGACGCAGTTGAGCGTCTGACAGGCAATGCGCTGGAATTTCGTTTTCTGTCTGAGCAGAAAAAAGGCATTTTTCAACGATTATTTGGAGGTTAAGAACCTATGTCATTACTGGAGTTTTTCCGCCCGAAGAAACAAACCTCCGCGAGTCTTGCGAAAGAACGTTTGCAGATTATCGTTGCCGAACGCCGTAGCCAGAATGATCCGGCACCGAACTATCTGCCGCAGTTAAAAGAAGATATTCTGAAAGTGATCGCCAAATATGTGGCGATTGACCCGGATATGGTTGAGCTCTCTTTCGAGCACAAAGGCGATGATCTGTCCGTACTGGAACTGAATGTAAAATTACCCGACGAAGAGAAGTAGCGATAAAGAGGTCGCAACAAAGAAAAATAACCGCTCATCGGTGATGAATTCAGCGCCTCATATAACCGCTATCAGATTCGGTTATATGAGGCGTTTTACATGCATAGCACTCCCGGCTTAGACGAATGGCCTGACGCAACTCAATCCATTCATGAACGCGGCGCAACCATTTCATACAAGGTATCGCCCAGCACGTCTTTACGCCATCCCTGCATCAGATCCGGTATAGACTGCGGATCGGTTTGCGTTTTCCAGACCCAACCCAGTAATTGATTCAACTGTTTACGAGACGCCAAAAATTCGGGCGAGAGTCCCAGCTTCTCAGACTGAACATTAACCTGATCTTTGAGCCGTTTAAACAGTTGCTTGTATCCGGGATAATCTGAAATGGGGATAATTCGTGGCGGATAATCAGACTCGCTGACCGCTTGCCCTTCTTTAACCAGCTGGCTGATTTTCGCGCCGTGGCGCTTGACCGACCGTGGATCAACGCCTTCGGTTTCCATCCGTTTAAAGTTGACTAATTCCAGCCGGGCAATGGTCAATAGATCTTGTTCTTTGATCACAAAATTCAGCGCCAGATCCCGTTTGAGCGCTTCTTCATAACGCCAGGTTGCAAGCTGTTTCAAGATTGCCAATTGTTTGGGAGCCAGTTGCCACGCACCTTTGATATCAAGATAAGCGGCTTCCGGCTGATAGCTTCGGGTCCGCTTTTCGACCTGCAACTGCGACTCTTCCAACGCTGCATCCCACCAGCCTTGCTGCTGAACTTTGTCACGGAGTTGCTGATACACCGGCATCAGATAAAACACATCCGCAGCTGCATAGTCCAGCTGTTTGTCGCTCAAAGGCCGGGCCATCCAGTCAGTCCGCGATTCACTTTTATCGAGCTCTGTCCCGGTAAAATCGGCAACCAACGCCGCAAATCCGGTCGATAAACCATATCCGTTGAATGCCGCCAGAATCTGGGTATCGACGAATGGCGTCGGCGCACATGCAAATTGGTGGTAGAACACTTCTAAATCTTCACCGGCAGCGTGAAGCACTTTGAGCACCTGCGGCGCTTGCAACAAACTGACAAATGAGGTCATATCTGCAATGGTTGTCGGATCAATCAACGCGACGGATTCACCGTCATAGAGCTGGATCAGCCCCAGTTGGGCATGAAATGTCCGGGTGCGGACAAATTCCGTATCCAGCATCACGACCGGACACTGTAAGGCTTTGCGGCAGACCGCTTCAAGCTCATCTGAGCTGGTAATCATTTGATAGTTCAAAATTACTCACTTTTATCATTCATTGTCAGGCGACCACCACCCTAGCGCTGGCCGTGGTCTGTCAACCCGTTCGATGTAAACAAAATCGTATGTAAATAAGGTTATATGTATATGAACAAGAAAAATGCCGACATCATGTCGGCATTTCTCTGAACGTCTCGATCACGGACGATTAGGCTTGTTCCATACTCAATATTGCCTGATCTTCATCTTTTAATGCCCGGCGCAATATTTTACCGACATTGGTTTTCGGCAGATCATCCCGGAATTCTATCAGTTTTGGAATCTTATATCCGGTCAGGTATTGGCGACAGTGAGCGATGATTTCTTCTTTCGTCAGCGACGTATCTTTTTTGACGACGAACAATTTCACCACTTCGCCACTCACCTCGTGTGGCTGCCCGATCGCTGCGGCTTCCAACACTTTATCATGCATCGAAACGACATCTTCAATTTCATTCGGATAAACGTTAAAACCGGAGACCAGAATCATATCTTTTTTCCGATCCACAATATATAGCATACCTTGCTCATCCATCCGAACAATATCACCGGTAGAGAGCCAACCATCATCCGTTAAGACGTCTTTGGTGGCATCTTCACGCTGCCAGTATCCGGTCATCACCTGCGGCCCGCGCACCTGTAATTCACCGACCTGATCAAACGCAATCACTTGACCATGTTCATCGACAAGCCGAACCTCTGTCGAGGGAACCGGGATACCAATGGCACCGCTGTAATCACTGAGGTCATAAGGGTTACCGGCCACCAAAGGAGAACATTCGGTTAAACCATAGCCTTCAAGCAGATGAAGCCCGGTGACTTTCTTCCATTCATTGGCAACCGCCCGCTGGACCGCAGTCCCGCCACCGACGGATAAGTGTAGCTGCGAAAAATCCATATGACGAAACGCGTCATTGTGCACCAAAGCATTAAACAGTGTATTGACGCCCGTAATTGCCGTGACAGGGTAGCGTTGTAATTCTTTGACGAATCCCGGGATATCCCTCGGATTGGTAATCAACAGGTTTTGGCCGCCCATTTCGATAAACAGCAAACAGTTCACACTCAGCGCAAATACGTGATAGAGCGGCAAAGCGGTGACGACTAATTCACGCCCCTCAGCCAAGACTGGCCCATAAGCCGCTTTCGCCTGTAATACATTGGCGACCATATTACGATGGGAAAGGATTGCCCCTTTGGCTATCCCTGTCGTCCCGCCGGTATACTGTAAAAAAGCGGTATCATCCCCTTCAATCACCGGCTTTACATACTGCATATGACGACCCCGTTTCAGTGCAGTTCGCATCGAAACAGCATCGGGCAGATGATAGTGCGGGACCAGTTTTTTCACATATTTAACGACAAAGTCGACAATTGTCCCTTTCGGCCGGGGCAGCATCTGCCCCAGACTGGTCAGAATGACATGTTTGACCGATGTCCGTTGCACAATTTTCTGCAAGGTGCCGGCAAAGTTGGAGACGATGACAATCGTGGTTACTCCCGCGTCATTGAGCTGATGTTCTAGCTCCCGGGGGGTATACAACGGATTCACATTCACAGCGATCAAGCCCGCCCGCAACACCCCAAACAATGCCACCGGATATTGCAGTAAATTCGGCATCATCAGGGCAACACGATCCCCTTTTTTGAGTTGTAGCTCGTTTTGTAAATACGCAGCGAAAGCGCGACTGCGCTCTTCCAGCTTACGGAAGGTCATCACCGTTCCCATATTGACAAAAGCAGGCTGATCAGCGTATTTCGTGACCGACTGTTCAAACATTTCAACCAGCGATGTATAGACATCTGGATTAATCGTTTCAGGCACATCATTTGGATAACGTGCAAGCCATGGGTGCTCCACAGAAATACTCCTCGCGCTGACAGGTCAGTGCCCTGCCTTATTATATATGTTAATGATTTGTTAATTTTTTAAATTTTCTAAAGTATAGACTCTAATTTAAGAACATGGTGCTTCATCGATTTTCTTAATAAACTGTAATATCAACTGACCGACGCGCTCAGGATGCTCTAAGTGGCAATGATGACCGCCCTGCACATGCTCAATCTCAACTTGCTCTGGTCGTAAAGCCCGGGAATATGATTTTAAAGATGGGTAACCCTGATCCCCTAATACAACGAAAAAGGGAGATTGAATCGCGGCCAGCACAGCTTCAGCATGGGCGTCAGATATTCGATATAACGACTGTGCAGACAATTTCGGATCTGCCCGCCACAGCCACTGCCCGTCTCGCAATTCAATCCCTCGCGCAACAATGGGCTCAATCAGTGCTTCCGGCAGGGCCGAATGTGCCGCCCGAACTTGCAGCGCGGCTGCGTAATCATCATACCCTTTGCGACGAGATTTGCGTCGAATTCGCGAGCGGCTATTCACCCCGTCACGTAACCGTTGCACGCTGTTCGCGGCAGGTTCAGACAAGGGACCGAGGCTCTCTATCAAAAACAGTCCATCGACATATTCAGGAAAGGCGGCACTATAGCAACTTGCAATCAATCCACCAAGTGAATGGCCGACTAAAATCTTCTTTTTCGTTGGCAACGTCACTAAAAATTGATGAATGTCATCGATATAGTCATGAAATGCATAAAAATTGTCAGCAGACTTATGACCAGACAGGCCATGTCCCGGTAAGTCAATAGCACATAAATGAATATGCGAGGGCAGTTGAGAGGTAATCACATGCAGGACAGACTGAAAGCTGGCAGCATTATCCAGCCAGCCATGCAGGAAAATGACGGAACAGCTCGCGGTTTGACGATTGTCAGTTTCAATCGCCGCAATGTTCCGCTCAGAAATCGGATAACTGTGTTGCACCAGCATAGAAAATTATTTGACCTCGGGGATCACCCGACCGGTTTGCGAGCCGAAACTCTCCCGACAGCGCCAGTGATCACAATCTCGCAAAAATGGGCCCGGTTCATGAATCACCACCCGCTCCGTCACCCGCCATAGATGGTAAGCGGACGCTGACATGGCCGGAAACTCCGCCCGGTATTCACCAACCTGACTTTTTTCTGGCGCAATAGCGCTGCCAAGTACGGTCAGTAAACGCCCTTTGGCATAAGTCACCGGATCAAGAAACCGATTGATATAAACAATAAAACGTCCGTGCGGCTCTTGCTGAATGTCGGGTTTACCATTTGTACCGATCGGCAAGTTAACAATTTCCAGCCGGGTTCGTTTGGGCAGATTCTTAATTTCAGCAATGACTCCCCCTAACCGAACATAAGGCGCCTGAGTCCCTTTCAGTGCAGAAAAGGTTTGATAATCCTGAATCACCGCTGCACCGTCAGGAACGGACAACTCTTCCGGTAGTGACGCACAAGCACTCAGCACCAGACAACCAAAGGCAATCACCATGCCTTTCATATGACAATTGAAATGAGACCAAATCATGCTGTTTTCCCTCATCTTTAAATATAAATATCGACCCCGAGCATCTGTGCAAGTTCCTCGCGCCGGGCCTGAGTCATTACACCAAAGTACGCTTCGAGTGCTTTACGGGCCCGCCCCTCAGGTAAGTCATATTGCAGATTGTCCTGAAAACGCTCGGTCTCTTGCATCGAACGCATCGAATGCGTGACCGCATTGGCAACGGGGGTGGGTTCATAGGTACCCGAGGCAGCATCTGAAGTATCATTCTGCCGCTTTGCTTTCGTCGCTTTCGATGACTTGCCGGTTCCCGGTATTCGCGACGGCGGTAATCCCTGAATCGAAACCATACTGTTCCTCACCTGTCTTCGTGTATCGGTGGTGACACATCACCGCCCGCTTGCTTATGCTGGATCATCTGGCTCGCGAGATATCGCTATTCACGACCCGGTATTTTCTTCCAGGCCACCTGATCACGTAAATAAATCGGGCTGGCCTCTTCTGCCGGAACAGTGTCTCCATTCTCAAAGGCAATGTTCGCCAAGAACACAATATCTTCAGCATCAGGATAAAGCACCTCTCCCGACTCAACGGTCAACGGTAATTGAGCAAGTTCTTCGCCATAAGCTGCCCACCCGGTGCCGGCACAGCGCCACGTTTTCGCGTCCGACTCAATCTGCTGTGCCAGTGTCTGAGGCGGAATCACACATTCCTCATCGACAATCTGCCAAGCGCCATTATCCTGACGGGTAAAACGTCCCCAGTACACTTCGCTCATCCGCGCATCAATCGCGGTTGCCACGTCATGCGCACCATATAAACGATAACTGCCTTGCGCCATCGCTGCCAACGTCGAAACGGGGACGGTCGGTAATCCGGCGCCAAACGCCAATCCCTGCGCAATCCCGATACAAATGCGGACTCCCGTAAAACTGCCGGGACCACGACCAAATGCCAGCGCATCTAAATCGGTCAGTTGAATGTTCGCTTCGTGTAACACCTCATCCACCATCGGCAGGATTTTTTTCGCATGATCCCGGGGTGCAATGTCACGCCGGACAAAGCATTGGTGACCGACCATCAAGGCAACAGAACAGTTTTCTGTTGATGTATCAATTGCAAGAATTTTTCGACTCATTTAACTCTCTGTACTCACTTCATCACTTTCCGAGTGCGACGGCTCCGATATTTCGCGGAGAAATGCTTGTATCTGTTCTAAATCACGGGTCCGCGGGATCGGCGGTAAACTTGCAAGAAACACGCCGCCATAATCGCGGGTCACCAAACGATTATCGCAAATAATCAGTGCGCCTTTATCACTGGCATCGCGAATCAACCGGCCAACCCCTTGCTTTAGGGTAATCACCGCTTCCGGCAGTTGCACCTGTTGAAAAGGCTCGCCGCCTTGCAGACGACAGTCCTCAATTCTGGCTTTCAGCAGTGGATCATCCGGTGCGGTGAACGGTAATTTGTCAATAATAACACAGCTCAGGGCATCGCCTCTAACATCAATCCCTTCCCAGAAAGCACCGGTTGCAACCAATAAAGCATTGCCGAGCGACATAAACTCGGAAAGGGTTTTCTGCTTACTGGTTTCACCCTGTAATAAAACAGGTAATGTCAGAGACTGGCGGAATCGTTCCCCTAAATCCCGCATCATTTGATGGGATGTACACAGGAAAAAACAGCGCCCCTGATTCTGCTCAATGACGGGGGTCAGCATGGTTACTAATTTGTCAGCCATACCCGGTGAGTTGGGTTCAGGTAAATAACGCGGGACACACAATCGTGCCTGAGTCTCATAATCAAACGGGCTGGGTAACGAGAATTGTTGTTCGGGAATCAGCCCTAAACGATGGCTGAAATGGCTAAAATCATGATTAACCGCCAGCGTTGCCGAGGTAAAAACCCACGTCCCCGGTTTGAGCTTGATCTGTTCCTGAAATTTATCTGCGACAGACAGCGGTGTGATATGTAATCCGAAATGACGTGGCGTGGTATCAAACCAGTAGGAATAGCCGGTAATGGAAACATCACAGACTCGTTTCAGGCGCGCGTGAATGGTACTGGTCCGTTCGAAGGCGGTATCCAGTAGCTGACTGCGTCCTAACGCAAGTTTTAAAACTTCTAAAGCAAACTCAAGGCTGTCCGTCAATCGTTCAATCGCCTGACTCACTTTGGGCTGGCGCACCGCTTCACGCCAGTTGCCCCGATAGCCGGGTTCCCCCAGTGCGATTCTGACATCCATTGCGGTCTGAACCAGCTTGTCGCTGATTTTTTGCAACTGACGCATGTCTTTCGCTTCGGTGCGATAACCAATCTCGATATCTTTCGCCAGTTCCTGAATCTGACGGCTGGTCAGCGATTGTCCGAAATACTGACTCGCGATATCCGGTAACTGATGGGCTTCATCAAAAATGAACACTTCCGCTTCAGGAATCAGCTCGCCAAAACCCGTCTCTTTAATCGCAAGGTCCGCCAGAAACAGGTGATGATTGACCACCACGACATCCGCATCCATCGCTCTTCGACGCGCTTTCGACACAAAACAATCCTGAAAATCCGGGCACTCTTTGCCCAGACAATTATCATTGGTCGACGTAATGGTCGGAATAATCAGGCTATCTTCCGGTAACGTCTCACATTCACCAAGATCACCGGTTTTTGTCTCAGAAGCCCAGCGTCGAATCTGGAACAGCTGGGCAAAGTGCTGCGAATCGGTTTCATTGCCGTGACTCTCAAGCATCTGGCGATTCAGACGCTCCAGACATAAATAATTCGCACGCCCTTTGAGTAAGGCAATCTGGCCGAAAAACTCGAGTGCTTTAACAATCAACGGTAAATCGCGATGAAATAACTGCTCTTGCAGGTTTTTCGAGCCCGTGCTGATCACCACTTTCTTACCGCTCATCAACGCCGGGACCAGATAAGCAAAAGTTTTCCCCGTCCCGGTTCCGGCCTCAACCACCAGTTGTGACTGATTGCGGATAGCGGATTCAATCGCGCTGGCCATATCAAGCTGAGCCTGACGCGGTTGAAATCCCGGGATAGCTTTTCCCAAAGCACCGTGAGCTGAAAAAGTCTGTTCGATCATCGCATAGAGGATTTAAAAATATAATGTGCGATTATGTCAGGTTTGATGAAACAGCGCGAACCTTTCTCTGCGATTCACGCTGCAACAGGTTTGATGAAGACGCTGCTACTTGCGGTTCAGATACCGTTGTAACCAAGAGGCGGCTTCCAGTACATTGGTCGGCTGCTCCAGCATGACTCTGGCAGCATCAGCAGGAGAAGCTTTGCTTTCCCACATGGCGTTCAAGACGATTTCATCAATTTCATGTGTTCCCATTAACTCGTGAACACGTTCCACATATAGTTTACGCGCCAGCAATTCCTTATCCATAACCACCACCTTCATGAAAAAATGTGAGCCGTACAATTGCCTGAAATAAAGACCAATGAGATAAGCCGAGGGAAATTACTTTTGTTATTAGGTTGAAACTCTAATGAGAATAGATTAATTATAGCCCCAGTATTGTGGGACTCATCACCGTTTTGGGTCCGCTGAAATTGTTTTTAATTCAAAAAAAATCATCGGAAGTCATCATTGATGGAAAAGAAAACGCTCCTCACACATTGCACAGATAAGCCCGGCCTGATCGCTAAAATTACTAACATTTGTTACAAACATCAGCTCAATATCATTCACAACAATGAATATGTTGATAATACCAGCGGCCATTTTTTTATGCGCACCGAGCTGGAAGGCTATTTTAACGATGCAACCCTGACGGCTGATTTAGATCAGGCACTCCCTGAAGGGGCCAAATATAAATTGATCGGATCGTCACGCAAGAAAATCGTCATTCTGGTGACCAAAGAAGCACACTGTCTGGGTGATATTCTGATCAAAAGCTATGACGGCAGCCTAGACGTCGACATTGCAGCAGTTATCGGCAACTATGATAAATTACAAACACTGACTGAACGGTTTGATATCCCTTATCACTGTGTTTCTCATGACGGCCTCAATCGTCAGGAACACGAACAAAAGATGCTTGAAGTCATCGATCAATATCAGCCGGATTACATTGTTCTGGCTAAATATATGCGGGTTCTGACCCCGACCTTTGTTGAGAAATACCATCACCGTATCATCAATATTCACCATAGCTTTTTGCCGGCATTTATTGGTGCCAAACCGTATCAGCAAGCCTATGAGCGGGGTGTCAAAATCATCGGTGCAACCGCACACTTCGTCACCGATGACCTCGATGAGGGGCCAATCATCAAACAAGATGTTATTCCGGTCGACCATACGTTCAGTGCTCAGGATATGGCCCAAGCAGGACGGGATGTTGAAAAAAATGTCTTGAGTAAAGCGCTGGCAAATGTATTGAACGACAAGGTGTTTGTCTACGGCAATAAAACCGTCATTCTGTAGCGTCCAGACGACTCACTTCCCAGCAAACTATGGTTTGCTGGGGCTGATTTCAGCGCAACATGTCTCCTCTGCAAATACCGTTCTGAACACCGCCAAATCGATGGCATGGATTCCTCTGGCAACTCAGTCTGAACCGTCCCATAACGGAATAGTTGTTCCGCTCTGGGTTATCACGTAGGATCAGATCACCATACACCGTGTACCATCGGTTTTATTGAGCCATGGTGCCTAATCAGCCACGATGTTAAAGCGATTATGAAAACAATACTAAAAGCTATCGGTATGATCTTTCGGTTTATCTGGAAAACGATCACCCTGTTCCGCCTTCTCGTCACGAACTTATTATTTCTGTTCACGCTTGCTGTTATTTACATCCTGTATACGCAATCAACCCCTGAAGAGACCAACATTCAGATTCATCAGCCTTCGGCACTGGTGCTGAACCTATCCGGCCCGATTCGTGAACAAGCAACTTACGTGCAATCCGTTGATTCAATTGCTAATTCATTACTCGGCGACTCGCTGCCGAAAGAAAACATTCTGTTTGATATTGTCGATACCATTCGCCACGCAAAAGATGACCCGCAGATTTCGGGGCTGGTGCTCTCACTCGGAGAAATGTCAGAAACCAACCTGACGAAGTTACGCTATATCGCCAAAGCGATTAACGAGTTTAAAACCAGTGGCAAACCCGTGTTTGCGATCGGCGGTATGTACTCTCAAAGCCAGTATTATCTGGCCAGTTACGCTGACAAAATTTTAATGTCTCCCGATGGGCTGGTGATGCTGAAAGGCTATAGTGCTTACGGTTTATATTACAAAAACCTGTTGGATAAACTCGATGTCACGACCCATATTTTCCGTGTCGGTACTTACAAATCTGCGGTTGAACCCTTTATGCGAGATGACATGTCAGACGCGGCAAAAGCATCGAACAAGCGTTGGCTGCAACAACTCTGGGATGCCTATTTAACTGATGTCGCAGCGAACCGAAACATTGCGCCGGAAAAATTACGCTTCTCGATGGATGAATTCCTGACGCAACTGAAACGTGTCCACGGTGATATTGCCCAACTCTCTCTCAACCTTGGGCTGGTTGATGAACTGGTATCTCGTCCACAAATGCGTGCCGAGCTGAGCGAGACCTTTGGCAGCGATGGTCAAGACGGTTATCAGGCCATCAGTTACTACGACTACCTCAGTTCGCTTGACTCACGGTCGAAACCCAGCCTGATATCGAACAACGAAATCGCGGTGATTGTCGCGTCAGGAACCATCATGGATGGCAATCAACCCCGCGGTGAAGCGATTGGCTCAGACAATATCAGTGAACTCCTGAGAGAAGCCCGCAACGACCCACATATTAAAGCCGTGGTCTTACGGGTAGACAGCCCGGGAGGCAGTGCCTCAGCGTCTGAAGTCATCCGTAGCGAAATTGATGCGCTGAAAGCCTCGGGCAAACCGGTTGTTGTTTCCATGTCCAGCCTTGCAGCCTCAGGAGGATATTGGTTATCAACCAGTGCGGACCAAATCGTGGCGCAACCCACGACCCTCACCGGATCAATCGGTATCTTCAGTGTGCTGACCACCTTTGAGCACAGTCTGGATCGAATTGGTGTGTCTACCGATGGTGTCGGAACAACCCCATTTTCCGGCCAAGGTATCGCGACCGGTTTGTCTGACGGGACTCAACAAGCCTTGCAGTTAGCCATCGAACACGGATACCAGCGCTTTATTTCGTTGGTTGCAGAACATCGTCACTTGTCACTGCAAGACGTGGATAAAGTCGCTCAAGGACATGTCTGGACGGGACAGGATGCGCTCAAATTCGGTTTAGTCGATAAAATGGGTGATTTTGATGATGCCGTGACTCTGGCTGCCAAACTTGCCAAAGTGGATGACTATCAGCTCAACTGGCTGGAAGAACCGATTTCAACCATGCAGAAATTACTGATTGGTCTGTTCTCGGAAGCCCGGGTATCACTGGGACTCGATGTGACAGCGCTCCTTCCTGAGAGCCTGCGTTCAACCACGCAGAAAATGCTCAGTGATGCAACATTGCTCAATCAGTTGAATGATCCCAAAGGACAGTATGCATTCTGTCTCAATTGCGAGGTCGAATAAACGATTAAACGTGATCAAGGGCGACACTGTCGCCCTTTTTATTAGCCATGATTCCGCTATAATCGCACTCCCTGAACTTGATAGAAGAGTAATTTCAGTCATGGCAAGAAAACATATCTATATTGCCTATACGGGCGGCACGATTGGTATGCAAAAATCATCACACGGTTATGTACCGGTTGCTGGTTTTATGGAAAAGCAACTTGCAGGTATGCCAGAATTTCATCGTCCGGAAATGCCTGAATACACCATCCACGAATACGATCCTTTGATTGATTCATCCGATATGACCCCGGAAGACTGGCAACTTATCGCTGATGATATTCGCAACAACTACGAGCAATATGATGGTTTCGTGATTCTGCATGGCACCGATACGATGGCTTATACTGCCTCAGCACTGTCATTCATGCTCGAAAATCTGGGCAAACCTGTCATTGTCACGGGCTCACAGATCCCACTGGCGGAATTGCGTTCCGACGGACAGGCCAACTTACTCAATGCGCTGCATATTGCCGCAAACTACCCCATCAATGAAGTGACGCTGTTTTTCAACAACCAGTTGATGAGAGGCAACCGCAGCACCAAATCTCATGCAGATGGCTTTAATGCGTTTACATCCCCCAACCTGCCACCACTACTGGAAGCAGGCATCAATATTTCGGTCAGTAGCCATGTAACCGTCGGTAAGCAACCGGATGGCCCCTTTCAGGTCAGTGATATCACGCCACAACCCATTGGGGTGATTACCATGTATCCGGGCATCTCTCACGAGGTGATCCGTAACACATTGCTCCAGCCGGTCAATGCGATGATTCTGCTGACCTTCGGAGTCGGCAATGCACCGCAGAATCCTGAGCTGCTCGCCCAGCTCAAAGCAGCGTCAGAACGCGGGGTGATCGTGGTGAATCTCACCCAGTGTCTGGCAGGAAAAGTTAATATGGGTGGCTATGCAACCGGGAGTGCATTGGCAGAAGCAGGCGTGATCAGCGGGTTCGACATGACACCAGAAGCGGCACTGGCAAAATTGCATTATCTTTTAAGTAAGGGGCTTGACTACGAGACGGTCAAATCAGAGATGCAAAAAGTCCTTCGGGGAGAAATGAGTCTGTAAAACCGTCAGAGTTACCCGGATAAACCAGTCCGGATAAACTGGTTTTTCAGGCCGACGCTTCAAGACTTCCATATCATCAAAGATGCACTCCCGGTTAATCCCGGGAGTGCGACGTCAATGCGCACTTCAATCATTCACTTGATTGGGATTGACTCGCAAAATATCTTGTTCTGTCTGCCCTGCCTGAAACTGTTTTTTCAGTTCAGCCTTCGATTTGAAACAAATCTCTCCGCCGGCGGCAACTGTCATATGTTCCGGCTGTGCGTTATGCTTAGATTGGTACAACATCACAGCTTGAATACATGAGTCTCGCTGTTGTGCCGAAAGTATCGTACCTTCAGGCCACTTACCCGTTTCAACAGCATAGAGTAAACGCTGGTAAGCCTCAGGTGTAATCGCATCGATGAGTTGTTGAGTATCCATTGCATATCCCGGATGGTTGGTTGTACGAACAATTCAACATAATGAAGTTTCAGCCGCTAACGTCAAGATATGTCGCATAAATAATTGTATATGATCACAGGCTATCGTTATATGCAACAACCAATGAAGTATACTAGTCTTGCTATCACTGTTCTCTTGTTGAGCGGTTGCTTTGAAAATACCAGAAATACAGACAAACTTTGTCTCGACCACCCCGAGCTCCGTTGTGAAGAGCTGAACATCAATGACGGGCAATGCCGTGTTGCCAGAACCAATCTCATCTGGCATCGTCTTGAAGTGTACAAAGCCCCGACAGATATCAACAAAATTGCTGAGTACCAGTTCACTCAGCAATATAAGAAATGTCTGGAAGTTGCCGCCCAGATTCAGCCGATTGATCAGGCTGAACTCAAGAAAAGACGTTTCAATGCACTGATCAATTCCGGGAAAAATATGGAACGCCTGGAAAAAGAGCTCATGCAATTTAACACCCCCTCCTCACTCTATTTTTTATGGAGTCAAACAGGAGATACACAAGCCCGCCGGCAATTTCTACAGCTGGAAGGTAAACCAGAGATGGAAACCGCAGCGCTTCAGTATGCTTTGGCAACGTTCTATATTGACCGAGACAGAGAAAAAACCATCAAACTCCTCAACCATGCACTGGAACTCTCTGACCCGAACGCATTAAATACCAGCATCTTTGAATCGTTAGCCAGTTTGAACCAACTGCTTCACCATCAAGAAGCGTCTTACATTTGGGCGATGGTTGGCAAACACTTCGGTGTGCCTGTCGCCTCCGCCCAGAATATTCAGTTGATGTATGGCTTCAGTGATGAAAAATTCAGCCAGTTAGATGATGTTGCAGATACGATTATTGATGCGGTAGAAAGTCAAACCTATCATTCATCGATGATCCCTGAATTTAAGAAATAACCATTTTGTATAAATCATACAAGAGTGATGACGAAATCCTCACTCTTGATCATTTTTGTTGAAAATTAACGACACCGAGTTAACACAGTAACGTTCACCGGTCGTTTGCGGGCCATCCGGAAAAACATGCCCAAGATGACTATCACAAGCCGCACAGCGGATTTCAATCCGACTCATACCATGGCTGTCATCTTGTAAATATCGAATAGCACCGGCGTCGATCGGTGCATCAAAACTTGGCCAGCCACATCCCGAATCATACTTACTTGCGGAAGAAAATAACGGCGCCTGACAACAAGTGCATGTATAGATCCCCGTGTCTTTATTATGTAGTAGTGTTCCTGAAAATGGCATCTCGGTGCCCTGCTGACGACAAACCCGAAATTGCTCATCGGTAAGCACTTGACGCCACTGAGATTCTGACTTCTTAACCTGTTTCATATCCTCACAACTTATACTTGGTTCTTTACTTTTGCCGGCTTGATTTTATCATGTTTTTTTCATGAAAAACTTGCACACTCGCGGTGTTGTAGCACATACTTCAACACCTTAACATCATTCGTTGAGATTTTTTAGAATACCATGGATGCTTCGGTATTCTAGACCAACTGGTGACTGGCAGAGACTAGATTGTAGAATAAATGTAGCCGATAGAAAGAAAGATTCACTTTTTTGATTTTAAACAATTAAAGTAGGATTATTGGTTGCAGAGATGAGTCGGTTTCTGTAATTTTACTACCAGTATCTTTCATCAAGAAATTAAGTTGTGGAGCAACTACAATGACTATCAAAGTAGGTATTAACGGTTTTGGCCGTATCGGCCGTTTTGTTTTCCGTGCAGCACAAGAGCGTAACGACATCGAAGTTGTTGGGATTAACGACCTGATCGACGTAGATTACATGGCATACATGTTGAAATACGATTCAACTCACGGCCGTTTCAACGGTACTGTTGAAGTTGAAGGTGGTAACCTGATCGTTAACGGTAAGACTGTACGTGTTACAGCAGAACGTAACCCAGAAGATCTGAAATGGGATGCAATCGGTGTTGACGTTGTTGCTGAAGCGACCGGTATCTTCCTGACTGACGAAACTGCGCGTAAGCACATCACAGCCGGGGCTAAAAAAGTTGTTTTAACTGGTCCTTCTAAAGACGCAACGCCAATGTTCGTTAACGGTGTTAACTTCGACACTTACGCAGGCCAAGACATCGTTTCTAACGCGTCTTGTACCACAAACTGTCTGGCACCTATCGCTAAAGTACTGAACGACAAGTTCGGTATCGAATCTGGTCTGATGACAACAGTTCACGCAACGACTGCAACTCAGAAAACTGTTGACGGTCCTTCTGCAAAAGACTGGCGCGGTGGTCGTGGTGCTTCTCAGAACATCATCCCATCATCAACTGGTGCTGCAAAAGCAGTTGGCGTTGTACTTCCTGAAGTGAACGGCAAACTGACTGGTATGGCTTTCCGCGTACCAACAGCGAACGTTTCTGTAGTTGACCTGACTGTTAACCTTGTCAACGGTGCTTCTTACGCAGATATCTGTAAAGCAATGAAAGAAGCGTCTGAAGGCGAACTGAAAGGCGTACTGGGCTACACTGAAGACGCAGTTGTATCTCAAGACTTCATCGGCGAAACTTGTACTTCAGTATTCGATGCAAAAGCTGGTATTGCACTGACTGACAAATTCGTAAAAGTTGTATCTTGGTACGATAACGAAATCGGTTACTCAAACAAAGTTCTTGATCTGATTGCTCATATCTCTAAGTAATCCGGATTCAATCTGAACTTGTTCAAAAGGCGGCTTTCAGCCGCCTTTTATATTTTTCAGGCCGACACTGACTGGCCCCCAATCTCCGGTGACCCCACAATGCGAGGATGAAACAATGGATTTACATGCTTTACCCACCCTGACCAACCTTTCTCACTGTGTTTCAATCGTAGAGCGAGAGAACACAAAAATAGTGCGTGTCATCCACGATAAGGCAACCGCTGGTATTTCTTTATACGGTGGACATGTAATTTCCTTTCAGCCTAGCGACCAGACTGATCTCATCTGGATGAGTGACGCAGCAAAATTTGATGGTACAACCGCTTTACGTGGGGGGATCCCCGTTTGCTGGCCTTGGTTTGCCCGGATTGGTTCACCGTCTCACGGCTTTGCCCGCACCCAAGAATGGACTCTGGTTGAACATCGGGAAAGTGAAGCGGGAGTCGTGGTGACTCTCGGCCTGACCGCCAATCCGGAAACACTGGCAATCTGGCCCTATCAATTCAGTTTACGACTCCATGTTGCCATGAGTGACACACTTGAAGTTACGTTGGAAATGACCAACGAAGATGAAAGAGCCTGGCATTTCTCCGGGGCACTCCATACCTACTTGCATGTCGGTGATATCCGCCAAGCCACAACAACAGGCATGGGCAACGAGTATATAGATAGCCTGCAAAATAACCTGATGTGTCAGGGTGGAGACGAGTTACAATTGACGGACACCATTGATCGCGTTTACACCAAGCCAGCTCCCCTGATTCATCTGCATGACCCGGTTCTGAAACGGACAATTCAGGTTGAAAATAAAGGCCACAATTCAGCGGTTCTATGGAATCCCTGGTTACAAGGTGCCCAATCGATGGCAGATATGACCGATGAAGGTTATCAAACCATGTTATGTATTGAATCCACCGTTCATGCCCCCTGTATTTCTGCCGGAATCACTTTACAACCGGGCGAACAGTATCAATTGAAAACGACGCTCTCAACAGCACATTAACCTCACTATCGAATGCGCTTGTCCTTTCATGACGAACCGTCACAAGCGCTTTTTATTTTCACTGGAACCCGATACACTGCCCGCCTCCAATCGATACGAAATACAAGGCTGATTATGTCTTATCAATGTCCATTGTGTGACGCTCCGCTTCAGCAAGAATCCGGTACATTTCGTTGTATCAACCGTCATCAGTTTGATATAGCGAAAGAGGGATATGTCAATCTGATGCCCGTCCAGCATAAACGCTCCAAAGATCCCGGCGATAACAAAGCTATGATGCAAGCCAGACGTTATTTTCTGGAACAGGGGTACTATTCCGCGATGCGTGATCAAGCTGCCCGGCTCTGTGCACAATTTATTTCACCATCCGCGACCTTGTTATTAGATATCGGTTGTGGTGAAGGGTATTACACCACACATGTTGCAGAAACACTGCGCCCGGATATCCCGGACCTGCAAGTTTACGGGCTGGATATTTCTAAACCTGCGATTCGCTACGCGGCTAAACGATATCCCAATTGCCATTTTTGTATTGCATCCAGTCATCGGCTACCTTTTGCCGCGCAGAGTATCGATGCTATCTTACGTATCTACGCCCCCTGTAAATCAGAAGAGTTGCAACGCTGTCTGAAAACCGATGGTATTGTCGTTACAGTGACACCAGCGGCACGTCATCTATATCAGTTAAAAGCACTGATTTATCAAGAAGTTCGCCTCCATACCCCTCAGGCAGAATCCATTGAAGGATTTGTCCCGGTGCATGAAACGCAGCTCCATTATCCCATGCAGATGAGCGGCACTGACGCATTCAACTTACTCCAGATGACACCTTTTGCCTGGCGGGCCAGTGACGCGGTCAAAACTGGATTACAACAGCAAGAAACATTTCATTGCGAAGCGGACTTTACACTGCGGGTTTATCGAAAAATATAACCATCACACCAAATTCAGGCATATTTTTTGCTGTCTTATTTGCGGGGAAAATTTTGAGAAAAAATGACTCAAGTTTTTCCTTCAACCTCCGTTAACATAAAAGGAGATGGGCAGGAGAATGTTATGGACCCAGTAAAAGCAACAGGATCTACAACTTTGTATTCACCTCAGTCGGTCAAAGCAAAACAGATTGCACCGGCGGCTCAGAGTGCGCCAGATAAAACCAATGAGTTCACGAAAGTTGAGCAGAACAAAGTCACTTTGTCTGACGAAGGGAAAGCTTTACTTGCCGCACTGAAAGAAATCGACAAAGAAAGCAAAGTGAATGAAGATAAAAGTGTTGGTGATAAAGTCGAATCATTTACTTATGGTGCTCTGGGAATGGAACATCCTAAAAAATTAGAGGAAGAAGAAGACAGCTCATACTCTGCGGGGCAATATCTTTCCGCAGCGGCAACAGTTGGCAGTATCCTGTTAGCGATAGTTTGATCTCAAATCACTGTCTATCAGCCGCAACTTCAACTCCTTTCATTTTTCCCGTCCCTTCAGATGATTCGTCTCTGAAGGGATATTTTTATCTGCCCTCTGTCAGGAATTTCTGAGCCATCTCCTTGGTTTTCAGTTCACGCCATGTTCATGAAAACATTCAACGTACTGTTTATCTTCTTTCTGAATATGTAATGTCAGCCAGTCTTGGAGGAACGACATCAGCTCCTTCCCAATGTTCTCACCATTTTCGACCCGTTTCTGGAAATCAAGCACCTGCTCGACCAACCGATGGTGAGCCCCGACGTGCTCATGTTCATTCACATAGCCGAACTGTTCAAACAGCGTTTCCTCATACTGAAAGTGGTTGGCTGTATAATCGATCAACCCTTGTACGACCCGTTTAATGGATGCCAGCCCATAACCGTTATTCAGTAAATGATTCAGTTCGTTGATCAAGTGGACCAGCGTCTGATGCTGACGGTTAATTTCCTTAATATTCAAATCAAGCGATGGCCCCCACTCGATTAACTTATTTCTGTGCTTATCTTCTGCTTCGAGCTGACGACTATCGATGGCAAAACGGTGCAAGAGTGAGTTAATTTCACCGGATATATTTTGCACGGTAACACTTGCCATCAAGGTCTCCTGAGTCGCCCGGACGTTCTCTTTGGCCACCACCGTGATTTCCGACAAGCAATGTTCCAAATCAACCGTCGCGCTCACCTGCTCATCCAGAGCGGTGGTGATTTGGCTACTTTGCCCCTTAATTTCTGCAATCTTATCTAACAACTGGGTGAAAGACTGGCTGGTTTGCGTGACAATTCCCATCGATTCATGCATACATTCACTGTTTCGCTGCATGGCTTCAACCACTGTATTAATACTCGAACGCAGCGCCTCGATCCGTACGTGAATGTCATTGGTTGCCGTTTGCGTGCGTGTTGCGAGCGTCCGGACTTCGTCGGCAACGACAGCAAAGCCACGACCTTGTTCTCCGGCGCGGGCTGCTTCTATCGCGGCATTCAATGCCAGCAAATTGGTCTGCTCCGCGATGTCACTAATCGTACCGATCACCTGACCGATACTGACGCTCTCCGCTTCCAGTGACGTAATGTGCTGATGCGATGTTTCAATCTGTTCACTGGCGGTGTGCAGCGCATGCTCCAGCTGGGTCATCCCGTGACAACCTTCATCAGCCTGCGTTTTCGCTTCATTCGCGTAGCCGGATGAAATTTCGGTAAAATGTGCAACCTGCCGGGTCGTTTCAACCAGATTTCCGACGATTTCACTCGCCTGTTCAATATCATGCCTTTGCCGTAAAGCGCCGGTTTTAGACACCTGTGAATCTTTTTTTACCGATTCAGCGACATTGAGCAACGCCGCGGATGTCGCGCCCAACGCCCCGACAGTTCTTGAAACATCTTCACCAATTCGATTGAAAGAACGATAAAGCGGATGTGCGCCTTCCCGTTCAATCTTGATTCTGGCCCGCAAGTCACCTTCGGACAACTCAATTGCAGCATTCTGAGTCACTACCAGTAAACGGTGGAATGACTGTAACGTCAGAAAAACAACTGCACTGAACAGGATTTGTCCCCCTGTCCACCACCAAAGTTGCTGTGAAATAAAATAGGCCAAAAAAGGAAGTTGCAAAAGAAACAGGATGAGATTCCATTGTTGCGCGCTCAACTGACTTAACTTTTTGATATTGTTATAATTCATAAAAACTCTCAAGGGGACAATATTTGATTATTATTGGTTTGATTTTCCTAAGTGACAGGATGAAACGATGCCAGAAACGATCGACAGACATGAGGATGACCGACATTCTGAAACCAGTCCCTCAAGACGACTTGGGTCAGGCCTCGTACAATTACTTAACAAAATCATAGAAAAAGATTGATAAGTGTCCAGAAAATGCAACAAAAAATAAAGCAGAACCTCTCGAAAATTTGATCGCGTAACGATAAACATAAAAATACAGTGTGCCACCTCATTCGTGGTTCAATTTCAATGAGGCATACACTGGTAAGCTTCAGGCTCAAAGGTGGAAAAATATAGCCACAACCAACGCCTGTCGGCAGACATGCTTATCTCATGATCCATCCAACAAATTTAGTGGGTCAGGACGTGACAGCAAAAAGGCTTCACACCCATCAACCGGCTCAGGACGACACAGATAATACCCCTGTATCTCATCACATTGGTGCTGATGTAAGAAAGCCAGTTGCCGCTCATCTTCCACCCCTTCGGCAATCACATTCAGCCCCAGACTATGGCCTAATGCAATGACCGCTTGCGCAATACTGCACCCTTCAGGGTTGTCCGGCAGATCGGTGACAAAAGCGCGATCAATTTTCAGGCGGTGAACCGGAAAGTTTTTCAACGCACTGAGACTGGAGTAACCGGTCCCGAAATCATCAATCGAAAGCTGAACGCCCATCCGATTAATTTTTTGCATGATCTCGACCGCTTCTTGCGGGTTTTGCATCACCACGCTCTCGGTAATTTCCAATTCCAGATAGCGGGGCTCTAGTCCGCTCATTTCTAAAGCCGCTGCCACGCGCTCCGGTAAATCTTTCTCATGAAACTGGCGGGCTGAAACATTCACCGCCACGCAGAGGTCCTGAATGCCGGCATCCTGCCATGCCTTATTCTGTTTACATGCGGCCTGCAACACCCAATCTCCGATCGGTACAATCAGGCCGGTGGTTTCAGCCAACTGGATAAAACGCATCGGAGGCACCATACCGAATTCAGGATGTTGCCAACGCAATAGTGCTTCAACGCCAATAATTCGCCGGGTATGAAAACAATACTGAGGCTGATAGTGCAGGACAAACTCTTGATTATCCAATGCATGGCGCAGGTTCTCCTGCAGCACCATCCGTTCTTGAATTTCGTTGCCCATATCCAGACTATAGTGCTGAAAACTATTCCGGCCTGACTCTTTGGCGTGATACATGGCAACATCAGCATTTCTTAACAAAACATCGGCGTTCTGACCATCCTCAGGATAGTTGGCGAATCCGATACTACTCGTCATTCTGATTTCATGTTCAGCAACCTGAATGGGCTCAGCAATCGCTTCTTTGATCCGGTTGAGAACCAGCTCAATCGGATTGGCATTATACAAAACCACCACAAATTCATCTCCGCCTAAACGCGCCAGCGTATCGGTTTTTCGGATGCAACTTTCCATTCGCTTCGCGATGATTTGCAGCAATTCATCCCCGGCACTATGGCCCAAACTGTCATTGATCATTTTGAAATGGTCTAAATCAATCAGCACGACGGTGACTTTCCGATCATAGCGCTGCGCCCATAACAACCCTTGATTCAAACGGTCATCTAACAGAGTCCGGTTGGGGAGTTGCGTTAAGGTGTCGTGGTGTGCCAGATATTGAATTCGCTCTTCATGATGCTGCCGTTCAATGGCAATCCCCGCAATCCGCGTTGCCATATCAATAAACGTCATATCGACCTGATGCGGGTGATATTGTTCGAGAAAATACAGGGTCAGTGTGCCTAAAATATGTCCCTGTGACGTGACCATCGGGATGATATAGCTGGCCTGAATCCCGAATCGGCCCAGTAAAACACGGTAAGCCTCCCATTCAGGGTTTGACGTGCGCGTATCCTCAAGCCACACCGCCTGTTCACAGCGCACGGCTTCACTGTTCGGACTCAACGAGACAGCCACGGACTCACCATCAGGAAATAACGCGGCATACTGCTCAGCGAATCCCGTCGGGAGTGCCGGTGCGGTGCGTAGCGTTAAATGTTCATCACTTTTTAAAAATATTGCCCCAAGGGTCTGTGGCTGATTGGCTTCAATTAATTGAATTAAACGATTGAGAATATCGTCCAGTGGAGAGCCGGTCACCATCATTTCAAACAACTGCCCTTGGCCGATGCGCAGAGCCTCGGTGCGTTTGCGCTGATCAATATCGTGAATGACCAGAATTTCACCCTTGGATAGATCTTCCCGGTCAACCGCAGTTAAAATGGTTTCTCCCCAGAAATGCTGGCCATCGCGGCGTTGATAACGAATGTCCAACACATACTCGCCTTGCTGAACCAATGACTGGCGGGCGGCCTGCTGAATGTAATCATCCTGATATTCAGCAGCATAAAGCGATTCAATCGACATATCGTGCAAGGCTTCAATCGTCTCATCAAACAGTGTTGCCAGTTTCTGGTTGCATCTGACAATCCGTCGTTGGCGCAGAAACGCAATCCCCACCCCGGAATGCTCCAGTAAACGCTGTTGCTCTTGAAAGAGCTGATTGAGTTCCACCTGCGCTTGTTGACGAATCTGGCTCTCTTCAACCAACTGTTGATTTTTTTCACTGAGCCGTTGCTGCATATCACACACAGACAGGTGAAGCTTAATTCGTGAGACCACCTCTTCGATCTGAAACGGCTTGGTAATATAATCCACCCCACCGACATCAAAGCCAGTGACCTTGTCCGTCACATCATTCAATGCCGTCATGAAAATCACCGGAATATGGCATGTTTTACGGTTCTGCTTTAAGTGCGAACACACTTCAAAACCATTCATGCCCGGCATCATCACATCCAGTAAAATCAAATCCGGCACAACATAGTCAGCCCGCTGTAAACCTTCTTCCCCGTCTTCCGCAATCAAAACCTGAAAATGCCGGCCATCCAGTTCATCCACCAGTACACCCAAGTTGGCCGGTGTATCGTCGATGATCAGAATGACCTGCTCTTGTTGCTGCAATGCTTGAGTTTCTACACGATTCATATTGCGGATTTCCTTTCCAATAACTCATTGACCAATAAGGATATCGCCCGGGATTGAAACGACTTCGTCATCTCAATTAAATGCGCAGCAAACGCCTCATAGCAGGCATCTCCGGCTCTCAGATCCTCCGCCCAACTGCGGATATGACGCATATTGCCGATCAATGCCAAATGATGCAGTGCTTCTAATTGCTCTCTTGGGGGCGTCACCCATGTTGAAGTATCGGACACCAACGGAGATGCATCCAATTCTGATGACTGTTCATCAACAATCCATGTGAGGTTCAACTGTTCACCAATCTGAATCAGTAAGCGATTTCGATCAACCGGCTTACTGACAAAGCCACTTGCTCCGGCTTCTTCGCCCTGAATGAATTCGGTTTTGGATGCACTGGCCGACACCATCAGAATCGGTATCTCTTCCAGTTCCGGAATCAACCGAATCCGCCGTGTCGCCTCCAGCCCATCCATCACCGGCATCACAATATCCATCAAAATCAAATCCGGCCGCTTGGCATACGCTTGTTCAATGCCACCCTGACCATCGACGGCTTCACTGGTTTCAAAGCCAATTTCACCCAACAGATCAACCAATAACCTCCGGTTCTCGAGCACATCATCGACAATCAGGATCTGCTTGCGGCTTCCCTCGTAGCCAATGATATTCTCTTGACGAAGGCCAGCATCAGGCAAACGTTTCTCCGCCACAACCGGCAAATCCAGCGCAAAGAAAAACTGACTCCCCACACCGGCCTGACTGGTCACCTGAATCTCGCCGCCCATTTGTTTGACCAATTGCTGACTAATCGCAAGGCCAAGACCCGTACCAATAATCTGACGTTTTTTATCACCAACCCGCTCAAAGGGACGAAAAATAATGCTTTGCATTTCGGGGGCAATCCCGATACCGCTGTCTTCTACCGAAAAAGTGACGAGAACCGAGTCAGCCGTGTCGACGCAGTCTGCGACAGCTTTGAGGCAGACATAACCTGTATCGGTATATTTGACGGCATTCCCTAACAAATTCAGTAACACCTGACGCAGACGCTTTTCATCAACAAACACCCAAGGCAACTTCTGGGGCTTGACCTGAAGCTTCAGTGCCAACCCCTTCTGAGCGGCTTTAATCCGAATAATTTCCAGTACATTCTGAAAACACCGGGTTAAATCAACGGCCTCCGGCGTCATATCCATCCGCCCGGCTTCAATTTTCGACAAGTCGAGCAAATCATTAATCAGGGTCAGTAAATGATGACCACTCTGGATGATGGTATTCAGTCCTTCTTTTTGCTGTTCATTCAATTCAGGAGCCCGATGCATCAGTTGTGCATAGCCAAGAATCGCATTTAACGGGGTTCTCAGCTCATGGCTCATATTGGCCAGAAAAACCGATTTTGCATGCGTCGCGGCCTCTGCCTGAATACGCGCCCGATTCAGTTCATTGGCCTGAGCTTCCAGTTGTTCGGTTTTGTGCTGTAAGTCTTCTGTCCGTTCTACCACACGCCGTTCCAGCTGAGCCATTATCTGTTGGCGCTCTGACTCCGCTTCCGCTTCCATTGCCCGCACTTTGACCGCATTTTCCTGAAAGATTTTCACCGCACGAGACATACTGCCGACTTCATCCTGACGAGCCACCCCGGTAATGTTGACGTCCAGATCCCCGGCCGCCAATTGGCGCATCACCGCAGCCAGCGAGATAATCGGTCTGGCGATCAGCCGTGAAGAGAACCAAGCAATAAACAGGGCGGTTAATGCGGTAATCGCACCGACAATTGTGCCGGACAGCTCACTCCATTCATTATGTTTATCCGCTTCGTTTTGCTGCTCCTTGGCAAATTGAGACACCAGCGAGGATGCCCGGTCCGCCTCTTCCCGTACCTTTTTGTGAACCCGGGACAACGCATAGTTGGCCTGACGAAAACGAATAAACGCATCACGGTAACCATCAATTAAAGAGTTGACCGTCACGGTCGCGTCTTGTGAAGATGTGAGCGTATTCACCGCTGGCAAAATCCGTGAGTAATGCCCCAGTTGATCTAGTGTTTCATGAACCAGAGCGGCCTCATCGTCTGTTGAATGCAGCAAAAAATTCAGGGTCTTGGCTTCCAGATAAGCCACGCGCTCGGTAAATCGTCTGGAAATATTAATTGAGTTTTGCAAGAGCCCAATCTCGGTACGGAGCTGATCGAGGGTCTGCCCGATTTGGCCTTCCCGGGTTGCGACAAAGTGTTCGAGTGTTTCAAGCAGCCGCTCAATGGTTTTAAAATGCGCCACCATGCGCCGATAAGCGATGCCACGGTCTGAGGTCGAAGAACGTAATGTGTCCAGATCGCTACGGGCCGCTATCATTGCCTGTTGCAATTGCTCTGTCGCCGTCAGCCACTCCGGTTGCTCATTCAACGCTTGCAGCATCTGGAGCACCGGAAACATCGCCTGCAATGCCTGCCGGGTTTCCAACAGCGGTTGTGCAACGTCCCCGGTTACATCAGGTAGCAACAAAGAAGACATTTTGTGCTCCCCCGCACGCAGACTCTGAATCACCTGATGAGACTGATACACTTTGTTCACCCCGGTATTCTGTAAATCCATTTGATGCTCAAGCTGCTCCCGCTGTTGCGTCAGATGTGCTTCTATCGCGTTTGCAACGTTTTGCAACTGAGTCTGCTGGCGGGTCATATTGGCGGTTTCGGTTTCCATCATTTCGGTTGCCAGCCCTAAGATATCGACGGTATTCGAGAAGTAACGCATTCTTCTCTTCAGTGCAGAAACCTCTTCAGCATGCACACTTTCAAGATCACTGAGATCTAAATGGGCAAGCGTCTCAACATTCTCTTCCATGATGGCCTTCACTTCATTGAGCCGGGACATCTCGCGGGAAGAGATAAAGTTCTCGACCCGCTCGGCGGCATCATTGACAGAAGCCATGACTGCGGAGCCGTAACTAATCATTTCTACTGACTTTTTCAACTGCTTCAGGCTGTAAAAGTGAACGGCTGAGACCCCCAGATTCAGTAACACCAGCAAAATCACGGATACCGTAATTTTGGTAGTAATCGACCAGTGCTCAAATGATCTGATTTTCAGCATAACCTTGTATCCACACCCTTACTGCTGCATGGCGGCATCAATCATTTTCACCACATCTTGCTGAGAATATGACGGGTTTGCTGCACCGCCGACGGGGATTTTCTCAAGCCATGTATCCAGCTCGTCACTGTATATCGTCACCAGTGGTACGTGTACCACCTTCGGTACTTCTTTTCCGGCCAGAATTTGCTGTGCGACCCAAAACCCGACCTGTGAAATACTCGGGCTGGCCGAAATGGAGAATGTTTCATAACCGTGAGCATCCCGCGCTTGCTGCCAGAAAGCTAACTCATTCTGTCGGTTGCCCATCACAATAATCGGCACAGGCCGTCCGGCTTCCTGAAAAGCCATTGCGGCACCATAACCATCGCCGCCCTGCACCACCACCGCATCAATTTTCGGTAATGCCGGCAGCGCTAATGCAACTTCTTTCTTGGCAACCGAATTAGTCCACTGACCGTATACCGTATGGACGATATGCAGACCCGGATATTGTTGTACGGCTTTGTGAATCCCCGAACTGATATCCGCATCGGTTGCATCACCGGCAATCCCCCGAATTTCCAGCAAATTGCCTTTGCCTTGCAAGCGTTTGGCAACATAGTCAATCTCAGCCTGCCCCATTTCATCCCAATCGTAGTTCACCTCATAAACACAAGGTTCACTGACCTTACTGGCCAGCACCACCACCACAATACCAGCCTGACAGGCATCACGAACAACCCCCCTCAGCGCGGTATCGGATGCAGCCAGGATCACAATGCCATCATAGTCTTCCATGATCATATTCTGGATTTGCTGCGCCTGCTCCGGTACCGAGTTATTGGCACTGAACACCGGAGCCTCGCTGATCAATGCATTGTGCTGTGCCTGTGATGCGACATCTTTCCAGTTTTGAACCATCACTTTGCGAAAATCACTGCCTGCATAGGAATTACTAAAGACGATTTTTTTATCGCTCGTATCACCGCTGACGACGCCATTCGCCTGAATAAAAGGCACATAAACAGTGAACAACAGCGGGCAAAGTATCGAAAGGACAGACAACCAACACCGGGGCCGAATTCTCCCGAGGTGGCTGCGAAATAATTGAGTGAACACCATGCAATTCATCTCCTGATTCAAGGTTCTCGGATGTCTAAGAAGGAACGTTCTCAACCTCGGCTATCCATATGGAGCCCGCCAAATAAGACACGGAATCCATATCTGAACCATGCTTTATCATCAGGCTGAAACCGAGCACCGGGCAGGAAATTTTCTCCTGAACATAGAGAAAATATGGGCAGAAGGTCGATCAAACACAAAAACCAATCATAAATTACGTGAAATAATACTCATATTATGGATGCAACGATCAAATCTCTTACACCCATCATTGACAAATCATCTGATGACTTCGGGTGCCGTTTATCCTGAGAACCAATTCAGATTCACGGTAATGAACAGCATTCTCAACTTACCTTCATCGTCAACAATCTGGTATCATCGCCCACCAAATTCAGAGACAGAAAAGATCTTCAACTGAATGATTTCAAAGATGATGGTCTTTTTAGCTGCGGGGAACAGGGAGAATCAAGCCGATGAATCAACAGACTGAGTCTTATCGTCAGGCACACCGGGAAGCCTTATGGGCAATCGCACTGGCATTCGGATATTTTATCTGGTGGTATGCGACGGCTTACGGTTTTTCCCCTTCACCTGAATCGCAGGCGTTACCTGAGCTTTATTGGGGAATGCCATTATGGTTTCTGCTGTCTTGTGTTATTGGCCCGGTGCTTTTTACCCTCCTGTGCGCGCTGATGGTGAAATACGTCTACCGTAATTTCTCTCTAACCACAGAAGAAGACGGTTTGGAATCAGACTCAAGCACACTGAATTCATCTCAGACCCACACTTCACAACCGAATCCCGACCATGAATAGTCAGTTAATTATTCCGTTATTGATCTATCTTGCCGCCGTCTTTGGGCTGGCCCTGCTGACCCGCCGTCATCATCGGCCGGGTCAATTTCTCAGTGAATATTTTATCGGTAGTCGCAGCCTTGGCGGGTTTGTTCTCGCCATGACACTGGCAGCAACCTATGCCAGCGCCAGCAGTTTTATCGGCGGACCGGGCGCCGCCTATAAAATGGGACTTGGCTGGGTGTTACTGGCGATGATTCAATTGCCTGCAACGTGGCTGACCTTAGGCGTACTGGGGAAAAAATTTGCGATGGAAGCCAGACGCCACAATGCGGTAACCCTCAATGATATTTTATTTGCCCGTTTTCAGAACCGTACCGTCGTCATTATTGCTTCACTGACACTGCTGCTCGCCTTCTTCGGTACAATGGTGGTGCAGTTTGTCGGAGGGGCAAGATTACTGCAAACCGTCACCGGGCTGTCTTATCATCAGGGGCTATTGTTGTTCGCCTGCACGGTCGGCCTCTATACCACGATCGGCGGCTTCCGGGCGGTGGTCCTGACCGATACCGTTCAGGGAATTATGATGCTGATCGGAACCTTTGTGTTACTTTGGGGCGTCATCCATGCCGGTCACGGTGTTGGTGAACTGGTCACCCGGCTGCATCAGATCGATCCCGCGTTAGTCACCCCATACGGGCCGGATCATTTTCTCAGCCAGCCGTTTATTCTGAGTTTCTGGGTGTTAGTCTGTTTCGGAGTGATCGGCCTGCCTCATGCAGCGGTTCGCTGTATGTCCTATAAAGACAGTGCTTCGTTACATAAAGGGATTGTTATCAGCACAGTGATGATGGCTTTACTGATGTTCGGTACCCATCTGGCCGGTGCGCTTGGCCGGGGAATTATTCCGGAAGTTGCCAGCCCGGATCTGATTATGCCGACATTGATGATGACAGTGTTACCTCCGATGGTAGCGGGTATCTTTCTCGCCGGCCCAATGGCGGCGATCATGTCCACTATCGATTCGCAACTGATTCAGGCTTCGGCAACCCTGCTCAAAGACCTCTATCTCAACTATATCAATCCCCGGATGCTGCAAGAAGATCAGGGTGAACGTAAGCTGAGCCGTCTTTCTGTTTGGGTCACAGGTATTTTTGCCCTGCTGGTCTTTTTAGCAGCCACTCATCCGCCGGATATGATTATCTGGCTCAATCTGATGGCTTTAGGTGGTTTACAGGCAGTCTTCCTCTGGCCGCTGGTGTTGGGTTTGTACTGGTCCAAAGCCTCGGCAACCGGAGCATTGAGCAGTATGGTGGTTGGTTTGAGCAGCTATATTTCGCTGGTAGCCTGCAAGCCTGATCTCGGTGGGATTCATCCGATTGTACCGACACTGGCACTCGGGTTGGTCGCCTTTATCATCGGCAGCTATCTCAGACCCGCAGCACCGACAGCTATAGCAGCTGAATGATGTTATTTACAGGTAGCTACGGCTACCTGTGGCCTACGTACTGTTGTATGATTTTTTACTGAACGTGATGGAACTTTGAGCCTGCTAATGTTTGGTATTTTTGCACGGTGTCACCACTTTCTTCTGCTGGCCTTTGGCAGAGGTGGATATCGACTTCATCTTCATAAAAATCGGGGTTATCAATGTCGCACAGCTCTAATGCCTGTTGGAGTCTAACGAGTTTTTCTTCTTTATTCAGATCTTTGATATATAGTATTGAAGCCGCTCTACACCAGACGATCCCTTCATTCACTAAATTTTTCATAAATATAAACAACATAAGATATCAAACACATTGACATTAATTGACTATATTATTATTCTTGACACTTCCATTAATCATTATAAATTATAAGGATATATATGAAAAAGTTACTCTCCGCGACTCTGTTATTATCTCTTTTCTCTTTTCAGGCTTTTGCTACGGATGATGTTTCATTTACAACACCAAAAGTAAACACACTATTCCAAAATGAAAATGTAAAAAGTTATTCTTATTCTGGTATCTATAGCGATTATGGAAGTGTAAATGGAAATGATATTATTTTCGTTACCAACGATGGCGAATTAAAGCTACTAGAAAAAGATGGTGAAACCTATAAGACACCTGTCACCCTTGTTTCTGGTGAATCAATTCGCAGTGCTAAAACCGTCAATATTGATGAAGTTAAATATATTGAATATATCACTGAAGATGGGCAAGTTAAATATATTCAAAGAAACGATAATAGACCCTCAGAGACAAATTCAGGCTTATGGGATTTGACATTTAATAGTGACAACTCTCAAATGAGAGTAAAGATAATCTATCAAGAATATAGATTAAATGATGGAACAACTGGTTACATATCTGACGACTTCGATATTAACTATGATAGCAGAACATATCGTGAATTCACTGGAAAATATAAAGGCAAAGAATTTATTGCAACCCGAGTTTATGAATAAAAATTTCAATATATCATAGAGTAAATCATGACATTTAATTTACTTTAGTAACAGTTGCAAATTAAATGCTCAAATCAAGAAACCTCTGAATATAACTTCAGAGGTTTTTATCTTTTATGATTTAAACAAAGATGAGATTGTTATGCGTATAACGACGATTCTATTGCAATCAAAGAAACTCACTGAATTTCATATTCCGTGGCCCACCGATAAAAACAAGGTTCTATTCGGTGATGACATAAGATCATTGATAGTATCCAGTAATGCTGTTATCAGATCATCGCCATCAGCAATCAATAGCCCAGGCCAGACAATCGATCACCAGACTGATAGACAACATTTAGATCGTATCAACCCGACCCGAGGTGTGAAAGTTCACATCTGTTTATCTTCATGTCACTGTTGGGAGTCAGCCATACACAACAGTGACCATGATTCAGAAAAATGAAACACCGTTTCTTAATTGATCGATCTTATTAATCAATCCAGATATTTTATCTATGAAACCAATAACACATGGATCAATTATGAAATTCAAAATCATTGCTTTATCGATGCTGATCACTGTCAGCCATATGGGGTTCGCGAAAAACCTATATATTGCCCCGAATGGTTCAGATAACAACGCAGGGACCCTCTCATCACCATTAAAAACCATGATGGCGGCTCAGTCAGCGGCTTCGGCCGGTGATACCGTCTATATCCGCGGGGGAACTTACTATCTCAATGATTCGAATATCACGCAGTATCAGGATATTCGCGCCATCGTCAACAATATCACCAAAGACAACATCAGCTATATTAACTATGGCACCGAGCGTCCCGTGTTTGATTTTTCGAATGTCAAACCAGCCAACTATCGCAACACCGCATTCATGGTACGGGCGGATAACTGCGTGTTTAAAGGCTTTGACGTGGTCGGCGTACAGGTCACCATCGCTGATCACCGCACACAATCTGAAGCGTTTATGATCAACAAAGGCAACGGCAACCTGTTCGAAAACTTAGCCATTCATGATGGTATGGGCATCGGCTGGTACTTAGTCGCCGGCAGTAACAACCATGTTCTCAATGTCGATGCTTACAACAACCGTGGTTTAAACCACTATTCAGACGGTAATGTCGATGGCTTTGGGGCTCATCCGACTTCAGCGTCTTACACCGGGAATGTCATCAGCCATTCACGCGCTTGGTTTAACAGTGACGACGGATTTGACTTAATCAACGCAGACGCTGCCGTCACCATCGAATATAGCTGGGCTTTTTACAATGGCTACGGTCAGGACTTCACGAAACTGGGCGATGGCAATGGTTTTAAAGCCGGTGGCTATGGTCGCAACGGCAGTGCAACGCCAAGTGTCATTCCGCGCCATACGGTGCGCTACAATTTGGCAGTCCGTAACCGCTCTGCCGGTTTCTACGCGAATCACCATATCGGCGGTCAGAACTGGATCAATAACACCGCCATCCGTAACCAAAGTGCGAACTACAACATGTTATCGACACTTGATGACAACCGCACCGATGTCAAAGGCTACGGTCATTATATGCGTAATAACTTAGGCTTCGACGGTCACAACGAAGTGATCAATCTGGGAAACAGCACCGAGAATGACATCAGCTATAACTATTTCAACTTGCCTGTCACCATCACCTCAAAAGACTTTCTCCGTCTTGATGAACGTGAGTTGATGTACCCTCGCCAAGCCGATGGTTCACTGCCAAAAATCAAATACGCGCGCCTGAAAAAAGGCAGTGATTTGATTGATGCAGGCACCTATGTCGGCGATGACTACCACGGCGTCGCCCCCGATTTAGGCGCCTTTGAATCAGATTATTAATGATTTTGCTGACCACGAAACATGCAGCCTGAGGGCTGCATTGTTTGGGTTCCTGCCACCATATTCTTACGAGGACACACACCACCATTGATAGGCAAATCCTATTGATTTAATTCATACAATGTAATTTATTTATTAAAATAAATTCTTGATAATCGCTCTCATCATCAGTCTATGGGGGAGAAATAGACATGTTATCAAGAATATCAATCGCCAGAGCGATGCAATGGGGCTTTGGCATCGCCATCACGATGGTCTTTGCTTTGGGGATCTACCTGATTGTCGTCATCAGTAATGTACGCGAGCACTTCAATACCCTTGTGACCCACAATTTACAAGTGCAATCCGTCCTTTCGGATTTGCGTTTCTATACGGTGACCTACCGTCGTTTTGCCTTGGATTACGGCCTGACCACCAGCGTCAGTGCCCATCAAGACATTCAGAAAACTATCGATGAAAACGACAAAAAAGTCGCAGCATCACTGCAACGTTTCCGTGGCGTAGCCGATACCGCAGAGATGAAAAGCTTTATGGAAACCGTGCAAACTCGGATTAATGCCTATCGTGATATGCAAAACCACTACCTCACCTTGATTGACCAAGGTGAAATCGATAAAGCACGCGTGGAGATGTTAGGGCCGATGCTCGCACCTTTTAATACCATCGTTGATTCTCTGAGTGACTTGCAAGAAACATTATTAAAGCAAGGTATCACCATGAAAAATCAAGAATCGAGCGCAATGGAGCGTGCCATGGTAATTGAAGCGATTGTTGGCGTAGTCTTACTGCTGTTTTTGATCATTTTCGGTGTCTTACTGACCCGCAAAGTCAACAAGCCCTTGAGTGTACTGATTGAGCAAATGAATGCGGTAGAAAAAGGAGACTTGCGCACTCGTTTAGCATTAACCCAGTTTGCTGACGATGAATTAGGACGCGCCGCACATTCATTTGATCAGATGCAACAAGGGATCTATCGCTTGGCCGAAGGCGTGCAGCGAAACACTCAGATTGTCGAGAATGCCAGTCAGACCATGTTGGAAAGAATGGCCAATACCACACAGCGCCTCGATCAGCAGAAAAGCGAAATCAGCACAGTGGCATCAGCGATGTCGCAATTGCAAGCGAGCTTTGCCGATGTCGCTCAGCATACGGTAACAGCCGCCCAAAGCGCAGCGGATGTCAAAGGCCATGCAACCAACAGCCAAAACGTTATCCAAGCATCGCTCAACCAGACTGAATCACTTTCCGGGGCGATTGCTGAAGCCTCAACCGTGACTCAAGCGCTGAAAAATGACAGTGCGGGCATTGAAATGATTTCGCAGGTTATTCGCAACATCACAGAGCAGACTAATTTACTGGCGCTCAATGCTGCTATTGAGGCTGCCAGAGCCGGAGAAGCAGGCCGAGGTTTCGCAGTGGTTGCCAACGAAATTCGCTCCTTAGCACAAAAAACGCAAGACTCTATTGATGAAATCAATCAGACCATCAATGTCATTCAAAATCATGCAGCACAAGCCGTAAACACCATGGCTAACAGCCAGACGCAGATGCAATCAGGCCTCGAAAAAGCCCGCAGCAGCCAAGAAAGTATCGGGCATGTCATGACCTCGGCGACAACCATTGATGGCATGAGTCACATGATTGCCGCAGCAACCGAGCAACAACTGGATGTGGCGAAAGAGCTGGCGCACAGTATCCATGAAATTCACCAAATGTCTCAGGATATTCACCGCAGTGTACACGACACAGAAAAACTCAGTGAGGAACTCAAATCCACGAGCCGAAGCCTAAGCGAGGTGTCTGCACGCTTTCAGCTTGCATAAAGGCGTTCAATGCCGAGCTTATCGGGACACACACCCTAAATCCATCGCGACACCACTTTGAATCACACTCTGATGACGCTTGCATCTCTGCAAGCGTCTCTTCTATTGATGCGTCACAAACGCGCAGAGCCCCCAATAGTCAGTCGCTATTGAAAGATATGGTTAAAAAATAGTTACAAAATTATAAAAAGAGTATGTTATTTAGTGAATTCAGTTTATAAAACAAAAGACTCTCTCTTGATTGGAGCGCTATATGCCCAGTGATCATTTTATCGACCTGCTTAAACTGCTGATTCGTGCCCCAAGCGTTGTGGGTGCAGAGCATTCTTTTTTTCGTGTTCTACAACGTGAGCTGGAAGAGCGCGGCGCAAAAGTGACTTGGTATGAGGGGCTATTGGTCGCTCAGGGCAGTGACCCGTTCAGCACCATGTTTTCTGCCCATATTGACCGGCATGGTTTGGTCTGTACCGGCCCCAATGAGTTCCAGTACGCCGCGTTTGTATCGGCGAACCGCACAGATTTGCTGAACAACTCGGTGTCGGAAGAACTCATGACAAAGGTGACAGAGCGCTTCAACCATGAAGAAGTCTACGCCTACGAACCTTGGTCAGGCATGTACTGTGGCAAAGGCATCATCAATAGCGCTTACGTGTGTGAATTCCGTAACAACTTAATTTTTGAGACCAAAGGATTAGAGAGCGTCGTGGCCGGTACCCCGATTGCATTCAATGACCAATTACATCAGGTCGATAATCGCTTAGAAGGCCAGCTCGATAATGTCATTTCAGCCGCAGCGCTGGTCCACCTTTTTGAGCATGGCTTTAAAGGCACCGCCTTCTTCACCGCCCAAGAGGAATCCGGTAAAAGCTGGCGCTACTTACTGGAGTGGTTCCGGCGTTTTGGCGGCTCCACGAACCGCTTATTTGTGGTCGATACCAGCCCATTCCCGAACATTGAAGCCGCCAATCAGCAACTACTGGTTTTAAGAGAAAAAGACGCCAACGCAACATTTAATCAAGAAAGTACCCAGCTGCTTGAAAGCCTATGTGTGGAAAACAAGATTAGCTACCAGTATAAAAACCGCTATGTCGCAGAAGAAAATGCCAAGCGCGCCGAACAAGGATTACCACCGACATCATTAGGCAGTACCGAGCTTGGCCGGATTATTGCCGCATCCAATGGCTTGGTGGACGGCACCACGATCCAGATACCGACGATTGGTTACCACACCATGCATGAGTCTGCCTCCGTAGCGTCCGTCGATGCTTTTATCCGTATGCTAAAAGTAGTCGCCAATATTGAAGCAATGACGACATGAAACAATAAGAAATGGATTCGCATCCTATTCAAGTTTTTTGTTAGGGAATCGCTGATTGTGCGGCATATTTGGGAGCCGGAGGCTAAGAAGATAAAATTATAATGCGGGTGTTTGGTGCGCAATGACTTCCCTGATCACATTACCATCTCCGCCTGCGCCCCAGGTACTTTTTCACAGCAGAAAAAGTACCCCAAAATGCTTAGGGTTTGAGTTTAGTGCACATAATCAGGGTCGGATTGATTCGCATCCTGCTCAAGCAATCCTGAAAATTCGTCCTGAATTTTCCCCCTGAGATCATCGGTCAATTTGGCTTCGCTTTTAAAATGTTTCACTCCATTCAAATCAACCGCCAAACGAGGAAAACCATTCACGGATGAATGGTTAGGCTTTTCCGGGCAGGACGCCCGTAAAAGCCAGTTCTGGAAAACACACGCCCAAGCCAAACAAAAAAGATTTTCTGGTTCGTCTTTCATCTCTGAAAGATGAACTGGCGCACTGAGCACCGATGTCACTGAAATTGAACAACGCAATTGTGCGTCAAATCTGGAAGCCGGAGGCTAAGAAGAGAAAACTTGTAATGCAAGTGTTTAGGGGGAGAAATGGGGGCTCTGTGGTTTGGTGCGCAATGACTTCTCCGATCTCATTGCCATCTCCGCCTGCGCCCCAGGTACTTTTTCACAGCAGAAAAAGTACCCCAAAATGCTTAGGGTTTGAGTTTAGTGCACATAATCAGGGTCGGATTGATTCGCATCCTGCTCAGGCAATCCTGAAAATTCGTCCTGAATTTTCCCCCTGAGATCATCGGTCAATTTGGCTTCGCTTTTAAAATGTTTCACTCCATTCAAATCAACCGCCAAACGAGGAAAACCATTCACGGATGAATGGTTAGGCTTTTCCGGGCAGGACGCCCGTAAAAGCCGGTTCTGGACAACATGCACCCAAGCCAAACAAAAAAGATTTTCTGGTTACGCTTGCATCTCTGCAAGAGTAACTGGCGCACAGAGCACCGATGCCTCTGAAATAGAACAACGCAATTGTGCGTCAAATCTGGGAGCCTGAGGCTGGAAAGATAAAATTGTAATGCAGGTGTTTAGGACGCAATGACTTCTCCGATCTCATTGCCATCTCCGCCTGCGCCCCAGGTACTTTTTCACAGCAGAAAAAGTACCCCAAAATGCTTAGGGTTTGAGTTTAGTGCATATAATCAGGGTCGGATTGATTCGCATCCTGCTCAAGCAATCCTGAAAATTCGTCCTGAATTTTCCCCCTGAGATCATCGGTCAATTTGGCTTCGCTTTTAAAATGTTTCACTCCATTCAAATCAACCGCCAAACGAGGAAAACCATTCACGGATGAATGGTTAGGCTTTTCCGGGCAGGACGCCCGTAAAAGCCGGTTCTGGACAACATGCACCCAAGCCAAACAAAAAAGATTTTCTGGTTCGTCTTTCATCTCTGAAAGATGAACTGGCGCACTGAGCACCGATGTTACTGAAATTGAACAACGCAATTGTGCGTCAAATCTGGAAGCCGGAGGCTGGGCGGTGAAATGTTGAGGTTGAGGTTTGGGAAGCAATCAATTTCTCAATTTCACAACCACTACACGTTCAAGTGCGAAAGTCCTATCGCGGCCAATCAGCACAAAATTGATACTAAAATCCTGCATGTTTTTTATAGACTACAATGATAAATGCAACCAGTTGCATTTCGTAATCAAATAAGGAAACGGAAAGAATGAAAAAACAATTACAACTCATGATGGCAGGTACAATTCTTAGCATGTCGATGAACACATTTGCAGGCGAGAGTCAGGAAGGTTATGAAGATTTCCCCAGTACAGTGGACTATTTTTCTTCTCCTTCTATCGACAGTAAATCTGGCCAAAAAACATCTTCATCTTGGAAACAAATGAATGGCAAAGGAACCGGTTGGTATGGGGTAAACGGTGGTATTAATGCCGTATACGGCGCTGGAGACACTGACCGGAGTATCGAAAAATTTCATTATGAAACACCAAGCTGGGGATGGGCAACGTATAAAACTACAACAAAACAAATGGATGGCAAAGGCTCAAAAGACTATTTTTGCCCCAACAATAGTATTATCACTGAATTATATTACGAAGATTCAGGTGATGACAGTATCGAGGCTTTTCGCTGCCTAGAAGTCGCTCAACATACCGTGGAAGGTGTTGGCTGGAAACATGTAAAATATACAGGGGAAACCTATTGTCCGAAAGGAAGCTACCTATCCGGGATGAGCTATAAAGATTATGGCGATGATTATGTAGAACAAATCTATTGCTCGAAACTGGTTAAAAAAAATGATAACTAGATTTTTAATAACCACCGCTAAAGTGCGGTGGTTTGAAGAAGGCGTTCAGAATTCTGTGTCAGCTAATTTTGGCTAAATATCTAAGTGTAATAAAGCATTAGGCAAGGCAAGGCAAGGCAAGTAAAAGTCTCTTTAACAAAATACAAAAGTTTACTTTTTAGAATTAGAATTGATCCGCTACCACTCTTATCTAAAGCCAGGAATCGCGATCCCACCATCAACTAAAATCGACTGGCCTGTAATAAACCGAGCATCGTCTGAACAAAGCCACAATACAGCATCAGCAATATCTTCTGGTTCTCCAAGTCGCTTTAATGCTGAGTGATTCGCTAACGCCGTTTGAAACTCTTGAGGAAGATCAGAAGACATTGGTGTTTTGATAACTCCAGGGGCAATGTTATTAACGCGGATATTTGAGCCTCCCACTTCAAGTGCTACTGCTTGGATCATTGCATCTAAAGCAGCTTTACTTGCAGCATAGACGGAACCGCCAGCGTTAGGAGCACGAGCAACAAAGGAAGAAGTATTCACAATCACTCCTGATGTTTTCGTTTTTAGCATTGCCTGTAATTCCGCTCTAATACAAAGCCAAACTCCTTTTGTATTTACCGCCATAGTTTTGTCAAAGTCTGAAGATTCTAATTCAGTGATCGGCTTCATCTCCCCAAGCATACCAGCGTTATTAAATGCCACGTCTAAACGACCCCATTTATCAACGACTTGTTGGATTGATTTTTCTACATCTGACTCAATTGAAACATCTGCTTGAATGGCGAGCGCTTCCGACCCATTTTTTTCAATTTCATTGACGACAATATTTAATTCTTCTTCACGTCTTCCCAAAATAGCAACATGGGCACCTTCTCTTGCAAATTTGAGTGCTGTTGCTTTTCCTAAACCTGTTCCACCACCAGTAATAACTACTACTTTATTTTTAAATTTCATATTAACCTCTCTTGTTTTTGCCTTTACAATTTATCATTTTTTGTTAAAATGTAAAGAACAAGTTTAAACTAAGGCAAAAGGTGTCCCTTGAAAACAAATAAAGAAGTAATCATTGAAGAAGCTGAAAGTTTATTTATTAAATTTGGTTTCAAGAAAGTCACTATGGGAGATATTGCCAAATCGAGTCAAATTTCTCGGCCTACGCTGTATTCTGTGTTTTCAGATAAACAGACTGTATTTTCCGCATGTGTATTAGAAGTAGTTAAAGAGTTTCAATTAGAAGCTCAGTCGAAATTAAATATTGAAAATAGCATTGAAGATAAATTATGGGCACTACTTTCCATTTTCGTCATTGAACCATTTAACCAATTCTCTAAGTCTGAGGAAAGTTACGACATTCTATTAAATGCAGAGACTTATGCTCCCGAAGAGATGAAAACATACTGGAGGACATTTGAAAAACTTGTGCAAAAAGTTTTAGAAACTGCATCTAATGAAAAAGCGATTGCGCCAAAAGATGCTGCAAAGGTTATTGTCTGTTTTAGCCGTGATGCTCGTAAAAGCTGCAAAAGCCTCCTCGAAATTAAAAAGTTAACCAGAGGGATCATTCAAATGGCCGTGAAAAATGTTTGATGTGGCACATACTACCTTGGAAGTAATCTAGTAAAAAAATGCGCTTATCAGGACACACACCTTAAAGTGCTCGGTATCATCGCTGTTGTGTGTCCTCGATACTCACCTTCAAAAACTGACCTGCCCCGCGAATTTCATCGCATTCAAATATGTACAGTGACACACACTTTATGCATTTCTTGCTACATATATGCAACATCTTTGCTATGTTTGCCTTAGCTGTTGTACATTTTTTAACCAAAGGTATTTTCATACCTGTGTCAATAGCGTGAAAAATGACTCTTTTAAAAAAGTCAAAACTCAGTTGGTTTACCAAAAAATTGTTTACTTGGAATAAGAAACAATAAGGAGACACCATGAAAGACAATCATAAAATCAAAGTCACCTCCATCATGTATATGATAGTACTGATGCTAATGACTTTCGTTGTCAAAGGGGCCTTTGCTGAAAATGCTATTATCAACGGCACGTATTCTTTGATCGTTACCCAAAGTGGCAAGGCGCTGGACACCTCGCAGTGGGGCACCATAGACGGTACGAACATTACTCTGAATGACTATTGGGGCGGTGAATCCCAGAAATTCATCATTACTCCCGTCGACGGAATCTGGCACCGGATCACACCAGTTATCGCGCCAGACCAAGCGTTCGACGTATCCAAATGCAGTCCGAATGTTGGTGCCAATATCCAGACATGGCGCTATGAGGGTGGCGCCTGTCAACAGTTCCGATTTGCTGAAACTGGAAACGGCAATTATCAGATTATTACCCGCGGCACAGACATGAGCCTGAATGTTAATAATTTATCCGAAGAAAACGATACCAACGTCATGCAATCGACCAGCACTGGCAATGAAAATCAGATATTTACACTGCGCCGTCACGCCGAGAACCACATTAGTGGCAGTTGTCCGGATGGAGCCATCTGTCGTGATGAAGAAGCCCCCGGCCTATACGACGAAAAAGGCCCCTATGATGTCAGCTCATACGAGCTTCCCGGTGCCTATGTCAACTTACCGGCAAGAGCCAGGGTATATTATCCCGCCAATGCAGAACCACCATATTCAGGCATTGTGTTCTGCCCACCGTTTATGTCCAAACAGATCGCTTTTGCAGCCTGGGGGCCTTGGTTTGCATCTCACGGTATAGTTCTTGTCACGATGGATACCACCACCATTTTTGACCAAGTGACAGCCCGAGACAATCAGCAATGGCGAGTCGTTAAGGCCCTTAGAAGCGAAAACACCCGTTTGGGCAGCCCTCTCAGAGGTAAGCTGGATACAGACAAAGTCGGAATCATGGGATGGTCTATGGGCGGAGGAGCCTCTTGGATTAATGCGGGCAAACACAGAGACGAACTCGCAACAGTTCTAAGTCTTGCTGGCCACAACATGACCGCCTGGTATAACACTGACATCTATTCCTGGTATTCACCGAAGGAGCTTCTTGATGCCGCTTATGCCAGTGGCCGGTTAATCAAAATTCCAGCCTTGTTACTTAACGGTGCTCTGGATACCACCGTTCTCGGCGGCCTCGGTCAATCAGATGGCGTTTACCGATCAATTTCAAACACCCCCAAAATTCTAGCCGTATTAGGTCTTGGTGGTCATTTTGACTGGGCTTATCCTACTCAGGCAGGTCGAGGTGTGGCAGCGCTCGTGCTCGCGTTTGAAAAAACCTTTTTGGACGGTGATACACGGTGGGCACCTTATATACAAAAACCCTCAGCCCTCATGGCAAAATGGCAAACATCGGATCTGCCATAATGTCTACTGTTAAACCAAAGCATAACAATCAAGACTATCAGGCCATCATGCCAAATGGTGGCTCTGTTGTTTGGGACGCAATGACTTCTCCGATCTCATTACCACCTCCGCCTGCGCCCCAGATACTTTTTCAAGGCCGAAAAAGTACCCCAAAATGCTTAGGGTTTGAGTTCAGTGCACTGAATCAGGGTCACTTTTATTCGCTCCTGCTCACAAAAAGCTTAAAATTCATCCATGAATTTTACCCTGAGATCATCGATCAATTTGGCTTCATTGATTCAATGTTTCACCCAACTAGAATCAACCACTCAACAAAGAAAACCATTCAAGGATGAATGGTTAGGCTTTTCCGGGCAGGATGCCCGTAAAAGTCGGTTCTGGAAAGCACACGGCCACGCCAACAAAAAAGATCTTCTGGTTCGTCTTTCATCTTTGAAAGATGAACTGGCGCACGGAGCACTGATGCCTCTGAAACCGAAAAACGCAATTGTGCGTCAAATCTGGGAGCCGGAGGCCAAGAAGATAAAATTGTAATGCGGGTGTTTGGTGCGCAATGACTTCTCCGAGCTCATTGCCATCTCCGAATGCGCCCCAGATACTTTTTCAAGGCCGAAAAAGTACCCCAAAAGGCCTAAAGTTTAAGTTCAGCGCACTGAATCAGGGTCACTTTTATTCGCTCCTGCTCACAAAAAGCTTAAAATTCATCCATGAATTTTACCCTGAGATCATCGATCAATTTGGCTTCATTGATTCAATGTTTCACCCAACTAGAATCAACCACTCAACAAAGAAAACCATTCAAGGATGAATGGTTAGGCTTTTCCGGGCAGGACGCCCGTAAAAGCCGGTTCTGGAAAGCACACGCCCAAGCCAACAAAAAAGATTTTCTGGTTCGTCTTTCATCTTTGAAAGATGAACTGGCGCACGGAGCACTGATGCCTCTGAAACCGAAAAACGCAATTGTGCGTCAAATCTGGGAGCCGGAGGCCAAGAAGATAAAATTGTAATGCGGGTGTTTGGTGCGCAATGACTTCTCCGATCTCATTACCACCTCCGCCTGCGCCCCAGGTACTTTTTCACAGCAGAAAAAGTACCCCAAAATGCTTAGGGTTTGAGTTCAGTGCACATAATCAGGGTCACTTTTATTCGCTCCTGCTCACAAAAAGCTTAAAATTCATCCATGAATTTTACCCTGAGATCATCGATCAATTTGGCTTCGTTGATTCAATGTTTCACCCAACTAGAATCAACCACTCAACAAAGAAAACCATTCAAGGATGAATGGTTAGGCTTTTCCGGGCAGGACGCCCGTAAAAGTCGTTTCTGGACAACGTGCGACACCGCCAAACAAAAAAGATTTTCTGGTTCGTCTTTCATCTTTGAAAGATGAACTGGCGCACGGAGCACTGATGCCTCTGAAACCGAAAAACGCAATTGTGCGTCAAATCTGGGAGCCGGAGGCTACAATAAGACAAATCAATAAAACCGAACCCCGTCGCATTTCCCTAGACAACACCACTAAAACCATGACAAACAGTGTTTTTTGCCGCTCGCTTCTTTTATCCTATGAACCATTCAATCCACACCGACCAAATATCGCTTTATGAAAACATCTCTCGACCATTTGCCCGAATCCAAACAGCAGGAGCTTGCCACCATATCGACCATTCTGCGCGATACGCTGGAAGACTATCTTCAAGGCAAAACAGCGAGTAAAAGCGAGTTTCGGATTGTGAAAATCATCCTGTTCGGCAGCCATGCCAAAGGCACATGGGTCAACGATCCGGTCAATGGCTATATCAGTGATTATGATATTCTGGTGATTGTGAATAAAGCCGCGCTGGTTGAAGAAGATGTCGTCTGGCAACGCGCCAAAGAGCAGATCGACCGTAAAGTCACTTCGGCACCGCTGGGATTGATTGTCCATGATTTGCAGGAAGTCAACGAGCGGCTACAACAGGGGCATTATTTCTTCAAAGATATCCGCGAAGAAGGGATTGAACTGTTTGCCGCCACCCCAAAACCGCTGGCAGAGCCGGGGGATCTAACCGAAGCAGAAAAGCAGGAAATTGCCCGTAAGCATTATGAACAGTGGTTTGAAAGTGCAGTTCAGTTTATTGCTTTACACCAAGTAACGATGCAAAACCATTGGTTGAAAAAAGCTGCGTTTTTACTCCATCAAGCAAGTGAACATTTATTCGCCTGCACGCTACTCACCTGCACCAATTATTTACCTAAATCCCACAATATCGAAAAACTGGGGAAACTATGCGCCCAAATCGATGCTGAATTTGCAACGATTTTCCCGCTCGACAACAAGTTCCACCGCCGCTGCTTCCGCCGTCTGCAACGGGCATATATCGAGGCCCGATATTCGGAGCATTATGAAATTACGGTTGAGGAGTTGGAATTTCTGGAAAGTGAAGTGCAGCGGTTGAAAAGATTGGTGGAACGGGTTTGTTTGGAGCGGACGCAGAGCTGAAGGCTGGCCCTATCTGGATTTATAAACATGGGTGAGGTACAGAATAATGAACAGTCTCCAGAATGGCTGTTTGTTAAATTCATCATCTCTATCTCTGGTTTATTTTTCTCTCTAAGGAATTAAGCATCATTCTAGTAACATGGCTATCTAACACATCGACTCCGTCAATCACATCTTTCAGCCCATCAAGATCACTATCACTTATATAGTCAAATAGGGAATTTATTGAATCCAGAGCAGCAATCTTCACTTCTAGATTATCATTAATGGCGATTTTCATAAGGATGTTAAATGCTATGGAACTCTCGTTTTCACCTAAAACCTCTGCACATTTAACTAACCATTTTGAGTCACGAAAACCCACAGAATCTTTAAGCATATCCCAGTCCGTATTAGAAAATTTCGACAACATATTTTCTGCGATACTGATCCCTTCATCTGCCCAATAATCAGATGAGAAAAGGGAATTCAAATAATTATCAAACTCTTGAAACATTATATCTCCTTAAAACGTGGAAACATCTGTACAGTTATTTCCACATGGATAACCAGCAGTTACTTTATTACCAACTTTAATAACTTCAATTTTAACCCCATTAACTTCAGACTGATATAAAGTAGCGCCATCTGAAGCTCTTGTAGCTAAAGGTTGACTACGACCCGTTTGCTGCACAGCCGACAATATTTCCCCATCACTCCAGCTTTCAGGAAATAGTGTACTGTTTTTAATTTTTGAAACATTTCCATCATCAAATTGAGTGATAAGTTTCACATTCCTTGTTCCATCACTATTTATCGAAATAGTTTCCACTGCAAAGTTAGGGGTTTCATCACTAATATTCCCACTATGAGCACCAATTAAACGATTTGTTGGATTACCCTTGCTGTTTGTAGCTCGTTGTCCATAAAGGATTTTAGACTCCATTTCAGGAGAAATAACTGTATCCAGCTTACCACTCGCCTGCGCATACTCCTGATACAACCCATCCATTTCTTGCTTCGACGCTTGAGTGATATCCACATCCCAAGCTTTTGCCGTGGCAATAAACTCATCTTTGCTTAATAGTGCGACGCCTTTCTTACCCAACAACTGGGCGATATCCGCTCCTAAACTTGCAAGCCCAATACCAGCTGAAGGGACTCCTGCCGCTGTAAATGCATTATCCCAGACTGCCTGAATTGCCCGCACTCGTTCACTGGTTGACGGATCCCGAATCATATCTGCCACGCCCATTGTCGTGACATTGATCAATGCTCTCCCTAACGCATGATATTGTTCACGATCTGGACCGATGATATCTGACATTCTGGATGTATTATCTTTCAGGAATTGAATCACTTTCGGATCCGTTCCCTGCTGTTTCAGCTTCTCAAGGACATAAGCCATTTTCTCAGAAGCCGCTGCTGGTGAGTTGGCAACACCATCACCGTAAGTCATCAGATAAGTGACATTATCAAGCAATGCATTCATCTGCCCTAATGTCATCTCATTCAAGCGAGGCTCGGACTGCACTAACTGAGAGAAATTTTTGTAGCCGCCATCTCTGACAATCTCAAAATCTAACTGACTCACCGGAACATCTTTAATGGTATTCCAGTTGTTCTGTGTCAGAACCGTACCATTGCCAATATGGTTGTTCACATCTCCCGTATTCAGGTCACCCAACCCAGCATGCTCCAGCGCAAAAGCAAAGTTATCCTCAGCATAGCCACCAATCAGATCGGAATATTCCTCATTCAGTGCCGAGCTTCCTTTGTCAGAGACGGCACCCTGTGCAGTCAACCCATGTGTCACCTCATGGGCTAGAGTTCGCATATAAGCCTGAGCATTTTTCATAGCTGCATCGTTAATCACGATATTGCTGCCGTTTTGCCCCATGTAATGCGCACCACCCATCGATTTATCGACTGCAATCACAAGTGCACTTTCTATACTGATACCGAAGACCTGTGCGTACGCCACCGCGTAATCATTAATGGCCTGCTGTTTCTGGGCTGCCGTTGCCATATTCAGATTGTTCAGACTGACTGTAGATTTACCATTACGGCTGGCAACCAGCATCTCAACATCCAGCTCTTTCTGCACAACGTCAACATGCTCAAGTGCATTACTTAGGCTAACCGAATCTTCCAGTGCGATATCAACCAGAGATTTTCCTGCCAGTTTGTTTCTTTGTATATCCTCAGCAATCTCCTTCCACCCGGCCTCACTCAGCAACCGGTGGTCAACCGTGACATCAAAGTTGCCCTGCTGACGATCCACTGAGTACAGGTCTTTGGTCGTGCTGGTGATATCCCGGTTCAGACGCTCGGTATCATCGCTGTTGTGTGTGTCCTCGATACGCAGCTCGCCCTGTCCGACCGTCGCCAGCGTTTTACTCTTGTGATAACCACTTTGATTGGTGTACTGATATCTCGATGAATTACGGGACGCGTCTATTTGAGTCGCACCATCCTTATCCGGGCCGATACTGACACTCGAGCTGACACCTGCATTGCGGCTGCTGGTATCACGCGTGTTACTCAGGTCGGTATAACTCAGCGTGCCGGTTTCGAGGTGAAGCCGACCGGCGTCGCTGCCGTCTTCGTTAACCGTCGCAATCGTCGCGCCTTTGATATCGGTATTGCCACCCACGGTGATATTGGCATCACTACCGGAAGTGATACGGGTCAGCATGGTTTCCCGGCTATGTGAACGCCCGTTTGAGAAGTTCACTCCGCTATTCACGCCCTGTAAGTTCCCGGCATGGTCAAAACCGCTCACAGCACCACCTTTGCCGACATCCCCACCGGAGAGGCCCACCCCGCCACTGACAGAGCCACCGTGATTGGTGCTGCTGTAACGGTTCTGTACCGAAGCCACATTCAGGTCACCGCCAACGGATATATCCAGTTGCTCATTCGCCGCAACGTCGGCACCGTTCACATCGGCTTATCAGGACACACACCTTAAAGTACGTCATATTTCGGTGCCGGAGGCTACAATAAGACAAATCAATAAAACCGAACCCCGTCGCATTTCCCTAGACAACACCACTAAAACCATGACAAACAGTGTTTTTTGCTGCCCGCTTCTTTTATCCTATGAGCCATTCAATCCACACCGACCGAATATCGCTTTATGAAAACATCTCTCGACCATTTGCCCGAATCCAAACAGCAGGAGCTTGCCACCATATCGATCATTCTGCGCGATACGCTGGAAGACTATCTTCAGGGTAAAACGGCGAGTAAAAGCGAGTTTCGGATTGTGAAAATCATCCTGTTCGGCAGCCATGCCAAAGGCACTTGGGTCAACGATCCGGTCAATGGCTATATCAGCGATTACGATATTCTGGTGATTGTAAATAAAGCTGCGCTGGTTGAAGAAGATGTGGTCTGGCAACGTGCCAAAGAGCAGATCGACCGTAAAGTTACTTCGGCACCGCTGGGATTGATTGTCCATGATTTGCAGGAAGTCAACGAGCGGCTACAACAGGGGCATTATTTCTTCAAAGATATCCGCGAAGAAGGGATTGAACTGTTTGCCGCCACCCCAAAACCGCTGGCAGAGCCGGGAGATCTAACCGAAGCAGAAAAGCAGGAAATTGCCCGTAAGCATTATGAACAGTGGTTCAAAAGTGCCAATGGTTTCTTTGATCATTTCCAGTTCAGTTTAGAAAAAGGGGATGAGAAAATTTCTGCATTCATGCTTCATCAAGTCACAGAAAGGCTCTTTGCCTGTACCCTACTCACCTGCACCAACTACTTACCTAAATCCCACAATATTGAAAAACTGGGGAAACTATGCGCCCAAATCGATGCTGAATTTGCAACCATTTTCCCGCTCGACAACAAATTCCACCGCCGCTGCTTCCGCCGCCTACAACGCGCCTATATCGAGGCCCGATATTCGGAGCATTATGAGATTACAGTTGAGGAGTTGGAATTTCTGGAAAGTGAAGTGCAACGGTTGAAAAGATTGGTGGAAAGGGTTTGTTTGGGGTAGCCTGGAACCGAAGTTCCAGATTACCCAGTAATTACTCACTTGAAAAAAATTCAGGTTCCCACTCTAAAATTAAATTTCTTATCGCATCAATATTCCATTGTTTATTTAGATCATCATCGGATTGTTTATCCAGATACAAAAAACATTTTTTTAAAGTCGGTAGATATTCTTTCCACCCTTCATGACTAACCAACTGTATAAAGAATGTCACATCCAACGTTACTTCACAAAGCAGTAACAATATTTTTGTCGTCAGTGGAAATATTCTTTTTCTCGCATACTCTCCTTGGCTGAAAGAAGTATCAGCACATCTTGCATAATAATGACGAACACTAGATATAAAACCCTCATATGTCGTATCGTAAAATGCATGCAGGCGATGTGGTTCTAAATTACCTAATTTATCAATACGATAATCAACACAATATTCATAATAGTCAATAGCTCGTTCACTTCCCCAAGCCGCGAGAAATCTACATGCTTCAAGAGGGATTAATGAGTCTTTCGGGTCATGGATCGGCTTTAGTAAAGCCTCTAACTTCGGAATGCGCTCTTGAGGGATCTCTTCATTCTCACAATAGAAAATATCATCCATGTCATCAACTAGACAGCCATCTCTATCATAGTGAGTGTATAAAAGATCATAAATCTCTTGTCCCATTAATTCTTGCAAACTACTCATCTACTACGCCTTTTTTAATGTAATCACGAGGAACACAGCCAGAAATTAAACACTCATTATCCCTCACAGCGTTAGACAAATCCCTCTTCGCGTTATCAAGCCTATCAAAATTTGCTTGACTAGGATTAGCATCATAGCGCTCTTGTGCCTTCTCAATCTTTTGTTGAAGTGCGGCTTGTACCTGCTGAGGGGTAATAATTTTAACATGTTCAATTTTACCTGAATCAATATCCTGCTGTAAGCGAGCGGTATAAATTTCTATTTCTTCAGAACCATAATTTTTCTTAGTTTTGGCAGTGTTACCATCGACTGCGGTTGCCGAGATATACTGACTATTACTTTTTGCTGGATCAGAACCACGGATATGTTGTTGAATAGTAACATTTCCATCTGGGTTAGCTGGGATCAAATTGCCATTCTCATCTATATACGCTTTTTTCTGATTTCTATAATTGGTTGTTGCATAAAAATCACTGTCTCGTCGAATGACAGAAGTAGGGACACCACTACTAGAGCTATAAGTCGTAGACAATTTCCCTTCAACTGACTCTGAACTAACCGAATTAGCTTTCTCCCCTATCCCCTTGAGTGCCTTATATGCTGCCGCATCCTCCGCAGTCGCTGCGCCAACATATTTGCCTCCTTTCGCCGCACCGAATCCAGCGGCAAGACCACTCAAGAAACCAACCCCTGACTCAAACTGCTCTTTAGTGATATTGGTTCCGTAGGCCTCATTGAATGCTTTCAGACTATTCTCAGTCCCTTGATCCATACCCGCTTGATACCGATCCGTCCGCACATCGCTGTCGGTGTAGCCAAATAATTTGTCCACCACCGTTGCCATATTCATATTGTCGGCAACTTTCAGGAAGCTATATTTCAACAACACTTCCTGTGCTTCCGGATTGCTGGCCCCTGCCTCTTCAAGGGCTTTCATTTCATTATATTTTTCTGTGCCGACTGCATATTCCGCAGAGCAATGCGTCAAGGCACAGGCGGCCTCTTTCAGCTCTTGCTGACGGCGCTTATCATTCCCGGCAAGTGCCAGAATCGCAGTTCGCTCATCAGCGTTCGGCTGACGATAATCAATCGTCGGGTCTCGTAATAATGGTGCTGCCGTTTGTGTATTTTCTCGAACTAAATCACTGTGATTTGTGCCTCGCTGTAAATTCCAGCCACCGAAATCGCCACGCCCTGTATTGGCGAAGTTGAAACCAACATAATCTTCAGTTGCTTCACCCATCGTGTCGGCATACTCTTCCCGGTTCGCCTTATAGGCATCATTATGTGTACCGGTACTTTGAGCATCATCCAGATAATGTTGGGTTTCATGGCCGATGGTGTTGACAATATCTTCAAGACGGTAATGTGCAGCATCATTAATGAGCACCTTCCCTGCCGCATATGCGCCTTTCGCGGGCTGATCATTCGCTGTGTTGACCAGCGCTGTCATCACTTGTGCAGGGTTCAAACCAAACTGCTCAGCAACGGATGCTGACAGTGCCTGATAAGCCGCCTCCTTTTGCGCCGGAGTTGCAGTCGGGTTATTGAGTGTCTCGACATACGCCTGATTGTCATCGCTTGTCACAAATGTTTTTGCTGCGGTAAAGAACCCTTGCTTCTGTCCCACATGCTCCCGCAGGCTGCTGACACCACTGTCGTCATCACTCAATAAGCCTACGCTCTTTTTCGTTACCGCATCGGCAATCGCAGTGCCAGTGATTGCATTGCGTTTAAAGTCTTCCTTGATTTGTCCACGCCCGGTCTCACTCAACCACCGATGGTCCACCGTGACATCAAAGTTGCCCTGCTGACGATCCACTGAGTACAGGTCTTTAGTCGTGCTGGTGACATCCCGGTTCAGACGCTCGGTATCATCACTGTTGCGTGTGTCCTCGATACGCAGCACGCCCTGTCCGACCGTCGCCAGCGTTTTACTCTTGTGATAACCACTTTGATTGGTGTACTGATATCTCGATGAATTACGGGACGCATCTATTTGAGTCGCACCATCCTTATCCGGGCCGATACTGACACTCGAGCTGACACCTGCATTGCGGCTGCTGGTATCACGCGTGTTACTCAGGTCGGTATAACTCAGCGTGCCGGTTTCGAGGTGAAGCCGACCGGTGTCGCTGCCGTCTTCGTTAACCGTCGCAATCGTCGCGCCTTTGATATCGGTATTGCCACCCACGGTGATATTGGCATCACCACCGGAAGTGATACGGGTCAGCATGGTTTCCCGGCTATGTGAACGCCCGTTTGAGAGGTTCACTCCGCTATTCACGCCCTGTAAGTTCCCGGCATGGTCAAAACCGCTCACAGCACCACCTTTGCCGACATCCCCACCGGAGAGACCCACCCCGCCACTGACAGAGCCACCGTGGTTGGTGCTGCTGTAACGGTTCTGTACCGAAGCCACATTCAGGTCACCGCCAACGGACATATCCAGTTGCTCATTCGCCGCAACGTCGGCACCGTTCACATCGGTATCCCCGTCTGAGGTGATTCGGATATGATCGGCACTCAGCACACTGTTGGTATGAGTCTGGCTTTGGGAGACGCTTTCATTACGGCTATAGCTGGCATCGAGATTGACCCCGCTGTTCGCCCCGAATAACGTCACCGAAGCACCGACATGCGCGGACTCGCTGCCATTGGTGTTGCTGCTTTGCTCATCCGACGCCAGCAGGTTTACCTGATTGCCACTCACAGCAAGGGTGTCATCCGCATGAATGACTGAGCCCTGAACCGTCGCTGACTGGCCGGTTTGATGGCCTGCCTCAATGGTGACGTTCTGCCCCGACAATTGGGAGCCGACCGACGTCACCCGCTGTGACTGACTGTTTTGTTTATCGGCATCAATATCCAGATGCAGCCCGGCATCAAAACCAAACGCACCGGAAGTGATACTGTTTACCGCAGCATCACTTTGTTTTGCCAACAACGTGGTTTTTGAGGTGACATTCTCCGCAGCCAGCGCAATGCCAGCGGCATACCACGCTTCATCCCCCTTGAGGTCTGAGACGAGGTCTTGTAACTCCTCGATATCCTCAAACATGACGCCCGGCTTTTTCGCTGCATAGTCTGCTTGCAACGTCTCCAGCGTACCCTTCAGTGACGCCAGTTGTTTTTTGTACTGTTGATAATCCTGCTTGGCCTGTTTCAGGGCTTGGGTTGCCTGTTGCAATCCTTTCACGGCTTTTGCCACTTCCACGGCTTGGTGCTGAACCACCAGACTCGCTTCAGCTTTACCGTGAACTTCCTGACTCTGCGTCTGCTCGGTCTCTTTGGCTTCCTGAATCAGGATATTCTCTGCCGCCAGACTCAAATCACCCGCACCGCTGCCATCTTGGTCTGCCGCGATCCGGCTGCCCGTCACCGTCAGATCGCCGGTGGCACTGAGTGAAACATCATTGTTGGCGAGAATCGTCGAACCGGTCTGCGTCGTGGCAGTCGTCTGATTCTCCACCTGATCATACGTCGCTTTACCAATGCGGAAGCGTACTTGACCATCGGTAATTTGCAGTGCTGATTCAGGGTGGCTTAACAGCTCAAACGTCGGAAAATCCACGCTCACTTGCTTGTGCTGTGACGTTTTACGGAGGCTGTTTTGTGCCGAGCGGATATCCAGATGACCGGTATCGGCTTTGAGCACCGTGTTTTCACCGGCCCCCACATCGGAGCCGACCAGTGCCACACTGCCGCCCTGAATGTTGACATTGCCGTGTGAGGCAATTTGGCTGCCCTGCGCGGTACTGCTTTGCATTCCTTCGCGGTCTGATGACATCTCCATCAGATGTCCGCCACTGAGGAAGCTGCTCTTTTCATCCCACTGCTGAGTTTGGCGCAGGATGTTATCTGCGGTTACCAGCACTTCATCCAGCGCCTGCATATTGACATCACCACCGGCACTGACGGTACTGGCAATCACGCCAATATTTTTGCCGGAGTTGATATTGATATGGCTGGCCGCGATGGTATTGGCACCTTCGAGCAACGTCGCGTCGTCCAGATTACCGCGGTTACTGCCACTCAGGCCGCCGAAGCCTTTTTTGATGGTCTGGTTGTATTGATACTCGCGGTACTGCTGCGCTGACAGAATCACATCCCCGTCAGCGCTGAGGTTGATTGCATCACCGGCATTGAGGTTCGAGCCGACCACCTGAATATCGCTATGCCCGTTGGCTAACTTGGCGTTGCTATACTTTTGCGCCTTGATGGTGATGTCACCACCGGCTGCAATCGAGCTACCACGGACGGTTTCTTTCAGGCTTTCATGAATGGTGGTTTTCGAACGGCCGAACGATTTTTTGTGGGTTGATTTACTGTATTCATAGCGGCTGTCATTAGCGGCCAGAATATTGACATCACCTTTGGCATTCAGGGCAACATTACCAGATGCCTGAATTCCACCATTAACCAGTGTGGTATCGTTGCCGGATTGCAGCAAGACATCACGACCCGACAGGTTGCTGCCTTGGTTGGTCGTGGTGCTCAGTTGACGCGTATGCCCGCCGCCGTCACTGTAACGGTAAGCCGTATCAACTGCGGTATCCAACGTAATATCATGACCTGCGGCCAATATCAGAGTGCCCTGCGCCGAGAGATCGGAAGCGGTGGCATGGAAGTTGTTACCAGCCTGAATGGTTAAATCTCCGCCGGAACTCACCGTTGAGCCTAAATGAACAATGTCTTTGATGACCTGACGAGTCCCTCCATCAAGAAATGACTGTTGGGTTTCACGCTCAACCGCGCCAAAAGTCACATCACCACCGGCAAGCAGAACGGTCCCTTCACCCGCCCGAATTGTTGCCCCTTTACTGACGATGTCTTTACCAGCAGAAACTCCTAATGTTGTCCGGGATTGAATTAAACTCTCCGGGCCCACCTCTGTGTGAACAAAACCATTACCATAATCCGTTTTATTGACGAGAGTCTCGTTGACCACGTTACCGGAAGTCGTTTTGAGCTGGACATTCCCCCCTGAAATCACCCCACTCCGGTTGACAATATCCCCGGTGGCGATCAGCGCCAGATCATCATTGGCACTGAGCGTGCCGTGGGTGTTGCTGATCCCATTGCGGCTGGCAATACTCAAATCTTCCCGGGCGGCCACCGCACCGCTATTGGCGAAGTCACCCGTCGTGACATTGACGTTGCGGCCGGCAAGTAATGCACCGTTTGAAATATTGTCTTGCGAGGCAGAAGACAGGTACAGTTTCGGTGCCATCACCGTCTGACCATTCACTTCAATCGGTTCATACCAAATGATGTCGTGACTCAGACGGGCAATTTGCTCATCGGTTAACGCCACACCATTTTTCAGGTTTAAGGCGGTTTTTTCCTGTGCTGCCGAATCAATCAGCTGCTTCATCTGCGCAAGATCGCTGCCGATATCCTCATTCAGGTAGCGTTTACCGGTCTGCTCAAAAATTTCCTGCGAGATAGTTCTGGTATCGTAATACGCATCACCGAGGAACTTCTCCTTCCGCTCCGGATCGTAATTTAACTGGTCTTTGAAATAATCCGAACCGAGGAAATCATTCAGATTGGTCACCGCAGGATTGGTGGCAATCAGATAATCACTTTGCGGCCCGTCAGAGAAAACAAACAAGCCATGCGGACTGGTCGGCAACCGATAATCGGGGAACGGAATACGATTCTGATTGGGTAAGTTGACCGTCGGTGCCGTGACAGTGCTGCTGTTACTGAGCGTTACCGTCGTAGCCGATTTCCCTTGAGGGGTAGTCCGGGCGACCGAGGTTAGATTCGGTGCCGACTGCGCGGCCAAACCTGAACCGGTCGACGTCTGCCCGGCCTGAACGGCCGCGCCCGAATCACTGCCCTGCGAGGTCAGCTCGATGCTGTGTGTTGTCGCTGACTGCGCTGAATCAGATGCATTTTGTATGGATGCACTCCCCTGACCTGCATCCGGTATATTTTGGGTTACGTGAACACCCGCTTGTGTCCCTGACGGCCCTTGTGTAGCACGGGCAGTACGGGCTGACTGGGTTGGCTGCGCGCCAGCCGCGTTAATCCCAATCACCGAGTTATTGGTGCGATTTTGGACGTTGAGGGTTAGATTATCGCGGGCGGTGATAGAAGATTGTAAGGTACCTATAATACCTGAATCAACTCGACGAACTTGGCGCAAATCATAGGGATAAATATCTCTAATATGAAGGTTACGTATTTGATAATCAAAGTAAGTGACATAACTTTGAAACTCGTAGCCTTTATTTGTTAGTGTATCAGCAGTAATAAATATATTCTTACCAGATATTTGGCTGGTATTATTTTGTAAACTGTTTGTATCAATTACAATATCCGATGCAGACAAAATACGAGAGACATTACTTGCATTTTGTAATATTTGTTGATCTCGATATGCTTCGAATGTCCAATTCGTACCACCTACTATGCGATAGAAGGTCCAATTTGTGCGATCATTATGAGATGAGTGAATCTCAACAATTGGAGCATATTTACTGCCCTCTCTAATATAAATTGTTTGTCCACCACCGCCAGGAATCGCCCCTCTCAAATCCTGAGTCTGGTTAACAATATTCAACACGGTCCGCTTATTCAGTACGGTATCCGCGTAAATACCAATATTCCCGCCCAGTGACTCGATACTCCCTGAACTATTCGTCAGGTCACGGCTGCGGGTTTTATTGCTATCTCTGGCAATCAGCAGATCGTTACCCACCACAATATCGCTGTAGTTGGTCAAGCTATCAGAGAACAGATTGCCGTCATGGCCGGCGTAGAACAAACTGTGGTTATCAACATGCCCCGTCGCATTGAGCGTCATATCATGCAGCGCAACCAATGAACCGCTGTTGGTCAGAGAGCCGGTGGTCAGGTTCAAATCATTGAGTGCCTGCAACTGCCCCTGATTGGTGGTCGCTCCGGCACGCAGCACGGTATTCTGACCGGAAATAATCCCGGCGGTATGATTGGTGAGTGTCCCGTCAACGCCGATAGTGGTTATGCCTTGTGAAGACAGTTCACCGTCATTGGTCAGTGCGTCTGCCACAAGAGTCAGGTCTTTCCCGGCAGAGAGATGCTGCCCGGCACCAACCGTGAAATCACCGTGAGTCGCAATCGAAATACTGCCGTGTTTGGCATCAATCTGACCGCTGTTGGTCAGTGAGCTGCTTCGGGTTTGCGTGCTGTCTTTGGCGATCAGCACACTGTTTCTGGCATAAATTTTATTCTGGTTATTCACCTGATCGGCCAACAGACTGGCATTATTACCAGCCGAAATATTGCCGTTACTGGTCAGCGTGTGAATGATATTGAACACTGCATTATTCCCGGCACCCAGAGTCCCTGAGTTTGCTAACACATCAGCGTTCAATCCCAAATCAGTGAGCGCCTGCATCTGACCAGTATTATTCACAGACTGCGCTGTCACCGTCGTCCCCTGACCGGAGACTAATCCGTGGTTGGTCAGGGTGTTGTCGAGTATCAGCGCGGTCTTGCCTTGTGCAGATACTTCCGCGTCATTGGTCAGGCTGCTGGCTTGCAGAGTTACATTCTGTCCGGCAGTCAGATGCTGCCCGGTACTGACAACCACATCACCATGGGTTGCAATGGTAAGATGACCCGCTTTCGCCGTGAGGCTGCCGTCGGTATTGTTGAACGTGGTGGTGCGAGTCTGCTCGCTATCTTTGGCAATCAGCAGGTTATTCCCGGCAAACACCTTGCCGGTATTGGTCAGATTGTCGGTCAACAGACTGACATCATGGTCAGCTGACACTGCTCCAGTGTTACTCAGCTGGTGCGCGACATTCAGCGTCATATCGCTGAGTGCCGCCAGTGTGCCGCTGTTATTCAGTGCATCTGCGGTTAAACCGAGATCGGTCAGGGACTGAAGCTGACCGGCATTGGTCACCACAGGAGCATTGACGGTGGTGATTTGACCGGAAATCAAGCCGTCCGTTTGGTTAGTCAGCTGCGTATTCAGCGTCAATTGATTACTGCCTTGAGCCAGCAATTCACCGCTGTTGGTCAGTGTGATCGCGGATACGCTGAGACTGGCATCCGTCCGACCGGCGGCTTGCTGATCCGCTGTCATCAAGGCCTGATCACCTGCCGAAACACGGCCTCGGTTCTCCATCTTCGTGGCATTCAGATGAATGTTGCTGCCAGCGAGAACCGCTCCGGTGTTGCTCAGTTGGTGTGCGACGTTCAGCGTCATATCGCTGAGTGCCGCCAGTGTGCCGCTGTTATCCAGTGCATCTGCGGTTAAACCGAGATCGGTCAGCGACTGAAGCTGACCAGTGTTGGTGACCGACTGCGCTGCAAGTGTCGTCTGCTGACCGGAGACTAAACCGTGGTTGGTCAGGGCGTTGTCGAGTGTCAGCGCGGTCTTGCCTTGTGCAGATACTTCTCCGTCATTGGTCAGGCTGCTGGCTTGCAGAGTTACATTCTGCCCGGCAGTCAGATGCTGCCCGGCACTGACAACCACATCACCATGCGTCGCAATCGTAAGATGACCCGCTTTCGCCGTGAGGCTGCCGTCGGTATTGTTGAACGTGGTGGTGCGAGTCTGCCCACTATCTTTAGCGATCAGCAGGTTATTGCCGGCAAACACCTTCCCAGAATTGGTCAGATTGTCGGTCAACAGGCTGACATCATGACTGGCTGACACCGCTCCGCTGTTACTCAGCTGGTGTGCGACTTTCAGCGTCATATCGCTGAGTGCGGCCAGTGTGCCGCTGTTTGCCAGTGCATCTGCGGTTAAGCCGAGATCAGTCAGAGACTGAAGCTGACCGTGATTGGTCACTGACTGCGCGTTAACGGTAGTGGTTTGACCGGAAATCAAACCATCCGTTTGGTTGGTCAGCTGCATATTCAGCGTCAGCTGGTTGCGACCTCGTGCCAGCAGTTCACCGCTGTTGGTCAGTGTATCTGCGGTCACGATCAGACTGTCATCTTGTCCGGTTGCCGGTGTTGCAATCGCAGCATCTCCGGCCGAGATACGTCCCCGGTTATCAAGCTGCTCAGCATTCAATACGATCTGATGACCCGCGAGAATCGAACCGCTGCTGGTCAGATCGTGGCTAATATGGAGCGAAGTGTTATCCAGCGCGGCCAGTACCCCACTGTTGCCGAAAGACTCAGCGGTTAGACCGAGATCGCTCAGAGACTGAAGCTGTCCTTGGTTATTCACCGACTGAGCCGTAATGGCCGTCACCTGACCGGAAATGAGACCAGATTGCTGATTCAACAGTTGCTGATGTAGCAGGAGATCGGTCTTACCGGTTGCCGCCAGTTCCCCGCCATTGTCCAGTTGATTGCCATCGAGCCGGAAATCATGTCCGGCAATCATATGACCGCTTGATTGTTGGGTCATGGCATCGGTAACAATCTCAATATCACCATTGCGGGTTTCAACCCGACCGGCATTATTCAGGCTGTCGCTGCGCTTGTTGTCCTGATCGGCGGCGATCAACAAATGAGTACCGGCAGAGACCCGGCCCTGATTATCTACCTGATCGGCCAGCAAGCTGATATTCTCGACAGCGGAGACGGTTCCCGTATTCAAGAGATGATCGTGGACGGCCAACGTGGTGTTCAGCGCGGTTAAGGTGCCGCTGTTCGCCAGCGATGTTGCCGTCAGCCCTAAATCGCCCAGTGCCTGAAGTTGCCCGTGGTTAGCAACCGACTGTGCGTCAATGCTGGTGCTCTGACCGGAAATCAGCCCGCCCGTTTGATTGGTCAGTACAGGCTGGCCGGTTGTGACACCGTCCAGAGTCAGGCGGGTCTTGTTCTGAGCAGCGATTTCCCCACTATTGTTCAGCGTTGCGGCAGTAACGGTGAGATCCTTACCGGCAAAGAGATGCTGACCGGCACTGACCTGTAGATCGCCTTGGGTTGCGATCGTCAGACTGCCGGATCCGGCATCCAGACTCCCACCGGTATTATTCAATGACGTGTTCCGGGTCTGATTGAGATCTTTGGCAATCAACAGATTATCGTTGGCAATCACTTGACCGCTGTTGGTCAGGTTATCCGTCAGTAAACGGACATCATGCCCTGCCGAAACCGCGCCGCGATTGGTTAAATCATGGGTAACATTCAGCGTTGTATCACTGAGTGCCGCGAGTGTCCCGCTATTATTCAGCGCATCTGCGGTCAGCCCTAAATCTGTCAGCGACTGTAACTGCCCGGCATTATTCACCGAGCCTGCCTGTACGGTGGTCACCTGTCCGGAGATCAGACCGTTGGTTTGATTATCCAGTTGACCGGCAACAGTCATGGCAACCTTCTGCTGAGCCGACAACTCACCGCTGCTGGTCACCGCACCGGCATTCGTGGTGAGCTGCTGCCCGGATGTCACGGTGCCACGGTTGGTCAATTGTGCCTGTGCCGTCAGATGAGTATTGCCGACTGCTGAAACGAGCCCCTCGTTCTTGAGCGTGTGTCCCGTTAACGTGACATCCTCACCGGACTGCATCTTGCCACGCTGAGTCAGCGTCCCGACCGTCGCCTGTAATGAGCCTTGCGTGACCAACTGACTTTGCTCACGGGTCTGCATGTCGTTGACGACGGTCAGATGGGTATCCCCACCGGACTGGAGTGTCCCGTTCAGGGTCAATTGCCCGGCATCAATCCCGACACTGTTTTTACCGGCACTGCCACCCGACAGCGTCACCGTATCACCGGTGATATGCAGCGTCTGTCCTGCTTGTAACGTGCCGCTTTCCTGAGTCAGATGTTGTGCTTTTACTTGTATATCTTGTGCAGCCACGTCCCCTTTTAAGATTGCATCCGCAGCATTGATATCCATGTCTCCGCGGGTTGTCAGCTGACCTTGCTGGTTGAGCGTCCCGGCCGTCACCGTCAGTTTATCGGTGGCGCTCACCTCACTCTGCTCACCGGTGGTCAGATTCTGACTCGCCTGTACCGCCAGTGTTTGAGCGGTAATGTGGGTATCCAGAGTCAGACGGTCACTATCCATCGTAATCTCTGAGGCGGTCATATTGCCATGACCGACCAGACTCGCGTCTGTCCCCTTTACGCTCAGTTGATCTTTGGCCGCAACCGTACCGCTGTTATCAAGTTTGCTGAGCTGATTGAGCGCCATCTTCTGACCGTAGATCAGGCTGTTTTGATCTGCGGTGATATGATCCACTGCTGTCGTCAGTTGCTGACCGGCAATCAGGTTACCGGCATTCAGGGTCAGGTTATTCGCCTGCACATCGACAACCCCGCCCGCCTGTTGCTTGCCGTCGGCATCCACACCGGCTTCAACCAGACTCTGGTTGAGTGTCACCGTATCGGTGGCAGTCAGTGAGACGTTTTGACCGGCAGCAAGCGTATTGCTATCGGCATGGATACGATGTCCTGATAGCGAAGCCGTCTGTCCCGCATACTGACTCCCCTTGAGAGTCACGCCGGACTGGCTGCTGACCGTCAGGTTGTTCTGCGCACTGGATTTACCCAGTGTGATCTGTCCGTCTGCGCTGATGCGGATGTCACCCTGACTCGCCGACAGGTTACCGACATTGACTCCCACTCCGGCATCGGTTGCCACCAAGGCAATCCGCCCGGCATACATGCCGCCTAAATTGGAAGAATCAATCGCCAGCTCCGGGGCGGCTTCTTTATCGTCGGCAGTGGTGGCCGTGACTTGATTACTCTGATAACTGACCCGGTTTTTCCCCGTCACGATGCTGAGGTCATTGGCATGAATATCGGCATTGAGCTGCGCGGTGCGGGTGATGATGTCAAAATAGCTCTGATGCGTGGCATCAAGCCCGAGCCCTTCAATGCTGACACTGCCCTGAGACACATCAAACCCGGTGACATTGCCATTTTCAATCAATGGGTTACCGGTCGATAAGGTCACCCGTGGCGTGTTGATAAAACCACAGCCATTACAGGTAATCCCGTACGGGTTGGTCAGGATCACCGGAGCCCCCTGACCGAAGACTTCGGTATACCCCTGTAACTGACTGCGGCTCGCTCCCGTGACTTCGTTGAGGATCACCGTTGCGGCCTGACCATGCAGGTTGGGGTTATTTTGCAAGTAGCCGCCCAGTTGTGACTGAGCCACCTGCGCGGTCGAGTTGTTGAGAATTAAGCCTGACGGGTCAACATTAAACTGTTGGTACTGGTTATGAGATAAACCATTGGCGTTGGGTGTGGCGATATTGACCACTTCAACCCCGTTCCCGGCACGGTTCACCGAAGTGTTGTGCTGGCTGTTGTCCACAATCACATTGGCCAGCAACGGCTGAATATTGAATGTCCAGCAGATAAAGTAGACCAACGCACGCTGCCAGAAAGTCACGGGTTTTATCATGTTTTCATCCCTTCACTGCTGATTAAATTGCAATATTCACACGGTAATTGACGATGTAGTGATCCGCATCCAGCGCACCGGGAGAATCCAGTGGTACACCGATGGCAAGACTGCTGCTGACCCGGCGGCTGCGGGTCTGGATCCCGAGACTGCTACCCATCAGCGATCCGCGCTCCAGCTCATCATTTTTATCCCGGACAATTGACCCGGTATCCACGGCCCACTGGGCACTGATCTGACCGATATACGGAAGTGTGCCGAGCGGATAACTGAGATCATTGCGCCAGTAGTACCCTTGATCACCGCTGATCGAGACATCTTTAAACCCGCGCACCGAATACTCACCACCGATACTGACGCGCTGGCTACCGTAGAGCGTGTCATTACTCCACTGGGCAAACAGGGTACTGGTGAACATCAGGCCGGACTGAAACGGCTGGGTATAACTGGCGGTGAGTGTCCCTTTACGGAACTGCGCTTTGGGAAACCCCGCTTGATTGCGCTCCCCGCCGAACAGGTCTGAGCCCAGAGTCAGCCGTGGTGACACGCTCATAAAACCCGAGCCTAGCCGGGCGCTGTAATCCAGCCCGACATAAGCCGAGGACAGATTGCGTGAGCTGGAAATGATGAGGCTGTCCATCAGATAATTTTTTTCGCGGCGGTGACTGAGCCCGACCGTGACAAAAGACTTACTTTCAGCATCGCGTGCCAGCAGCCGTTTCAGCGTTACATCATGGCTGTTGGTTTTGCCCGAAGTGCCGAACACAAACCCATTACTGACAAAGCCACTTTCATAATGGCTGTAGGTGGTGCGGTAATTGGTATTCCAGCGTCCGTAGGGAACGTCCAGACTCAGGCTCAGACTTTCCGAAGCATGACCGGTCGGCGGATCAAGGCTCCGGCTGCCGGATAAAGACCACTGATCGAGTGCATCAATTATATTTTCAGCATTGAGAGCGTAACGAAATTGGGTTTCACCCGTTGATTTCTGACCGGAGTTTTCAACACCGACAGAGGTATTCCCCCAAAATCGCGTCTCACTCTGAATATCAACAATACTGTATCCCTGTTTGGTACCCGGTCTGATTTTAATTTGGGCATTATAGCGGGACAGGCGGTTTATTTGGTCGAGACCCTGCTCGATTTCACGCAGGTTAAATAAATGATCAATTAACCCCGGAAAAGCATTATTCAGAAACCCTTCCACCCGACCATTAAATTTCAGTGCTTCCAGTTTACCTTCAAGAATAACAATCTTTAATTGACCGCTGCTGAGATCCTGAGGGACTAAATAAGCCCGCGAGGTGACATATCCGGCCCCGATATATTGATTGGTAATCACACGCAGGTATTCATTGATTTGTGGCAGTCCCTGACAGCTTGGTTTGAAATCAATCCACGCCAAGATTTGCTGATCAGAAAAGACTGTATTACCAGAAAAAACAACCTGTTGCACAGGGAAACACTGCTGAGTCTGGCTGGCTTCAGGTGCCGGTAACGTCGGCAACACATTGAGTTGCTGTACGGATTGTTTGGCTCGTTCTATCTCTTGTAAACGCTCCCGCTGCTCCTGCTCAATACTCGCCTGCGTCGCAGGAGAAATAGCAACATTGCCATTATTGCTATAGGCAGCAAAAGAAACAAAATAAATACAACAGGCAAGGAATAAATATTGAGACAGCACGAATTGCTGAAAATTACGTCTTCGCATTCAGGGAACAACCTAGCATGAATATAATCCCGACAAGGGAGATTTTTATTATTTTTTATTGGGAGCAGATTTTAGGTTACAAAAAAATCAATAGCAATATTGTTCTCAATATTGATACATTATTTTTGATAAAAAAATTTGTTTTTTATCCGCGATCAATATTTAGCAATACAAACATATCAACCAATTTCATATTGATAACCAATAAAGCATTGGCGAACAATCAAGGCGACATAAATAAAACATCACTCGCTTCACTCTATTTTCTGATGAACGGTTCTTATACACGTTGATTCACCGCTCCCTTTCTGCTTTCTCATCTTTTATTTCGAGCCCTGTTTATTCACCAAAGTTGATGCCATATGTTTGATCAAACATAGTGAGACGTACCTCACTCAAATCATGTACCATGACCCACATGTGATGCTCTCATCAATATGTATAACCGAGTGGTAAAGGATAATTCTGTGAAGAAAAAACAAAGCACATTTATGGCATGGGTGACGCGCATGCCGCTGATCAAACGTTGGGCACTGATGCATTGCTTTCAGGAAGAGAATGTCTCGGAACACTCACATCAAGTCGCTGTGATCGCCCACTTGCTGACCGTGATTAAAAATAAACGCTTCGGCGGCACTCTGAACCCGGAAAGAGCGGCAGTGATTGCAATTTATCATGAAATATCAGAAACCAAACTGCAGGATATCAACTCTAAAACCAAGTACCACAGCCCGGAATTTACCGCGGCTTTTAAAAAATTAGAGGATATTGCCGAGCAGGAATGTCTGGATACCCTGCCGGAAGATCTGCGTGACGAGTTCACCGGTCTGCTGGTGCAGAAACATGTCGATGCCGAGTATAAAACCATTGTTAAAGCCGCGGATATTCTGGCTGCCTATATCAAGACCTTGAATGAGTTACGCTTTCACAATGATGAGTTTGTGCATGTTAAAGAAGGGCTCGATGAAACGATTGAAAAACTGACCGCGACCATGCCCGAGGTCGCGGTGTTTATGGATGTGTTCTGCGAGAGCTGTACCACCACTTTTGATAAGATTTCCGGCTGAATTGTCACACCGGCACCGATGCCCCCGACGATCACCAAGCGCTGCAATTGCAGCGCTGATTGTTAACAGTGAGCCTGTCGTCGGTAAATAGGCGCATCTCAGCGCAGGCTATGATTGTTCCGGCTGTTATTTCACGACCGCATTCAACAGCGCGTCATCGGCCTGCTCCGGCAGGGTTACTTTGAGCCGTGGCTCAAGCGCCATCGCCCGTTGAATCGCAAACATCGCCCCTTCATTTCTGGCCCAGCAGCGCCGCGAAATCCCATTATTCACATCCCAGTGGAGCATCGATTTCAATCGGGTATCACATGCCTCAGAACCGTCTAAGACCATGCCGAAACCACCATTGATCACTTCCCCCCAACCGACGCCACCACCATTATGGATGCTGACCCACGTTGCACCACGGAACGCATCACCGATAACATTGTGAATCGCCATATCGGCAGTAAAGCGTGACCCGTCATAAATATTGGCCGTTTCCCGATACGGTGAGTCGGTGCCGGACACATCGTGATGATCGCGTCCGAGAATTACCGGCGCAGAGATTTTGCCGCTGTTAACCGCCTGATTAAAAGCCGCTGCAATACGCATCCGCCCTTCGGCATCGGCATATAAAATCCGCGCTTGTGAGCCGACAACGAGATTGTTCTGTTCTGCCTGCCGAATCCATGACAGGTTATCGGCAATCTGCTGACGAATCTCTGCCGGCGCCTGTTGATGCATGTCTTCCAGAATCTCTGCGGCAATCTGGTCGGTGACCGCCAAGTCGTGCGGATCCGATGATGAACACACCCAGCGGAAAGGCCCGAAACCGTAATCAAAGCACATCGGCCCCATAATATCTTCCACATAAGAGGGGTACTTAAATGAGCCATCGGCCTTGAGAATATCAGCCCCTGCCCGGCTTGCTTCCAACAGAAACGCATTGCCGTAATCAAAGAAATACATCCCTTTGGCGGTCAATTGATTAATCGCTGCCACATGGCGCTTCAAGGTTGCCTGTACCGCCGCACGGAACTGTTCCGGCTCGTTGGCCATCATGGCATTGGATTGTTCAAAGCTATAACCGACCGGATAATAGCCCCCCGCCCATGGATTGTGCAGTGAGGTCTGGTCTGAACCTAAATCGATGTGAAGATCTTCTGCGGCCAGTCGTTCCCACAGGTCAACAATATTGCCCAGATAGGCCAGAGAAACCGGTCGATTATCGATTTGCGCCTGCTTGATCCGTGCGATCAGTGCGTCGAGCTCAGGGTGAACTTCATCGACCCATCCCTGTTCGTGACGTTTATAGGCGGCTTTGGGATTAATTTCAGCCACCACGCCGATGGTTTGCGCAATCACCGCCGCCTTGGGTTGCGCGCCACTCATGCCACCCAGCCCGGAGGTAACAAACAGCGGTAACTTACTTGGGTCCCGATCGCGCTTCATCCGCACCGCATTCATCACCGTAATCGTCGTGCCATGCACAATACCTTGCGGGCCGATATACATGAACGAGCCAGCCGTCATCTGACCGTATTGGGTCACCCCTAATGCATTAAATTTTTCCCAGTCATCCGGTTTTGAGTAGTTGGGAATCATCATGCCGTTGGTCACCACCACCCGCGGCGCATCGGGATGTGACGGATACAGCCCCATCGGATGACCGGAATAGAGCACCAGTGTCTGTTCATCGGTCATTTCTGCCAGATATTTCATGGTGAGACGATACTGTGCCCAGTTGGAGAACACCGCGCCATTACCACCATAGGTAATCAGTTCCTGCGGGTGCTGCGCCACCGCTGCGTCAAGGTTATTACTGAGCATCAGCATAATCGCGGCAGCCTGCTTTGACTGATGCGGAAATGCATCAATCGAGCGCGCCGTGATGGGATAATCCGGCATCAGACGATACATATAAATCCGGCCATAGGTTTCCAGCTCTTCGTAAAATTCCGGTGCTAATTCCGCATGATGCCGTTGCTCGAAATAGCGCAGCGCATTTCTGACCGCGAGGATTTTCTCTTCCCGGCTCAGAATTGCCTTTCGCTTCGGTGCATGACTAAGATTTTCATTACGCTCACGCTTGGGCGGCAGGATATCCGGGATCCCGGCTAAGATCTTGGCTTTGAATGTCATATCATTGTCCTTCATGTTTCCCCTGCTTCAATCCTTATTGTGCTTCATCCGAGGGATGACCATGTGCCAACAGTGATTGAATCAACTGTTGCAGAACGGGCCGAACCCGTTGCAGTTTCGCCGGATCCAGTTGATAGTCTGATGCAGTTGTCTGAGTCTCATCGGCGAGGTAAGTGGCTTGAGAAAGCTCCAGTTGCAGCGCATGAATTTGCGCCGAGGGCTGGCCGTAATGGCGGGTGATGTATCCCCCTTTGAACCGCCCGTTGCATACATGGCTATACGGACTTTGCTCAACCCGTTGAGCCATCTGATGCAGTAAGGTCGGAGAGCAAGCAAGCCCGGCATTGTTCCCGAGATTAAAATCCGGCAGCGTACCGTCAAACAACATCGGCACCCGGGCGGCAATACTGTGCGCGTCAAACAGGATCGCGTAACCATGTTGCTCCCGAATCTGTGCGAGTGTTGCTGCGATTTTTTGATGATAAGGCTGCCAGACTTCTGCTTTGATCCGGGCTTGAGTCACGTCATCAAAGCCGCCGCCATCAACAAATACTGGCTCACCAGAGAATAAGATCTCAGGGAACAGGCCTGTGGTTTTACTGGTATATAGTGGCTGGTCATCAATCGGACGATTGAGATCGACCACATAACGAGAATAGTGAGCTTGAATGACACTGACATCCATCGCTGCTAAAAAATCATACAGTTCCGGTAAGTACCAGTCGGTATCCGGCAGCGCCTGAGCCTCAGGGGTCAGTTGATTTGCCATCCCCGGCAGCAGCGCTGTCCCACAGTGCGGCATACTGACCAACAGCGGGCTCTGCCCCTGACGAAAATGAAATGGTTGCTCAATGGGTATCGACATGACTGCTCTCTCCCTTTTTAACGCGTGTTTTCAACAGGTCGCCGCCCAGCCAGTAACTCAGTTCTCCGGGGCTTGCCACATCCCAGCACACAAAATCGGCGACCTTGCCCACGCTCAGTTGCCCGTGAGTTTCGGCTAACCCCAGTGCGCGTGCCGCATGAATCGTGGTTGCGGCTAACGCCTCTTCCGGGGTCAGGCCGAACAGCGTACACGCCATATTCATCATCAGACGTAAAGAAAGCACCGGAGATGTGCCGGGATTGATATCCGTGGCCACCGCCATCGGCACCTGATAGCGACGCAGCAAATCGACGGGCGGACGCTGAGTCTCTTTCAAGGTGAAATAAGCCCCCGGTAACAACACTGCCACCGTGCCGGACTCACGCATCGCAGCGACATCATTTTCGGTAATGAATTCCAGATGATCCGCAGACAGCGCTTGAAAACGGGCCGCCAGTGTCGTCCCCCCCAACGACGATAATTGCTCCGCATGGAGCTTCACTGGCATCCCGAAAGCTTGGGCTGCGCGAAAATAGCGTTCAACCTGCTCCGGGCTGAAGGCGATGGTTTCACAAAAAGCATCGACGGCATCGGCCAGCCCTCGCTGAGCGATTGTCGGTAACACTTCCTCACACAGATAATCGATATAGGCATCGGTGCGGCCCTGATATTCCGGTGGTACAGCATGGGCTGCCAGACAGGTGGTACAAATATCAACCGGATGTTGTTCGGCCAGACGCTGCGCCACTGTCAGCATTTTTGCTTCATGTTCGGTCGAAAGACCATAACCGGATTTGATTTCCACAGTCGTCACGCCATCGCGCATCAGCGAGATCAGCCGCCGGGAGGCTGAAGACAGCAGCTGCTCGGGGGTCTCTTGGCGAGTCGCGTTGACCGATGCAGCAATCCCGCCGCCGCTCTGAGCGATCGCCTGATAGCTGACCCCATTGAGTCGCTGTTCGAACTCATGCGCCCGGTTGCCCCCGAAAACTAAATGGGTGTGGCAATCAATCAAGCCGGGGGTCACCCAACCGCCATGCAGGTGGTGTTCTTGCCCGGCATGATAGGCAGGTAATTGATCTTGAGCACCAATCCAGACGATTTGTCCGTCCCGCACACCAATCGCAGCGTGTTCAATCGGACTGTATTGACCATTCACCATGGTCGCAGCATGAAAGCCGTACCAAAGCGAATCAAATTTCAGCGGATTACTCATCATGTGCTCCCGAGAAACTGGGCAATAATCCTGCGGGCATCAATTCATTGTGTATTGCCTCTGCGAGTAACCCGTTGGCTTTCTCGATATCCGCTGCGAAATAGCGGTCTTTATCGTAAAACGGCACGCGGGCACGGAGATCGGCGCGGGCTTGCTCCAGTCGTTCTGTTGATTTCAACGGTGCGCGGAAATCCAGCCCCTGCACCGCCGCCAGTATTTCAACAGCCAGAATACCGCGGGTATTCTCTGCCATATCTTTGAGCCGCCGTGCAGCAAAAGTAGCCATAGAGACATGATCTTCTTGATTGGCCGACGTCGGCAGACTATCGACCGATGCCGGGTGGGCAAAGGTTTTATTTTCACTGGCAAGTGCCGCCGAAGTGACCTGCGCAATCATAAAGCCGGAATTGACTCCGCCGTTCTCGACCAAAAATGGCGGCAGCTTACTCAGATGGCTATCGATAAGCAGCGCCATCCGCCGTTCAGACAGGCTGCCGATTTCAGCAATGGCAAGCGCCAGATTATCCGCCGCAAATGCCACCGGTTCGGCATGAAAATTTCCCCCGGAGACAATATCCCCTTGTTCAGCAAAGACCAGCGGGTTATCTGACACCGCGTTGGCCTCCACCAGCAGCGTATTCGCAGCATGGCGAATTTGGCTGAGACAGGCCCCCATCACTTGGGGCTGACAACGCAGTGAATACGGATCTTGCACTTTTTCACAATTGGCATGTGATTCACCCAGTTCACTTTGCTCCGTCAGCAGATGCCGGTAGGCCGCAGCCGCATCCATCTGCCCCTGATGGCCACGCACAGCATGAATCCGGGCATCGAACGGTCGCCGGCTCCCCAGAGCCGCTTCGACGGACAACGCCCCACAGACAATCGCGGAAGCATAAAGATCTTCTGCGGCAAACAGCCCTTCGAGCGCAAATGCAGTGGATGCCTGAGTACCATTGAGCAAGGCAAGCCCTTCTTTCGGGGCTAATTTGATCGGTTCCATCCCTGCAATCGCCAATGCAGCCCGGCCGGAAATAATCTCGCCTTTATAACGCGCCTGTCCTTCACCGAGCAGCACCGCACTCATATGAGCCAACGGCGCTAAATCACCCGATGCACCGACCGAGCCTTTTTGCGGGACACACGGATAAATTTCTTTGTTAATCAGCGTGATCATCGCTTCAATCACACTCAGGCGGATGCCGGAATAGCCGCGGGCAAGACTGTTAACTTTCAGTACCATCATCAACCGGACGGTCGCATCCTCCATGAATGTCCCGATCCCGGCGGCATGAGACACCACAATACTGCGCTGCAATTCATCTAAATCTTCGGTGGCAATTCGAGTATTGGCTAATAACCCAAATCCGGTATTGATGCCGTACACGGCCTGGTCTTCGGCAATCACCCGATTGACAACTTCCGTGCTGGCATGAATCGCCGTAATGGCCTGTTTGTCGAGTGATATTTTAACGGGGTTCCGGCTGATTTGACGTAGCTCACTGAGTGTGAGCTTGCCGGGATGTAAGGTTAATTCTGGCATGAGCTGCTGTTCTCCATCACGTACGCTTCAGATTGACACTGACCAACGTCATCATGACATTACATGTCTATACAAGTTAACCAAACAATAAAAGTAAACACTCGCAAGCGCAAGTGTTTGATCACCGAAGTCATCACAAAAAAGGCATAAAAAAAGCAAGGAGGAATTCCCTTGCTTCAATCAGTCAGACAATCATTACCCGCTTTTTAAATCCTGTTCATGTGTCAAAACCCGCTCGGTATGCTCATTGCTCGAAGTGACCGAATAACTGGAACCTTGACCCCGGCGAAATCAGACGAGCGTTTGTGACAAGCTGCTCACGGCACCAGGTACGACGTTTGATCTGCAAGCATGGTTCCGCAGCATCAATTTGCAGTAAAGCACATTCTGCCGGCGAGGCCTGCACCGCTTCGACCAGATGTTCTCCTTCGGTCATCGGTGCGACTTTCATCAGATAATGGTAGGCACCGTTGTGCTGAAAATCCTGCTGATCATAATCCGGGGCCAGCTCGGCATTGACCACGCGATACTCGATTTGAATCGGCAGATCATTCTCAAAATGCAAAATGGTGGCCCGGAAAATCCGGTGATTAGTCCGCACACCAAGGTTCATCGCTTCTTCCATCGTCGCCTTCGCCAGCGTAATTTCAATCAGCTTTGCGTGGTGGCGATGCCCCCGGCTGGCGATCTCATCGGCAATGTTATGCACTTCAAACAGGGCTGAATGGGCTTTTTTTCTTGCGACAAAAGTGCCGACCCCCTGCTGGCGAATCAGAACCCCTTCATCGGTCAGCTCCCGCAGTGCACGGTTAACCGTCATCCGGCTGACATTTAAGACTTTCACCATCTCTGACTCAGACGGGACTCTTTGATCCGGTTGCCATTCTCCGGTATCAATCTGACGACAAATCGCCTGCTTAACTTTGGCATAGATCGGACCGGGCGCATCATCGATCAATTGAGACAAGTGGTACATCATCTGGGTGGTTGAATTTTCCATCTATCTACAGCAATCCACTGGCATCATAAAAACCGGATTATAGCGGAAAAATGAATCGCTTAACAGGACAGGCATAGACAAGAACACAACTTGTATAGACAAGAAGAATTCTGCTAGACTCCCGAACATCGGTAACGAGGACACACACGCTCAGTCACACACAATCCGTCAGTAGTCAGTGATCATGAATGAACATCAATCAGTAACGAGGACACACGCGATGGCGAACCAGCAAGGTATCGTGAAGGACACACCCACAACCCTGTCTGACAGCACCTTCCTTTTTGCCGAACAGGCATGGCTCCCGAACGGCTGGCAGCGTGATGTGCTGTTTGAGATTGTTGAAGGCCACTTTGCTCAAATCACGGCCAATACCACACCAGTCGATGGCGCGCAGCACCTGCAAGGCCCGGTACTGCCGACTCTGGCCAATGTTCATTCCCACGCCTTTCAGCGTGTCATGGCCGGGATGGCAGAAGTCAGTCTCAATCCGGATGACAGCTTCTGGAGCTGGCGTGATTTAATGTACAAAGTCGTCGGACGACTCTCCCCGCAACAAGTTCACGTCATCGCGACTCAGTTATATATTGATATGCTCAAAGCCGGTTATACTCAGGTTGGTGAATTCCACTATCTTCATCATGATCCGTCCGGCAAACCCTACCGCAATCCGGCTGAAATAGCGCATCAACTGCTGCATGCCGCCGACCGCACTGGGATCGGCATGACCCTGCTACCGGCGCTGTACAGCTATGCCGGTTTTGGAGGACAGGCACCCCATCAAGGACAGGCGCGCTTTATCCATTCATCAGACAGCTATCTGCAACTACAACAGCAGCTCGCCCGTGAGCTGAAAGGGGCAGCGCTTACGGGGACACACACCCATAACCGTCATCGGCTGGGGATCTGCTTTCATTCGCTGCGGGCCGTCAGTCAAATACAAATCCAAGAGGTGCTCGCCGCGCTTGACCACGGGCAGCCTATCCATATCCACATTGCAGAGCAGCAGAAAGAAGTGACGGATTGCCTGAACCGGAGCCAGCAGCGGCCAGTCGAGTGGCTGCATAATCACATTGGTCTGAACGAACATTGGTGCCTGATTCATGCTACCCATCTCAACCATAACGAAGTTCAGATGATCGCTGACAGCGGTGCCGTGGTTGGCTTGTGTCCGACCACAGAAGCTAATCTGGGGGATGGCATCTTCCCCGGGGTAGCATTGACTCAGGCTGGCGGCCGCTGGGGGATCGGCTCCGACAGTCATGTCTGCTTATCTGCCACCGAGGAATTACGTCAGCTGGAATATAGTCAGCGATTACGTGACCAGCAACGCAACCGCCTCTATAGTCAGTCACAGAATTACGTCGGTGATTATCTCTACACACAGGCATTAAACGGTGGCAATCAGGCTTGCGGTATTCAGTTAGGGCTCGCGGTCGGTTGTCGGGCCGACTTGATGGTGCTGAACACAACCCATCCCCTGTTAATGGCAAGTCAAACTCCCGATCTGATCAACCGCTGGCTCTTTGCCTGTCATGAGAATCAAATCAAAGATGTATTTGTTGCCGGCAAACAGTGTATTCAAGATGGACACCACGCTTTAGAAGCGCACAGTTGCCGCCAGTTTGCTGACGTACTCAAGCAGGTGACGGGTTAAAAATTACGGGGACACACGCCTTAAGATAAATAAAAAGATAAAGGACACACACCTAAATTAGGAGGACAGACACCGTTCTATTTTGTATTCAATCGCTGGCACTGATGAGAAAAATACTGATGAGGACACACGCGAAAATGAGTGGTGAAAATTAATGAGACAGGCACCTGTATCGGGGCTTTATTCAATAAACGTGGGTGCCTAAAGAATAAATAAAGGAATAGGTAAAAGGAATAGATAAAGGGGACACACGCCCTGACAGGCACACCAAAGTCCCCTGAGACCACACGTGTTCTCTTGGATGAAATTGCATAAACAGCTGAAATTATTTCTCAAAAAATAGCGTAATGCGCCCGACTTCCAGACCGAACTTTCGAATGCTGGTGACATTAAACAGACGTTTTTCATCCTGACGGAATAGCCAATCATCGAAGGATACTGTGATTTCACTGTCGTCCGTCTTCAGCAAAAAGTCATATTGCCACTGTAATGCGTTGCCGACCTCCTGCCCTGTTGCGACGCCAATGATATCGTCGGCCCGCCCCTGATAGTGTCCGTCGGCACTGCGGGTGATAGTCCAGATACGCTGATTTTTTTCACCATCATGAAAAACAAAATCTTCCGCCAACGTCAGTGTATTACCGGTGACTGTCCCTTTAATGTGGACTTTAAAGCGGCGCGTTTGTTTCCCGCTATAATCTTGCACCATCCCCCATGCATGGGTTTCTCCCTGAAAGTAACCGAACAAATCAAAAGTCGGCTGGCTGGCCTGATATTCCTTTAAATCCGCAGAGCAACCGGTAATCAATATCAACATCACCAGTGACACCACTGTCAGCATATGTTTCATGGTTTCATTCCTATCAATTGACGACGAAGTTTCGGATACTCAGCCCGGGGTGACAGCCAAATCGACAAAAAGGCATCATTCATCTGCTGATTGTCGAATTTGCCGAGCAGACGAGGTTGCTCTTGCCGGGAAAAATAATACAACTGTCCTGTACGACCATCGGAAACATAGGCCAGACGTTCCCCGGTTTTAACACTGGGCATCACCCCGGCCAGCACCGTCAGCCATGCATCTGTCTGAGTCGTGTCATAGCCCAGCCTGTTCCACTGTGCCTGAGTTTCTTCAAGTAACTCTTTACTGCTGATATTGCGTAAGTAACGGATCTCTAAGGCTAAAGGATGTGGTGAAACATCATCTTTTACCTGATGATAGTCACCATCGGGTGTACGTAACTGTGATGAATAAATATCAAACCACAGCCAAGATAAGGTTGCCTGACCGACAACCGGCCAGTCAGTCCACGGTTTAGATGACGGCTCCTGAATATCCGCCCCGTTAGCAGTCGCGGTCCAGAGAGTTACGCTCAGAAAGAGTATCGCGCTGAAACGTGGCATGAGCATGCCTCCATACCTTCATCAGTAATAGTGATAATCCGAACCATTCCACAAACAGGACACACACCGTTCCCGGAACAGACCATTCAAAATGCACGGCCCCAAAACGATAGCCAGCCCAATAACTCAGCGCACCGCCGAACGCGGTCCCACAGCAAATCAATAAGAACGGCAAATGGCTGAAAAACGGTATGGCAAAGCTGGCAAACCATGCAAACACAAACCACAACCCGATCAGCCAGATCGGCAGTTCGGGGGTAGGAAAGGTCAACAGCCCAACCTGTAGATTGATGTAATCCAATGTCATACCGAGGGCTGCCACACCAATGATACGTCCGAGTCCCAAGGGATAACGGAATGCGGTGTACGCCATAGTAACCGTTACCAGGCCAATTGTGACCCACTGCAAACGCGCCTGTCCCAATACGGCAATCAGCCAAATAGCTTCAAACCATAATGAAATCAGCAGGAAGCGATGCATCATTGTCCCCGTTGTAATGTCATGTGAATCGTGCTGATGGTACGCGCTTTGAATCCCCCTTCGCAGTAGCACAGGTAATAACGCCACATGCGGACAAATCGTTCGTCGTAACCCAATGACCGAACTTTGTCTAACGACACTTCAAAGCGCTGACGCCAGTCAGCCAGTGTCTGGGCGTAATCAAACCCCAAATCGAAGATATCGCGCACAATCAAATCGCTATGGCGCGTTGCCGTTTGGGTCAGAACCGTGATCGAGGGTAAAAATCCACCGGGGAAAATATATTTCTGAATAAAATCAACGTTATTGCTGTATTCATCAAAACGTTGATCGGCAATCGTAATGGCCTGAATCGCCATCAGCCCACCGGGTTTGAGCAGTGACTGACATTTGGCGATGTAAGACGGCAGATAGGATTTGCCCACCGCTTCAATCATCTCAATCGAGACCAGTTTATCAAACCGGCCCTCAAGTAAACGGTAGTCTTGCTTGAGCAAGGTAATCTGCTCAGTGAGTCCCAAACGCTCAATTTCGGCCTGCGCATAGGCATGTTGCTGCTCCGAAATGGTGGTGGTCGTGACATGGCATCCATAATGCTGTGCCATATAAATCGCCATCGCGCCCCATCCTGTCCCGATTTCAATCACATGGTCACCGGCGGTCAGTTGCAATTGCTGGCACAACCGCTCCATCTTCTGAATTTGCGCCTGTTCCAATGAATCATTGGTATTGAGATAGAGTGCGCTGGAGTACAGCATCCGTTGGTCGAGGAACGTCTGATACAGATCATTTCCCAGATCATAGTGCGCTTCAATATTTTGCTTGGCACGCCCGATCGAGTTACGTTTGAGCCAGTGGCCGACTTTGTGTATTGCCCGGACAACCGCGCTACTCTGGGCTTCTAACTGATCCAAAGCACTTAGATTACGAGCCATCAGTTCGGTCACTGCGGTCAGATTCGGGCTGTCCCACCAACCATCCATATAAGCTTCCGCAGCAGCAATACTACCGCCTTTCAGGACCCGGGCATAAAAATCAGGGTGCGTCACCCGAATATGGGCCTGTGGCTGGTCATCATGCGCAAACCCAAATTGTTCTGCGGTACTCTGCTGAGAAACTTCGTCAGAAATACGCGCCTGTCCTGCAAAATTCTCTTCTAATGTCAGGCTACCCACTTTGATGAGGTGCAGTGACTTTAACACCATGGCACGCGATCCTTTCTGCCACGATGTCAACGCATAAGGCATTTCTAATGAAGGCGAATTGAACATTGTGCATTCTCCTAACTATTTTTATGGGTCTCATGTCAGCGGGACTTGGGATGAGAGTAAAACGGTGCACCTTTGAGCCAGAGCTTCAACGCATGCCAATAAATCCCAGTCAATACCTTCACCGTCATGATTGGTGTCCGAATCAACAACTTAAGCAATTTTCTTGAGGTAAACGGCTGTGCCTTTAATGCCAGTGTGGCATCAAATTCTTTGGTTTCCCGGTGACATGCCAGATGCACCATCAGAGCATCTGTCAACGGTTTCAGCCGCCATTGATACTGCTGCTCAACGGGATTGAAGGGCGAAACATGAAAGGCTTTGTCGTGTGTCCAGTTTTCGCTCTGTTCACCTCGTTCAGCCGGCACTGCGTAGTAGTGCCGCTCATTCCAGGGAGTATTACTGACCTCGGCCAGCAAATAACGCCACTCACCCTGCTGATCATAAAGATAGTAGAAATTCACCGGGCTGAAATAGAGACCGAAATAACGTAGGTGTACCAGCGCGAAAACTTTGCCGCGCACTTGCTCACCGGTGAGCTGTAGCACTTTATCCTGCACAGCTGTTTTCAAGTCTCCTTCCCCCAGATAATCAGCCCGGTGAAAACGTGCCCAGTGCCACCAGCGCTCCCCCAGCCCCCATACTTGTTGCCGGAGGATCGGCCACTCATCCAGATCGATACAGGGCATAAATAACGAGGCATGAATTGAATGAGTCACCGGCGTAAAACGACGGTGACGTATATGGCCGACCATTAATGTACTGCGTGTCACGTGCGCTTGATCGGTCATCATGCAACGCCCTTGTCGGTATTGACCGCTTGCGATTGCAATTGCGTAATGACATCAAGCGCACTTTTTACGCCGTCTTCATGGAAACCGTTGTGCCAGTATGCCCCACAAAACCAAGTATGATTGACACCACTGATTTCTGATTTACGCTGCTGCGCGCGCACCGAAGATTCGGTAAAGACCGGATGATGATAGACAAACCGTCGGAGAATTTTATTCGGGTCAATATGCTCCGTGCTGTTGAGCGTGACACAAAACGTTACGTCACTCTCAATGTGCTGCAAGATGTTCATGTTGTAGGTCAGCGACGGCAGTTTACTCTCTTCGCCATCGTGACCATGTAACCAGTAATTCCACGATGCCCAGGCCGATTGACGCTTGGGAAGCAGACTCGTGTCCGTATGCAGAACCACTTCATTCGCTTGATAAGTCATTGCCGATAATATATCGGTTTCGCTTTGACTGGCATCTGCGAGCATGGCAAACGCCTGATCGCTGTGACAGGCAAAAATCACCTCATCAAATGTTTCAACACCGCCTTCAGTTTCAACGTCAACGCCAAACGAGCTGCGTTTCACCCGCTTGACCGGAGTGTTGAGATGAATTCGGTCCGCATACCCCTGAGTTAACGGGTCAATATACGCCCGCGATCCTCCTTCAATCACATACCACTGCGGTCTGTCCGTCACATCCAATAAGCCGTGATTGAGGAAAAAACGCAGAAAGAACATCAGCGGAAATGCGCGCATGTCCGCTAAAGTCGATGACCAAATGGCAGCGCCCATCGGTAAGATGTAGTTTTGACAAAAGTAATCAGAAAAACGGTGATGGGCCAGAAACTGCCCGAGGGTTTGCAACGGCTGATCAGGGTCGTCTGCTGCCGCTTTAGCGAGCTTATTAAAACGTAGGATTTCAGCGATGAAACGATAAAAACGGGGTTTCAACAGATTGCGTTTCTGTGCAAATAAGGTCGCTAATGTATGACCGTTATACTCAAGTCCGTTGGCGTCATTGCGTACACTAAAACTCATCTGCGTGGGAATGCCCTTGCTGCCGATGTCATTCATCATGCGCATAAAATGGGGATAGGTTCGGTCGTTATAGACGATAAATCCGGTATCGACAACATAATCCTGACCGGCCACCTGTACATCCACCGTTGCGGTGTGTCCCCCAATATAATCATTCGCCTCAAATAACGTGATGTCATGCTGCTCATGCAAATAATAACCACACGTCAGCCCTGAAACGCCGGTGCCTATAATCGCAATCTTCATGATTTAGTCCTTTTTGGTGCGAAAAAACGGCTCATCAGCCGATATTGCCAACCATATGGCAACATACCCAATAATCGGATGATCCAAGTAAAACGAGTCGGAAAATAAAGATTTGCGACACCTTTCTCTAATCCCTTACGAATAGACTGAGAAGCACGTTCTACCGAAATCATCATGGGCATATCAAAGGTATTTTTATCGGTCAGTGGTGTGGCAACAAATCCCGGGAAAATACAAGTGACCTCAATACCTTTGCTCGTCCAAGCCAACCGTAATGCTCTCGCCAGATACCCGACCGCCGCTTTAGATGCACCGTAGGCTTCTGCACGAGGAAGTGCTAACTCACTGGCAATCGAACCAACCAGCGCAACGCGATGACCCGACTGGAGATGTGGCTGAATCGCTTCAATGGCATTGGTCATCCCAATCACGTTAATTTGCATCACCCGCGCCATCAGTTTGGTATCCATCACACCATCATCAATGTATTCACAACTGCCGGCATTTAAAATCCACAAGCTGGGTGTAAATGGCAGTTCACGTAACATCACAAGTGTGTGCTCAAAATCCGTCAAATCAAACTGCAATGGTGTAATCGAAGCATGCTTGTTCTGCAGTTCATTGAGTACATCTTCATTCCTGCCGCAAGCGATCACTTGCCACCCCTGCCGTGCATAATCTTGGGCTAACTGTTTGCCGATCCCGGACGTCGCACCCGTGATCAAGACACCACTCATTGTCCTAACCCCCGCTTAATCCAACGGATGACACGACCAAGGAGCGGCAATTGTTCATAAAGCATTTCACCCAAATCAAAGTAGTCACGCTGGTAAATGACTTTATTATCTTGAAAGCGCAGATGGCTTATCCCCTGTACATTCACTAACTGACCGCGGTCAAGCTTCGGATGTTGCAGATGCATCGTCCAAGTCAGGAATCCACCGTTGTCCGTCGGATGCTGCTCATGAATCGTGAAATTACAACGTTCAACGTTTTGATAGAGATTCGTGAAATAGTCAGACAGGGCTGACAGGCCCTTCATACGATGAGCTGCATCTTCAAATACAATTTCGTCATGATAGATATCGTGCAGTGTATTTAGGTTATGTTTGTTGAGCTGAGCATAGAACAGCGCAACGGTTTGGACATCCATGAGCTGACCTCATTTTGTTGTACAAGAAAAATTTCCGTATAACTTATTAATTTAAGATAGTGCAATTTAAAAAGTTGTACAAATTTTTTTTTGTACAACTTTTGTAAGAAATGTTTGCATATGGGAACTACCGGGGATCGGGCTTACCGGGGGGCTTACAGGGACACACGCCTACCGAGGCTGAAGAGCTCAAGCTTACAAGGTGCTCTTAAGAGATACTGAGGATAAAAGATACTGAGGAGGACAGACGCTTTAAGCTGACGGAAATCGAATTGATGAGGGATTGATGAGGACACACACCCAAATCCATATCTCCATTTTTGTGAAATGTTTCATACCGAATCAGAAATAAATTTGTATTCACTCGAAATCGCTCGAATCACGGCTTTGCTTTACTGATTCATTCCGACACGATGAGTCCATCAACCATCATTTAGATTGAGTTCATGACAACTGCCCGTTCACAACTGATCTGTCCTGAAGTGACACCTTATTACCATTGCGTCTCTCGCTGTGTCCGTCGCTCATTTTTATGTGGATACGATAGCTATAGCGGTCAATCATATGAACATCGTCGTGAATTGGTTGAATCCCGCATTCTGGCACTGGCTTCCATCTATTGCATTCGTATCTGTGCCTATGCTGTGATGAGTAATCACTATCATCTAGTCGCTTTTATTGATAAAAAAGCAGCGCTGTCTCTTTCTCCGTGTCAAGTGATTGAACGATGGTGTTCATCACACCAGATGCCATTGTTGATCCAGCGTTTTCTTTCCGGTCATTTGACTTCGAAAGCAGAACACGAAGCGTGCAATAAAATCATAGAAACTTGGCGACAACGCCTCTATTCACTGAGTTGGTTTATGAAAGAAATCAATTACGAGATTGCATTGCTCGCCAATCAGGAAGATCTGTGTACCGGACGATTTTGGGAGGGACGATTCAAATCTCAGGCTTTGCTTGATGATAAAGCTTTGCTGGCTGCAATGGCTTATGTTGACCTCAATCCGGTTCGGGCTGGCATCGCTGAAACCCCAGAACAATCAGAGTACACATCGATTAGAAAACGTCTCACGGCACTAGAGCGAGGACAAACTCAAACGCCGGAATTGGCTGACTTTACAGCAGATATACCTCAGGAAAAGAGACACACAATCCCGTTTCGACTCATCGATTATCTCGAATTAGTAGATTGGCTCGGACGGCAAATCAGTACAAATAAATACGGTTATATTTCACCTCAATTGCCCAATATTTTAACGCGGTTATCACTGTCTCGAAAAACATGTCTCACCTTGTGTACTGCGCTGGAAAAGAAACCGAGACTCTGGATCGGTTCATCTGAGCGGTTGCGCTTCGCTAAACATTACCTCAAACGAAAACGCATGATCGGCATTCATATTTCTTAATCGATATGAAACGCTCAGTTTCCGGTCCCTCTTTTATTCTCAAATTTTCTCCATACTCCAAAATCGCAACTTCACAGAGCATTTTCCCAGTCCTTTATCTGAGCCGCATTCTGCCTGAATCTATTTAAAAACTTAGAATAATGATGAGATGAAGAACAACATTCTCTCATTTATTGACTGAGGTGTGTGTCCTGTTCATCCTGAATTTACGGGGACACACGCCGAGTCTCACTTCCCAAAGTACTATCTTCTACTTATCCTGTGTGTCCCGTATCCATCCCGTATCCACCTATCCATAAGAAGTTATGGTGTGTGTCCTGAAAAAATGCATGGGTGTGTGTCCCTCATAAAAAACACGTCAAACAATCAATACCGTCCCCTGACGTCAGGGGGCATCTGTGCGAGCTGGAACTGAATCATCTGTTCGAAACTCTGTAATAGCGGGCTAAAGTCCTGATGCGGTTGCCAGTTCGACAACAAATGATATCCGGCTTCAACGGTCGAGAGGCAATTATCTCGCGGGGCTTTGCGTATCCGGTAGCGACTCTGAAGAGATTCAGGCAGGTGTAATCTGGGAAGGTTATGTAGATTTGTCGATAATTGCCACATTTTATACGCTTTCTTCCACGTGCCGTCGAGCAGAATAACGCGATAGCGCTGTGGCGGCGAAGGCGGCTGGATCTCATTGACACACGTAGAACCACCACCGGGGAACAGCACAAAATGAGTAACATCCGCGTCATTCAATAAGGCATTCAATGTTTCATCTTGGGTAAAGTTTTCTCCGACCAGACACAGAGCACGGTCTAATGATAACGTCAGAATGCTTGCCGTACCGGTCGGCTTGCGCACTTCTGTCGGATGCTGAAGAATGATAAGCTCAATCGCTGATGACAACGGGACAATCGTGGAGCACAGACAGGCCCTATGCGCTTTTTGACATTGAATACAATAACGCGATCCCATCTCTATCTCACTCTTAGTCTGATTAGTATCATGTGTGTCCTCGCCCAATGGCCTCCGCTGGCCGATCTGTTGGTCTGGGACAGACAGGCTATCATGCAGGGTCAATGGTGGCGAATCGTAACAGGAAACTTCACCCATACCAATATTGCCCACTTATCGATGAATTTGATTGCTCTTTGGCTCATCAGCTTGATTTTTCGTCCCGCAGCCCGTGGGCTCTGGCAACAGCTACTGCTATTGAGTCTGTTGATTGGCATCGGGCTTTTCTGGAGCGACCTTTATTTCTATGTCGGACTGTCCGGTATATTACATGGCCTGTTTGCCAGCTTCGCACTGGGGGAAGCCTTACAAGGCAGAAAGAGCAGTTGGCTACTCGTTGTGGGTGTATGTGGCAAAGTCATCTGGGAGCAATGTTTCGGCGCTTCCGAGGCAACTCAGGCGCTGATTGAAGCGCCGGTTGCGATTCAGGCGCATTTGCTCGGTCTGGCGGGAGGATTGTTCCTCGGATGCAGCACTCGAATCAAGACTTATTGGTTGGATTCTGTCGGATAATTCAGGATGTGGTCCTCCCAGTCAACCACATCAATTTCGTAAACGACTTTGTTGCGGACACTCTCTCCGGCAGCATGCATGGCTGATTTAGAACCCGTGATTAACGGATGCCATTCGGGGAGTGGCTGATGCTGCGCTAACAAGCGATAAGCGCAGGTTTCCGGTAGCCAGTGGAACTCGTCGATATTCTCACGAGTCAGTTTGAGGCACTCCTCGCCGGATTGAAAACGGTTGGGATAATCCTTGCAGGCACATGTTTTGCTGTTCAGCCAACTACAAGCTACATTCGTGTAGTAAACCGCTTCTGTGTCTTCGTCCATCAGCTTATGTAAGCAACATTTGCCACAGCCGTCACACAGCGATTCCCACTCGCTTTCGCTCATTTCATCTAATGCTTTGGTTTGCCAGAATGGTTTCGTCATGCTTGTACTACTGTGGTTATGGATCCGGATACGGGTTATACCTGCCCTCAAACAAGAGTTCAAGTATAAACGTCTATCAATTAAGATTCAGTCTGCTATGATCCGCAGCTTTGAATCATGATGACGCCAGAGGATTTATGGAATGTCGTTTAGGCTGTGGCGCCTGCTGCATCGCACCGAGTATTTCGTCTCCCATTCCGGGTATGCCGGAGGGCAAACCCGCGGGTGTTCGCTGTATCCAGCTAGATGAAAACAATCTCTGTAAACTGTTCGGCTCGGATGATCGCCCGCAAGTATGCAGTGATTTTAAAAGTGACGAGGCGGTTTGTGGTACCAGCGTTCAAGAAGCACTGACAATTATCAATGAGCTGGAAGACACCACTTTTTCATCATTCAAGCAGATGCGCTGATCTGAATACAGCGCATAAAATGCAACATGCGAGATATTCTTAATCTGAACACCTCGCATGATAAATAATGGTTGAAAACACACGATATCATCAGGAGAGTCGCTGACGTCCCATAATCGAGTGAGACAGTGTCGTCCCATCAACCAGCTCCAGTTCTCCGCCAACCGGTACGCCATGTGCGATACGACTTGCCGAAACCTGATGAGCCAGACACAAGTCGGCAATGTAGTGTGCTGTTGCCTCACCTTCGACCGTTGGATTGGTCGCCAGAATCACTTCGGTGATATCGCCTTGTTGCAAGCGAAAATCGAGCAAATCCAAACCGATATCGGCTGGGCCGATACCATCCAGCGGGGATAAATGCCCCATCAGCACAAAGTAACGGCCTGAAAATTGCCCCGTTGCTTCAACGGCAGCAATGTCTGCCGGGCTTTCCACCACGCAAAGTTGACCATTTTCCTGCCGTTTGGGATTTTTGCAAATATGACAAACATCCTCTTCGGTAAAAGTCCGGCACGACTGGCAATGACCAATTTCTGTCATAGCCTGACTCAGCGCATCCGCTAAGCGGAGCCCCCCCTGACGATCACGCTGTAACAAATGAAAAGCCATGCGTTGTGCAGATTTGGGGCCGACCCCGGGCAGACAACGCAAGGCTTCCATCAGGTGTTCCAGCATTTGACTGGTACGCATGAATTTACTGAACCATTAAAATGGCATCTTCATACCAGGAGGAAGTTGCATTCCACCCGTTACGGATGACATTTTCTCTTTTTGGGTTTCTTCAACACGGCGGGCAGCATCATTAAAAGCAGCAGCAACCAGATCTTCAACCATCTCTTTGTCGTCTTCCATCAGACTTTCATCAATTTCGACACGACGGACACTGTGGCTGCCAGTCATAGTCACTTTCACCAGACCAGCCCCCGCTTCACCGGTAACTTCCATATTTGCAATTTCTTCTTGAAGCTTCTGCATCCGCTCTTGCATTTGCTGGGCTTGCTTCATCAGGTTGCCCATTCCGCCTTTACCACCAAACATGTTTATCTCTCTGTCATTGATATATTACACATACTGTGGGGGTTCCCTGATAGGAATTCAACCCCCGCTCTTAGACCTACGTTTTATACCCGATTTTGACGCTCATTTTTACGTCAACACAGAAGCAAAGTGAACCGAATTAAACCGGGCGAACACTCTCTTGATCTAACTGTGCCTGAAAACGTTGTTGAATGAATTGAACATTGGGATCATCGTGTAAACTGACGAACGCCTGTTCTAATTTTGCCTGATAACGCAGCTCGCGACCTTCCAAAGGCGTTACACCATCATCGCCAATCCGAATCTCTAAGGCACAAGTCATGCCCAGCACATATTCTAACGCTTCTTTCAAAATAGCTTGCGCTTTGTCAGTATTCAAATGCGCTTGATGCTCACGCAATGACAAATGCACTGTATTGCCTTCCAATTGATAGGATGCATTCAAAGCCAGCTGCTCGATCAGTTTCGGTAAATTCAATTGTGGAATAATAGCCGCCCACTCATCCTCCTGAATGACTTCCTCGGTCAGCCGAGCAGTCATTTCCGGCGTTTTTTCGTGGGCGAGTGCCTGTTTCAGTGCTGCCGGCGTGACAGTTTTATCCACCGGTTGTTCCGGCACATCCATGGTAGGCCGCCATTGATAAGGCTCATCTGTATCAACGCTGTCCTCAGCATCTAACAGAGAATCCACGGCCGACGGCATCAGCAGATCATCATTACGCTTTTGCATGAGTCGATCAAAGACCGAATCTGATTGCGTGGATGCCGTTTCAGACTTTTTTGTCGAAGGCCCTTTTGTAGACGGCCCTGAAGATTGGACAGATTGCCGTTGAGAACGAAGCTGATGTCTCAGACCCACACGCGGCGCAGCGGGCGCATCGTGATGTACAGGCTGATCCGCAGATGTGTCACTCGCCACTGCCGTAGATGAATCGGTGTCAGCATGCGGCTGAGCAACATCATGGGCCACCGAATGTGGTGCAACCGGGTTCGTGGTCGCCGACTCAGGCTGAGACGTCGGCGCTACAGCTGGTGGTACAGCGGCAGTTTCAACGGCTGGCGGCGTCGGACGATTGGGCGTCGGGGCGGTGTTTTGCACCGATACCGCAACATCGGTCTGCGTCTCAGCACGGGAAACGTCGGTACTGATGCCATGTACAGGAGAAACTGCCACCGGCCGGAAGGCCAGCATGCGCAGAAGGATCATCTCCAGCCCAATCCGCGGTGTCGGTGAAAGTGGTAAATCTTCCCGCCCTTTCAATGCAATTTGATAAAACAGCTGGACATCTTCTGCACTCAGTTCCTGCGCCAGTTGTTTAATTTTCTCGGCGTCCGGCTGCAACGGATCAAGCGTCGATGGCAACATCTGATACATCGCCACACGGTGAATTTGCGTTGCAAGCGACTGCAACAATGCATCCCATGCAATTCCGTTGGCGGCAATCTGTTCAACATAAGCCATCACTGTCTGAGGTTGCTTATGACTTAATGCTTGTAAAAGATGGAGCGCTTGATCGGTATCAATGGTGCCCAGCATGTGAGACACCAAATTAGCCTGAATCGAACCATCTCCCAGTGCAATGGCCTGATCCGTCAGACTCAGCGCATCCCGCATACTGCCATCGGCTGCATGAGCAATCATACCCAACGCACGCGCCTCAGCGGTCACTTGCTCTTGATTGAGAATCAATGCGAGCTGCTGCTCGATATGATCAATACCGATGGGTTTTAAGTGAAACTGTAAACAGCGGGACAGAATCGTCACCGGTAATTTCTGAGGATCCGTCGTTGCCAGTAAGAATTTGACGTACTCTGGCGGTTCTTCCAGTGTTTTCAACAGTGCATTGAAACTGTGACGGGACAACATATGGACTTCATCGATGAGATAGACCTTAAACCGTCCCCGCGCTGGCTTATACTGCACATTATCCAGCAGCTCACGCGTGTCTTCGACTTTCGTGCGCGATGCAGCATCAATTTCCAGCAGGTCGACAAACCGGCCCTGTTCAATTTCCTGACAAGCGGCACACTGTCCGCAAGGGTGAGCGGTTATACCGGTTTCGCAGTTCAGTCCTTTGGCAAATAACCGTCCGATTGTGGTTTTCCCTACCCCCCTTGTACCGCTAAAAAGGTAGGCATGATGCAGTCGGTTCTGTGCCAATGCATTTTCCAAAGCAGTCAATACATGTGCCTGCCCGACAACTTCAGAAAACTGCGTTGGTCGCCACTTTCTTGCTAATGCTAGATAACTCATCGATTATTCCGTTTACACTTTCTGTTCATCATTCAGACCTGTGCTGATCGTGAATGACCGTCACCCTTAGTGACCTTCGAAATCACAGATACTGAAAACCTCTAAGCCTAACGCAGCCAAGCGCTGATCCCCGCCCAATTCCGGCAAGTTAATCACAAAACCCGCATGCTCGGCCTGACCACCTAACTGTCGAATCAGTTTGGTGGTCGCTTCAATCGTGCCACCGGTAGCCAGCAAATCATCAATGATCAACACCTGATCATTATCCTGAATTGCGTCGGCATGAATCTCAAGCGTATCGACACCGTACTCCAGTTCATAAGACTCAGCCAGTGTCTTTCTCGGGAGTTTTCCCGGTTTACGGACGGGCACAAATCCGATCCCCAGCTCAATCGCTAACGGTGCACCAAAAAGAAACCCTCGCGCTTCCGTTCCGACGACTTTGGTAAATCCCATATCTTTATATCGTTCGACCAGCAGTTGGATCGTTGCCCGATATGCTTGTGCATCTTCCATCAGGCTGGTGACATCACGAAACAAAATACCTGGTTTCGGATAATCTGGGATACTCTTAATGCTGGATTTAATCAGTGAAATTGTGTCTGTAGTCATCATCTATGTCTATTTGTCTGGATACCCGCTTCAAACTGGCTTGTTGATTGAAGTTCGCGCGGTTTCAGTAAAAAACAAGCATACCACCTCAAAATGGGTGGTGCCTAAAAAACAAACGCCCACTCGAAGGGTGGGCACACTTCCCGCTCATGCTAGTGATTTTCTTCGAACTTCGCAACAGGGTCTTCAACCGGAATGCAGCGAAAAGTGCATCATGCAATGATGAGAAACAACATTAATGTTGTTTATGATTCGGTTTTTTGGCTGATATTCAGTGAGAATGAACTCACTCCAAGACGGCTGACTGAGATCTCCGAACTCTCGCGCAATGGTAAATTCTGTGTGATGAAGTTTTTCCGGCAGTTGTCGCCCAAAGAAACACCACCGGCAATATGCTGACTATTTTGGCCGTTATTCCAGAAGCAATCCATGCCCGCTGGCAAAACCGATAAGGTTCCATCACTGAGATCTGCAATCCCAATCATGGCTGAAATCGAACAGGCGCACTCAGTACAGTTGATACCCTTCTCTAAAATATCAGCGAGATCTTTCAAATCTGCGCCCATCGATTTCAGGCCTCGCAGATAATCATGGAATAAAGCACGGATCAATAACGTCGTCGCAATGCCATCACACGACTGAGACCCTGAATCGACAATATAGAACGCATATTGACCATTCATGAGCCAGGCATGATCGAATACTAAAGGCATGGTTTCGGCAGACTGAAGTAAACGATAACTACATCGCCATATACCTTGACTGGTATCGTTTTCCGGCAATAATGCATTGAGCAGTTCTCGGGCCGCACTCAAATTCTGCTGTAAATACTCCAGATGCCAATATAATTCTTGTTCTTCCGGAATATCCCCACCATCTTCGACTTGAAACCACTGACTGGAAAAATCACGTTGATCTGAAACATGACTATGTGTGTCACTCAAGGCGTTGGCAATCGCTTGCCCTAAATGAGAATAATCATTGATCGGTTTAGAAAGGAAATCTTTAATACCATGCTTCAACGCACGGGCAACATCGGACATATCATCCGTTGCGGAGATGACAATTAAGGGTAAACAGGGATAAGCCAGACTCACTTCTTCAACAAATTCCAAGCCATCCAAAACCGGCATCGAAATATCACAGATCACCAGATCAGGACGTTGCTCTCTCAACTGCCTTAACCCGACCAAACCGTCTTCAGCTTCATGAACGGTACATCCTTGAGACTGGAGATAGCCGCTGGCAATCCGCCGGAACACAGGGTCGTCATCAACAATGAGGATCGCTTTATTACTTAACGGTGTTTGCCCAGAACATGTCTCTGAGTCAGGAAATTCGGGTTTAAACATACTAACCGCCTCACAAACGCAAAATGTGGAGAAAGTGAGTTCAAAAGCTTCGCTCGGTCAAACACCTCATCACGAATTTATTATTGAGAATTATAATAGCTTTTACTAAAAGTAGCCTCTTCGGGCTATTAGTACAAACGTTTCACTTTCGTTTTGCATCTTATACTATACATTAAAACACCGGTTCAAATAGTTATGCACCACAACAATATTATTTTTAAACGCAAAAATGAGCTTCAAATTCTATGTTTCACTGTCATTCTTACGGATATACACTATGTTTGGAAAATGAGTTTTCGATAAACATGTTGATATGCCTCAAACTTTGACAATTCAGTTCCGTGTATATAGGTGAAACCCGTTAATTAACCGTTATGTCAGGAAACTATGAAACTAGACGATTTAAACCTATTCCGCTTGGTAGTCGAGAATGGGAGTTACACAGCGACATCACGGAGAACCCTGATACCGGTGGCAACCATCACCCGACGTATTCAGGCACTTGAAGATTCGCTGAATTTAAGACTACTCAATCGCCATGCCCGCAAATTATCGCTGACTGAAGCGGGTGAACGTTTCTTCAAAGAGTGTTCTCCTCTTTTACAACGCTTATCAATGGCCGCTGAAGAGATCAGTGACGAATGCCGGGGCGCATCAGGTAAGATAAGAATATCGGCCCCCTCAAACCTGACGAAACGAATGATGATGCCGATGTTTACGGCGTTCATGCAAAACTACCCAGAGATCAATCTTGAGCTCACGATGAGTAATCATGCTGACCAGCTTGATCCCACCGAATGGGATGTGATTTTTCGGGTCGGCCCGCAACGTGATTCTTCGCTCATTGCCCGCAAGATCAATGAAGTCAAAGATATTCTGGTTGCCAGTCCGGCCTATCTGGCGAAGCATCCTGCACCACATCACGCAGAAGAACTCTCTCACCATTCACTGCTGAAAGGCAATCCGCTGTTGAAATGGCAACTCACGAATACCAAAGGCGAGCATGTCACGAATAATGATCGGGGGCGGTTTCAGGCGAACACACTGGATGTCGTCCGTATGGCCTGTTCTGAAGGGTTAGGCATTACGCTGATGCCGGATGTGATGATCAAAGAATATCTTGAGCTCGGTGAATTGGTTCAGATTCTGGAAGACTGGAGCGCTAACTCCCGGGATATCTACATGCTTTATAATCACAAAGATCATCTGCCTGAGAAAGTCAGACTCTTTATTGATTTCATCATGTCATACCATATAGATTAGCAACGACATCTGGTCAGTACAGAAATCGGTGAATCACCCCGACATACAACTCTCAGGATGATTCACGCTCGTCAAGACGTTTGGTCAATCAATGATATATAGCTGCGGACTGAACTTATCTTGCAAGTATTCAACTCTTACAAGTATTCCACAAAATGGGACAAATTTCGTTCAGGAACTTTCATTGGTGCAATCAACGGCGTGCCCAAATAAAGAAAGCCGACAATCTCATCATCGCCTTCCAGACCAAAAGCCTGACGAACCAGTGAATGAAACATCCATTTACCGGAACGCCACACCCCTTGAAATCCCTGAGCCTGCGCGGCCATCTGCATCGCCTGAACAGCACATCCGGCCGATAGGTGCTGCTCGAGTGCCGGGACTTTCTCATGAGGTGTGACTTTAGCGATCACAGTAATCACCATCGGGGCCCGGAATGGCGCATGTTTAACTTTATCAAGCTGCGCTTCATCGCCATTATCGGCAAGCACTGCTTGCACTAAAATATCCGACAATTTCTTTAATCCGTGCTCTTGGGCAATCACAAAGCGCCAAGGCGTTAAACCGCCATGATCCGGTGCCCGAAGCCCCGCACGGATAATATTCTCCAGAACTTTCCCTTCTGGCGCCGGTGCGCCTAATTTTGCAACGGAACGGCGATTCAGTAGTAACTCTAGTGCATCCATTTTTCGTCCTTTTGGCCGACAGTTTGACAGTCCGAATTAGCATACACTAGCTTTATCGAGTCTCCAATGATTCTCCGGCCAAGCCGCATTTTCACCCGAATCGCGTCTCATTGATCAGTCAAGCGGTGATGTTTGATCGGGACGTCCCTCTGAATCACTGTCATTTGAATCACTGCTATTTGAATCCATGTCTTCTGAATAAAATGACTGCTGATTCTCCAAGCGTGCCATTAACGCCGGACACGGTTGGCAGAGATCGCCAGACAGGCGCTGCATCTGCTCAACAATCTGCTTGAGTCCGACCTGATCCATATACCGGAAAGGCCCGCCTAAAAACGGAGGGAAACCGATCCCGAATATGGCACCAATATCCCCGTCACGAGCCTGACGAATCACCCCTTGGTCAAGACACATCACCGCTTCATTCAAAAGTGGTAAGACACAACGCAATGCAATATCGTGATGACTCAGTGACACTTGTTCCCGGATTTTTAGCTGACGGTAGATTGAACGGTCCGGCTGTTTTTTCTTGCCTTTGTAGCGATAGAATCCCAATCCGGACTTCCGCCCTTTCCTGCGGCCATCACTGATGAGCTGTTGCAATGCTGACGGGATGAGGAAGCGCTCACCAAGCGCCTGAACAAGTATCGGTGAGATCTTAAAGGCGACATCAAACCCAACTTCATCCAGTAACGTCATCGGACCGACCGGAAAGCCGAAATCGACCAACGCCTGATCAATTTTCTCAATCGGCTCACCATCAAGCAAACATTGTACGGCACCATTAATATAGAGGGCGAGAATACGATTGACATAAAATCCGGCACTGTCCTGAACAATAATCGGGGTTTTCCCTTGTTGGTAAGCTAAGCGGACAACCGTTGCAACGGTTTCAGGCGAAGTCCCCTGATGAGGAATCACTTCAACCAACGGCATTTTTTCGACCGGACTGAAATAGTGTAAACCGACGATATTTTCCGGCCGGGCAGCGTGAGCCGCAATGTCATGAATCGGCAGAGACGAGGTATTGGACGCAAAAATCGTGTGCTCCCCGGTATGTGATTCGATCGAAGCCACCATTTCTTGTTTCAGTTTTAAATCTTCAAACACCGCTTCAATCACCACATCGGTTTCACCGAAGCCGGAAAAATCGATGCCACCGGACACCATCGCCATTGCTGCCCGCACATCGGCTTCAGAGATATATTTCCGCTGACATTTTTTATTCAAACGCTGATAAATATACTGAAATGCATGCAGCACGCCCTGATGACTGACATCCTTGATTCTGAGTCTTTTGTTCGCTTTCTCGACCGTGACATAGCCGATACCGGCCCCCATCAATCCGCCGCCTAAGACCGAAACATGTTGAACTGCTTTGCCCCGGTCATCCGTTTTCATTTCCCGTTTGAGCGCCGTTGTAGCGAGGAAAATAGAGCGTAATGCCTGAGATTCGCGGGTCATCGCCAGACGACCGAACGCCTGAGACTCTTTGCTCAACCCGATACTGATACCGTCATCGAGCCCTTGTTGAATCACATCCAAAATAGCATCGATCGCTGGATAATGATGCTTCGCCTTAGCCTGTGCTTTCTTACGCGCTTGTTCGATCACCCAGTGACGAACTGTTTTTAACGCCAGCACACTGCTCGTCAGTCGCTTTTTCCAGCTCGAACGACGCTTAAAGTCCGTTGGTTTTTCGATGATCATTCGCGCCGCATTCAAGAGTCCGTCTTTCGCCACACAAGCGTTAACCAGACCCAGTTTCAATGCTTTTTTACTCCGGACTTTTTTACCCGTCAGAATCAGATCCAGTGCTGGCATTAATCCGATCAAACGCGGCAGCCGTTGTGTACCGCCTGAGCCGGGTAATAGTCCTAACTGGACTTCTGGTAACCCCAAAACTGTCGCAGGGTCATCACTACAGACCCGGTAATCACACGCTAATGCCAGCTCAAGCCCGCCACCCAGACACGTGCCATGGATTGCAGCAACCACCGGAAAGGGTAATGCTTCAATTTTGTGAAAAATATCCTGTCCCATTTTTGCCAGACTGGCAGCATCCTCAGCTGATTGACACTGCCCGAACATGGTGATGTCTGCACCGGCAATAAAATTATCCGGTTTACGGGAATAAATCACCAAACCTTTCACTCGTTGCTTCGCCTGTGATAACTCAGTAAGAATCGCGTCAATCTCATCACTAAATGATGCCTTCAGCGTATTCATGCTTTCCGCTGGCACATCCAGCGCCAGCCAGGCAAAATCGTCTTCAATCGTCAGATGAAAACTGCCCTGCTCAGAATGATGCAACTCAGTCATGATCAACCTCCAGTACCAACGCAGACCCTAAACCACCTGCAGCACATGCCGTCACCAAACCAAAACCACCATGTCTACGCTTCAGCTCATGCAGTAATTGTGTCACCAGTCTGGCACCTGTTGCCGCAAATGGATGACCATACGCAATCGAGCCGCCAGAAACATTAAACCGGGTCATATCGACTTCTCCGAGAGGATGACTACGGCCAATCTGCTTGGCAAAACCGGGGCTGGCAAACATTTTCAGATTTGCCAGCACCTGAGATGCAAACGCCTCATGCATTTCGACCAATGATATATCCGCTAATGTCAATCCTGCCCGTTCTAAGGCAAGCGGTGTCGCATATGCCGGCCCCATCAGCATATCCTGTTTGACCGGGATGGCTTGATAAGCATAAGACCGTAAGAAGCCTAAAATTGGCAGACCTAATTCTTTCGCACGCTGCTCACGCATAATCAACAGCGCTGCAGCACCATCGGTTAAAGGGGTGCTGTTGGCTGCAGTCACCGTGCCGAACCGGCGATCAAATGCTGGTCGTAATTTGCGGTATGCATCCCGGGCGGTATCCGCCCGCAAGTTATTATCCCGCTCCAGCACCGTCTGATAAGGCTTCGGATATGCAGTCATCACTTCAGCACTCAATTGGCCGGATTCCCAGGCTGCGGCAGCTTTCTGATGCGACTGAAAAGCCAGTTCATCCTGATCCTCCCGGCTGATCTGATAGGTCTTCGCCATTTGCTCAGCCGTATCGCCCATCGACAACCCCGTAGAATATTCAGCAATCGCAGGAGGAACCGGTAATAAATCACGGAATTTCACGCGCTTAAAAGCCTGCATTTTTTTCGTCAGGGTTTTCGCTTTCGAACTGGCCAGCAATGCAGACGCCAATGTTTTAGACACTCCGATTGGCAGGACAGACGAGGAATCCGCACCACCGACAATGGCAATATCCGTGTGGCCACACAGAATGCTTTCTGATGCAGCAGTCAATGCTTGTAAGCTGGTCGCACAGGCGCGTGTTACGCTGTAAGCATCGGTATGAACATCCAGCCCGGCATTCAGCACAATCTCCCGGGCAATATTGGGCGCTTCCGGCATTTGGATGACTTGCCCGAAGACCACTTGATCGATGAGCTGCTTATCAATCCCCGTGCGTTGTAGTAACTCATTCACCACCATGGTGCCTAACTCAATCGCGGTGACCTGACGGAACTCGGTCCACTGACGGGCAAAAGGGGTGCGAATACCGCTCACTATCGCGACCCTCTCCCCTGCGTGTGTCCGGCATAATTTTGTCGCCATATGATGTCCTTCTAGAGTAGAGGTCTGACCTGTTGAGATTGTAGCTAAATTGTTAACGGATGCCAAACTGCTACTTTATTTTCTTTTGTAAAAAGAGCGACTAAGCACATTTTAAACAGGGTTTGCTGCTGAAGTGAAATTGGGGGATGCATGACATCACGCATAAAAGCAGCTCAACGAATAGAAAAAGGAATGAATGGCGCTCAAGCAGAAGCAGATATAGCAACCAAAAAAAAACCACACAAAACTTGTGTGGTTGGAATGTATAAAGCAATTAACTTACGCCAATTGAAAAATCAGTTTCCTGATTAGGAGAAAGTAAAGTCAGCCTTCAAAAGGAAGTGTCATCTTGCTCAACATGTTAACCTGACGGCTAACCAGATGACATGAGTTACTATAATGACTTTCTATGATTAATTTTTGAAATAGATCAATTTTGTTTTGATTTACAGAAAAATAGCCCAAGTTCTTTCCGAAGCACGCAAAAACCCCAGAAAATGTATGAAAGTTTACCACATATTCAAATGACTCAAGGTCTTGGTTCGGTATGATATATCTATCAGTATAACCTTATCATTCGACACTAGAAATATGACAAATTGATGATTCAATTCCTTGAATTTGATAGAGCATATACTCTAAAAAATGACATTTTTGCCCAAAATCATGCTATATAGCTACCAGATCAGTAATTTTACATCATGAATTTAAACTGGTCGGATTTCTATGCCCTACACTAGTCACTAGTATCAGCCGCCAACTAAGTAAATACTCTAATAATAATAGGGATATTTACTGGACAAGGTCCATTTAGAGACCGTTAAAAAAGGAAATTTATCTATGAACAACACGCGCCTGTTTCAGAAAACCCTGATCGCAGTGGCAATCTCAGTGACCGCTCAGCAGTCCTTTGCCGCAGGTTTCCAACTCAATGCACAGTCAGCTACCGGACTTGGTCGTGCCTTTGCCGGTGATGCCGTGATTGCAGACAATGCTTCTGTCATCGCGAAAAACCCGGCAGCCATGGCTCTGTTTGATGACGTTTCCCTTTCACTTGGTGTTGAAAGTATCACCACGCTGATTGATGTGGACGATGCAACCTATACCAATAAGCTCGCCAAAACACAAACGAGTGCCAACGCCTCAAATGCAGGCGACACATCACTCGTCCCGAATATCTACCTTATTGTTCCGGTCAATGAAAAATTTGCCTGGGGACTCAACGCCTATTCTAACTTCGGGACCAAAACTGAATTTGATAACGGCTATGCCGGCTATGAATTCGGTGGTAAAACCGACGTGAAAAGTTTCAACTTCGGTGTCGTCGGCTCTTACCGAATCAATCAACAATGGAGTCTTGGTGCCGGTTTGGATCTGATCTACGGGCAAGGGAAATTCAAACGCCCGTTAAGCCCTCAGGCACAAGCTGTGGTGAAAGCACGAAAATTGAGCACAGGTGTCGGCACTGACCTTGATGCGGACGGCTGGGCTGTCGGCTATAACTTGGGTGCAGTATACGAATATAATGAGGACAACCGTTTCGGTGTCGATTATCACTACAGCCCCGACATCAAGGCGGATGGCGATGTTGAATCGGCAACTTACGCCAAAGCCAGTGGCAGTATCTCAGATACAGTCGTGATGCCATTGCCTGATTTTGCTGAATTCTCCGGTTATCATCGTCTGAATAACGATTACGCAGTTCACTATAGTATTCAGTGGATTAAATGGTCTGAATTCGATGTGCTTGCAGCCGATACCAGTGGCACAATTAACCAATATCAGTGGAAAGATGGCTGGCATTATTCACTGGGGGGAACTTACTTCCTGAATCAGACTTGGACGCTACGTGCAGGTTATATGTACGACACCAGCGCTCAAGACAATGTCCGCTCGATCTCTGTACCTGACTCAGATCGTCAGTGGCTTTCTGCTGGTTTCACTTATCATCTGGACGAAAAATCGAACATCGATTTTGGCTTCACCTACTTAATCGGTGAAGATGTGTCCGTTACTGAAGATAAAACATTTGGTAAGATCACCGGAACCACGCACGCAGATGCGGTGCTGCTCGGGCTTCAATACAGCCGAAGCTTCTAAGGCCGACGGCCCGGATATGAGCTCCAACGTAAAAATCCGCCTACGGGCGGATTTTTTAGTCAAGGACGACTCATAATTTTTTTAACACTGCTTCGGCTGACTCTTCCAATAAATCTAACACACGTTCAAAACCATCAGCTCCCCCGTAATAAGGGTCTGGAATTTCGGCTTCGGCTGACTGACCATGACTGAGAAACAACGACAATTTATGCTGATACTCGGCCGGACATCTGGCCTGTAAATCAGCGAGATTGTCACGGTCGGCTGCGAGAATCAGGTCAAAATGTGCAAAGTCACGACTTGTCACAGGCCGGGCGGCCATCCCGGCAAAACTGTAGCCGCGTTTTTCACCGGCCATTCTGGCCCGTCTATCCGGAGGATTCCCCTGATGATAGGCAATGGTACCGGCAGAATCGACTTCGACATCGATCCCCATTTGCGCCGCTTTTGCTTTGAGCACCGCTTCTCCGGTCGGAGAACGACAAATGTTCCCCATACAGACCACCAGAATCGAGGGTTGACGTTGACTCATAGACTGTCCTTATTCTGTATTGCTTGTGATGATTGAATCGTATTTGGGCTGAATGGTACTTTTATTGAATGGTCCTGTTATTGAATAGTATTGCCATCCAGTCCACAGGATTTAAATTAACAGGTTTTAAACCCATTCCCAAATTTGCGAGTGATTCATCGGTTCGCACTGACCATACTGAACCTATGGTTTTTGCAACCGCATCATTACGCTATGATACCGTCATTGCGCCCATGAAATAGGAATCTGACACCATGTCAAATGAAGATAACCCATCTGATCGTTATCAGGCTCGCCAACAAAGAATCAAAGAAAAAGTGGATGCGAAAATTGCATCAGCTACCGAAGAACGCGGGATTGTGATCGTCATTACCGGTAATGGCAAAGGCAAATCAACCTCAGGGTTCGGCACGGTTGCCAGAGCCGTCGGACATGGGCTGAAGTGCGGCGTTGCGCAGTTTATTAAAGGCACATGGGATAACGGAGAACGCAACCTACTGGAAAAACTGGGGGTGACATTCCATGTGATGGCCACCGGGTTTACGTGGGAGACGCAGAATAAAGCTACCGATACCGCTGCTGCACAGGCCGTGTGGCAGAAGTGCCAGCAGATGTTACAAGATGAGACGCTCAACGTCGTCCTGTTCGATGAACTCACATATATGGTCAGTTATGGCTACGTGGCATTGGAAGAGGTTCTCACTGCGCTGCAACAACGTCCGCCGATGCAAACCGTTATTATCACGGGCCGTGGTGCCCATCGGGAACTGCTTGACTTGGCGGATACCGTTTCAGAAGTTAAAAATGTCAAACATGCTTTTCAGGCTGGCGTGAAAGCGCAACAAGGGATCGACTGGTAAATCACCGAACATCCCCTTCAAGAACAACGCAAGAGGGACAGGCTTTCACCTGTCCCTCTTTTCAATCATCCAACGGTCATCATCGTGCCGGACCTATACTAGAAAAGCCCCTTGAGCAGCTTGTTCAGTGCTTTCTTCGTCCGTTCATCTTTGATCTTGTCATCCAGTTTGTCCAAACCTCTATCAAGTTCTTTCTGGACTTTCTGTTTCGCAACATCATCGAATACCAGCTTATATTTAGGCTGTGTCCAGTTTCCCTTCACCTGGATTGGAATCGTGACATCTTTCAGCTCATTGATATCTTTGCCGCCCTGTCCTTTCAACGTTCCGACAATCGAAGCCCGCACGACCACATCCACAGTTTGTGCTATATAATTCACATCGCCCTTGGTATGGACACGTAATAGCGGTGACTGCAAGGAACTCTCTTTAATCGTTGCCACACCTTGATTTAAGTGCAATGTCGCACTGGCAGCACTAAAGTCGGTTTTCTGCACCCCTTCGGTGTCATCCAACGGTTTTCCTTTTAATTTTGCATAGCCCTGGCGGATCATCTGGGCAATATTGATACCGTTGATCGCCCCATCCTGCAACTGAACGTTCACCGTCCCGCCGATGTTCTCTTTAAGACGTTTTTCACTCAACCCTTGCCCGCGCAGGTCTAGTTCGACAGATCCTTTCCCTTCGAGGCGATCATTATCAGCCAGCGCTTTGAGCACAGGTTGAATCTGAATCCCTTGCAGGGATTGCTGCATCTGATAAGTCGCCGGTGTCACGCTGGCGTTGAGCACCCCTTTACCTTGCAAATGACCTTGATATAAATCGGCTTGTAGCTCAGACAGTGTCAGAACACCACGCCGTAGACTGACTTTGATCCCTAAGTTATTGAGCATTAGTTTCTGTGCTTTCAGCCCGGCAATATTTAATGTGCCATCGAGATCAAATCCTTTCAGCGCGGTCAGATCGGGCTCTTGAGCCGATGCACTTGGTGCTGACGAGGTTGAGTTATCAGCCATGACTGGCGCTTGAGCTGCCGTTGCCGCAGGGGTTGAATTGGCAGCGTCTGGGGCCGGTGGTAAAAATGGGCTAAGGTCAATCTGATCGCCTTTCAGCCGGAAACGAATCGCAGGCCGGGCCCCCAAATGAAGCGATGTTTTACCTTGTAGCGCAACATCGGCCACTTTGAATGTTAAATCGTTGAGGTCCAACTGACTGGCGGGAAGGTTCATCTCAACATTCCCCTGTAAAGTAACCGGTAGCGGACTTATCGGCAGTTGTGCTCCGGTCAACTTCAATTGAGTATCCAACCCGCTGACCCGGATATGCTGATATTGTTCATCCAGATTCAATGTACCTTTCCCGGTGAAATCAACCTCATTCTCGGCAAGTTTACCGGCAACAGCCACCTCAAACGGCGCATCCTGACCGATGTCGAACTTCGGCAAAGAGAGTGTCAGAGAACGCACATCGTTAGTTTTATCCTGATAACTGCCCTTCACAGTAATCTGGCGTAGCGCATAGTGGCGATAATCATCGGATAAGCGAAATTCTCCTTCTCCCGCAACCGAGAAATGTTGCACCGCCCGTTTCCCCTGAATCGACCAAGAAAACGTTGTCCACTGATTCGGCGCAAAAGCACTGATGGTCAGATTCACATCATTCAGCGTCAGTTGATTTTCAGGCTGGGCCTCATTGAGCACAGAGACGCGAGCCGCACGAATATCCACACCAGCAACACGAACTTGCCATGATTGCTTTGCCGGAGCAGCATCAGTCTGCGCCTGTGTATCGGCGGTGGTGTCAACCGTCTGTGCAGCATCTGATGGCTGGTTGGCTGGTTGTTGACTCAATAAGCTATCTAAATTGGTGGTGCCGTCGCGCAATGTTTCAATCTGAATATCAGCGCCATCCAGATTGATACTCCCGATATCCAGTTCTTTATCCAGTAACGGCATGACTGCCACATCAATGGAAAGGTGTGACACATGCAGTAAGTTTTGTCGCTGAAAGCCTGCCGGATTCTTGAGAGATACATCATCGATCTGAAAACCAATCGCAGGAAAAAACTGCCAGCTGATATCACCGCCAATCACAACATCCATCCCCGTTGCTTTTTTTGTTTGCTCGACAATCAGCGGTTTGAACTGATTCGGATCAACGACCGTAACTAATGTGATGATGCCGGCAGCAATCACAGCAACAATTATCACAATCACAAGGAGTAATTTTTTCATTGGCGATTTTCCTGATCACTAAGTGAGAACTAAGACCATTGAGGACAAAGAATGTTTCTTAAAATAGGGATTTTATAATCAAATGACAACTATATGCACTTTGTGTCTCCCCGATCAACGTCAGCTTCATGTCAGAAAGTGACAATCCACTATGACGTATCACAATGAACTGTTTTACATCGGTGAGGGACATAATATAGCGGGGGAAAACGGCACACGATCCGGTGCCATTTATGATCCGATAAGGGATGAACCAATAAGGGACTATCCAATAGGGAAGTCCGTCGTAATTCTGGACTTAGGATTTAAGTAACTTAGCGATGTGTGCTTTCAACACGTCAATCGCAATTCGGTTTTTACCACCACGCGGGACAATGATGTCAGCGTATTGTTTCGAGGGCTCGATAAACTGTAAAAACATCGGTCTGACGGTTTCCTGATACTGTTTCAAGACCGAATCCAACGTTCTTCCACGCTCTTCCACATCGCGTTTTACACGCCGCAGCAGACAAATGTCTAAGGGGGTATCCATAAAAATAGTGGCGTGCATTAATTGTCTCAGACGTGGCTCGGTCAGCAACAGAATGCCTTCCAGAATAATCACCTTTTTAGGGTTCATATGATGGGTATTTTCGGTCCGGGTATGCTCAGTATAACTATATTCAGGCACATCAACGGACTCCCCCCGAACTAGCTGTTGCAAATGCTCACAGAGTAAATCATGGTCCAGCGCACTAGGATGGTCGTAGTTGGTTTTGACCCGTTGCTCCATACTCAGATGACTTTGATCCTTGTAGTAGCGATCCTCGGTAATCACCCCAATCTGGTGATCGCCGACTTTGGCTCGCAATTCACGATAGATGGTACTCGCGATAAGACTTTTCCCTGAAGCAGAAGCGCCAGCAATTCCTATAATGACGCATTGATTGTGATCAGACATGATTGTTCACTCGATACATTTGACAAAGAAACCAGATAAGCCGGCGTGATTATAGAGACAAGCTTTACCGGATACCAGATTGACAGGGGCAAAAAAGTATAATTTATCTTGTCTTTCATCAAAGTAGCATCCATCCCGGACAATCCTTGTCTGATCGATACAAAACTTATTTTATATGCGTGAAGGGGATCGCATCAGGAACCACTTGACCACGCCAATACAAATGGCTGGCAACCCGTTCAGCCATGGCCAGATAAAGCCGGGCATGCTCACTTTCTGGCCGGGCAACCATCGTCGGACATCCTGTATCAATATCCTCACGAACTTGGCGATGCAACGGGATTTGTGCCAATAGACTCAATCCATATTCCTGCGCCATTTTTTCAGCACCGCCGGTCCCGAACAGGTCTTCACGGTGGCCACACTGACTACAGATGTGATAACTCATGTTTTCCACCAGCCCGATCACCGGGACATTGACCTTTTCAAACATCGCAACACCTTTACGGGCATCCGCAAGCGCGAGATCTTGCGGCGTGGTCACCACCACGGCACCCGTCAGTGGCATCTGTTGGGACAAGGTCAGTTGAATGTCTCCGGTGCCCGGCGGCATGTCCACGACCAAATAATCCAGCGATGGCCATTCGGTCTCATTGAGCAACTGCTGGAACGCTTTAGAAGCCATCGGGCCACGCCAGACCGCCGCATCATCCTGACTCATCAGATAACCGATCGAATGCGAGTAAAGGCCGTGTGCCTGCACCGGTTGCATCCAGCGCTCATCCCGAACCGCCAGTTCAGCATGAACTGTCCCCAGCATCATCGGAACTGATGGTCCATAAATATCCGCATCCAGAATCCCCACGCGGGCATGGGAGGCCGCCAGCCCCAAAGCCAGATTCACCGCCGTGGTTGATTTACCGACCCCGCCTTTTCCGGAGGTCACTGCGATCATATTTTTGACCCCTTTCACGGGAGAAGCGACCTGAGTTTGCAAGGTTTTCGGCACCACATGTACCTCAATGTCACCTGCAACCGGTCGATCAGCTTGGGCTGTCATCCATTGTCGTAGCTCGTCTGCCAGGGTATTGGCCGCAAAAGGTAATTCAATATGATAGCGATCATCTTCATGGGTATAAACCAGTCCCGGTTGAGATGCCCAGTCGGCGCGTAGACAAGGGTGAGAAAATTGATTCAACCAGATACAAAGTGATTGGGGAGGTGTAAGCTGCCGCATAGATTACCTTCTTTACCGGATATGATTTCAATCGACGCGCTCACCAGTGATGACCCGTTCATCAGGCAGCGCCAAAAGCCTATGCTAACACCACAATAAAGCAGACAGAACCCCTGCAAGATAAAGGAATAACGCCTTGGCGTTATTCCTGTCATCAGGTAGTATTAGCAGTCACAAATTTTGATACACCACTCCGGCAACCTCAAAATCACATACCAAGCTTTCATCCGACGATATTTTGAGGCCATCCGAGTATAACAGACAGAGCGAAAGATAAGTTATGGCAACTGAACCAAGAAAAATTCTGGTAACTTGTGCCCTGCCGTATGCAAACGGTTCTATCCACTTGGGTCATATGCTGGAGCATATTCAAGCGGATATTTGGGTACGCTACCAACGCCTGCGCGGCAATGTCATCCACTTTATCTGTGCAGATGACGCACACGGTACACCGATCATGCTGAAAGCACAGCAGATGGGGATCACACCAGAAGAAATGATTGCTTCAGTCAGCCAAGAGCACCAGAAAGATTTTGCCGGTTTTGATATTAGCTTTGATAACTATCACAGCACGCACAGCGAAGAAAACCGTGAATTATCTTCGCTGATTTACCAACAACTCAAAGCCAACGGATTTATTTCAAGCCGGACGATTTCACAACTGTTCGATCCGGAGAAAGAAATGTTTTTGCCGGATCGTTTCGTGAAAGGCACCTGCCCGAAATGTCATTCCGAAGACCAATACGGCGACAACTGCGATGCTTGTGGCGAAACCTATAGCCCAACCGATCTGATCAATCCTAAATCTGCTGTGTCCGGCGCGACACCGGTAATGAAAGATTCAGAGCATTTCTTCTTTGATTTGCCCCAGTTTGAAGACATGTTGAAAGCATGGACCCGTTCCGGTTCTTTACAAACCGAAATGGCAAACAAAATGCAAGAATGGTTTGAGTCCGGCTTGCAACAGTGGGACATCTCACGCGATGCGCCTTATTTCGGATTCGAAATTCCGGGCGAAACCGGTAAGTATTTTTACGTCTGGCTCGATGCGCCGATCGGTTACATGGGTTCATTTAAGAATTTGTGTGATCGCCGTGATGATCTGGATTTCGACGAATACTGGCACCAAGACAGTCAGGCCGAGCTTTATCACTTTATCGGTAAAGACATTGTTTACTTCCACAGCCTGTTCTGGCCAGCGATGCTCGACGGCGCAGGTTTCCGCAAACCGAACAACGTCTATGTCCACGGTTATGTCACCGTCAATGGTGCCAAGATGTCTAAGTCTAAAGGAACATTCATCAAAGCCAGCACCTATCTGGATCACTTGGATCCAGAATGCCTGCGTTACTATTATGCAGCCAAACTCAATAGCCGGATTGATGACCTTGACTTGAATCTGGAAGATTTCACCCAACGCGTGAATTCAGATATCGTCAATAAAATCGTGAACCTTGCATCACGCAACGCCGGCTTTATCAACAAACGCTTTGCAGGCCGATTAGCCACAACGTGTGTTGAACCAGCGCTATATCAGACTTTTATTGATGCGGCTGAACAGATCGGCGCACTCTACGAAAGCCGGGAATATGGCCGGGCGATCCGCGAAATCACGGCACTGGCAGATAAAGCCAACCAATATGTAGATGAAAAAGCACCGTGGGTCATTGCCAAACAAGAAGGCAAAGAACAGGAACTGCAAGAAATCTGCTCCATGGGACTGAACCTGTTCCGTGTACTGATGACTTACCTTAAACCCGTCATGCCAGCGTTGGCAGCCCGAAGTGAAGCCTTTCTCAATCAAGAACTGAGCTGGGATACCATTCAGCAACCGTTGGTTGATCATGAGATTGCCACCTTCAAAGCTCTCTTCAGCCGAATCGACCCAAAACAGATTGAAGCAATGATCGAGGATTCGAAAGAAGCCGTTGAAGCCGAGAGAGCGATTATTCAGTCGGCCTCTCAGGAAGAGACGGAACTGAGCAAAGAGCCCATCGCCCCGGAAATCGAATTTGATGATTTTGCCAAAGTGGATTTACGCATTGCGAAAATCCTGTCTTGTGAAGCGGTGCCTAAAGCCGATAAGCTGCTTAAATTCCAGCTAGATATTGGTGGTGAAGTCCGTCAGGTCTTTTCCGGTATCAAAGCTGCCTACCAACCCGAAGAGCTGGTTGGGAAATATACAGTCATGGTTGCCAACCTGAAACCACGAAAAATGAAGTTTGGCATGTCTGAAGGCATGATTCTCGCGGCCGGACCGGGGGGGAAAGAGCTTTGGATCCTTGAACCGCATGAAGGTGCCCAGCCGGGTATGCGTGTCATGTAAATCTATATCATGATCAATTGGTTAGAGGCCTTAGCGAATATCGTTAAGGCCTCTTTTTTATCCATACGCATCGACACACTCAAAAAATCTCTCCCCAAGATCATCATTTGCGCACAATAACAGTGCAATACAATTGTGAATAAAAGGTTAAAGTGATGATTTTGAAGATAAAATAATCTGGCACCAATTCTGCTTATTTTTAACTATAAGGATACAAGGTACCTTGACCTTTGTGAGTTGGGCTTGTTTACTTTCAATTGTACTGGCGGATGTCTTTCGCACATACAACGCTATTCTGCATCAGGCTCAATAACCATAAAAATCAAGGCATCTCTACATAGACAAGGAGTTGGTTATGTTCGTCATTATTTCTATGCTGGTTTCCGTCGGCATACTCGGATTCATGTTTTATCTTGCCAAACAACGTGAATCGACCTTGCAACGTAAGTATGAACTGCTTGTTGATTTACGTCAGGTGCTTTATCTGTGTCGCCAACACCGAAGTGCGACGCATCATGTTCTCATGTTTGGTGAGCACCGAGATATTGAAATTGAGCATCTTGCCGAGCTGCTGACTGAAAAAACAACCCACCTGATTTCCATTGCTCATTTTGATAATAAGCCGATGTATCGTGTGCTGCAGCTCAAACTGAAAGCATTGATGCAGGACTGGTCAGAACGAACCATTTCTCGTAATCAAATGATCCACGGCAAAGCGATCCGTCACTGTATGTTTCTCATGGATGAAGTCATGCTGGCTTGGTTAGTGGAAGTGAACCGGGAAGATTTGAGTGATGAATATCATATGAACTGGCAGCAAGTGATTGATGCGATGGATGCTTTGACACAATTCAGAATCTGTATTGAAGAGATGAATACCCCCGAAGGACAAACACGTTTACAACACTGTGCAGATATACTTGCAAGAAAAGTGAATCAGTTAACCATGGTGAGCCCTTTATCCATCTCATCCCCGACGTGTACCAAAGCACTGGTGATTCTGGCTGATGTGAGTAAACATCCCGATTACAATATCAGTGCCGAAGCCATGTATCAGATGACCGCTGATATTTCGCTGAGTATTGCGCACGTTTACGATCATATGCTGGGAGAGCTCATTGAGACACTATACATGCCGCTCCCAAAGTTACTTACCGCCTAGACGAATAAATAAAGGCGTCATGAAACATAATCTCATGACGCCCAGAATGTTTAGGTGAGGATTAAGCCAGCAAAAGTGCTGCAGCTTTGACGACTACGCGGATGGATTTTGCTTCGACTTCTTTCACAACGGCATGATCCGGGATCTCTTTGAGTGTCCGGTTGATAATCACCCCGCCGACACAGCCTGCCTGTAAACCGGCACTGGCACACATGGTAAACAACGTGGCGGATTCCATCTCAAAGTTCAGCACGCCCATTGACTGCCACTCTTCAACAGAGCCTTGAAAACGACGCGTAACTCGTCCCGAATACGTATCATAACGCTCTTGCCCCGGATAGAAGGTGTCACTTGAAGCGGTAATCCCCGTATGAACCGGAATGCCTTCGTCATCGGCAGCCTGTTTCAGTGCTGTCATTGCGGCAAAATCAGACACCGCCGGAAATTCCATGGGTGCAAAATGCAAGCTTGCCCCATCTAACCGGACCGCCGCAGTCGTCACGATGATATCTCCAATCTGAATATTGGGCTGAATGGCCCCGGTGGTTCCAACACGTAAGAAACTGCGAACCCCTAACTGAGCTAATTCCTCAACGGCAATTGACGTTGATGGACCGCCAATACCCGTTGAACAAACAATGACAGGCTTCCCATCAACTTTTGCCCGATATAACGTAAATTCGCGATGACTCGCCAAAAACTCTGGGGAGTCCATCTGATCAGCAATTTTCTTCACGCGTTCAGGGTCACCGGGCAATATCGCCAGTGTCGCACCATTCAGATCTGCTTGCGTGACACCGAGATGAAAAACTTGATCTGACATGATTGTCTCCTTCATTGTAATCTTGGTTGAAATACTCAAACTTCAGTATCATGAAATGCTACGAGCACTTTAACCAAGATTAAGCCCATAAGTGTCAACATAGATCACACATAGAGAATCTATATAACATCATATTTCATTAATATGTGACACACTTCATCAAAAGCCCCAAAAAAAGCCTGCGAAATGACATTTCGAGGCTTATGAAACGCAAGTGAGTGCTATCCGAACGACTAAATTCAGACCTGACGTTTAAAGCAACTATGTAGGTTTTTATTAATCGCTTTGAGCACTGCACGCCGGTTAATCACGCCGACTAACCGACCGTCTTCAACAACAGGATAAGTTGATCGGCCATCACGCATATAATCCGCTAATTCGATAATCGGCAAGTCTGGGCTGATGGTGTCGACGATTTGTGTCATACAGTCACCCACCGTATGCGAGTCTTGACAGAAATAGCTGACTTTCACCAGCTTATCGAGTAGATCATGCTCCGACAGAAAGCCAATCACTCTGCCATGATCATCGATCACCGGTCCACTAAAAAAATCATTAAACTCAATGACTCTTTCCAATGCGGCAGATAACGACATATCAGCTTTAAAAGTAATCGAATGCTGTGTCATATAATGTCTAACTTTGAGTGATTCCATCGTTCTCTCCTTCAAGCCTTTCATCTGGCCTTTAGGGTAAGTGTTGACTAATTTCAGCTAATTGCTAAATAGAATCACTCAATTTCATTCATCACTGTTAACAGTGAAACAAAAAATATCCAGAGACCGATAAAATGCCGTGTACCTGAGGAGAGTCACCAACATAATGAGACATTATTGCCATTTTTCAGCAGCCAATTGATCGGATTCCCGGCTATCAAGCCAGCGATCCCCATGTTCGGTTGTCTCTTTCTTCCAGAAAGGAGCCTGAGTCTTCAAGGTATCCATGATAAAAGCACAAGCAGCAAAGGCGGCATCCCGATGGTGACTACTCACTCCGACAAAAACAATCTGCGCACCAATCGCCAAATCACCGATGCGATGAATCACTCGGACGGCAAGCAAAGGCCAGCGTTGTAGTGCTTGCTCACAGATCGTATGCAATGCTTTTTCCGTCATTCCCGGATAGTGTTCGAGGTGTAGCCCGGTGACCTGACTACCCAGATTCATATCCCGGACTTTCCCGACAAAGGTCACCACCGCCCCGGCATCTTCTCCCTCAGACAGTGCCTGATATTCATCTTCAACACAAAAATCATCCTGTTGAACAGCTACGGCGTATTTCATATCAACGATCAACCTCCGGTTACCGGTGGAAAAAATGCAATTTCATCACCGTCATGAATCGCCGTATCCATCGACACGATAGTTTGATTCACCGCAGCCAACAAGCGATCCGCATCCATTGCCAACGCCCACTTTTCGGAGCGCTGCGCCAGATCGCGCCTCAGCGCATCAAGCGTTGCAAAGGCAGGAGATAATTCAAGTTCCGCCTGTCCGGTGAGTTCTCGTGTTTGAGCAAAAAATAGAACTTTAATCATGCTTGCACCTTAAAATGGCCAGACTTCCCGCCTGATTTCTCCAGTAATCGAACCGGGCCAATCACCATATCTTTCTGGACGGCTTTGCACATATCGTAAACCGTCAGTGCTGCCACAGATGCAGCCATCAATGCTTCCATTTCAACCCCGGTTTTCCCCCTCAACCGACATAAAGATTCGATTCTGACACACGATTCAGCCTCGATGGCTTCCAAACGAACTTCTACTTTCGATAACAACAAATGATGACACAGCGGGATCAGCTCCCAAGTACGTTTCGCGGCTTGAATCCCGGCAATCCGCGCTGTGGCAAACACATCCCCTTTATGATGCTGACCGGAAAGGATTAATTGCAATGTCTCTTCCGCCATGTAAACCAATGCTTCGGCCCGGGCTTCACGCACCGAATCCGCTTTTTCGGAAACATCCACCATATTGGCTTCACCGGCGGCATTAATATGGGTGAGTTGACTCATGTTTGGCTCCGATTCGACTTATAAATGCGGCATAAAATTACAAGGACGGTGCGATGCATCCAACTGCTGACAAATAATTTTTGTCCATGCAGTCTTACAGGCACCCGTTGATCCGGGCATGGCAAAAATGACCGTATGGTTGGCAAAACCGGCAATGGCCCGCGACTGAATCGTCGAAGTGCCAATCTCTTCATAAGAGACCATGCGGAATAATTCACCAAATCCTTCGACTTGTTTATCAAACAGAGGAATCAATGCTTCGGGGGTACTATCCCGTTCAGTAAAGCCGGTTCCCCCGGTAATCAAAACAACCTGCACCTCTTCATCAGCAATCCACTGTGAAACAATCGCCCGAATTTTATAGCGATCATCAATCACAATCCGTTTATCGACGAGCTGATGCCCGACTTGCTGAAGTTGTTCGGCTAGGTAACCGCCGGATGTATCATTTTCTTCTGTTCTCGTATCAGAAACAGTTAAAACCGCAATGTTTGCCGGTCTGAATTCAGTTTGTGCATGTCCCATAAAAATTTTACCTATTTTGATCATTGATTATCGACATGGTTCATTCTGATGCGCCATATTCGTCACTTTCATTACACGTGAGTTCAGGTGACATCCATGAAATATCTTGCTCTCTGCTCAATTCGCTTGGATGAATTGACGAGTGACTGAAAAAACGGGCTAACCACCAATCGATGCTAAGTGAGGTGTCATCCCCGGGTCTCCGTCATGCAGAAAATGGCTGACAGCCTTCTCACCCAAAGCTTGCTGAATCCGCTCTATTAGCGCTGCCTGCTGTTCATCTTGCTGGAGTAAATCACGCAATTCCACCCCGGATTCACCAAACAGACACAGGTGTAACTTCCCTTTCGCGGAGATACGCAGGCGATTGCAGCTCGCACAAAAGTTCTTTTCATAAGGCATGATGAATCCCAGTTCTCCCTGATAGTCGGGATGCGACAGCACTTTGGCGGGACCATCATGGCAAGCACGAACCTTTGGGATCCATCCTTCGCCGAGTAGTTGCTGATAAACAGCCTGTCCCGAAACATGATGCCGGTCGAAAAACGCATCCATGGTTCCGGTCTGCATCAACTCAATAAAGCGGAGCTGGATGGGCAAGTCACGGATCCAATTGAGGAACGCCGGTAACTGACGGTCATTCAATCCCTTCAGAAGAACCACATTGACCTTGATTTGCTTAAAACCAACGGCTAAAGCTTGTTCAATCCCATCCATCACTTGTCGATATTTATTCTCACCGGTGATCTGATGGAATATTCGCGGATCGAGGCTATCCACACTGACATTGATATTCGTCAGTCCGGCCTGACGCCACTCCGCGGCTGATTTGGCCAGACGAAACCCATTGGTGGTCATGGCGACTTGTTCAATGCCGGGGGTTGAGGAAACGAGATGGATAATATCGGAGAAATCCCGACGTAGCGTCGGCTCACCACCCGTTAGACGAACTTTAGAAGTCCCGCAACGGGCGAATGCAGTGACCACCCGCTGAATTTCCGGCAGCGATAAAAACTGAGGCCGCTGAGCCTCGGTCTGATATCCGTCCGGTAAACAGTAGGTACATTTAAAATTGCATACGTCCGTCAGCGACAGACGTAAATAGTAGAATTTACGCTGAAAGTTATCTTCAAATTGAGCCATGCAACACCTTTCCAAACACGGGAGGCAAGATCATTTCCAATCCCACCCTCGGGTCATCAACATCGACCACAGGTTTAACAAGCCTATTCCATCCGAAACTTAGCCCGTCAAACTCGGAGCTATGGCAACTATGAGACATGTGTCATCACAATTAACATGTTTTTCAGTTTACAAATTTTTTTGAATAGATCCTACTTTCTTATCAAAAAAATTGAGTATCCCAGCCAAATTTTCACAGAAGAAGTATTCTGGATCAAAAAATTCAACTACTCTTAACCGCGATTAATTTCTCAATAATGACCACCATGCATACTTATCAGAAAAAACTTTATCAAGAGAAAAAAATTGTTGCGATTGGCGGAGGACACGGACTCGGGCGAGTTTTGGCTGCCATTGGTGATTTTGGCCCCAATGCAACGGGTATTGTTGCGACCACGGACAATGGCGGGTCAACAGGTCGGATTCGTCACTGTCAGGGAGGTATCGCCTGGGGGGACATGCGTAATTGCATCAATCAGTTGATTACCGAACCCTCGACCGCCTCAATGATGTTCGAGTATCGGTTCCGGGGACAAGGTGAACTTGACGGGCATAATCTGGGGAATCTGATGTTAACTGCGTTGGGGAATCTGTCCGTCCGGCCACTTGAAGCGATTAATTTGATTCGCACCCTGCTGAATGTATCGATCAACATTCTGCCGATGTCAGAACATCCGGCCGATCTCACCGCTCATGCGATTGATGGTAACGTTGTCACTGGAGAAACCAATGTCGATGAAATGACCGAAGAACTCATCCGGCTAGAGCTTTCCCCGCAAGTACCGGCAACGCATGAAGCGATTGAAGCCATTACTCACGCCGATGCAATTTTGCTGGGGCCGGGGAGCTTTTTGACCAGTATTATGCCACCGCTGTTACTCCCTGAATTGGGGAAAGCCATCGCGAAAAATCAGCGGGCTGTGCTCATGTATATTGACAACCTCGCCCCGGAATATGGTCCGGCTCAGAAAATGGATCTCAATCGCAAACTGATTTGGTGTCAGCGAGCCTGTGGCGGACGACGGGTTGATTTGGTGTTATGTGAAACAGCGCCGGAAGTCCCGCCCAGCGATTGTCGAATCATTACCCGGAATATGGCTTCTCCGGATAAAGGCTGGCGTCACGAGCGGGAAAAACTCAGACAGGTGATTGAAGAGCAGCTCATCAACGAGCTGTATGAAAATGCATAAAATCAGGTGAACGCAATGATGAGGTATCTCCCCATCATTGCTCATGGTGATTTTATATCCTCGAGGTTGAAATCCACATAAGAGGTATAGGTTTCGCGGAGCTGTTTGATCAGGCTTTGTGTCTCCTGTTTGGTATTGAGCAGCAACCCTTGTTTCCCCCTCGTATCAATATCAATCGCCATGGCACATAAGCGATCCGCACCAAAACTCGCAGCACTGCTTTTGAGTGCATGGCTGATCTCTTTCAAAAGCTCATGCTGTGCAGAGCCTTCACTTTCCGATAACGTCGCCTGATAGTTTTCTAATTCACCGAGGAAAATATCCAGTAGCACAGGAATATTTTCCTCTCCTATTTCTTTTGATAGTGACGAAATCGTTTGTTGATTCATGATTTCACTCATATCTATGCGTTCTCTTCTGCATTCCAAGATTGTAATTTACGGTAAATGGTCGAAGGACTCACCTCGAGATAACCCGCGGCTTTCGGAATATTTCCTTCACAGGCATCAATCGCATTTTCGATTGCCATTTTTTCCGTCATCCATAAAGGAAATATTTCATGCACTGAAGGTTTCCTTTCTTCCATCATCGGCTGAACCAAACGCAGATAACTTTCTTTCGGTTGATTCAGTGGCGGTGGTAACATACTCAGTGTGATTTCTTTGCCTTGATTCAAGACCACGACATTGCGCAAAACATTCTGCAACTGGCGGACATTCCCCGGCCATTCGTACTGTCTGAACCGTTCTACGACTTCAGCAGCAAGGCGGACAAAATCTTTCTCTTCTTCTTTGGACATATAACCGAGCAAAGAGTAAGCAATTTCGATGACATCGTCACCACGTTCCCGCAGTGGCGGTAGGTGAAGTGGAATCACATATAAACGATAGTACAAATCTTCCCGAAAGCGACCTTCCTGAACTTCTTTCCACGGATCGCGGTTGGTCGCACACACAAAGCGGACATCCACACTTTTCATTTTCGATGAACCGACTTTCTGGAATGTGCCAGTTTGGATAAACCGCAACAATTTTGTCTGTAAATCCAAATCCATCTCACACAGCTCATCCAGAAATAGTGTCCCGCCATCGGCAAGCTCAGCAGCACCCTGCCGGTCTGTTGCTGCGCCGGTAAAAGCGCCTTTGACATGGCCGAACAATTCACTTTCAATCAGATCTTTCGGGATCGCAGCACAGTTAATAGCAATAAAAGGTTTGTCACCTCGCCGACTCGCTTCATGAATCGCTTCAGCACACACCTCTTTCCCGGTACCGCTTTCTCCGGTAATAAAGATACTGGCTTTACTTGCTGCCGCAGAGTCGATCGTTCGATAAACCGCCTGCATGGTTTGACTACTGCCGATGAATCCCTGATAGTTTTGGCTGCGCGGGTCATCGGAATCACTCTTAATCTTCGAAGCTTTACGAATCGCATTATTGACCGTAACTCGTAATCGGTCAGCTTCGCATGGTTTAATTAAAAAATCCTGAGCACCATAACGCATGGCTTCGACAGCGGTATCAATTGAACCATGAGCAGTCATGAAAATGACAGGAACATCCGGGTATTTCCGTTTCACCTCATGCAAAACATCCATCCCGGTCATATCTGGAAGACGTAAATCGAGCAGAATCAGATCAGGTTCTCTTTTTTCAAGACTCTCTAATGCCTCTCTCCCCGTACCAACAATGTTGATGTCAATATCGAGAGGTTCAAGGTAGGTCCGATACAACACGGCAACCGATGCTGTATCTTCAACCATCAGCAGATATCTACTTTTTTGGGGTAACTGTTCAGATTGCATAACTTAGCCAACTTAAATTGCATTTTGCACAATGTTCGCATTGAGAATTGCATATTGCAAATATTTTTTCAAAAAACTCTGAAACAACCTCTCAAAACGAGCATTTTGCCAGTTTATAGTTGGCACAGTATATGCTTTTAGTATGTTTGACCCTCATGGGTCACCTAGCCAACTGACGTTGTTAGTGAATAAAGTTATTCACATTCTGACGGCCAATAGAGTAGTTTCTATTGGCTATTTTTTTATCTCTACTGTCAGTTTAGCTGTTGATGATAAATTGTTCGCGAAGTTTCTCGATTTCATCCCGTTTTTGCGCTGCCTGTTCAAATTCAAGATTCTGCGCGTACTGATACATTTGTGATTCCAGCTTACTAATCTCTTTTTCAAGCTGTTGCGGGGTGAGCGAACCATATTCAGCATCCGGCTCAGCCACTTGAGACAATGCCCGCTGTGGTGCTTTACGTTTTTGTCTCGATTTAGTGATATCCCCGATTTCCAGAATATCTTTGACATCTTTCCGCAATGCCTGCGGCTCAACGCCCATCTCTTCGTTATAACGCTGCTGTTTTTCACGACGGCGATGAGTCTCATCGATCGCTCGCTGCATAGAACCGGTAACCCGATCAGCATACAGAATCGCTTTACCGCGCAGATTTCGGGCAGCACGCCCGATGGTTTGGATCAAAGAGCGTTCAGAACGTAAGAATCCTTCTTTATCTGCGTCGAGAATTGCCACCAGAGACACCTCTGGCATATCGAGCCCTTCCCGCAACAAGTTAATTCCCACCAGCACATCAAATTCACCCAAACGAAGGTCACGAATAATCTCGACCCGCTCCACCGTATCAATATCGGAATGCAGATAACGCACTCGGACGTGATGTTCCTGCAGATATTCGGTTAAATCTTCAGCCATCCGCTTGGTTAAAGTCGTGACCAGCACCCGTTCATTTTGAGCACTGCGCAGTCGTATTTCAGATAATAAATCATCCACCTGCGTGGCAACCGGGCGGATTTCCAGTTCCGGATCCAACAATCCGGTGGGGCGAACCACCTGTTCTGCAATCTCTCCGCCAGATTTATCCACTTCGTAAGCACTGGGCGTAGCAGAGACAAAAATCGTCTGTGGGGCTAACGCCTCAAACTCATCAAATTTCAACGGCCGGTTATCTAAAGCCGAAGGTAACCGAAAACCAAATTCAACCAACGTCTCTTTTCTGGATCGGTCTCCCTTATACATCGCACCGATTTGCGGCACCGTGACATGCGATTCATCAATAATAAGAATGCCATCGTGAGGTAAATAATCGAATAAGGTCGGCGGCGGCTCGCCTTCATTTCTGCCACTCAGATAGCGAGAGTAGTTTTCAATGCCTGAGCAGAACCCCAGCTCATTCATCATTTCGATATCAAATTGCGTACGTTGGGAAATGCGTTGTTCTTCCAGCAGTTTATTATGCTCAATAAAATAGGCCTGACGGGTTTTCAGCTCGGCTTTAATCTGTTCAATCGCATCAAGAATCCGCTCTCTTGGTGTGACATAGTGGGTTTTCGGATACACGGTATAACGGGGCAAATCCTTTTGGATAACAGCCCCGGTCAGTGGGTCAAACAAGCTGATTTGTTCAATTTCATCATCAAACATCTCTACTCGCACCGCTTCACTTTCCGATTCTGCCGGGAAAATATCGATCACTTCACCACGTACCCGGAACTGACCCCGCTCAAACCCAACGTCATTCCGTGAATACTGTAATTCAGCTAAGCGTCTGAGCATCGCCCGCTGATCCACCACGTCTCCCCGACGTAAATGAAGCATCATTTTTAAATAGGAGTCCGGATCACCCAGACCATAGATCGCTGAAACCGAAGCCACAATGATCGCATCTTTCCTTTCCAGTAATGCCTTGGTGGCGGATAGCCGCATTTGTTCAATATGGGCGTTTACAGATGCATCTTTCTCAATAAATGTGTCGGTTGTCGGTACATAGGCTTCCGGTTGGTAATAGTCATAATAAGAGACGAAATACTCGACCGCATTGTGAGGGAAAAACGCTTTCATCTCACCAAACAACTGAGCAGCCAGTGTTTTATTGGGTGCCAGAACAATCGTCGGACGCTGCGCCTGCGCAATCACATTCGCCAATGTGAATGTTTTTCCCGAGCCCGTCACACCAAGCAAGGTTTGATGCGCCAGACCGGCATCCAACCCTTCTAATAATTGCTGAATCGCTGCCGGCTGATCCCCGGAAGGTTGATACGCAGAAACCAGTTCAAATGCTTTACTCATCTTTCCCTCTGCATCATCTTATTGAGTCATGACCTGTACCTTCCACTGTAGATAATCGGTATGTGGAAAGAAATATGACTTATTGTCGCTGTCTTTTCGACGAAGTAGCAAGCAGTTATTTTACAAAACGAATCACACTATTCTAAAATGATCTGGCTATCCGAAAAATGTTTTGATATATTGCCTACCCTCGCACGAAATCCTATCTTTTTGCTAAAAAAATAATCCACTAGTTTTCCCCAATCTTGGCCCATAAATTAACATTTCATACATTTGATTATCATTCTCATTACATTTATAAATGCTGTGAATAAACCAAAAAATACATTAATTACAGTAAGATAAACTCAAAAACAACCTAAATTCTCACGAGAATTCACCCAATAAAAATACAGTTTTAGATTTAATCAAGTTTCATTAACACACTTATCCACAATTTTGGTGGATAAGTAAATAAAGCCTTAGAGCCGCAAGGGCTACAAAAAAGTAAAGTATTTTTTCTGCTGTTTTCTGAACTTTTTTTGCGGTACAGACATTGACACATTCAGTCAGGATAAGTACCATCCCACCCGTTTTTACAATTCCCCCTTAGTTCAGTTGGTAGAACGGCGGACTGTTAATCCGTATGTCGCAGGTTCGAGTCCCGCAGGGGGAGCCAAATTCATAAAAAAGACGCCTTATGGCGTCTTTTTTTGTCTCTGAATCTCGGACTGTCAAATCACCGGCAGCACATCCCTCTTGCCCGCTTTCTGATCATCTCTCATCTGGCTGGCTGATCTGAGTCACCACCTTGAGCACTTGTTTATTAAGATTAGATGCTTCCCAAGCGACAACGATCCGGCTAGTTAATTTTATATCCGCAATACTCGCAACCACGGCGGCGGCATTATCCAGATGCTCTGCCAGTGAATACGGCACGATCGCAATGCCCAGTCCGGCCTGCGCCATCGCAATCGTCGTACGCAGTTGCGGCGCAGCAAAATGGGGTTCAAGCCGGATCCCGGCATCCGAAAAAAGTGCATTCATACCATCAAACAAGGCCGGGCCGGTTTCCCGAGGAAACAGTAACACTTTTTGATCCCGGAGCTGCTTCATCTGGATCTGCTTAAACTTTGCTAATGCATGATGGGTCGGGATCACGGCCACAAACGGATCATCAAACAACAACCGGCGTTCAAACGACTCACTGGCGTAACAAGGTAAGCGCATAATCGCAATATCGAGCTGTTTGTTTGTCAACTGAGCCGCCAGCTCCGACATCGGGAGCTCGGCGGTCTTCAGATAAATCCCCTCACTCTGAAGGCGGCCCATTTTTTCCAGCACCGGAATGCAGGTTGATGTTGATGTGGCAAAACCAATTTTGACTTCTGTATTTTCACCCCGGGCAATCTGCCTGACTTTCGCTTTTGCCCGTTCCACATCAGAGAGAATATTCACCGCATCAGCGTAAAACACTTCCCCGGCCTGCGTCAGTTCCACCCCTCGGGATAAACGCTTAAACAGGTCGATGCCCAGTTCATGCTCCAGCTTTTTAATCTGCTGACTCAGTGGGGGCTGAGCAATCCCAAGCTGTTCAGCCGCCCTTGTAAAATGACGCGTCTGAGCAACAGCAACAAAATACTTGAGGTAACGGAATTCCATATTTTTTCCATATCAAAATAAATCTTTTTTATATTGGATTTAGTACGGTAAAGAAGTCAATCTAAATATACACTTGATTGCACAACTGGATTAACTCATGCGCGAATTCTATAACCCTCACTGTGACTGTTCACTCGATATCGCGAAAGAATTTGCTGAATATCATCACGTAACCAGTGATGGTGAAATTTTTCAGACTTCGTTGATGAGCGCCCTGATTGCCGGCGTTTACGAAGGCTCGACAACCGTAGAACAGTTACTGAAACATGGCGATTTTGGTTTGGGAACATTCAACCAACTGGATGGAGAACTCATTGCATTTGATAAAAACGTTTTCCAACTCAAGTCCGATGGTTCAGCCAATCCGGCTGATATGGCACAAAGAACGCCTTTTGCAGTAATGACATTTTTCAAAGCAAATATCGAGCTTCCCCTGACATCACGAATGTCCCGCGAAGCCGTTCATCAACTGATCGATGACCTGATTCCAAGTGACAATATATTCTGTGCAATACGCATGGATGGGGTCTTCGATTTTGTCCGCACCCGTACGGTGCCCAAACAAAACCGGCCTTACCGGCCAATGCTTGAGGTTGTCAAAGAGCAACCCACATTCCGTTTTACCCAAAAACATGGCGTCATCGCTGGATTTCGCAGCCCCAAATACACCACAGGTATCAATGTTCCCGGCTACCACGAACATTTCATTACCGATGACCGCCAAGGCGGCGGTCACATTCAGGATTACCGGATTTCATCCGGATTCCTCCAGATTGGCAAAGTATCACGCCTAGTCATCGATACACCGGTGTCTGCGGAGTTCCTCGACGCCAATCTGGCCCCGGAAGATATTCGTACCGCCATCGATAAGGCGGAAAAATAACAATGTCAGGCAAAATAATAAGGACAAAACCATGCAATCCAAACCTTCAAACAGAAACGGCGCACAGCTGATTGCTCAACAACTGGAATCCCTTGGTATCCGCTATATCTTCGGGATTCCCGGCGCCAAAATTGACCGATTATTTGATGCGATTGAAGACACCCGTATTCAGATGATTCCGGTTCGTCATGAAGCCAACGGTGCCTTTATGGCGGGTGTCGTCGGTCGACTCACCGGCAAGGCTGGTGTCACGCTGGCAACCTCCGGCCCCGGCTGTGGTAACTTAGTCACCGGTGTTGCCACCGCCAATTCAGAGGGCGACCCGTTGATTGCCATTGGCGGTGCCGTCAAACGCGCGGACCAACAGAAACAAACCCACCAAAGTATGGATACCGTCAGCATTTTTCGTTCGATTACGAAGTTCAGTGCTGAAGTCCAACATGTTGATGCGGCCAGTGAAATCCTGGCTAACGCATTTCGCATTGCCGAGTCAGGCCGCCCGGGAGCTTGTTTTCTCAGCCTGCCTCAGGATGTTTTGGCCGAACAGACTCAGACTGACATCATCGTTCCTGCCGGGCGCATTCAACCCGGTTGTGCAGACATCACGGCGATTGAAGAAGCCGTGAACAGAATCGGTGCCGCTCAGCGCGGTGTCGTTTTGCTCGGCTTGCATGCCAGCCGGAGTGAAAACGCAGCCGCGATTGCTCGTTTTCTGCAAAAAACGCATCTCCCGGTTGTCGGCACCTATCAGGCTGCGGGAACCGTTGATGTCAACTATTATCATAACTTTGCCGGTCGGGTCGGTTTGTTCAACAATCAGCCCGGTGACGTCCTGCTGCGCGATGCCGATTTGATCCTCACCATCGGGTTTAGTCCGATCGAATACGATCCTGAGTTATGGAACAGTCAACGCTGTCCGGTCATTCATCTTGACATTGAACCGGCCGAGTATCAGCTCAATTATCAGCCATGCGTAGAAATCATCGGCGACATTGCCCAGTCATTGGATCAGATGAGTCATCGTATCCCGGACTATTCCCGTCTCTCCCCGATGGCGATGTCCGTCTTAGAAGAGGTGTCTCATCAACGCCAGATCATCAGAACTTATCCCAATATATACAGTCAGCAGGGCTTCCACCCTCTGACACTGATCAAAGCCATGCAATCGATCATTGCGCCGGACACCACACTCTGTCTCGACATGGGCAGTTTCCACATCTGGATTGCCCGGTATCTGGGCTGTTTTCGCGCCCGTCAGATGCTGGTGTCCAACGGACAACAGACCATGGGCGTCGCACTGCCATGGGCAATTGGTGCCAGCCTGTTAAAACCCGGCAGTAAAGTCGTTTCCGTATCCGGAGACGGCGGCTTCATGCAGTCGAGCATGGAGCTGGAAACCGCAGTCAGACTAAAATGCAATATTATGCACATTGTATGGGTCGACAACGCCTACAATATGGTTGAAATGCAGGAAGTAAAAAAATATCAGCGCTTCTCTGGCGTGAAATTTGGTCCGATTGATTTCAAGGCCTATGCCGAATCATTCGGAGCCAAAGGGTTTGCGGTTACCAGCCAATATGAACTGGCGGATACCCTGAAAAAGGCGATGGACTTTGAAGGCCCGTCGGTCGTCGCCATCCCTGTCGATTACAGCGATAACTATAAACTGATGCTGCCACGCACAGCAAAAAATCAGGATCCCGTTTTTATTCAAAACCTTGAAGGAGAACTCGTATGAGAGGCTTAAACAATAAAGTTGCTTTGGTCACCGGTGCCGCCAATGGTATTGGTCTGGCTATCGCCAAAAGACTCTACGCAGAAGGGGTAAACATTGCTCTGGCGGACTGGAACGAAGAACAACTTGCAAAAGCGATTGAAGGCTTTGATAAACAGCGCGTTTCTGCGCATACCATTGATGTGTCCGACCCGGACAAAGTAGAAGCGTTGATTGCCAACGTCGTCGCCCGTTTCGGAAAATTGGATATTCTGGTGAACAATGCCGGTGTGCACGTGCCGGGGTCAGTGATTGAAGGCAGCGTTGATGACTGGAAAAAGATTTCTTCAGTCAATATTGACGGTGTGGTCTATTGTGCCAAATTTGCCTTGCCCGAATTGCTGAAAACCAAAGGCTGCATGGTGAATACCGCCTCTGTTTCCGGTTTAGGCGGTGACTGGGGTGCAGCATTTTACTGCGCCAGCAAAGGTGCCGTCGTGAATCTGACCCGGGCGATGGCACTGGATCATGGTGCTGACGGGGTGCGCATCAATGCAGTCTGCCCGAGTTTAGTGAAAACCAATATGACCAATGGCTGGGCACAGGATATTCGCGATAAATTCAATGAACGAATTGCGTTAGGCCGTGCTGCGGAACCGGAAGAAATTGCCTCGGTGGTTACTTTTCTGGCGAGCGACGACGCCTCATTTATTAATGGCGTGAATCTGCCGGTAGACGGCGGTGCCACCGCATCTGACGGTCAGCCCAAAATCGTATAACCCCCAAACGACAGTTCAGTGAGAGACATGACGTCTCAATCTGAACTGTCGTCATCTTGTCTTATCTCACGTTACCCGGCGCAGTATCACCCGGTAAATCGCCCTGATCTGGGCATGATTTCTCTCTATCAGACCAATCCCATCTGAACACCAGTTTCGGAAACAACCCCCTTCATGAACAGTACGACGTAATGACCAACAGGCCGGGTGCCGAAAAACCATAGACTTCCTTGGTTGTTATTCCCTATATAAAACTGGATAATAGGAGGATCATTAAAATCACAAGCGGCAAATTATGACCGAATACCTTTTGTTGCTCATCGGCACGGTTCTGGTAAATAACTTTGTATTGGTTAAGTTTTTGGGCCTATGCCCATTTATGGGCGTGTCGAAAAAACTGGAAACCGCAATCGGCATGGGCTTGGCAACGACCTTTGTGTTGACGCTGGCATCGGTTTGTTCTTATCTGGTCGAAAGTTATATTCTCACACCGCTGGGAATTGATTACCTGCGCACGATGAGTTTTATTCTGGTAATTGCTGTGGTCGTGCAGTTCACGGAGCTGGTTGTCCATAAAACCAGTCCGACACTTTATCGTCTGTTAGGTATCTTTTTACCCTTAATTACGACGAACTGTGCGGTACTGGGCGTTGCTTTACTCAACATCAACGAAAATCATAACTTTATCGAATCGGTCATTTATGGATTCGGTGCTGCGGTCGGCTTTTCTCTGGTCTTGATTCTGTTTGCCTCGATGCGTGAGCGAATCAATGTCTCTGATGTCCCGACACCATTTAAAGGAGCGTCCATCGCAATGATTACCGCAGGACTGATGTCGCTTGCTTTCATGGGCTTTACTGGACTGGTTAAACTGTAATGAATGTCATTCTTATTGCCATCATTGCACTGGCTATGCTTGCTGCAATTTTTGGTGCAATTCTCGGCTATGCATCGATTCGCTTTAAAGTGGAAAGCGATCCGATCGTTGATCAAATTGACTCGATTCTACCGCAAACCCAATGCGGTCAATGCGGATATCCGGGCTGTCGACCTTACGCAGAAGCGATCGCCAACGGCGATGAAATCAATAAATGTCCGCCGGGAGGACAAGCCACTATCGAAAAGCTGGCTGACTTGATGGGTGTGGATGTCCCTGAGCCGGCTCACGATTTGAGTGATGCAGTCAAGCGAGTGGCTTTTATTCATGAAGATATGTGTATCGGCTGTACCAAATGTATTCAGGCCTGTCCGGTAGATGCGATTGTCGGGGGGACCAAAGCACTCCACACCGTGATTAAAGACGAGTGCACCGGCTGCGATCTTTGTGTAGCCCCCTGCCCGACCGATTGTATTGAAATGATCCCGGTTCAGCCGACCCCTGAAACATGGAAATGGCAAATGAATGCAATTCCAGTCGTCAATGTGACCGAAACAAAGACACCTGAAAACGCTTCCTTATCTAACCATAATCACAACTAGAGACTGATATGCTGTCATTAATCGAACAAATTAAATCAGGCCGGTTATGGGATTTCCCGGGAGGTGTCCATCCGCCGGAAAATAAACATCAATCCAATCAAATGCCACCAGCCGCTGCAACACTTCCGGCAGAATTGGTCCTGCCACTGAAACAGCATATCGGTAAACCGGGCGATTTACTGGTGTCCGTCGGTGATTCTGTCTTAAAAGGGCAACCACTGACTCAGTCGACGTCCGTGTTTCATCTGCCCGTTCACGCGCCGACTTCCGGTACCATCACCGCGATTGAACCGCGAACAACCGCTCATCCTTCCGGTTTACCGGAACTGGCAGTTATCATCCAGCCGGATGGTCAAGACACATGGAACCAACACCCCGCCTGTCCTGATTACCATTTGCATGCCCCGGAAGCTTTGATCGATATGATTCGTCAGGCCGGTATCTCTGGAATGGGAGGCGCCGGTTTTCCGACGGCAAAAAAAATACTTTCCGGACTGGCCCGCACGGAAATATTGATCATTAATGCCGCGGAATGTGAACCCTATATCACCGCGGATGATGTGCTGATGCAGCATTATGCGCGGGAGATTATTCAGGGCATAGAGATCCTTGCGCACATTTTATCCCCGAAGCTGATTATTATTGGTATCGAAGACAATAAACCAGAAGCAATTCACGCCCTGGAAACCGCAGCAATCGGCAAAAGTATTGTGATTCGGGTCATCCCGACCAAATATCCTTCCGGGGGTGAAAAACAGCTCATTAAGATACTGACCAATCTTGAAGTCCCGGCAGATAAACTGCCAGCCGATATCGGGCTGATGGTACAAAATATTGGTTCGGTTTATGCGATTCAACGCGCCATTATTCACGGAGAGCCCCTGATTCAACGACTCGTGACGCTGACAGGAGCCACATTTGAACAACCCCGAAATGTTTGGGCATTGATAGGCACCCCCATCCGCCATCTGTTGGAAACCTATCATTATCATCCTGATAAGCGCCTGCCTCGTCTGATTATGGGCGGCCCCATGATGGGCTTTACGCTCCCGCATGCCGATGTACCGCTCACCAAAACCACCAACTGTATTCTTGCACCGACCCGCAAAGAAATTACACCGATTCAGCAAGAAATTGCCTGTATCCGCTGTGGTCAGTGTGCAGAGGTTTGTCCGGCATCTCTGCTGCCTCAGCAGCTCCAATGGCATGCAAAAGCCGAAGAATATGACAAGTGCGAAACGCTCAACCTAAAAGACTGCATCGAATGTGGCGCATGTGCTTATGTCTGCCCGAGTGAGATTCCACTCGTCCAGTATTATCGGCAGGCCAAGGCTGAGATCCGCACACGCAGACAAGAATCTGAGGCTGCCGAACGGGCCAGAATCCGCTTTGAAGAGAAAAAAGCCCGGATGGAGCGGGAGAAGCAAGAAAGAGAAAACCGCTTCAAACAAGCTGCGGATAACCGTCGTCAGGCAATGGTTCAGGAAAATGGCGGACAAGATGCAGTCGCTGCAGCCATTGAACGGGTGAAGGCTAAAAATACACCGACGCAATCCGAGGCTAAGCCAGCGGTTGCGGCAGCCATTGCCAGAGCAAAAGCGAAACAAGAAGCGGCTCGTCAATCCGGAGCCGATGAGCCGGATAATCGTGAAATGATGCAACTACGCGAGGCGCGCAAGCAGCAGGCCAGAGCCCGTAAAGCAGAAAAAGAAGCCAGCCTCACCCCGGATACGGATCAAGACAGCGGCGGCTCACAGAAGGCAGCCGTCGCTGCGGCAGTGGCCCGTGCCAAAGCCAGAAAAGCCCAGCAACAGGCCCAGTCGCAATCCGCACCGGACGCAGATGACACCTCGTCCGCTGCCGCTCAGCCCGCAGTTGAAGCGCCGGATACCGCGCCGCAGGATCCCCAAAAAGCCGCCGTCGCTGCCGCAGTGGCCCGCGCCAAAGCCAGAAAAGCCCAGCAACAGGCCCAGTCGCAATCCGCACCGGATGCAGATGACACCTCGTCCGCTGCCGCTCAGCCCGCAGTTGAAGCGCCGGATACCGCGCCGCAGGATCCCAAAAAGGCCGCGGTCGCTGCCGCAGTGGCCCGTGCCAAAGCCAGAAAAGCCCAGCAACAGGCCCAGTCGCAATCCGCACCGGACGCAGATGACACCTCGTCCGCTGCCGCTCAGTCCGCAGTTGAAGCGCCGGACACCGCGCCACAGGATCCCAAAAAGGCCGCGGTTGCTGCCGCAGTGGCCCGTGCCAAAGCCAGAAAAGCGCAGCAACAGGCCCAACAATCATCATCATCGTCGTCTGAGACGGAGGAAAAATAGTCGTGGCATTCTTTATTGCAAGTTCTCCGCATACGCATCAAAAACGCAGCACTTCAGACTTGATGAAGTGGGTTGCGATTGCCGCTTGTCCCGGTCTCATCGCCCAAATCTATTTCTTTGGCTGGGGCACACTCATTCAGCTCATTTTCGGTATCGCCGTCGCCGTCGGGCTGGAAAGTGTGATCATGAAAATCCGTCAGCGCTCCCCGGTTACAGCTCTCAGAGATTATAGTGCTGTCGTGACCGCTTGGTTGCTCGCCGTTGCGATTCCCCCGTTAGCACCATGGTGGATTACAGTCATCGGCTTAATTTTTGCCATTGTCATTGCCAAACAACTCTATGGAGGCCTCGGACAAAATCCATTTAATCCCGCAATGATTGGCTATGTGGTGCTATTAATCTCTTTTCCGGTCCAGATGACCAGTTGGCTTCCCCCACACTCGCTGGCAGCAGAAAACGCTTCATTCTCTGATGCACTGTCGGTCATTTTTAGCGGCTTTAATGACCATGGCCTATCCCTGCAACAGTTGCGGCTCAGTGTCGATGGCGTCACCATGGCAACCCCGCTCGATGCCATCAAAAACGGCTTTCGGACCGGTCATTCGGTGGCTGAAGTGTTAACCCATCAACAGTTCGGTACCATCGCCGGCATTGGTTGGGAATGGGTCAACGCCGCTTACCTGCTCGGGGGGCTGTTGCTGATTCGGGCCCGCGTGATTCAATGGCATATTCCGGTTGCTTATCTCACGGGCCTGATTGTAATCAGTAGTCTGTGTCAACTGTCCGGGGTCGCCACAACCACATCACCACTGATTCATCTGTTCTCCGGTGCCACCATGCTCGGAGCATTCTTCATCGCAACTGATCCGGTGACGGCTTCAACAACGGTCAGAGGCCGCTTGTTCTATGGCGCATTCATCGGGGTAATGATCTTTATTATTCGCAGCTGGGGGGGATATCCTGACGGAATTGCTTTCGCTGTCATTCTCGCCAATATGTGTGTACCGTTGATCGACTATTACACACAACCAAGAACCTACGGACACTGAGGGGCACGATGTTAACTGCAATACGAAAAAATGGCGTGATCCTCGCAGTTTTTGCCTGTGTATCAACAGGCGTGGTTGCGATCACCCATTACTTCACCCAAAACAGAATTGAACAGCAGGAGCAACAGCAACTCCTCACAATCTTGGCACAAGTTGTTCCACCCCAGACGCATGACAACGTCCTTTCCGGGGCATGTACCGTGGTGGATATTCCCTATTTAAACAAGCAACCGCCCCTTCATGCTTACATCGCCAAGCAAAATAATATTCCGACGGGGCTGGCCATTGAAACCATTGCACCTGATGGCTACAACGGTGCGATTAAACTGATTGTCGGGGTAAATAATCAGGGGGTCATTACCGGAACACGCGTTCTGGTTCACCATGAAACGCCCGGGCTCGGAGATAGAATTGATCGCCGTATCAGTGACTGGATTCTGTCATTCACCGGCCAACAAGTGACGGCTGAAAACGAAGGGCAGTGGAAAGTACGTAAAGATGGCGGGCAGTTCGATCAGTTCACCGGCGCAACTATCACGCCCAGAGCGGTGGTGAAAGCTGTCAAGAAAATCACCGAATTTGTTGATCAAAATCGAGAGCAGCTTTATCGTCAACCTTACAATTGTCATGGAGGCCAGTCATGAGTCAATCAAAGGTATTGATGAAAAATGGTTTGTGGAATAACAACCCAGCCTTAGTCCAGTTGCTCGGGCTATGCCCGCTGCTTGCGGTCTCTTCAACCATCACGAATGCCCTCGGTCTGGGTATTGCCACCCTCGTCGTGCTGGTCAGTTCCAATGTCACCGTTTCTCTGGTCAGAAACCATGTACCGAAAGAAGTCCGGATTCCGGTCTTCGTGATGATCATCGCCGCACTCGTCACCTGTGTACAACTGCTGATGAATGCATTTGCCTTTGGTTTGTACTTATCATTAGGCATTTTTATTCCGCTGATCGTCACTAACTGTATTATTATCGGCCGCGCTGAAGCATTCGCATCTAAAAATGATGTCCTACCTTCCGCATTAGATGGGTTCTGGATGGGAACGGGCATGACCAGCGTACTGGTGGTCTTAGGGGCCATTCGAGAGCTTCTTGGCAACGGGACACTGTTCGACGGTGCTGACCTTTTATTGGGCGAATGGGCCAAGGTGCTACGAATTGACGTATTACATCTGGACAATAGCTTTTTGCTCGCACTCCTCCCACCGGGCGCATTTATCTGTGTTGGTTTTTTGATTGCACTCAAAAGCTGTATAGATAAATATCTGGCGGCTCGTCAGCCCAAACAAACCAAACCACAGATTGAGAGAGCCCGGGTCACAAAAGTGACCCAATAACCACAGTTACGGCATAATAACCATGACTCCTCAGTCATACTGATTTCAACCGGAAGCAACAGCGTCATGAATAAGCAAAAGCGGATCGAGATTCTCGAACGATTACGGGAAAATAATCCTCACCCACAAACTGAACTGAATTGGAACACACCCTTTGAACTCCTGATTGCGGTGTTGCTTTCAGCGCAGGCGACCGATGTCAGCGTCAATAAAGCGACCGATAAGCTATATCCAGTCGCCAATACACCGCAAGCGATTCTGGCACTGGGCGTTGACGGACTGAAAGACTATATCAAAACCATTGGTCTGTTTAACTCCAAAGCTGAAAACGTGATTAAAACCTGCCGAATTTTGCTCGAAAAATATCAAGGAGAAGTACCGGAAGACCGAGATGCCCTCGAATCTCTGCCCGGTGTCGGACGAAAAACAGCGAATGTGGTCCTTAACACGGCTTTTGGCTGGCCAACCATTGCCGTTGATACCCATATCTTTCGTGTTTCCAACCGGACCAAATTTGCCCCGGGGAAAAATGTGGACGAAGTCGAGCAGAAGTTGCTGAAAGTTGTGCCGAAGGAATTCAAAATCGATGTGCACCATTGGCTGATTCTGCATGGTCGCTATACCTGCGTCGCCAGAAAACCACGCTGTGGCAGTTGTATGATTGAAGACCTGTGTGAGTTTAAAGATAAAGTAGAATAACGACGGTTTAAACGTATGATTTGTCAACGCGGTTCTCAATTGGATCCTACTGTTAACACTTTAGGATCCAATCATTAAACTAACGAGATAAATATATAGGCAGGTACGACAATATCGATTAAATACAATGACACTTTATTGACAACAACCATATTAAATGTATGATTCACCCGCCATACAATTTAATGACCCATTTTAATTCCTATGATTAATTTGTATGCAATAATTTTAATTATTAAATAAAGTGAATGTTGTATGAAAAAACTATTATTTGCAATGACGCTCTTATTACCAGCAACTGTTTGGGCTGAGGGAGCCGGAATATCGGTGGGTATCGATTATGCCGTCAGTCATAATACATTTAAACTTGAAAGCGATCACCTCAACACAGAGATCGACGACAATAGTTCATCAGTGGGTTTGAATCTGGGGATTCTGCAAGGCCAAGCAGGAAAGTGGTTCTTTTCTTATCAGCATGAATCATTTGATAAACCGACATATGATGCGACAAGTGATACATTAAATTATTTCAGCCTGGGCTACCAAAGAAATTTTTTCGTGAATAATCCTCTATCTCCTTATATTAAAGGTAGCTTAGGTTATGGAAATATAGATGTAAATGGTTATGATCGGAGTTCTGCGACTATCACTGGCTTCCGAATTGGCGGCGGAATATCTTACCCAATGAGACCTGATTTATTCTTATTAGTCGGTATCGATTATCAATATCGCTCTTGGGATTCTCTCTATTTAGGTCGAGGAAATGTATTAGACATTTCAGACACCGCCTTTATTGGTAATGTCGGTATAGAGTATCATTTTTGATAATCATGAATTCGGCATATCGTTCTAATTCAGGTAGTCAACAGACTGCCTGAATTTATTAAAGTCAGTTTGTTCATCAGCAGATTAAAACCGATATCGTGAATATATCGCCGGCAAACCCCGAGAGTTCAAAATCCCATCATCATTGCAACTCCCCATTTCAGAGAAACATACCGGGTCAATACATCATAACAATTGATAAAATGGGTTAACCACTCAATTGACCTATAAGATGTCAATGGTAGTATGTCTGACCACATCCCCCAGCAAGACAAACTTATGAACACTTCGATGACACCCCCGAAACGTCTTTATCAGGAAATCGGCCTGATTCTGCAACAACGGATCCTTTCCGGGGAATTTAATCTCGGTGATCGTTTGCCGCCGGAAAGAGACATTGCCGAAGAGATGCAGGTCAGTCGCTCCGTAGTCAGAGAAGCGATTATCATGCTTGAACTGCAAGGATTGGTAGAAGTACGCAAAGGCTCCGGGGTTTACGTGATTGCCCTATCGATTCAATCCCAACAACATCCATCGGCATCCCAACCCAAAACACGCTCGGATATCGGACCATTTGAGCTGTTACAAGCCCGCCAGATCATTGAGAGCGAGATTGCCAGTTTTGCAGCCACGAACCTGACCAAGAATGATTTTTCGAAACTTCGTGAAGCCTTAGATATAGAACGAAAGCAGCTGGAAACCGGCCATGGCGATTATGATGGTGATGAACAGTTTCATTTAGCTGTTGCACATGCCTCACAAAATAGCGTGTTATGCGATATCGTCCGGGATCTCTGGCAACGGCGAGATGAAAGCCCGATGTGGCGCCAACTGCATGTCCGTATTACCAATGAAAATTATCGAAGTGCCTGGCTGGAAGACCATGAGAAAATTCTGTTTGCCCTACAAAGACGTTCGCCAGAAGCCGCAAGAGAAGCAATGTGGCAACATCTTGAGCACGTCAAACAGACTTTATTTAATTTATCGGATGCCGACGATCCACAATTCGACGGTTTCCTCTTCCGGTAAGTCAATGTATTCACTTGTTCACCAGCATGCTGAGTGCTCATCATGACCGGCATAGCAATGCCATCAGTGCCATTTGCGCTTATCTGCCATGTTCTTTAAACTGATGCAACGACTTATCATCCGGTGAGTCATTCAAACATAATATCCAGTCATTTCAGGAGTAAGCAATGTCTAACAATCGAATTTTACACACCATGTTACGTGTCGGAGATTTAGAGCGCTCGATCAAATTTTATACCGACATCATGGGAATGAAATTGCTCCGTAAAAATGAAAATGCGGAATACAAGTACACACTCGCGTTTGTCGGCTACAGCGATGAATCAGAAGGAGCAGTCATCGAACTGACCTACAACTGGGGCGTTGAAGAATATGATTTAGGGAATGCCTACGGCCATATTGCTATCGGTGTTGATGATATCTATCAGACGTGTCAGGCCATCAAAGATGCTGGCGGAGATGTCACTCGAGAACCCGGTCCTGTGAAAGGCGGCACAACCCATATTGCATTTATCAAAGACCCGGATGGCTACATGGTGGAATTAATTCAGAATAAACAAGCTACAGCTGGTCTTCAGGGATAATTCCCCCGCAGGATATAGCTCACCCAGCCGAGCGAATCCAGCATTCAACGGGCAGCCAATTGGCTGCCTGTTTTTGTACAATTTATTTTTCATCTCGGCGGTAATATCAACCAAGAGATGCCGGGATACACAGAACTCACACTTGTGTCCGGCCTAAAGAAATCACAACACGTCGGTTCTTTTCTTTACCAATCGGAGTCATGTCATTGGCAATCGCCCGACGCTTCCCATAGCCTTCAACCTGAATCCGGTTTTCCGGGAGTCCCAGCGATTTGAAATAGTCACGCAATACTTCTGCACGTTTTTCAGACAAACTCTGACTTTCATTCTTCGAACGCGAGCCATCGGTATAAGTAGAAACTAACACCAAGTCAATATCCTGATTATAACGAATATATTCAGCAATCTGCGCCAAACGCTTCTGTGACGCTTTATTCACCTGCACACTATCTCGGTCATAATGCAAAATCGTAAACGAAATATCTTCAAAACTGTACGGCAGCAAGCGACTGAGACAGAGACTGAAATCATTGAACTTGCTGTGGAATAACACCGAAGACAATGAGACCTCAATTAAACGATCCCGATCTTGCCACTCCTCATAGCTGAAGGTCGGATTTCGCCCCTTTTCCAGCTCACTGAGTAAATTCCAGGCTAACTGACCACCGATATAGCCATCAAACTGTTTAAAAAACTTCAAATGCGAAACAGATTCTGCCCGGTCTCCCGGACGCCATGCCGGCGGCATCGACACCAAAGACACATTACGGGTTTCTCCCATCGGACGCAGCATCTTCAGTTCAAAATCGAGATTCAACTTTTTACTTGCCCGGGAAGAAAACTCAGCATTACCGTAAGATGGGATTGGATGGACAAGCCGGCACTCAAGCGGCGTATCGGACACCATTTCCCATTTTGACTGTTGAGGTGTTGCCACATAATGCTTTTGCATCGCATATCCGGCACTTCCCCAGAGACTCAGGATCGCCCCTAAACTGACAATCAACCCATACTTTATCGACATGCTATTCTCTCAAACATCTGGTTCCCGAACCAACAACCGCAGTGGCAACCTCTTGCCACTTCACGTTAGAACATGAAAGGAAATGCAAAAACCTAGCCACAGTTGCGTGGTTATCCATAACTCTCAACATTTTAATCAATATCTGCGGTTTTTATCAGGCGTATAATCTGCAATAATGCGAGCCCTGATATATAGGTTATGGTCAATATGACGGAAGTAAACAACATCCCACGTTTAAAAAATCGCTTTCGGGGCTATCTACCCGTTGTTATCGATGTCGAGACAGCCGGTTTTAATGCTGAGACAGATGCACTGCTTGAGATTTGTGCCATCACACTCAAAATGGATGCCGAAGGACAACTTCAGCCAGCAACCACGCTTCATTTTCACATCGAACCATTCGAAGGGGCCAATCTGGAAAAAGAAGCGCTGGAATTTAATGGTATTTATGACCCATTCAGCCCGCTGAGAGGAGCGGTCAGTGAAATGGAAGCCCTGAAAGAAATCTATCGGCAGGTTCGTAAAGAACAAAAGGAAGCCGAATGCAGCCGGGCCATCATTGTGGCACATAATGCAACATTCGATCATCGCTTTGTCATGGCAGCCAGTGAACGCTGCCACCTCAAACGGGTTCCTTTTCATCCCTTCGCAACGTTTGATACCGCAACTTTAAGCGGCCTGGCCTACGGACAAACCGTCCTTGCAAAAGCCTGCCGTGCTGCTGGGATTTCATTTGATAATAAAGAAGCACATTCAGCACTTTATGACACCCGGAAAACAGCGGATCTGTTCTGTGGGATTGTTAATCAATGGCAGGCATTAGGCGGCTGGCCGCTATCCGATGCCACATCAGAAGAAAACTAACCCTAATTCAAAATACTACAACACGAGAATTGTATGAACCCTGTCGTTATTTCAGTCTGTATCATGCTGATACTTGCACTGCTTCGTGTCAACGTTGTCGTCGCACTGACATTTAGTGCGATTGTTGGCGGGCTTGTTTCCGGCATGAGCCTGAATGAATCCGTCGCAGCATTTGAAAGTGGCCTTGGCGGCGGTGCGACGATCGCTCTCAGTTATGCCATGCTCGGTGCATTTGCTGTCGCTATCTCTAAATCCGGTCTCACCGATTTAGTTGCTCATCTGGTCATTCGCAAAATTCATGGCAAAGAGCAGCAGGAAACACAGACCGGTTTGAAATATGCGGTGTTAATCGCACTCATTCTGGTGACGATGTCGTCTCAGAATATTATTCCGGTCCATATTGCGTTTATTCCCATTTTGATTCCGCCACTGCTGGGTGTTTTTGCCAAACTCAAATTAGATCGGCGTCTGATTGCCTGTATTCTCACATTTGGCCTCATTACCCCTTACATGGTTCTGCCAATTGGTTTCGGTGGCATTTTCTTAAAAGATATTCTGCTGAAAAACCTTCAGGGAAATGGCTTAGTCAATGTCACAGCGAGCCAAATTCCAACTGCAATGTTGCTGCCAGGCGCCGGCATGGTGGTTGGGCTTTTGATTGCCGTGTTCTTTAGTTATCGCAAACCCAGAGAATACCGGAAAACGGAATTGACCGAAGTTCATCATAATCAGGGACATCACATTAATGGTCGATATATTCTGACGGCAGCGATCGGGATTGTTGCAGCCCTCAGCGTGCAGTTATTGACAGGTTCAATGATTATCGGTGCACTCACTGGATTTATGGTATTTACCTTTGGTGGGGTTATCGCTTGGAAAGAGACCCACGATGTCTTTACCAAAGGGGTACATATGATGGCGATGATCGGCTTTATTATGATTGCGGCCGCAGGCTTTGCTGCGGTGATGAAACAGACCGGCGGGGTCGAATCGCTGGTCACATCACTCTCTCATAGTATTGGGGACAATAAGCCATTGGCGGCTCTGCTCATGCTGGTTGTCGGCCTCTTAGTCACCATGGGAATCGGCTCTTCATTTTCGACGATTCCGATTATTGCAACTATTTACGTCCCGCTCGCGGCCGCTTTCGGTTTCTCACCAATGGCAACAATCGCATTGGTTGGTACCGCCGCAGCATTAGGTGATGCGGGCTCTCCGGCATCGGATTCAACACTCGGCCCCACTTCCGGGCTCAACGCAGACGGACAGCATGAACACGTCTGGGAAACCGTTGTGCCAACGTTTATTCACTATAATATCCCGTTGATTATCTTTGGCTGGATAGCGGCAATGGTTCTGTAGCGACTCCCCTGTCGCGTGCTGAAAACCGACCATAAAAAAGGCTTCCACATGGAAGCCTTATTCATATCAGTGAGTAACGATTGATTCCGAGTATTATTCAACCCGACACTCAGTTTTCTTCATTATAGAGTTCGAGACTCGCTAATTCTTGCTGAATCTCTTTCTGCTCTTTCGCATCATCGTTTCTCATCGCTTCCAGATAGTCCAGATAGTCCTGATCAATATCACCGGTCACGTACTCACCGTTAAAGACCGAGGTTTCAAAGCGACTGATACTCGGATTGCCGATACCCACGGCACTAACCAGATCTTCAATGGTCTGGAAGATCAAAGCATCGGCACCGATTTGACGGCAGATAGATTCATTGTCCCGCCCATGAGCAATCAGCTCATTCGCACTTGGCATATCGATCCCGTAAACATTGGGGAAACGAATCTCCGGTGCGGCAGAAACCATATAGACTTTTTTCGCCCCGGAATCGCGAGCCATTTCGATAATCTGCTCTGATGTGGTTCCCCGAACAATTGAATCATCCACCAGCAGAACATTTTTATCTTTAAACTCAGAACGAATCGCGTTGAGCTTTCTGCGTACAGACTTACGGCGCTGCTGCTGACCCGGCATAATGAAAGTCCGGCCAACATAGCGGTTTTTGACAAATCCCTGCCGATACGGTTTATCGAGCGCCTGTGCAATTTGCAGGGCAATATCACATGAAGTTTCAGGGATTGGGATCACGACGTCAATATCGAGGTCAGCATAATCCTGCTGAATGCGCTCTCCCAGCTTTTTACCCATTTCAACCCGGGCGCTATAGACAGAAATTTGATCGATGAAAGAGTCAGGACGCGCAAAATAAACAAACTCAAAAATACACGGATTCAGTTGAGGATTATCCGCACATTGATGTGTATAGAGCTCACCTTCAAAGGTGACATAAATTGCTTCACCCGGCGCAATATCACGCATCACTTCAAATCCGACAGCATCCAATGCAACGGACTCAGAAGCGACCATATACTCGGTTTTTCCATCAACACTGCGCTTACCCAAGCACAAAGGACGAATACCATTTGGATCCCGGAAGGCGATCATGCCATGACCGATAATCATCGCCACAACGGCATAAGCCCCCTTAATCGTGCGATGAACATTGGTTACAGCGCGAAATACATCTTCCGCAGTAACATTGCCTTTGACCGTATCAATTTCATGCGCCAGTACATTCAACAACACCTCAGAATCAGAAGTCGTATTGACATGACGGCGATCTTTTTCAAATAGTTTATCCCGAACATGCTGGGCATTGGTTAAATTACCATTATGAGCCAGTGTGATACCAAACGGTGAGTTAACATAAAAAGGTTGCGCCTCAGATGCGCTTGAACTCCCCGCTGTCGGATAACGGACATGTCCGATACCAACCGTTCCTTGTAGGCGTTGCATATGCTTTGCAGCAAATACATCTTTCACCAATCCATTTGCTTTACGCAGACGAAAACGATTGCTATCTATGGTACAAATACCCGCAGCATCTTGGCCGCGATGCTGTAACACAGTCAAAGCATCATAGATAGACTGGTTGACAAGCGTTGAACCAACAATTCCAACAATACCACACATGTCTTAATCCTCGATTTGCGACATTATACCGGTCGATTTATACCGCACCGGTCAGAAAACTAGATGATGTTTTCAAATGTTCGAAAAACTGCACAATGATCCACCGGAATTGTGGCACTAATTGTGAATTTTCCCACCATTTTGAACTTGGAAACGCAGTAAACGCATCCATAAAAAACAGAACCGCAGCAATGATCAGAACGCCCCGGAGTCCGCCAAATACGACGCCAAGAACCCGATCCGTACCTGAAAGCCCTGTTTTTTGTACCAGCTGGGCAATCACATAATTCACTAACGCACCAACAATTAATGTTGCAATAAACAACGTCGCAATCGCGGCACCGTTGCGGAACATGTCATCCTGAATATTTGTATAATAAACAGCCAGCTTTGGGTAATAATGACTTGCAATAAAAAATGCAAGTAGCCAAGTGCCCAGTGACAATGCCTCTTTCGCAAAACCACGAATCAGGCTGATCACTGCTGACAGGCCAATCACACTTAAAATGACAATATCTAACCAGTTCATACATTCTCTCATTCTAAGATGGCGCGCATTCTAACAGAAAAAATGGCGACGCAAACGTTTTCTTACGGATTTAACGGTTTAAATTTGAGCAATTGACCCTTTGCGCCGGTTATTTTTTCTAATTCAGCCAATTGTCTTTCCATTTTGCTTTTTGAAACATCGGGTCCGATAATCACACGCGTGTAGCCATTTTCCTGTTTGGTATGCGCCTGATAACCCCGCTTTTGCAAATCTGCGACCAATTTCTGCGCATTATCACTATTTTTGAGTGCCATCAATTGAATGATCCAACCACTACTCTGAAAATCATCCGCCTCCGACGACGTTTGTACCTGAACAGAAACAGCATCATCCGAGGCTTTCTCATCGGTATTTTCTTTAACTGTCACTGGGGAATCCGGGAGAGAGAGCTGATCGGTCTCAGGCTCTAATATTTGATATTGTTCCGTTTCTTGATCAACGTCGGGTTTCAGAGGAATACTGGCAACCTCTTCTTTGTAATGTGATTTTTGTCCGTCCAGAATATCCGGAAGAATAATGACACCCAGTGCAACCAATACAACGGTTCCAACTAAACGACTTTGGAATCGACTTGCCATCTCTGTTTACACTCCTCGTTTATTCCAAAAATCCAAAACTTCTCCAACCGTATGAAACGAACCCGCAACGATAATGGCATCATTTTCATTTGCTCGTGTCATCGCAGCTTTAAAAGCCTGAACCGGTGATTCATAGGTTTGACTAGGAACAGGAATATAACGATTCAACTCGCTGGCAAAAGCCGCACGAGGCCCGGTTAAAGACGCCGGATACCAGTGGTCAACCACCGCTGATAACGCAGAGATGGTTTCCTGAATATCTTTGTCATGTAACATGCCGATAACCAGATGGATCTTCTTATTTGAGAAACGCTGCTTTATTTGTGAGGCCAGATAAGAGGCTGAATGAGGATTGTGCGCCACATCAAGCAGAATCACCGGCTGCTGGCTGATCTGCTGCATTCTGCCGGGCAACATGGCACACTTTAAGCCCTCAACAATATTGATATCGCTGATATCTAAACCGGCACATCCAAGCGCCATCAAAGCAGTTGCGGCATTGGGTAACGGCAATTGCGGCTTCGGTAAATCACGGAGATCAAAAGCGCCATGCTGCCAATGCCACCCATCGTCTGCACCCTGATAATCAAATTGAATCCCAACCTGAAAGAATTCAGCGCCGATTTCATCAGCATAGGCAGCAACGGTTGCCGGTGGATGAGGTTCACCACATATAGCGGGGCGACCGGCACGGAAAATCCCCGCTTTTTCATACCCAATCTGTCCCAAGTCACTCCCCAGCCAATCAACATGGTCAATCGCCAGACTCGTGATGACTGATACATCGTGATCAACGACATTGGTCGCATCTAACCGACCACCTAAACCGACTTCAAGGATTGCGACATCAACTTGCTCTTCTTGCAATAACCGCAATGCAGCCAGCGTTCCGAACTCAAAAAAGCTCAGACTTGTCGTTCCGCGGTGTTTTTCAATCCAGTCAAATGCACGCGTGTGGTATTCGTCAGCTAATACTTTGCCATTGATCCGGACGCGTTCGTTGTAGCAAATAAGATGAGGGGAGCTGTAGACCCCCACGGAGTAGCCCGCAGCAAGCAGGATCGCTTCAAGAATCGCACAGGTAGAACCTTTACCATTTGTCCCGGCAACCGTAATAATGGTTGGTGCAGGTTTGGTAAGGTTGGCTCTCTGGGCCACAACCTGAACACGATCAAGACCTAAATCTATGGATGAATGATGGATACTGGATAAGTAATCAAGCCACATCGATAATGAGGATGTGGCTTGTGGTATAGCGTTCTGACTCATTAAACAAGCATACTATTAAAATATGGGAGAACTACTTTACTCTTTTTTTTCAGCTTCGGGTACCGTATAAGCGCTATCATTTCCGGATTCTGTCGCCGGAGCCGGGTAATTCATCATTTTACCCAACAGGCTTGCAATCTGAGCACGCATTTCGCGACGGTCAACAATCATATCAATCGCGCCATGCTCCAGAAGAAATTCACTACGCTGGAAACCTTCAGGAAGATCTTCACGGACGGTCTGTTCAATAACACGACGGCCAGCAAACCCAATCACGGCTTTTGGCTCACCAATGTTAATATCCCCGAGCATTGCCAAACTCGCAGAAACGCCCCCCATAGTCGGGTCAGTCATCACCGAGATAAACGGTAAGCCATTTTGCGATAAACGTTCCAGTGCGGCACTGGTTTTTGCCATTTGCATCAGTGACATGAGCGCTTCTTGCATCCGGGCACCGCCACTGGCAGAAAAACAGATCAAACCACACTTGGCTTCAATTGCAGCTTCAACCGCTTTTACAAAACGCGCGCCAACAACAGACCCCATCGAACCCGCCATAAAGGAGAACTCAAATGCACAAGCAACCAGTGGATAACCGAGAAGTTCTCCTTTCATGACGACGAGGGCATCTTTCTCGCCACTCGTTTTCTGTGCCGCAGCAAGCCGCTCTTTATAACGTTTTGAGTCTTTAAATTTTAACTTGTCCTGTGGCTCTAATGCCTCACCGATCTCGGTGCGGTTGCCTTCATCAAGAAATTTTTCCAGACGACGACGCGCACTCATCCGCATATGGTGATTACACTTTGGACAAACTTCTAAATTACGCTCAAGCTCAGCATAATAAAGGACTTGTTCACAAGACGTACATTTTGTCCAAACACCTTCAGGAATTGATGCTTTTCGCGAACTGACAATATTGCTTTTCTCTAAAATCTTTTCAAGCCAACTCATGTGGAAGACCCTTACTCCTCTCCCTTGCAACGGCAAGAGAAAATTATTCGACAATAAACACCCAGAGGATTAAATCACATAAACCTCGGTATGTTGATAAAAAACTGGTTGTACCTTCGTGAAACGAAGTTGCAACACGCTGAATCATCATTTGAACCAGACTAACGCAACTCGTTCAACGTATCAGGTAAAAATAACGGACCAACGGGTTGTTCCGGTAAATTAAATGTTTGCGGATACTCGACTTCAACCAAATAAAGCCCCTCGGCTTTTGCAGTTGCAGCCGCAAGCTTCCGATCTTTTGCGTCCAATAGCCATTGGATCCATTCAGGCTCTTGCTCACCTCTGCCGACAGCAATTAAGCTCCCGGCAATATTTCTGACCATATGGTGGACAAATGCATTTGCCTTAATATCAATCACAACATAACGATTGTGACGCGTCACTTGCAAATGCATGACATTCCGCCACGGACTACGTGACTGGCAATGCACGGCTCTGAACGAGGTAAAATCATTTTCCCCCAATAAGAACTGCCCGGCTTGGTGCATCCTTTCTACGCATAAATCACCATGATAATGACTGACCCCTGCGGATAAAATCGCAGGTCGCAAGTTATCATTATATATCACGTAGCGATAACGCCTCGCTGTTGCTGAAAAACGGGCGTGAAAGGTATCAGGAACTTCCTGTGCCCACCGAACAGCAATGTCTTGAGGTAAATTCGCATTCACACCCATGGTCCATGCTGCGGTTTTTCGCTGCACCTCGGTATCAAAATGAACCACTTGCCCCGTGCCGTGAACCCCCGCATCCGTTCGGCCAGCACACTGAACCTCTATCGGATGATTCGCAACTTGGCTTAACGCTTTCTCCAACGCTTCCTGAACACTCGGGACTTCCCGTTGTCGCTGCCAGCCATAATAATGAGCGCCATGATACTCAACACCTAAAGCGATTCTCATCATCTACATCTCTTATCAAACAGGCCCGGCAGTATAATCGCAAATTGAAAAAATTTCTAATGGACTACAAGCAATGTCCCTTGAGTCTCCATAGATAGCAGCGCTTTGTGGGTCATTCGAGTCTCTTCACCCGTTAATGTCTCCGGTTCAGCTCATCAATCAAACGTTTGGCAGCCTGACGAATCTCATCATTGCCATCAACAATCGCTTCTTCCAGCAATTTCACCGCACCGGCTTCATCATTCATTTCGATGTAAATCTTCGCCAAATCAAGCTTTCCTGCGGCTTCTGCATTGCTGTCAACGTCAACATTAGTGATATCCCCGATCACATCCGGGAACTCATTTAACCCGACATCTAACTTAAGATCGACTTCTTCAAATGGCTGGTCATGCCCTTCAACCTGAGACATCAGCTCATCAATGGTTAAATGACGTTTCTGTCCAGAATCGTTATCGAATAAGTCATCCTGAACTTCCCAGTCTTCCGAGTCGGCCTGAGGTTCATGTGTTTGGTTTTCAGTACGCCAGACATCCAGCTCTTCTTCCGGCACTTCATCAGGAATCGACGCTTGTTGTTCCGGAGAAAGCTTGAACCCATTCCAGTCTTCTCCTCCCATACTCAGCATCGAATCAAAATCCATCCCTGCACTGGCGATCCGTTCTTCATCTAAGTTGGGTTCAAAAACATACTGCTCTGGCTCAGCGTTTTCATCTAACAGCGCACCTAAAGTCTCTTCATCAAGAGAAGTTCTCGGGAAAGGTTCAGGAGCAGCTTCTTCATCCATAAAATCAGATAAATCATCGTGCTCTGGCTGATCATCAACCGCCGCCTCGGCCTGAGTCGCCTCCGGCGCGATGGCTTGCTCAGCAGACGGCTCATCATCGAGATCCGCCGGTTGTGGTTGTCCTTCGTCGGTATCTGTCGCAGCCGATTCATCCAGTGCCGCGGTTTCGTCAAATTCAGGCAGCGCGTCATCATCGATAAAGTCCGATAAATCATCATGCTCCGGCGGCTCATCAACCGCCGCCTCAGCCTGAGTCGCTTCCGGCGCTACAGTTTGCTCAGCAGACAGCTCATCATCGAGATCCGCCGGTTGTGGTTGTCCTTCGTCCGTATCTGTCGCAGCCGGTTCATTCAGTGCCGCGGTTTCGTCAAATTCAGGCAGCGCGTCATCATCAATAAAGTCCGATAAATCATCATGCTCCGGCGGCTCATCAACTGCCGCCTCGGCCTGAGTCGCTTCCGGCGCGATGGCTTGCTCATCAGACGGCTCATCATCGAGATCCGCCGGTTGCGTTTCGTCCGTATCTGCCGCAGCCGATTCATCCAGTGCCGCGGTTTCGTCGAATTCAGGCAGCGCGTCATCATCAATAAAGTCCGATAAATCATCATGCTCCGGCGGCTCATCAACTGCCGCCTCGGCCTGAGTGGCTTCCGGCGCTACAGTTTGCTCAGCAGACAGCTCATCATCGAGATCCGCCGGTTGTGGTTGTCCTTCGTCCGTATCTGTCGCAGTCGGTTCATTCAGTGCCGCGGTTTCGTCGAATTCAGGCAGCGCGTCATCATCAATAAAGTCCGATAAATCATCATGCTCCGGCGACTCATCAACTGCCGCCCCGGCCTGAGTGGCTTCCGGCGCTACAGCTTCCTCAGCAGACGGCTCATCATCGACATCCGCCGGTTGCGGTTGTTCTTCGTCCGTATCTGCCGCGGCCGATTCATCCAGTGCCGCGGTTTCATCAAATTCAGGCAGCGCGTCATCATCGATAAAATCCGATAAATCGTCATGCTCCAGCGACTCCTCATCAACTGTCGCCCCGGCCTGAGTCGCTTCCGGCGCGATGGCTGGCTCAGCAGACGGCTCATCATCGATATCCGCCGGTTGTGGTTGTCCTTCGTCGGTATCTGCCGCGGCCGATTCATCCAGTGCCGCTGTTTCGTCGAATTCAGGCAGCGCGTCATCATCAATAAAGTCCGATAAGTCGTCATGCTCCGGCGACTCATCAACTGTCGCTTCGGCCTGAGTCGCTTCCGGCGCGATGGCTGGCTCGGCAGACGGCTCATCATCGAGATCCGCCGGTTGTGGTTGTCCTTCGTCCGTATCTGTCGCAGCCGGTTCATTCAGTGCCGCGGTTTCGTCAAATTCAGGCAGCGCGTCATCATCGATAAAGTCCGATAAATCGTCATGCTCCGGCGACTCATCAACCGCCGCCTCGGCCTGAGTGGCTTCCGGCGCGATGGCTGGCTCGGCAGACGGCTCATCATCGAGATCCGCCGGTTGTGGTTGTCCTTCGTCGGTATCTGCCGCGGCCGATTCATCCAGTGCCGCGGTTTCGTCGAATTCAGGCAGCGCGTCATCATCAATAAAGTCCGATAAGTCGTCATGCTCCGGCGACTCATCAACTGTCGCTTCGGCCTGAGTCGCTTCCGGCGTGATGGCTGGCTCAGCAGACGGCTCATCATCGAGATCCGCCGGTTGTGGTTGTCCTTCGTCCGTATCTGCCGCGGCCGATTCATCCAGTGCCGCGGTTTCATCAAATTCAGGCAGCGCGTCATCATCAATAAAGTCCGATAAATCGTCATGCTCCGGCGACTCATCAACTGCCGCCTCGGCCTGAGTCGCTTCCGGCGCGATAGCTTGCTCAGCAGACGGATCATCATCGATATCCGTCGGTTGTGGTTGTCCTTCGTCGGTATCTGCCGCGGCCGATTCATCCAGTGCTGCGGTTTCATCAAATTCAGGCAGCGCGTCATCATCGATAAAGTCCGATAAATCGTCATGCTCCGGCGACTCATCAACTGCCGCCTCGGCCTGAGTGGCTTCCGGCGCGATGGCTGGCTCGGCAGACCGCTCATCATCGATATCCGCCGGTTGCGTTTCGTCCGTCGCGTCAGATTCAGCTTCCGCTAATGACGAAGATGGTTCCAGTTCGTCCTCAAGATCCCAATCCGTATCTTGCGGAATCCCAAACTCATTGGCTGTAATAGACTCATCTTGCTCAGCCTGTCCACTTCCTTCAATTTCCGGGTTGAAATCAAAGTCATCGGCATCTTCTTGTGATGTATCTGCTGAATCAGATGTTTCAAAATCGACTTCATCTAATAACGGGTCTTTATCCGGCGCAGAACTAATCAGATCATCAATAAATCCTTCACGATTAAAATCGTCATCTTCCTCACGACTATGCTGTTCAATTTCGAGTAATTCATCGAATAACTCCGTGCCGTCATCGAGTGGGGGCGCCTCTTCATCAAGATCAGAATCCGTGTCCAAGTCTTCGTCAAAATCGAGCGTTTCAAAATCAAATGACTCATCATCGCTATCATCCGCTAACTCAAAACCGCCCAGATCTTCTAATTCTTTATCCCAATTAAGCTCATCGTCTGAGTCGTCCGATTCATCCAATAACTCATCCAGCAACGCGGTACTTTCATCGGTCACACTTTCTGGTTGATCTTCGTTATCAGGTGTATCGACCGTTTCACTGTCAAATGCTTCATCTAAGAATGAATCGTCCTGACTGTTTGCCTCTAGCTGCTCCAGATCCGCTTGTTGCTCAATACTGTCAAATAGAGCTTCCAGCTCGCTGTCAGAAGCAAGTCCGGCACCACCCAGATCAAATTCATCATCTTGTTCTTCTGCCAAAAGATCATCGAGCATGGATTGGTCGAGCTCTGTCTCATCCAAATCCTCATCAAGCGTATCACCATCGAGCAATGTCTCGATTTCGTTCTGAGACATACCGACTTGATCGTCACTGGAAAGATCAAAATCCTCACTGTCAGCCGGTTCTTCATCAGCCGCGAGAGATGCATCTTCAAGCGCACGTTCCATCTCTTCCAGACCGACCGCTTTATCTTCGCTGTTGACACTAATGCCATTCGCACTTGCAGAAAAATCACTATCGAGGTCAGGATCGACTAAGTCACCATCATCATCGATGCTGGCAAACAAATCTTCTTCGCTTTCATCCCCTAAATCCAAATCAAGATCGACATCGTCAAGCTCTGCAAATACATCATCGGTATCCGCTTCATCCTGGGTGTCATTTTCTTCAGATTCAGAGCCTGTCGTGCTAAAGAGGTCATCATCAAGTGACAGATCATCCAGTTCGTCATCGTTACCATCAATCTCTGCGGCATCCCCGATACTAACGGGTTTATCACTCACGTCCTTCGACTCAGTGGCCACATCGGATGGTGTTTCAGCCGATTTTCTCCGGCCCATCAGCCACATGATCAACAAAGCAATCAATAGCCCGGGAATGAGTGCAAGCGCTCCGACTGCCCACCCATTGGAGAGCAGTTTATCGAGAGAGGTCGGAGCCATTCGCTCGGCTTCAGCACGTTTGAGGCGTTCTTCTGCCAGCAGCTTTTCAACTTCGGTACGAACTTTGTTCTCATCCCCCAGTTCACTCTTCAGATCGCTCACTTCTGCCTGAACTTTTGACAGCATGAGTGTCAAACGATGGTTTTTTTCTTCAAGGGCCAGAATTTCTGAATCTGTTCCTGCCGGACTTGACGATGAGAATGACAGTACAGACTGTGGCGCTTCCGTCTGAGCTGGTTGCTCTGACGGAATGATTTTCTCTGCCGGAAGACTGACTTGCTGCGTCGCGGTCTGTTGCTGCGCTGGCTTCGTTGCAGACGGTACTGTTGATGGTGTTGTTGTATTGACCGATGCTGACTCGGCAGGTTGCACTGTCCGCGCGTTGGTTGCAGTGGATGAACCCGTTGACGCAACACGGCTTGTTTGATCCAAACGCTGCTGATGCGCCTGCATAACCCGTGTTGCTTCTGCTGTGGTAACACTACGGATCTGTACCAGCGATGGAATACGTAGTCGGCTCCCCGGAATTAAACTGTGGATATTCTGCTGTTCAAATGACTCGGGGTTTAACTGATAAAGCGCAAGTAACGTTTGCTGAACGGTCACCTGATTGGATGGTCTGAGTTTTGAGGCAATGGACCATAATGTTTCCGTTTCAGACGTCGGGCCATAAAATTTTGAAGGCTCATTATGAGAAGATACAGCCGAAGACCTTACCGCTTCACTGTATTGTGGTGATGACTGCACTTGCCCCGTCGGCCCAAGCAGACGAATCCCTTCTGCGTGAACAAGAAAAATCTGACTCACGGCTGCTATTGCAAGTGGGAACAACAGACGTTTTAACAATTGACGCATATAAAGCTCAGCTATGTGCTTAGAATAATAAATTCGATAATCTGTTAAATATATCGGATTACACCAGCAAAACTATAGGTTATCGGGAAAAAAACTGTTTTGCCTACAATAATTGCGCGCATCTCACACATTTTCCACTTTCCTGCGCGATCATTCGCCTCGTTAACCTATCTAAATTCCTCCGGTGAGACGTCGGATTTGTTTAAAAATCATCCGCTGAACAAGCAGACACCATAATAATCCTCACTGAGGACTGAGCATAAAATCGCAGCAAAATGGCCATAAAAAAAGCCAGCACACAGTGCTGGCTTTTCTCTCGTGACTGAACAAAGCAGACTAAGCTGCTTCAATTTTTGCCCACGTATCTCTTAAACCGACAGTGCGGTTAAACACTAATGATTCGGCTGAAGAATCACGATTATCGGCACAGAAATAACCTAAACGTTCAAACTGATAACCAAATTCTGGTTTTGCTTCAACTAAACTGGCTTCGACAAAACCCTGCTTACGAACCAGAGATTCAGGATTCAGAACTTGCGTAAAATCATCTTCTGTCGCTGGATTTGCGACCGAAAAGAGTCGGTCATAAAGCCGGAACTCTGCTGGAATGCCCTGACTGACCGAGACCCAGTGAATGACACCTTTGACTTTACGACCATCCGCAGGGTTTTTCCCCAAAGTATCAGCGTCATAAGTACAGTAAATGGTTGTGATTTCACCGTCGTCATCTTTTTCAATCCGCTCCGCTTTGATCACATAAGCACCACGTAAGCGGACTTCTTTACCCAATACAAGGCGTTTGTACTTCTTATTTGCTTCTTCACGGAAATCTTCACGTTCAATCCAGACTTCCCGGCTAAAGGCCACTTGACGGCTTCCCATCTCTGGTTTGTTCGGATGATTGGCGACATCCAGCATTTCTACGGCGTCAGCATCATAATTTTCAATGACAATTTTGACCGGATCCAGAACCGCCATCGCTCTGGGCGCATTCTCGTTCAGATCATCACGAATACAAGACTCTAATGAACCAAACTCAATCATATTCTCTTGCTTCGTCACACCAATGCGTTTACAGAATTCACGAATCGAAGCAGGTGTGAATCCACGACGACGTAAACCAGAAATAGTCGGCATCCGAGGATCGTCCCACCCTGAAACCAGCTTTTCTGACACCAACTGATTCAGCTTACGTTTCGACATCACCGTATATTCAAGGTTTAAGCGGCTGAATTCATACTGTCTTGGATGACAAGGGATGGAGATGTTATCCAGAACCCAGTCATACAGGCGTCGGTTATCCTGAAACTCCAGAGTACATAAAGAATGAGTAATGCCTTCCAATGCGTCCGAAATACAATGGGTCCAATCGTACATCGGATAAATGCACCATTGATTACCGGTTTGGTGATGCTCAGCAAAACGCACCCGATATAAAACCGGATCACGCAAAACAATGAAAGAAGAAGCCATGTCGATTTTGGCACGTAAACAGGCTTCCCCCTCTTGAAATCCACCATTGCGCATTTTTTCAAACAACGCGAGATTTTCTTCAACACTGCGATCACGATAAGGACTGTCTTTCCCCGGCTGAGTTAAGGTCCCTCGGTATTCGCGAATTTGCTCGGGTGTCAGTTCTTCAACATAAGCCAGACCTTTCTCAATCAACTCAACCGCATAGCGATAAAGTTGTTCAAAATAATCAGAGGAATAGCACACCTCACCTGCCCATTGAAAACCTAACCAGTTGACGTCTTTCTTAATTGACTCAACATATTCAATGTTCTCTTTTTCCGGGTTTGTATCATCAAAACGTAAGTTACACTGGCCCTGATAATCCTGAGCAATACCGAAATTCAAACAGATTGATTTCGCATGTCCGATATGAAGATAGCCGTTCGGCTCTGGGGGGAATCGGGTATGCACACTGGTATGTTTGCCTTCCGCCAAGTCTTTATCAATAATTTGACGGATAAAATTCGATGGACGAGCCTCAGCTTCACTCATCTATAACACCTCAATAATTTTGTATTCTCAGGACCGTGACCCATCTGTTTGAATCCAGACAAGTACACCGCGAATAATTTTGCTGTTAGGACATAAAAATTAACACCCCTAATGATCCACAATTCTTTGTGATTACACAATATGATTCAGGGATATTCTTCAGATTATTTCCTGAGATCGATCATTTTAAATCGATAAAGCGGTCTTTCTGGTTTTTAACACCGGAATCGACATTAAAAAATCCCGCCAATGAGGCTCCCTATCCGGGTAAATATTGCGAAAAGTAAACTTAGATGGCGAAAGATTAGTGACCAATGCCACAGCTCCGGTTGGAGAGGACTTTATTTTCTTAGCAATAAGGCAGTATATTACCGCTTTGGCGGGTCATTCGGGACTGAAACAATGACTTAAAATCAGCCATCATCTCACGAGCAAGCTCAGTGAATATACCATCGTCTGCTGGTATAGAAGAAAGTAACATAGACATCACGCTACCAAACCGACACAATAAGCACAATGAATACGTGGTTAGGCTATCATCGATAAAAAATTTTACAATCCGATGACAAGATAAGAAATGATCAAGACGAGCAGCATAAGCAATGAATGATACGCAAAAAGGTAATGTAGATTTAGTCAAACAACTTAATAGTGCCGCTGTGTATCGGCTCATCGATCAACAGGGTCCGATTTCTCGAATTCAGGTTGCAGATATTAGTCAGTTAGCACCAGCCAGTGTCACTAAAATTACCCGTCAACTGCTGGAAAAAGGCCTCATTAAAGAAGTCGCCCAACAAGCATCGACCGGTGGTCGCCGGGCTATCTCACTGGAAACCGAGGTACTTCCTTTTCATTCCGTTGCAGTCAGATTGGGCCGAGACTACGTCCAGATCAGTCTTTATGATCTGGGTGGTAACGAAATAGTTTCCGATTATCATGAGTTTCAATATCTGCATCAAAAAGAACTCATCGAGGGCTTACTGCACTACATTCACCAATTCATCCGAGAAAAACAAACTTATATTCAACAATTAATTGCCATTGGTGTGGTTCTTCCCGGGCTGGTCAATCCAGAAACAGGGGTCGTTGAATATATGCACAATGTCGATGTTGATGAACTCGCGATGGGAGATATCATCAAAAATCACTTTGGCGTCGAGTGTTTTATCGGCAATGACATCCGAGGGCTTGCTCTCGCAGAACATTATTTCGGGTCAAGTCAGGATTGTCAGGATTCGATTTTAATTAGTGTCGGCCGTGGTACCGGGGCCGGGATGATTGTCAATGGCCGGATTTTCCTCGGGTTTAACCGCAACGTCGGGGAAATCGGTCATATTCAAATCGATCCCTTAGGCGCACAGTGTCAATGCGGTAATTTCGGTTGTCTGGAAACCGTCGCCTCTAACCCGGCAATTGTGAAACGGGTCAGACAATTTCTAGACCAGGGCTACCAGTCAACCCTGTCAGATTTAGATCAGATTACCATTAACGACATTTGCGAGCATGCCAATCAAGGCGATGAACTGGCACGTCAGACCTTGATAAAGGTCGGTGATCATTTAGGGAAAGCCGTCGCGATTACCGTGAACTTGTTTAATCCGCAAAAGATTATCATCGCCGGAGATATCACCACGGCGCAGGATCTGATTTTCCCGGCGATCGAACGTAATGTACAGAATCAATCTCTGAAAGCATTCTATAAAAATCTCCCGATTGTGGCCTCACAGGTTTATAAACAACCGCCGATTGCTGCTTTTGCCATGATTAAACGGGCAATGCTCAACGGTGTTCTACTCCAAAAGCTGCTCGAAGAGTCATCATAATATTGTTCAGTAAGGCAACCCGACGGGTTGCCTTACTCTATCCTTCCGACATCTCCCTAGCGTTTGATAATACATATCGACAGTTACATCTGAATAAAAATAAATCAAATCCGCTCCAAAATTAAATTTTATTTAATAAATAAAATTAAAATTAAAATTAAATTCACCACAAAACCAGTTTTAATGGAAATACACTGAACCAAGGGTTGTCTTTTTCAGAAAAAGTGGCACATTAGCATTCAAAGCAAAAATCATAAGGGAATGAGTATGTGTTCTATATTTGGCATCTTAGATATAAAAAGCGATGCATCGAAGCTACGTCCACTGGCACTGGAAATGTCCAAAAAACTCCGTCACCGTGGTCCGGACTGGTCTGGTATTTATACATCGGACCATGCAATTCTGGCGCATGAAAGACTGGCTATCGTTGGTCTGAATAGCGGCGCTCAACCAATCTATAGCCCGAATAAAAAGCATATACTCGCTGTCAACGGTGAAATCTATAACCATAAAGAAATCCGTGCCCGTTACGAAGATAAGTATGATTTCCAGACCGATTCTGATTGTGAGGTCATTCTTGCCCTTTATCAGGACATGGGTGCAGATTTACTCGAAGAACTTAACGGTATCTTCGCTTTCATCCTGTACGATGAAGAAAAAAACCAATATCTGGTCGGTCGTGACCACATCGGTATTATCCCACTCTATCAAGGCACCGATGAGCATGGAAACTACTATATTGCTTCCGAAATGAAAGCACTGGTTCCGGTTTGTAAAACCATTAGCGAATTCCCTCCGGGTTGTTATTACGGTTCATCCGATCAAGAACCGGTTCGCTACTACATGCGAGACTGGAACGACTATAGTGCCGTTGAAGAGAACATGACTGATAAAGAGCAGTTGACTCAAGCCTTGGAAGCCGCGGTCAAACGGCAACTTATGACTGACGTGCCTTACGGTGTCCTGCTGTCCGGAGGACTGGATTCATCGATCACTTCCGCAATCGCGAAACGCTTCGCTGCAATGCGGATTGAAGATGATGAGCAATCGGCAGCCTGGTGGCCTCAGTTGCACTCATTTGCAATTGGTCTGGAAGGTGCCCCCGATCTCAAAGCTGCCCGGGAAGTCGCAACAAAAATCGGCACAGTTCACCATGAGATGACTTATACCATTCAGGAAGGTCTGGATGCCATCCGCGATGTGATTTACCACATCGAAACATATGATGTGACCACGATTCGGGCATCCACACCGATGTTTTTGATGGGACGAAAAATCAAAGCCATGGGGATTAAAATGGTCCTTTCCGGTGAAGGTGCTGATGAAATTTTCGGGGGATATCTTTATTTCCATAAAGCCCCGAACGCGCGCGAGTTCCACGAAGAAACCGTTCGCAAACTACTGGCACTCAACATGTTTGACTGTGCCCGGGCTAACAAATCGCTGGCCGCGTGGGGTGTCGAGGGACGAGTCCCATTCTTGGATAAAGAGTTTATCGATGTGGCAATGCGTTTAAACCCGAAAGATAAGATGTGCGGCAACGGCAAAATGGAAAAACATATCTTACGTGAATGCTTTGAACACTATCTGCCTGATTCAATCGCCTGGCGGCAGAAAGAACAGTTTTCCGATGGGGTCGGCTACGGCTGGATTGATACTCTCAAAGCGGTCGCGGAAGAAAAAATCACCGATCAGCAAATGGAAACGGCACAGTTCCGCTTCCCTTACAATACACCGACAACCAAAGAAGGTTATGTATACCGGGAAATTTTTGAAGAACTGTTCCCACTTGAATCGGCAGCAAGATGTGTTCCGGGCGGACCATCGGTTGCCTGTTCATCGGCAAAAGCCATTGAATGGGATGAATCATTTAAAAACTGTATTGACCCATCCGGACGAGCAGTCAAGAACGTTCATCAGGAAGCTTACTAATTTCAGGGCTTGGGCTTCATTGGGAGTCAACGAAAAACAGCAGGAGAACATCCTGCTGTTTTTTTATGAGGGTAAGACTGACCTGCTTGAATGAGTTCTCATAAAAAATCGTCTAAGAAAACTCCAAATCTCGATTATCAAAGCTCATCGCAACGGTCTGGCTAATCATTTTCACCAACATGATCGAACGCATTTCTCCATCCGCTTCCTGATAAATGGCATCAATTCCGGCAAATTGCCCACCTTTCACCCGAACGACCTGCCCACGCTGTGGCATCCTCTGGAGAGACTGAGGGTTGGCTTCCAACGCTTTTAAGTGTTCGACCAACTCAGCACTCACTTCTTTAGGATGCTGCCCGAAACGGATAAAATCCGTCACACCTCTTGTTGAACGAACGGATACAAAGCTAGGGCCGACCTCATAATCAAAACAGACAAACATATAAGAAGGGAACAGCGGCTCAAGCAAGGTTTGTTTTTTCCCTCGCAGAATTTTCTCAACTTCAATCTCAGGGTAATAGCATTCAACGCCCTGATTCTCCAAATGGCATTTGGCCCGCTGCTGTTCTCCACGCTTACAATAAAGTAAATACCATTGCTTCATATTCTGATAACCACTTTTCGCTTTTACCTTATATAAACCCTAGCAATAGTTTGACAGAAGGTACATGGATAAAAACTCATTCAGGTTTATTTGTTGAATGTTTCACCAATTCAGCGAATAAAGATACATAGGTATCGGAATCGTTCAGACAACCAATGAAGTTGTAAACCTCTCCGCCGGCTTGGAGAAACGTCTCTTTACCCTCTTGTGCGATTTCTTCCAGCGTTTCCAGACAGTCCACCGCAAACGCCGGAGAAATAATATCCAGACTCTTCACACCGTTTTGGGGGAGGTTTTCTAATGTTTTATCGGTATAAGGCTGTAACCACGCTTCTTTACCAAAACGAGACTGATACGTCGTACCGATTTGATGCTCGTCTAACCCCAGTTCAGCCGCGAGAAGCCGGGTGGTTGCGACACAGTGCTGAGGATAAATATCGCCATTATCAGCATAGCGTTGCGGAATCCCATGATAGGAACAGAGCAGATAATCTCCCCGGCCATGCAGCGCCCAAGACTCACGGACTTTCTCAGCCAATGCTTTAATATAAAGGGGATGATGATAATGATCGCGGATGATACGAAGTTCAGGGACGACCGAAAATGACTTCAACGCATTGGCAACCGCATCATAAACCGCGGCTGTTGTTGTACCTGAATATTGAGGATAAAGCGGCAATACCGTGACAGATTCAACTTGCTGTGCCATTAAACGCTGCAATCCATCCCGAACACTGGGCTGGCCGTAAGTCATTCCGACTTCAACCGGCATATCAAGCAATTTTGCCAGTTTGTCACGCTGGCGCATTGAGTACACCATTAACGGAGACCCGCCATCCATCCAAATCTGTTGGTATAAACGCGCAACTTTCGGTGAACGGATCGGTAAAATGACACCATGTAATAATGGGCGCCAAACCCACGGAGAGAGATCAATAACACGCGAGTCAGAGAGGAATTCAGCCAAAAACGCTTTCACTGCAGCGGGTGTTGCTGCAGCCGGCGTTCCCAAATTAACTAATAGTACACCTTGTTTTTTTGCCGGATACATCACGTCAGATTTCACCTATTCAGTAAGACAATCTTCAAAAATGTTATGGGTCATACTCTATCACGATTTTTAACGAGCGCAGCGACTGGATAAAAAAAATCCAGCACCTCGAAAGTACTGGATTTTCTCCATCAAAATAGTCCGTTCTTCATGACTATCAGTCAGCAAGCGCCAAGGATCAACCTAATGCTTTTTCAATATCAGCGCTGACTTCGGCAACCTGTTTCGTCCCATCCAATTTCAGATAACGGGTCTTTCCTGCCGCCGCTTCTTTACTGTAGTAGTCAATCAGTGGTGCAGTCTGCTCATGATAAACGGCCAGACGAGAACGTACGGTTTCTTCTTTGTCGTCATCACGAATCACCAGTTCTTCACCGGTCACATCATCTTTTCCTTCAACTTTCGGCGGGTTATATACCACATGATAAGTCCGGCCTGAGGCCAGATGAGCACGGCGCCCAGCCATCCGTTCAACAATCACTTTATCGGCGACATCGAACTCAATCACGTAATCAATCTCAATCCCCATCGCTTTCAAACCATCCGCTTGAGGGATTGTCCGCGGGAAACCATCGAGCAAAAAGCCTTTTTCACAATCTGGCTGAGCGATCCGTTCTTGAATCAGTCCCAGAATAATATCATCAGAAACTAACTGACCAGCATCGATAACTGCTTTGGCTTGCTTACCAAGTTCAGTGCCGGCTTTAATTGCAGCACGAAGCATGTCACCGGTAGAAATTTGTGGAATCCCATATTTCTCCATAATGAACTGAGCTTGTGTCCCTTTACCTGCACCTGGAGCACCCAGAAGAATGATGCGCATGTTTAATCCTCTTTAGAAAATGATGAATTATACCGAAACTCACTGCATTCACGTTGTCACGGAAAGTTTCGGTATAAGCGTATAATTCAAGTCATCAGACCATTCAATAGGCGAGCAAAATACACGCCTTCCCTAAGACATTCAAGTCTGGAATTCTACCATAAGGATTCATTCTTTAACGTCGGATACGACTAAAGATGGAGAGATATCTAATGTTTTGTGCCAAATATGATACAAAATATCAAACATTTTCATCAAGTTACAGACGCGAAAAAAATAAGCCCGCGGTGCGGGCTTATTGGCATATTCACAACCTTATTGCACCTTAGTCAAGAGTCGGTTGACCGCGCTCAGGAATTGAGCAGGATCTTCCATTGAACCTCTTTCTGCCAGCATTGCCTGACCAAGCAGAATTTCGACCCAGCGACCAAACTGCTCTTCATCCGGTTCATCTGCCATTTTCTTAACCAGATCATGCTCGGGATTAAGCTCCAGAATATATTTCACTTCCGGCGCTGCCTGCCCTGCCGCTTCTAATAACTTCGCCATCTGTGTACCGATCTCATAATCATCGGTGACCACAACAGCAGGCGTAGAAGCAAGTTTAAAGGTGGTACGTACTTCTTTGACACGATCCCCTAAATAAGACTGTGTTCTTTCGACAACGGTTTTAAACGCTTCTTCAGTCTCTTTATGTTTTTCTTTCTCAGCTTCATCTTCAAACTGGCTCAAATCCAGTCCGGCCTTGGTGATAGACTGGAATTGTTTGCCGTCAAACTCAGTGAGATAGTTCATCAGCCATTCATCAATCCGGTCGTACATCAGAATGACTTCAATGCCTTTCGACTTAAACTGTTCTAAGTGAGGGCTATTTTTCGCTGCCGCATAGCTGTCTGCAGTCAGATAGTAGATCTTATCCTGACCTTCTTTCATCCGTTCAACATACGCTTTCAGCGCGACATTCTGCTCAGAACTTTCTGTATGTGTTGAGGCAAACCGCAACAAGCCGGCAATTTTCTCACGGTTTGAAAAATCTTCCGCAGGGCCTTCTTTCATCACCAGCCCGAATTCTTTCCAGAATGTCTGATATTTTTCTTCATCACTGGACATGCGATCCAGCATTGACAGGACACGTTTTGTACATGCACTACGCAGTGACTGAGTCACTTTATTATCCTGCAAAATTTCCCGGGATACGTTCAACGGCAAGTCATTTGAGTCGATCAAACCACGGACAAAACGCAGATAAGAAGGCATAAACTGCGCGGCATCATCCATAATAAACACACGCTGCACATAGAGCTTCAAGCCGCTTTTATGATCGCGGTTCATCATGTCCCACGGTGCTTTAGAAGGAATATACAGCAAGCTGGTATAGTCGTTCTTTCCTTCAACCTTGTTGTGGCTCCAGACAAGTGGATCAGCAAAATCATGAGACACATGCTTGTAAAACGCTTTGTACTCGTCTTCACTGATTTCGGATTTGGGTTGTGTCCATAGCGCTTCGGCTTTGTTTACTTTTTCCCACTCAGTTTCTCCGGTTTCCTTACCTTCTTCATCTGTTTTTACCGACTGAATATAAACCGGAATACCAATATGATCAGAATATTTGGAAACCAGTTCTTTCAAACGCCATTCAGATAAGAACTCTTCACCCTCTTCGCGCAAGTGCAGAATAATATCCGTACCACGACTCTCTTTATGAATCGTTTCCAGCGTATATTCGCCTTCGCCCTGAGAATGCCATAACACCCCTTCATCTGCCGAAAGGCTGGCATCACGAGTCCGGACCGTCACTGCATCAGCAACAATAAAAGCAGAATAAAAACCGACACCAAATTGACCGATTAACTGTGAATCCTTGACCTGTTCATCAGACAGCTTGGCAAAAAATTCTTTGGTACCCGATTTGGCAATCGTCCCAAGGTTATCAATCACACTGTCCCGGCTCATACCAATACCATTGTCTGATATCGTGAGCGTCTTCGCTTCTTTATCGAAAGACAGACGAACGGCAAGGTCAGCATCGCCTTGATATAGCTCTGGATTCGACAGCGCCTGAAAACGTAATTTATCAGCCGCATCAGATGCATTGGAGATCAATTCCCGTAGAAAGATCTCTTTATTTGAATAGAGAGAATGGATCATCAAGTTCAGCAATTGCTTAACTTCTGACTGAAAACCTCGAGTTTCTTTGTTGTTCGTAATCGTTTCGCTCATACTAGCTCCATGACTTCATGCATTCATACCGATTCATAAGGTATACAAATATTATTGCTTGCTAGTAAAATATGGGTCATGAAAGTGAATTCAAGGTTAGAGAATCTAAAAACAGTGTTTTTTTCTAAAAATTTTATTATCCTGTGCTCAAGAAATCTCAATATATCTAAATGGCACCAAGAAAACTTAACTCGCCCTTAACTCAGACATTGAGATAATCACTAGACAAATCGTCAGTATTCAATACATAAAAAGAAGACATTGATGAATACCATAAGCTCAAAGTTCATCCTGGCTGAACGTTTTACATTCGTTCCTAACAATAATTCGTTGGTCGATAAAGAAAATGATAATGAAACGATCCGGCTAGGCAGTAACGAAAGTAGAATTCTATTAATGCTTGCCCAGCATCCTAATGAGGTCATTCGTCGTAATGAACTCCATGATTTCGTATGGCGTAAGCAAGGTTTTGAAGTCGATGACTCCAGCCTCACACAAGCAATTTCAACGCTGAGAAAGATGCTCAATGACTCGACGAAGTCACCCCGGTATATTAAAACCGTTCCCAAACGTGGTTATCAGTTGATTGCGAGCGTCGAGCAACTTCCTACCGTCAGTCCGGCCACATCAGACAAAGATGAGCCTCAGGATCAGCCGGAAGAATTTTTGACACTTCAGGAAGAAGCATTGGTCGAATCTGCCCATGCTGTCGCTGAATTTGAAAAAAACTCACTCGACATATTGCCCGGCCAAGAAATACCAGCGACGACAAAATCGGTTTCTCAGAAAGCCAATTGGAAAACCAGACTATGTTTTCTGATTGCATTTATTTTGCCGATCACAGCGGTCATGTATCACGGCCCGACGCATTCTCAGTTTCGTAATTTAACGGTTATAGATGACATTCCGATTAATACCCCAAAAAATCATCCTGATTTGAGTTCATGGTTGCCATCTATTGAACTTTGCGTCAAAAAATACCGGGCAGCGCATTCGATGGATGCCCCGCCAAGTCAGGTGATCGCAACCAATGGTCAAGACAACAAAATGATATTGAACTATGTCTACCCAGTTGAACATAGTGACAAAAATGCCACGCTAAACATTGTTGTCAATCAAGAGGATCTCACGAAGGTATGCCAGTGAAAAAGATGAACCAACGTATTGCAATGCTTACCCTGCTTGCATCCATTGTTTTAAGTACTTGGTTATACTGGGGCAGCGATCTGAAACTCAAGCAACTACTGACATCAAGTGAGTGGCAGTCAAAAGTCGTCACCCTGATTGAAAGTAAAAATGAAGTTGCCTCTGTTGGACCGCTCCGTCGGGTTGATGTGCTCTCAAACGTAAAATATCTTCCGAATAAAACGTATATCCGTGTCTCCGTGATTCAGTTATATGCCAATGGGAAAGAACCGGAGAGTAAAATCGACATATCAGAAACCGGCACTTGGGCACTGAGTGAGAATTATCTGTTGATCTCCCCGACCGAGTTTAAGGATGTTTCTTCCAGCGAGAGTAAAGATTTTACCCCGAAGCAATTAAATCTGATCAAGCAGTTTTTTAAAATGGATGCCCAGCAGAGCAGACGTGTGGATGTCATTGACAGCAAAACGCTTCTGTTGACCAGTCTGAATCACGATTCAACGATCCTCTTTAAAAACTAAGTCTCAGGATTTTTGCTTTTTTTAGATGTATTTTTATATGATGGCATTCACCCCGTCATTCCTATTTGAGAGTGATATTCGTGCAAAAAATTAATATTCGAATTGTCTACTGCCGTCAATGTAACTGGATGCTGCGCGCCTCCTGGTTAGCGCAAGAGCTACTCCATACATTCAGCGAAGAGATCGAGCAAGTTGCACTCTGCCCGGATACCGGGGGACGTTTTGAAATTTTCTGTAACGATGTTCAGGTTTGGGAACGTCAGAAAGATCAGGGGTTTCCTGATGCAAAAACACTGAAGCAGCGCGTCCGGGATGTATTCGACCCCGAACGGAATCTAGGCCATATTGATCGATAGACTGCCCTCGGGCAGTCTCATATTCAGTGAATCAAAGCTCCCTACTCAAGATCGTCTTCTTCAAGCATCCCATTAACGACAATATTATTGTAGCTCACCATCCCAATCACTTTTCCATGTTCAATAACAGGTGCCCGACTGATACCAAAGCGCTCGAATAAACGGGCACAATATTTCACCTTCATATCAGGATCCACTGACAATGCAGGCTTGGTCATGATCTCATAAATATTGGTTCGCTTCGATGAACGGTTACTGGCAAGCACTTTTTTGGCAATATCATTCATCAATACAATCCCGAATTCATCATCATCGTGACGTTTATTGACAATCAAAGCTTTAATCTGTTGTTGCTTCGCAATACGAATCGCGTCATAGACTGTCATCAAACCATCAACAAGGGCGTAGGTATCCGTCATCACATCACGGACTCTCACGCTATCATGCCTATTCATAATTCATCCTCAACGTATTTGGTTAACTTTTCAACCTGATGAGAGATGCCAACGACATCTTCAATATCAATCTGAAAGGCAATTCCCTGCCCCGATTCCGTTTCAAATTCTCCGACCTCATTAATCGTTTCCAAAATCTGACGAGACAAGTGCTCTTCAACCACAAAAAGCACCATATCCTTCTGTACTTCTAATGTCAGGCCGAAAAAGGTGGTTTTCTGATTGAGGCCTTCTCCTCTGGCATTATTGATTACGGTCGCGCCTGTCGCTCCTGCTTTTCTGGCGGCGTCTAATACTTTGTCTGTTTTGCTATCTTCAACAAAGGCAACAATTAATTTAAAGCGCATTGTCTTTTTTCTCCATCAGAGAACGTTTACGGTTCAACCACTGTGTCACTTGCGCATATCCCATGACCGATATCATGGGAAAAAGGCTCGCAAATGCGATCAAACCAAATCCATCGATCAACGGACTCCGCCCCGGAACCGTTGATGCAAGTCCTAACCCCAGCGCAGTAACCACTGGCACAGTGACCGTTGATGTGGTGACGCCTCCGGAATCATAAGCTAAAGGGACAATCATTTTGGGTGCATAAAATGTCTGAATCACCACCAACACATAACCAATAATGATGTAATAGTGCAGCGGATCACCCACGACAATTCGGTAACACCCCAACGTAATACCGAATGCCACACCTAAAGCAACCGCGACCCTCAAACCATTGACACCAATAGAACCCCCAGATACTTTATTCGCTTTGATCGCAACGGCAATCAAAGACGGTTCAGCGATCGTCGTACTAAATCCAATACAGAATGCAAAAAGATAAACCCAATAGTAATTGATCCAATGTTGTGGGTCTGCGTCATTGAGGCGAACCTGAGCAAGAAATGAGGGCGCGGTCAACTGTTGTGCCATCATTTCTCCCAATGGAAACAGTGCCGCGTCTAACCCCATCAGGAAAAAAGTAAGCCCCAGAATCACATATCCGAATCCCAGAATCACATGGGACAGACGCGCAACAGGCTTGCGCAATATAACCAACTGAAACACAAATAAAATGACCGCAATCGGTAAGACATCCTGAATGGTGGTCCATAGAACCTGAACAAAGTGGGCAATGGTTATCATGTGATTGTCATCCCAAAAATCATGACAAAAATCATCGGAAGTAAGGATGCAAACGCAATCAGTCCAAATCCATCTACCATTGGATTTCGCCCTTTAATCGAAGAGGCCAGTCCAACCCCTAATGCAGTTACCAGAGGAACCGTAATTGTCGATGTAGTCACACCACCAGAATCATAAGCAATCCCGATAATGGTTTCAGGTGCGAAGATCGTCAGAATCATGACACACGTGTAACCCAAAATAATCATCAAATGAATCGACCATCCCTTTAGGATTCTCAAAACCCCTAAAACGATGGCAAAACCAACCGACAGAGCCACTGTCAACCGCAATCCCATGGTATAGTCGTTCATCGATTGCTTTGTCATCTCAATCACACCACCGGAGGCCGCAATTTTTGCAGCCTCGGTTGCAACAGCAGTTAAAGCTGGCTCAGCTATTGTGGTCCCAAATCCCAAGCAAAAAGCAAATCCTAACAGCCCCAGTAAGCTCCCTTTTTTGGCAAATGCCTGTGCCATGCTTTCACCAATCGGAAATAATCCCATTTCTAGACCAAAAATAAAAAACGTCAATCCGAGCACAACGAGTAACAATCCCCCCAAAATTGAAATCAAGTCCGGGAGAGGTTGTTGCAAAATGATCAACTGAAAAAATGCAATGACCAAAATAATCGGGAGTAGATCTTTAAAACTTCCCAGCATTACCTTGAGTAACGCGATGAATGCTTTCATTTCTCCTCACTTGAGCCAAACTGAACCCTCATCCGAGAGAGGAAAAGGTTTTTGTGACAAGTCGCTTCAACGATCTGAATCGTATGGAACAACTTGATTATATGATGACAGATCCGGACAGGATTGCGCGTGACTTTGCTAAATTCATCAATTAAAACCAAGAATGAATCACAAAAAATATAACATGAACACCACACTGGCACCGTGTCCCTACTTTCTGAAAACATTTATGATTATGCTATATATGATGAAATGTTATGAATGAAACCAACGGATAGAATCACCTCAAACCGTAACAAGTCTATTTGGGCAATATAAAATGGGTAGGATATGAAAATACTTATCACCGGCGGTACAGGACTCATCGGCAGTGAATTGATCAAGCAGCTTATCGCCCATGAACATGAAATTGTTGTCTTGACTCGCTCAGAGAAACGCTCCCGGGAAAAGCTCAACCATCTTACCCATGATCCACTCGAATTGATCACGAGCTTAGATAGCTGTCATGATCTCAATCATTTCGATGCAGTCGTAAACCTCGCAGGAGAACCGATTGCCGATCGCCGATGGACAGACGCTCAGAAACAAATCATTTGCCAGAGCCGCTGGCAAATAACCGAAAAGCTTGTTGAGCTGATTCATGCCAGTTCATCCCCGCCATCAGTGTTCATCAGTGGTTCTGCGGTTGGCTTCTACGGTGATCAGCAAGAACACCCGATTGATGAAAATCTTCAGGTGCAAAGTCATGAGTTCTCTCACTCGGTGTGTACTACCTGGGAAAATATTGCCAAAAAAGCTGAATCTGAAAACACCAGAGTTTGCCTGCTCAGGACTGGCGTGGTTTTATCACCGGACGGTGGCGCATTACAAAAAATGCTGCTGCCTTATCGGTTCGGTTGCGGTGGCCCAATCGGCTCGGGCAAGCAGTATCTTCCGTGGATTCACATCCATGATATGGTTCAGGCAATTGTGTTTTTATTAACAACCACTTATGCTCACGGGCCTTTCAATCTTTGTGCGCCTCATCCGGTCCCCAATAAGACCTTCAGTAAAACACTCGCAAAAACATTGCACAAACCCCATTTTATGGCGGTTCCAGCGTGGGTCATCCGTCTGATAATGGGCGAATCTGCCGCTCTCTTGCTTGACAGCACTCGTGCGAAGCCGAAAAAATTAACCGAGCTGGGGTTTGAATTTCAATACTCTCATCTGGAACCGGCACTCAAACAAATTGTGCAGGCATTGCCGTAAATCCCATCGGATGATCAACCCATCGATAAACGGCATACTCGCCTATCAACGAGGAAACGAATGACAAAAACAATACTTATTACCGGATGCTCATCGGGTATCGGCTACGTCACTGCTCATGCTTTACATCAAAAGGGCTATCAAGTCATCGCCTCATGCCGACACATTGCAGATGTCCAACGACTTCAAAATGAAGGTCTGACCGCCATCCATCTCGATGTGACCAATCCGGCAATCATTGATGCAGCAATCGAACAAGTCATGTCACTAACCAACCACCGTCTCGATGCGTTGTTTAATAACGGTGCTTATGGTCAACCCGGCGCACTGGAAGATTTACCCACTCAGGCCATGCGAGAGCAATTCGAAACAAATTTTTTTGGCTGGCATGATCTCACCACCAAACTGCTCCCTCAATTCCGACGTCAGGGGCACGGCAGAATTATTCAGAATAGCTCTGTACTGGGATTTGCTGCGATGAAATATCGCGGTGCCTATAATGCTTCAAAATTTGCGATTGAAGGCTGGAGTGACACGCTGCGTCTTGAACTAAGACAGACCGACATTCATATCAGTATTCTCGAACCCGGGCCGATAGAGACAAACTTTCGTGAAAATGCGCTGGCGGCATTCTTACGTTGGGTATCGCCACACAGCAGTGTTCATGCACAAGCCTATCAACAGCAGATTGAGCGCTTGAATCAAGAAAAATCGAATAATCAGTTCACACTACCACCAGAAGACTGTCTGCCTGCGATTCTTCATGCTTTGGAGAGCCCTACCCCGAAAATCCGCTATCGCATTACCAGACCCACACAAGTTTTTGCCGTCCTTAAACGTCTGCTGCCCACTCGCTGGCTGGACGCTATTCTCAACAAAGCCGCTTAGCGGCCTGAGAATCAAAAATAGAGGAAGGCTGTCATGATTGTTTCATAATCGCCTTCTAATATGCTCATTATTCTCGACCGAGAATACCAATCTTCTGGAACAGGTAAAAATGAGTCTCAATCAGCTAAACTGGCTAAGTATTTGTGTTATCGTTATTTTTTTCATTATATTCTAATCATGCCCCTTCGGGTAAAACACCTCAAATCTCTCAGGCTCAGCGGTGACTGCCACATATTTATGACTGGATATACTCACTTCACTTGATTTTTAGCAACCCGCCCACACTTATAACCTATCGTCCATTGAATTCAGGAAGTTCACCGTATGCATACACCACTTCACGTTGATGTCACCCAAGAAAATATCAGAGAGTTATTAGAAGGCTCTTTTTCTGCACCGATCCTATTTTATTTTTGGGCACCGATGGACGAATCCAGTGCGGCGCTAATCCAACCGTTACAGGGATTAGCACAGAAATATCAAGGAGCCTTTACACTTGCCTTACTGAATTGTCAGGAAGAACAAGCGATCGCGGCACAGTTTGGCATTCAGTCGCTCCCAACCCTGGCGCTCTTCTCTCAGGGCCGCCCGGTTGATGGATTGGGTGGACCACAGACCATCGAGTCCGTGACGGCCATGCTTGAAAAACACCTTCCCAGCCAAGATGAAATGAATTTGCAACAAGCAATGACACTCATAGAACAGCAAGAATATGTTCAGGCGCTGGCGTTGTTACAAGCTCTCCCTGAAACGCTCAAAAATAAAGGCGAAGTCAAACTGGCTCTAGCAAACTGCTTGTTGGAAACCCAGCAATTTGAAGCAGCAGAAGCACTCTTACAACATATTCCGTTAGAATATCAGGATAACGAATACAAAGGTTTGCTCGCAAAATTAGAGTTACATCATCAAGCGTCCAATAGCCCGGAAGTTGTTGCGCTGGAAGAAGCATTGCAGCGTTCGCCACAAGATATGAAAATCGCTTGTGAACTTGCCGCACAGTACCATCAGGTGCAGCGAAACGAAGAAGCATTGACGATACTCTGGTCATTTCTGAGTACCGACCTCAACGCACACGATGGGGAAATGAAAAAGATATTCATGGATATTCTAAGTGCACTGGGTCAGGGCAATCCATTGGCGAGTCAGTATCGTCGCAAACTCTATTCTTTACTCTACTGATATCGGGTTCAACGGTTCGCTCAGTTGACCAACGCATGAACCATCAGTCATTACACGCATGGTTCATCAATGAATCGTTCACAGATGCGATGACTGCCCCTTTAAATCATCAATGATCGGGCAGTCGCTATTATCATCACCGGGACATTCAGCAATCCATTGTTCCAGCTGAGACTGAATGAGCTGTAACTCATTCAGCTTACGCGTGACTTGAGTGAGCTTTTTCCGCGCTTCCGCTTTGACCGCACAACTTTTACGACTCGGATCATTGGCCAGATGGACCAGTAATTTACACTCTTCCAGATTGAAACCAACCCTTTTGGCCCGGGCGATCAGCAGTAAATCATCAATGTGCGACCGCTGATAAACCCGATAACCATTCTCCCCACGTAGCGGTGGTGATAATATCCCTTTTTCTTCATAAAGGCGGATTGATTTGGCCGTCAAGCCTGTCAGTTTTGACACTTCACTGATATTCACCGAGACCTCCCGATGCCGTAGCATTTAAATCAACGACGGATACATGAATATGATCAGGAGATTGAGGCCATCAAGGCCATGAGATCTTGCTCTGATTTCACCTCGATCCCCAACTCCTGCGCTTTGGTCAGTTTAGAACCTGCATTGTCACCTGCAAATAACATATCGGTATTTTTAGATACGCTACCTGTGACCTTTGCGCCCAGCGATTCAAGCGCTGCTTTGGCATCCTGACGGGATAACTCGGTCAGCGTACCGGTCAGAACCACGGTTTTCCCAGCCAATGGTAAAGCATCCGGTGCTTCAGCGACGGTCATCTCCGGCCATGTAATTCCCATATCCAACAGATCATCAACGACATGCTGATTCTTCTCTTCTGAGAAAAATGCAATGATATGACTCGCAACAATCGATCCGATATCGTTCACTTCAATCAAGGACTCGTGCGTCGCATGGCGGACATTTTCCAAGGTGAGGAAATGCTTTGCTAAATTGCTGGCCGTCGCTTCACCGACTTCACGAATCCCCAGAGCATATAAAAAACGAGGTAAGGTGGTTGATTTCGATTGCTGTAACGCTTGCACAACATTTTGTGCCGACTTCGGCCCCATCCGTTCCAGTATTGTTAATTGACCCGCAGAAAGACGATATAAATCAGCCGGTGTTTTGATCAGCTCTTTATCCACCAGCTGCTCAATCACCTTATCTCCCAAACCATCGACATCCATCGCTTTTCGAGAAACAAAATGCTTCAGCGCTTCTTTGCGTTGAGCCTGACACACCAATCCACCGGTACAGCGGGCAACGGCCTCCCCTTCAACCCGCTCAATATCTGAATGACAAATCGGACAATGAGACGGGAACACAATTTCCCGACAGTCGTCAGGCCGCTGTTCCATGACCACGGAAACAATTTGTGGAATAACATCGCCAGCACGACGAATTACCACTGTATCACCGATACGAACGCCTAATCGTTCGATTTCATCAGCATTATGTAAGGTGGCATTACTCACCGTTACGCCACCGACGAATACGGGTTCCAGTTTTGCAACCGGTGTAATCGCCCCCGTTCTGCCGACCTGAAATTCAACATCTTTCAGGCGAGTCATTTCTTCTTGGGCTGGAAACTTATAAGCAATCGCCCAACGAGGCGCTTTTGAGATAAATCCGAGCTGTTCCTGCAACCCAAGATCATCAACCTTAATCACGACCCCGTCAATTTCATACGCAAGGTCTTCCCGACGCTGTAAAATATCCTGATAGTACATCTTCACCATATCCAGATTGGCGACCTGAACTGTTTCAGGACACATCGGCAGCCCCCACTGTTTTAACTGAGTCAGCCGCTCATAGTGTGAGGATGCCAGCGTTGTCCCTTCAATCACGCCAATGCCATAAGCGTAAAAGCTCAGCGGGCGTTTTGCCGTAATCCTTGAGTCAAGCTGTCTCAGGCTGCCGGCAGCCGCATTTCTGGGATTGACGAAGGTCTTTTCGCCTTTCTTGATTGCCGCTTCATTGAGTGCGGCAAATCCCGCTTTAGGCATAAACACTTCACCACGCACTTCAATACGAGCCGGCCAGTCATCCCCCCTGAGCTTTAACGGAATGGCACGAATCGTTTTCACATTCTCAGTGATATTTTCGCCTGTGGTTCCGTCCCCCCGGGTAGCTGCGCGCACCAAAACACCATTCTCGTAAAGCAGACTCACGGCCAGACCATCTAATTTCGGTTCACAACAGAACAGTGCAATACGCTGTCCGGCTAAACGCTCATTCATCCGCCGGGAAAAACTGTCCAACTCTTGATCGTCAAAAGCATTATCTAACGACAGCATCGGGAGCTCATGTTGAACGGTTGCAAATCCATCGAGCGGCATCCCACCGACACGCTGCGACGGAGAATCCGGAGAAATCAACTCGGGATTGGCTTGCTCCAACGCGATGAGTTCTCTCATCAAACGGTCATATTCTGCGTCAGGAATCGATGGATTATCTTCAACGTAATATAAGATTGAGTGATGGTGGAGCGTATCCCGCAATTCTTGAATTTTCTGTTCTATGGTCTGCATGTTTACTTCTCGGATTCATGAAAAAAGGCTCCCTGCCGGAGCCTCCTCATCAGATACTCAAACAACAACATCAAATTATTGTTTGGGTATCTCTATATAATTAAACTGCTTGGGCTTTGAATGCCTGAATCTGACGCCGATAATCGGCCAGTTTGTCCGGGGTCATCAACAAGCGTTGATCATCAAGAACATTACCGCCTAAATCATCCGCAATTTGCTGTGCTGTTTTCAGCATCAACTTAAAATTCTGTTCCGGGTCACCATAACAAGGAAGAGTCATAAAAAATGAAATGCCCTTGGTGGTAAATTCATTCGGATCATCATGCTTTAACGTGCCAGGTTGCATAATATTGGCAACGCTAAACAACACTTTGCCTGTTCCTGACAAATCAGCATGTCGATGATAAATGTCCATTTCACCATAGAGCAAACCATTTTGTTGCAAGCTATCAAACAGCTTGGTACCAACAAAAGACTCGCTACCGGCACAATGCACATTCAAAACAATCACCTGATAATCCGGCGCTGCATCGCTGTCAGGTTGTTGTTGCGCAGATTCACGGGGCTCAATCTCTTGGTGCTGATTCAATTCAACCGCCATTTCCGCGTCATTCTCAGCTTCAATTTCAGCGATAGTCTGGTGTTCCAAATCATATGACCGGCTCTCGTCTTCAGAACCGTATCCGGAAAATAGCGGATCGACTTTATCATGATGCGAGTAATCATCGACGAATGGATCCGTCATATTGTCGTCCAGTGAAAAGTCCGGTTCCTTCCGCGATTTTTTGGGCTCACTCTCCTGCTGAAAAGCTCGGGTATGTTTTACAGATGATGCTTCTTCCTCTATTTTGCCTAACGGCTTATCTCCAAATTTCGATTTACTCTCTTTCCGGCTGGTCAACAGCCCATGAAAAAGTAATGCGGCGATGGCGAGTGCGCCAACGATGATGAGTACGAATCGCAATTCTTGCATCTTTAACTCTCAGTCTTCCCGATAACTTGCTTCTGAACAGAATCGCTTAAGTAAGAAGTCATGCTCAGAGATTCTCTCCACTGATCCACACACTTTAGCAAAAGTCGCCCCTACATTTGAACAAATTAATGTTAGAACTGCGGGATTTTTCTGACTTTCATTCTATATTAGGTCAGTTAGAATACCTGCAAACCCCTCACTTTCTTTTCAACCACAACACAGGGAAACAGAATGACGTTAAAGAAACGTTCAGGATTCGGCTATTTCTTCTTCGGTTTGCAACTGGCGGTCACCCCCGGGATCAGAAGATTTGTGATACTTCCTTTGCTGGCAAATGTGCTATTGCTCGGCGGTGCTCTCTATTATGTGTTTACGCAGATGGGAAACTGGCTTGATCACCTGATGTCTTATGTACCTGACTTTCTGTCATGGCTGAACTACATCATTTGGCCGCTGGCTGTTCTGTCGATACTTTTTGTAACGATGTATTTCTTCAGTGCAATTGCCAATATTATTGCTTCCCCATTCAATGGCTTGTTGGCTGAGAAAGTTGAAAAGCTGCTTGATGGCCATTCCGTAGACAATGAAGGTCTCTGGAGCTTTGTCAAAGATATCCCGCGGGTCTTTGCCCGGGAATGGCGCAAACTACGCTATACCATTCCCAAAATGATTGGCCTGTTTATTCTGCTGCTGATTCCCGGAATAGGACAAACCATTGGTCCATTGGTCTGGTTCATTTTCACGGCTTGGATGCTCGCAATTCAGTACTGTGACTATCCTTTTGATAACCACAAGGTCAACTTCAATACCATGCGGATGCAACTAAAAGGTAAGCAAGGGCGTGCTTATGGCTTTGGTATGCTGGTCACGCTATTTACGACCATCCCGATCATCAACTTAATCGTCATGCCAGCCGCTGTCTGTGGCGCAACGGCCATGTGGGTCAACGAATTTAAAGCCGAAACGCTCAAATAACAAGTATGGAAAAACAGAGTAACGGAAAAACGTTGCTCTGGTAACATGGTTCGGTGAGAAGAACACAGACAAGAGATTAGCCCGAATGATGACTGGTATCGTAAAGTTCAATAACCCCTATAAGATATAACTTTTTAATCCTTTCATCAGATTAACGGACATCCTATGCTCTACAGGTCCCCACAAAAAACGTGTTTTCTCTCAATAAAACGACACGAAAATGTGCAATAAAGGAATATAACAATGAGTAAGATTTTCGAAGACAATTCTCTGACCATTGGTAACACCCCACTTGTCCGTCTGAACAAAGTTAGTCAGGGTAACGTACTCGCTAAGATAGAATCCCGTAACCCAAGTTTCAGTGTGAAGTGCCGTATCGGTGCAAACATGATTTGGGAAGCAGAAAAATCCGGCAAACTCAAACCCGGCGTTGAGCTTGTTGAACCCACCAGCGGTAATACCGGTATTGCACTCGCGTTTGTCGCTGCTGCCCGTGGCTACAAACTCACCCTGACAATGCCGGAGTCAATGAGTTTAGAGCGTCGCAAGCTGCTCAAAGCACTGGGAGCAAATCTGGAGTTGACAGAAGCTGCCAAAGGGATGAAAGGCGCCATCAATAAAGCTGAAGAGATTGTTGCCAGTAACCCAGACAAATACCTGCTGCTGCAACAGTTTGATAACCCGGCCAACCCGCAGATCCATGAAAAAACGACAGGCCCGGAAATCTGGGATGCCACAGATGGTGAGGTAGATGTCTTTGTTGCTGGTGTCGGTACAGGTGGTACATTGACAGGAACCAGCCGCTACATCAAAGGAGAGAAAGGCAAAGCAATTATCTCCGTGGCTGTTGAACCGGATGAATCCCCCGTCATTACGCAAGCTTTAGCTGGCGAAGAAATCAAACCGGCTCCCCATAAAATTCAGGGTATCGGTGCCGGATTTATCCCGGGTAACCTCGATTTATCGCTGATTGACCGTGTGGAACGCGTCACTTCAGAAGATGCCATTAATATGGCGCGTCGCCTGATGGAGGAAGAAGGGATTCTCGCTGGTATCTCTTCCGGTGCAGCTGTCGTTGCCGCGAACCGCCTGGCTGAACTTCCTGAATTTAAAGGAAAAACAATCGTTGTTATTCTACCAAGTTCCGGTGAACGTTATCTCAGTACCGCACTTTTTGCAGGGATATTTACAGAGAAAGAGAACCAGCAATAATATGTGGTGAAATCAATTTTTCTATGAAAAAAGCCCCTAATTGGGGCTTTTTTGTTGATCCTTGCCCAACCTTTGGTAATATCAGACTTGCTTTATTTTTAGGTTCGAAATAAAGAACACAAGAAGCACTATGTTATCTCCACATCGCAAACTAGCGTAATGAGGTAGCAACAGCTAAGCTTCATTTGGTTCTAAACTAAGAAAAAAATAAATTAAATTGGGGTATATACAATGTACGAGAAGCAAGTAGAAATCACTGCTGAAAACGGCCTTCACACTCGTCCTGCTGCACAGTTTGTGAAAGAAGCAAAAGAATTTGATGCTGAAATCACCGTCACTTCAAACGGAAAAAGTGCCAGTGCGAAAAGCCTATTCAAACTACAAACACTCGGCCTTGTCAAAGGTACTGTTGTTACCATCTCTGCCGAAGGTGCTCAAGCGAAGCAAGCTGTTGATCACCTAGTTGCTTTGATGGATCACCTTGAATAATTCGAAGCACTGAATTTTGAAGCCATTTTACTATCATTGTAGAATGGCTTTTGTTCATGATATATGACAAATGCTAACAATATGGTTAGCATTTGATTTTGTAATCTCTCAATAATATTGACCAGTTTAAGGTATGGCTATGATTTCAGGCATCCTAGCATCTCCTGGTATTGCTATCGGTAAAGCATTACTACTTCAAGAAGACGAAATCGTCCTTAACACCAACGCTATCTCAGATGCTCAAGTAGAAACTGAGGTACAAAAATTCTACGACGCACGCGATAAATCCAAAGCGCAGTTGGAAGTAATTAAACAAAAAGCGCTTGAGACATTTGGCGAAGAAAAAGAAGCTATTTTCGAAGGCCACATCATGCTGCTTGAAGATGAAGAGCTGGAAGAAGAAATTTTAGCCCTCATCAAGAAAGATAAACTGCACGCTGACAACGCCATCCATATGGTTATCGAAGAACAAGCTGCCGCTCTGGAATCATTAGATGATGAATATCTGAAAGAGCGTGCCACAGACATTCGCGATATCGGTAACCGCTTTGTAAAAAATGCTTTGGGTATCAACATTGTCAATCTGAGCGCCATCAATGAACAAGTTATCCTTGTTGCTTACGATTTGACGCCGTCAGAAACCGCACAAATTAATCTCGAATATGTTTTAGGTTTTGCAACCGATATCGGTGGCCGGACATCTCATACCTCAATTATGGCTCGCTCTCTTGAGTTGCCCGCAGTTGTCGGTACCAATGAGATCACCAAGCACGTCAAAAATGGCGACACACTGATCCTCGATGCGATCAATAACAAGATTGTGATTAATCCTTCAGAAGATGAGCTTGCTGAAGCGAAGAGCGTTCGTGAAAAATTCTTTGCTGAAAAAGAAGAGCTGGCCAAACTGAAAGATTTACCGGCAGAAACGCTGGACGGACACCGCGTTGAAGTTTGCGGTAACATCGGTACGGTTAAAGATTGTGACGGTGTGATGCGTAACGGCGGTGAAGGTGTCGGTCTGTACCGGACAGAATTCCTGTTTATGGATCGGACATCACTACCAACTGAACAAGAGCAGTACGAAGCGTATAAAGAAGTTGCAGAAGCCATGCAAGGTGAGCCGGTCATTATCCGCACGATGGATATTGGTGGCGATAAAGACTTGCCTTATATGGACTTGCCAAAAGAGATGAACCCATTCCTCGGCTGGCGTGCCATTCGTATCAGTTTGGATCGTCGCGAAATCTTACGTGATCAACTTCGTGCGATTCTGCGTGCTTCAGCCCACGGTAAACTCCGTATCATGTTCCCGATGATCATTTCTGTTGAAGAAATCCGCGAACTGAAAGATGCGATTGAAACCTATAAAGCTGAGCTGCGTGAAGAAAACTATGATTTTGATGAATCGATTGAAGTCGGCGTCATGGTAGAAACACCGGCAGCAGCAGCGATTGCTCACCATCTGGCAAAAGAAGTTTCATTCTTCTCTATCGGTACCAACGACCTGACACAATACACTCTGGCCGTTGACCGAGGAAATGAAATGATTTCTCACTTATATAACCCACTATCTCCAGCAGTGCTGAATGTGATTAAGCAAGTTATTGATGCTTCTCACGCCGAAGGCAAATGGACCGGGATGTGTGGTGAGCTTGCCGGTGATGAACGAGCAACATTACTTCTTTTGGGTATGGGACTTGATGAATTCTCAATGAGCGGAATCTCTATCCCGAAAGTGAAAAAAGTGATTCGTGAAGTAGACTATAAAGCAGTCAAAGCGATGGCAGAGGAAGCGCTTTCTCTACCTACAGCAGAAGAAATTGACGCTTGTGTAGAGAAGTTTATCTCAGAAAAGTCACAATAATGATATAAGCATTTGTAGTGGGCGAACAAAAGTGGTCGCCTACTGCATATCATTAGTATACTATAACCCGAAAGAATAAATTTAAACTTTAGGAGCTGACACAATGGGGCTGTTTGACAAACTTAAAAAGTTAGTATCTGACGACAGTGCTGACACAGGCGCAATTGAAATTATTGCACCGCTATCTGGTGAAATCGTTAATATTGAAGATGTGCCTGATGTCGTTTTTGCTGAAAAAATCGTTGGCGATGGCATTGCCATCAAACCATCTGGAGATAAGATGGTTGCTCCTGTTAACGGCACAATTGGTAAAATCTTCGAAACAAACCATGCATTTTCTATTGAATCAGAAGACGGTGTTGAGTTATTCGTTCATTTCGGTATCGATACTGTTGAACTGAAAGGCGAAGGTTTCAAGCGTATCGCAGAAGAAGGTCAACCGGTTAAAGCGGGCGACACTGTGATTGAATTTGATCTTGCTCTGCTAGAAGAAAAAGCAAAATCAACGCTCACACCAGTTGTGATCTCAAACATGGATGAAATCAAAGAACTGAACAAACTCTCCGGTTCAGTTGTTGTTGGTGAAACCGCAGTACTGCGTGTCACTAAATAAACGCAACAACATCATGAGAATGTTCATTTGCTAAACGCTGCCCCAAAAGCAGCGTTTTTTATATTTCATTTTCAGTTATGACAGACCAATCGCATAACGCAACACTTGTTTCTTCAGTATCCCAGAATGATTTGCCAGTTTTAAAGCTGCATTTCTAACGATTTTAACTGGCGTATGACTGTTACTAAAAGCTTTATAAAAGATGTCCATTCCTGTTTGCATCAGTAAATTATCTGGCCTTCTGCGCTGTTCGTAACGCACAAAAACGCTTTCCTCGAGTGTACTCGATTCTGAAATTTGCTTGAGCAGGCAAGCCACATCTTTAAAGCCAAGATTCACACCTTGTCCGGCAAGCGGATGAATCGTATGAGCGGCATCACCAATCAACACGCATCGCTTGGCCACATACTGCTGTGCATGACGCCGCGTTAAAGCAAAGGAACCGTGTTGGACCACCTCAATCTCACCGAGCTCTTCAGGAAAATGCATTTGAATTTCCTGTGCCAGCTGCGTTGCAGATAGCTGACTCAACTGACGAATGCGTTGTGGCGTATCGTACCAGACAAGCGAAGCTTGATGTCCGTTCAACGGTAAAAATGAGCGCGGCCCTGTGGGGTAGAACCTTTGCCAGGTAACATCCTGCTGTGGCAATGCAGTTTTCACATGAATCAACATACAGTGCTGACGATAATCCCATGCGGTGACACCAATCTGGGCAAAATCACGCACCTGAGAATGAGCGCCATCAGCCCCAACCACCCACTGCGCCTGAATCACCTGACCATCATCAAGATGCAGGTCGTTACTCTGCTCACCAAAATCAATATGCTTTAATCGAGTTGGACACTGCAGCGTCAGATTAGGATGTTGCTGAAATGCCTGCCAGAGACCAAGCTGAATAATCCGGTTCTCAACCATATAACCTAACTGCGCCAATCCAAGCGCATCGGCATCAAAACAGGTCCGACACGCTGCAGATTCCCACGTTTCAAGGCGGCGGTATGGACACACCCGCATCGACTCAATCTGTGACCACACGCCCAATGACTCAAGCAGTTTAACCGAAGCCATTGAGATAGCAGATACCCGTACATCCATCGGCTGTGTGGCTGCAAAAGGCTGTGGCTGATGACTTTCCAGTAAAACAACTTTTTTACCCTGCTGTGCCAGCCCCAAAGCTAACGCGGCACCGACCATGCCACCTCCGACAACAGCAACTTGATATGTTTCCATAATGCTGACTACTTATGACTAATTCTGACCACGACGATTGTACGGACTCACAGTCATCTTGAGAACCCATTTTGTCTTATTTACGCTGTCAAAATAAAGATATAGCAGACGATGACATCCGAAATCACACTGAACATTGGATTGCTATTTTCATTGTATATTGTGATCGGTGTTAAACACTGGTCAGCAGGTTTTGAAAACAGTACAATACGCCGCTTACCGTTAGTGCGGTAATTTCAGTATATACTAGGGACATAGGCTCCCAAGCATTCAGACAGACAAAACGAGCGAAAGTGAGATGAGTAAGAAACTGCTAATTAAAACCTGGGGCTGCCAAATGAATGAATATGATTCATCTAAAATGGCCGACCTACTCAATGCAGCCAGTGGCTATGAGTTAACAGAAGAACCAGAGGAAGCAGATGTCCTACTATTGAATACCTGTTCAATTCGAGAAAAAGCTCAAGAGAAAGTATTCCATCAATTAGGTCGCTGGAAAAACTTAAAAGATAATAAGCCGGGTGTGGTCATTGGTGTCGGCGGCTGTGTCGCTACACAAGAAGGTGATCATATCCGTGAGCGGGCACCATTCGTGGATGTGATATTCGGCCCACAAACGCTGCACCGCCTGCCAGAAATGATTAAGCAGTCTCAATCTGCCGAAGCGCCTGTCATGGACATTTCATTCCCGGAAATTGAAAAATTTGACCGTTTGCCTGAACCTCGGGCCGATGGCGCAACAGCTTATGTTTCCATCATGGAAGGTTGTTCAAAATACTGTACTTACTGCGTGGTGCCTTATACCCGAGGAGAAGAAGTCAGCCGTCCGATGGACGACGTCCTGTATGAAATTGCGCAACTTGCCGAACAAGGGGTGCGTGAAGTCAATTTGCTCGGACAAAATGTGAATGCCTACCGCGGTGCCACACACGATGGTGAGATTTGCTCATTCGCAGAGCTGTTACGTTTAGTTGCCTCAATTGATGGCATCGACCGGATCCGCTTCACAACCAGCCATCCGTTAGAATTTACCGATGATATTATTGCAGTTTACGAAGATACCCCTGAATTAGTGAGCTTCTTGCACCTGCCGGTACAAAGTGGTTCGGATCGTATTCTGACGATGATGAAGCGGCCACACACCGCCCTTGAATACAAATCGATCATCCGTAAACTCCGTAAAGCCCGTCCGAATATTCAAATCAGTTCTGATTTCATCGTCGGCTTCCCTGGCGAGTCAGATAAAGACTTTCAGGATACGATGAAACTCATTCGGGATGTAGATTTTGATATGAGCTTCAGTTTTATCTTCTCTCCTCGCCCGGGTACGCCGGCAGCAGATTACCCGTGTGATCTGAGTGAGACGGTAAAAAAAGAGCGTCTGTATGAATTGCAACAGACCATTAATAGTCAGGCGATGCGCTACTCGCGTCTGATGTTAGATACAGAGCAACGTATTCTGGTTGAAGGCCCGTCGAAAAAGAATTTGATGGAATTACGCGGCAGAACCGAAAACAATCGCGTCGTGAATTTTGAAGGCTCCGCCGACCTGATCGGTCAGTTTGTCGATGTCAAAATTGTCGATGTTTTCCCGAACTCTCTGCGCGGTGAGTTAATCCGCACCGAGCAGGAAATGGATCTACGAGTGGTGATGTCACCACTGGAAATGATCCAAAAGACACGTCGAGAAAATGAACTGGGAGTGGCTACGTTTACCCCTTAATCTCGAACTATTTACCATCCGGTTTCCGGTCAGAATCGGAAACCCGGGGATGGCAACATGAGAGGTCACATTGAGTAATAAAATTATCACACTGGAAATCAGCCTAGAACCATCCGATAACCGTCGCCTGGCAAGTCTGTGTGGACCGTTTGACGATAATATCAAACAACTTGAACGTCGCCTGGGCGTTGAAATCAATTACCGTAATCAGCACTTTACCGTGGTGGGTAAACCACATACGGCAACAGCAGCCATTGATATTCTCAAAACCCTTTATGTGAATACCGCGCCGGTCAGAGGCCATATTCCTGATATTGAGCCGGAACAGATTCATCTGGCGATTAAAGAGTCCGGTATTTTGGAACAACACACCGAAGCGACTTTTGAGCATGGCAAAGAAGTCTTCGTTAAAACGAAGAAAGGGATGATCAAACCCAGAACGCCGAATCAGGCGCAATATCTGATGAATATGGTCACCCATGACATCACGTTTGGTGTCGGCCCTGCCGGGACCGGGAAAACCTATCTTGCAGTTGCCGCTGCCGTTGATGCACTCGAACGACAAGAAATTCGTCGGATCCTGCTTACGCGTCCGGCAGTTGAAGCAGGTGAGAAACTGGGATTTCTCCCCGGTGATTTGAGTCAGAAGGTTGATCCATACCTTCGTCCGCTGTACGACGCCCTGTTTGAAATGCTTGGCTTTGAACGGGTCGAAAAGCTGATTGAGAGAAACGTGATTGAAGTTGCCCCACTCGCCTACATGCGAGGCCGGACCCTCAATGATGCATTTATCATCTTGGATGAAAGCCAGAATACCACCGTCGAACAGATGAAAATGTTCCTGACCCGGATCGGTTTCAACTCAAGAGCCGTCATTACCGGCGATGTCACTCAGATTGACTTGCCTCGTGGCGCCAAATCAGGACTACGACACGCGGTCGAAGTACTGAATGAAGTCTCTGAAATCAGCTTTAATTTCTTTCAGGCTGATGATGTGGTTCGCCATCCTGTGGTTGCCCGGATTATCAATGCTTATGAGAAATGGGAAGCTCAGGATCAAAAAGAACGCAAAGAGTACGAACGCAGACGCCGTGAAATACAACAAAACCGGGCGACGGAAGAACAACAAGGTACCTCTCCTACCGTACCGGAGTCTGATCAGTCATGAGTATTGTACTTGATTTGCAAATCGCAGTTGATGAGACAGATGGCATCCCTTCCGAAGCGGATTTTTCCCGCTGGCTCACGGCTGCAATTACCCCGTTTCAGGCTCAGGCAGAAGTCACGATTCGAATTGTTGACCAAGCTGAAAGTCAGCAACTAAACTGTCAATATCGCGGAAAAGATAAACCGACAAACGTGTTGTCGTTTCCGTTTGAATCACCACCAGAGGTGACACTGGATCTATTAGGCGATTTAGTGATTTGCCGTCAAGTGGTCGAACAGGAGTCCAATGAGCAGCATAAACCGTTACCTGCTCATTGGGCGCATATGGTTGTACATGGTAGCCTTCATCTGTTAGGTTATGATCATATCGACGATGACGAAGCCGTAGAAATGGAGTCACTCGAAACAGAAATCATGTTGAAATTGGGATATCAAGACCCATATTTAGCAGAGAAACAGTAGCACAGGTTCTTCATATCCCCTGTTCTACGATGTGTGCTATCACACGTCTGATAGCGTGACTGAATAGAGTAACAATGAACGAAGACAATTCGCAGAATTCTGAAGGTCCGAGTAGGAAGTCCTTTTTTGGACGTTTAGGTCAGCTTTTTCAAGGCGACCCCAAAGATCGACAGGAATTGGTGGAAGTGATCCGGGATTCGGAAGTCAACGACCTGATCGACCACGATACAAAAGCAATGTTGGAAGGGGTCATTCAGATATCTGAAATGCGGGTTCGCGATATCATGATCCCCCGCTCCCAGATGGTGACCATTGACCGGGATGCATCGCTCGACAAATTAATCACCCTTATCACCGATGCCCAGCACTCGCGGTATCCGATCATCAGTGAAGATAAAGACCACGTTGATGGTATCTTACTGGCAAAAGATCTGCTCAAATATCTCGGTTCAACCTGTACCCCATTTCATATTGATGAAGTGATCCGTCCGGCAGTAATCGTTCCTGAAAGTAAACGCGTTGACCGGTTGCTGAAAGAGTTCCGGGAAGAGCGTTACCACATGGCCATTGTGGTCGATGAATTCGGTGGCGTATCAGGACTGGTGACGATCGAAGATATCCTAGAAGAAATTGTCGGCGATATCGAAGATGAGACCGATGATGAAGAACAACAAGATATCCGTAAGCTTAGCAAGCATACGTTCTCCATCAACGCACTCACAACGATTGAAGACTTTAATCAGACCTTCGGTGCCAACTTCAGTGATGAAGAAGTGGATACCGTTGGCGGACTAGTGATGACAGCATTCGGCCATCTGCCTGAACGGGGCGAAGTCGTACAACTGGCTGACTATCAGTTCAAAGTAACCAGTGCGGATAATCGGCGCGTTGTCCAGCTCCAAGTCACAATTCCTGACATTGAAACCGTTTCAGAAGAGTTTCAGGAATAGTAATATAATCAGTAATCACCCTCTATCGAGCAAAACAATAATAAGCTGATGTCTCATTCAAACTATTCTCGTTTTATACGGCCACTCATGGCCGTTTTTTCTGGTGCCATCGGCTCATTTGCTTTTGCGCCCTATTCCCTGTGGCCGCTGGCGTGCTTCTCCCTGTATTTTTTATTTCTCCTGCTATCTCAGCGCTCAGCCAAACAAGCGTTCCTATTGGGATTATGTTGGGGGCTCGGTTTTTTCGGTCACGGCGTTTACTGGATTCACGTCAGTATTGATACGTTTGGCGGAGTACCCAAAGTGGTCAGTATTCTACTGATGGGGTTACTCTCCGCTTATCTGGCACTTTATCCGGCTTTGTTTGGTTACATCCTGAACCGACTCTTTCCTCGAGAGTCCGCTATCCGCTATTTGCTGGTAATCCCTGCCCTTTGGCTCGTGAGCGAATGGCTACGGGGCTGGGTATTTACCGGATTCCCATGGCTTTGGCTTGGGTATAGCCAAATCGATACGCCGCTGGCTAATTATGCCCCGGTTGGTGGCGTCGAACTGATCACACTGGCAGTTGCCTTGATTTCTGCCGCAATGACATATTTTACCTTGAAGCGGCGATGGCTTATATTGCTTGCTCCATTGAGTGTTTACGGCATCGCAGCTGGCTTGCATGCTGTTCACTGGGTTGCCCCGCAACCAGAGCGTCAGACAACAATAGCCCTTGTTCAAGGTAATATCGACCAAGCGCTGAAATGGCGTCCCAGTCAGCGCTGGCCAACACTGATGAAATATGCAGATTACACACAACAAAACTGGGATGCAGATATTATCATTTGGCCGGAAGCCGCGATTCCTGCTTTTGAACACGAACTACCGGAATATCTCAGTTCGCTTGATGAACTTGCCCGACAAAATCATTCCGCGCTGCTCACCGGTATATTAACCCGTCCAGATAGCCAAACCTTCTACAACAGCATTCTCGCCCTCGGGCAGGGGACACCAGCGTACCCCAGCGCAGACCGCCCCCAATATAAGAAACACCATCTCCTGCCATTTGGTGAATTTGTTCCGTTTGAACAATGGCTACGCCCACTGGCACCACTGTTCAACCTCCCAATGTCATCATTTTCTCCGGGTCCTTATATTCAGCCGAATATTGAGGCAAACGGTCGCTTTTTCGTTGCCGCACTTTGCTATGAAATCGTCTTTAACGAACAAATTCGGGAAAATGTTACGGATCAAACAGACTTCCTGCTGACCTTGTCAAACGATGCTTGGTTCGGACGCTCGATCGGACCGCTCCAACATATGGAAATCGCAAGAATGCGGGCACTGGAACTGGGCATTCCCCTGATTCGTTCAACCAATAATGGGGTCACGGCTGTGACGGACTATCGGGGTAAGATCACCGAGCAACTGCCACAATTTGAAGCCGGTGTTCTCAAAGTAACGCTGACGCCGACACAGGGAGAAACCCCTTATCGCATGCTGGGTTCATGGCCACTTTATATCTGGATAGCGTTCAGTCTGTGCTTCGGGTTTGTCACCACCCGCACACGCGAATGATGACAAATTACAGTGAAGAAAGTAACTCAAGTATTTATGATGCTTTAGGACGAACCGACACTCGGCTGAACTGCTGATGACCGCAGGACATACAAGGGATCACTTCTGTCGGGTGGTTATATTCCATTTTATGACCACATCGATCACAAACCAGCACTCCAAGGCCAATCACATCTCCGGCTTGGTAGGTTCCCTGATGTTCGAGCTCATGATGCAGTTCGGTCCATTCGACCACCGTTCTGTCGGTAATCGACGCGAGCGCCTCCCAGATTGAATTAGAAATCATCACTGAAAAAGGGCCGCTCTTGCTTTCCTCGTAATGTTCCGCAAACTCATGCAAATCGGCTTTCATATAGGCGGAGATCAATGCCAATTCATCTTTGGTCATATCCGACGCGGCCTGAACGACTTTCTCAGAAGTTTCGATTGCATTCTGAAGTCCTTCTGGACTGTGTTTTACGGTTTCAATCACCTCTTGTAACAGAGTTTCATATCCCGATTTATGTTTTGACATGACAAACCTCTTCCAAACTAGATTGACTATTGTTGTGTACTCTCGCTTTAGGTATTCTATGTCGATCTATTCGTACCTGTTCTAACTGAACTCACAAATCCAAGATAATCGGACATCATCGATGCAAGAACAATATAATCCACAAGAAATTGAGCCCAAAGTTCAAGCGTATTGGGAAAACAGCAAAACATTCACTGTTACAGAAGATTCTACCAAAGAAAAATTTTACTGTTTATCTATGTTTCCGTACCCAAGTGGCCGACTACACATGGGACACGTCCGTAATTACACAATCGGTGATGTGATTTCCCGCTTTCAACGCCTACAAGGTAAAAATGTCATGCAGCCCATCGGATGGGATGCCTTTGGTCTTCCGGCTGAAAATGCAGCGGTCAAGAATAAAACGGCACCGGCACCATGGACCTATGAAAATATCGAATACATGAAGAACCAGTTGAAGCTACTGGGATTCGGTTATGACTGGAACCGGGAATTTGCGACCTGTCGGCCTGAATACTATCGCTGGGAGCAAGAATTCTTTACCAAGCTCTATGAAAAAGGCCTCGTTTATAAAAAAACCTCTTCTGTCAACTGGTGCCCGACCGATCAGACTGTTCTGGCCAATGAGCAGGTTGAGAATGGCTGTTGCTGGCGTTGTGATACTCCTGTCGAACAGAAAGAAATCCCACAATGGTTTATCAAAATTACCGCTTACGCTCAGGAATTGCTTGACGATCTGGACACGCTGGACGGCTGGCCGGAAATGGTCAAAACCATGCAGCGTAACTGGATTGGCCGCTCAGAAGGGGTTGAGTTGCAGTTCGACGTGCCAAACTATGGTGCATTGGAAGTCTATACAACCCGCCCGGATACCTTGATGGGTGTCACTTATGTCGGTATCGCAGCAGGTCACCCGCTGGCTGCCCTCGCAGCAAAAAATAATCCAACGATTGAGCAGTTCATTGATGAATGTCGGAATACGAAAGTCGCAGAAGCCGAACTGGCAACGATGGAGAAAAAAGGCATCGACACCGGTCTGAAAGCCATTCATCCGCTGAACGGGCGTGAAGTGCCGATCTACATTGCCAACTTCGTTCTGATGGATTACGGCACTGGCGCTGTGATGGCAGTTCCGGCTCACGATCAGCGTGACTTCGAATTTGCGACCAAATATGGTTTAGATATCCAGCCTGTTATTCAACCGGCGGATGGCAGCACTCTTGATATTTCGGAAGCGGCTTATACCGAAAAAGGCATTTTGTTCAACTCTGGTGAGTTTGATGGTCTCGACTTCGAGCAAGCACTCAATGCCATTGCCGCCAAACTTGAAGCAGAAGGGAAAGGACACAAGACCGTCAACTTCCGTCTACGTGACTGGGGTGTCTCCCGCCAACGTTACTGGGGCGCCCCCATTCCGATGGTCACAACACAAGATGGTGAAGTCCATCCGGTTCCAGCGGATCAACTCCCGGTCCGGCTTCCGGAAGATGTTGTGATGGATGGCGTGACCAGTCCGATTAAAGCGGATAAAACATGGGCTGAAACGACTTATAACGGCCAGCCGGCACTGCGCGAAACCGATACATTTGATACCTTTATGGAATCATCATGGTATTACGCTCGCTACTGCTCGCCACAAGCAGATCAAATCGTAGACGCAGAACAAGCCAACTATTGGCTGCCTGTCGATCAGTATGTCGGTGGGATTGAACACGCTTGTATGCACCTGCTCTATTCACGTTTCTTCCACAAACTGCTGCGTGATGCCGGCTATCTTGCTTCTGATGAACCATTCAAGAAATTGTTATGTCAAGGTATGGTTCTGGCTGATGCATTCAGCTATCAGAATGAAAAAGGCGGCAAAGAGTGGGTTTCTCCGACAGAAGTCAAAATTGAGCGTGACGGCAAAGGGCGGATTACCGCCGCGATTGATGCGCAAGGACGTCAGGTCGAGCATTCCGGCATGGTCAAAATGTCGAAGTCGAAGAATAACGGTATCGACCCGCAAGAAATGGTTAACAAATACGGTGCTGACACCGTCCGGTTGTTTATGATGTTCGCCTCCCCTGCGGATATGACGCTGGAATGGCAGGAGTCCGGTGTTGAAGGAGCAAACCGCTTCCTGAAGCGTGTCTGGAAACTGGTTCTTGAACACACAACACAAGGTGTTGCCGTGGCTGTGGAACCCCAATCCCTGAACAATGCGCAAAAAGCTCTCCGTCGGGAAGTGCATAAAACCATCGCCAAAGTCACCGATGATATTGAACGTCGTCAGACATTCAATACTGCGATTGCAGCAATTATGGAGCTGATGAACCGATTGGGTAAAGCGCCGCAGGAAAATCCTCAGGATCGTGCCATTTTGGATGAAGCGCTCAAAGCCATTGTGGTGATGCTGTCTCCGATCACGCCGCACATCTGTTTTGAAATGTGGCAAGCACTGGGCGGTACGGATCTCGATCATGCCCCTTGGCCGACCTACGATGAAAAAGCGCTGGTTGAAGATGAAAAACTGATTGTTCTGCAAGTTAATGGTAAGGTACGTGGTAAATTAACCGTTGCCGCTGATGCCTCTCAAGAACAAGTTGAAAGCTTGGGACTTCAGGACGAGAATGTTCAGAAATTTATTGATGGCCTGACGATCCGCAAAGTGATCTATGTTCCGGGTAAACTACTGAGCATTGTAGCAAACTAATCGTGATGAACTAAATCACTGAATACGAGTCAGTAAACAGGTATTTATAATGTTTACTGACTCTCGTGATTGACGGACAGAGGATTTTATTTCATCGATGGGTTGTTCAACAACCAAATGATCGTTTGGAATGACCACTGTACAATTGATTAAAATAGGACTCGAATGCGTTCACTTCATCCCTCATTACTACGACATGTTTTCCTGACACTATTGACGATATCGTTGACTGCCTGTGGTTTTCATTTACGGGGAGATTATGATGTTCCCGAAGCTTTAGATAAGCTATCTGTGACCAGTTATGACCAATACAGTCAATTTACCCGAATGGTCAAAAACCGGCTCAGGCTGAATGAGATTGAGATCGTTGAACCGGCAGAAAATATTCCTAATTTACATTTAGTCAGCGAAACGATTTCATCAAGAACACTGTCTATTTATCAGAATACGATCGCGGCGGAAAAAGAACTGACTCTCAATGCGACATTCCGGGTCACCGTGCCCGACGTAGGGACCAAAACATTCACCACAACGGTTACCCGCAGCTATCTGGACAACCCGTTGACAGCGCTGGCCAAATCAATGGAAAGTAACATGCTCATCGATGAGATGCGTCAGCTTGCTTCATCTCAAATTATTCGCCTCATGGCCCGTTTAAAACCAGACCTGACTTTATCAGAACGTTCCTCACGGCAGCGCAAAATGTCAGATCAAGGAGGTGACAAGAGTCATGTATCAACCATTGAGGTTTCAACGGATCAGCACACGACAAGCCAATAGAGTCTGACTGAGATTTTGATGCGTATATTTGCGGAAAAATTGCCGGAACACCTGCAACATCAATTAATGCCGGTTTATCTCCTGTTCGGAAATGAACCGTTATTATTGCAAGAGTCCCGGCTCACCATTGCCCAACAAGCCAAAGCGCGAGGTTTTGCTGAAATCTACCGCTATCAGGCGGACAGTACACTGGATTGGCAGCAAGTCTTCGACCATTTTCAGGCGTTCAGCTTGTTTTCGAGCCAACAATTGGTCGAATTAACGCTCCCGGACGGTAATCTGAATGCCCAGTTAACCGCACAGCTCCTCGCGTTGGGAGACATGTTACATCCGGATACGATCTTAGTCGTCATCGGCAATAAACTCACCAAAGCGCAGGAAAATACCAAATGGTTTAAAGCGTTAGCCACACAAGGCTGTCTGGTCAATTGCCTCACACCGGATCTCAATCGTCTGGCGCAATTTGTCATGCAGCGTTGCCGGAAACTAAAGCTCGTTCCCGACCCTGAAGCCCTACAGATGCTGGCACAATGGCATGAGGGAAACCTGCTCGCCCTGGCTCAGAGTCTGGAAAAACTAGCGCTGCTCTATCCTGACGGTCAGCTGACGTTGATCCGAGTCGAAGCATCACTATCGCGACATAATCATTTTACCGTCTACAACTGGACAGATGCTTTGCTGGACGGAAAAGCCAACCGTTGTCAGCGCATTTTGCGCCAGCTGGAAGCCGAGGGCACTGAACCCGTACTACTGTTACGCTCAATCCAGAAAGAGCTACGGTTACTCACCACGCTTCATGCACAACAGCAAGAGGCATCGCTGCATACACTGATGGATAAACACCGGATCTGGAAAAATAAGCGCTCTCTTTATGTGAATGCATTAAACCGACTCAGTGCAGAGAAACTATATATGCTAATCCAAGCCCTGAGCCACATTGAACTGGCGGTAAAAACACGCTACGACATTGACCCATGGCCCTTATTGCAAGCGTTTAGTTTGCAATTTACCCAAGCCAATTTGACGCCCGCTTTTTCGACCTAAAAGCATGATATACTTTAACGAGATTTACAGCGATCCGCGGATTAAAATCGGATCGTTTTAAAATAAATCAATTGAAAGTAGAGACCAAGTCAGAGGAAATTTCATTGCAACACGAAGACCTGAAAAATTTTTTAGTGGATAAAGCAGATGATATGAAGGCAGAAAATATTACCGCACTTCATGTAGCCGGGATATCCAGCATCACGGACTATATGGTCATCTGCACCGGCACATCCAAACGCCATGTATCATCGATTGCCAATCATGTCGCCAGCGAAGCCAAAAAATTAGGGATGTCTCCCCTCGGTATCGAAGGTGACTCAGAAGGAGAATGGGTCGTTCTGGATATGGGAACCTCGATGTTACACGTCATGCAGGAAGAACAACGATCGCTCTATCAGCTTGAAAAACTCTGGAGCTAAAGTGTGAAGATTCAGCTAGTTGCTGTGGGTACAAAAATGCCCCAATGGGTTGAACAGGGATTCAACGAATACCAACGTCGCTTCCCGCATGATATGCCTTTAGAGCTTGTTGAAATTCCCGCAGGAAAACGGGGTAAAAACGCAGACATCCCCAGAATACTGGATAAAGAAGGGGAAGCGATGCTCGCTGCGGTTCCGAAAGGACATCGCATTGTCACGCTCGATATTCCGGGAAAGCGCTGGGATACCCATCAACTGGCACAACAAATGGAAAGCTGGAAATTAGATGGCCGTCATGTCTCAATCCTCATCGGCGGGCCGGAAGGGTTAGCTCCGGCCTGCAAACAAGCCGCAGAACAGAGCTGGTCTTTATCACCACTCACGCTCCCTCATCCTTTAGTCCGTATTGTGATGGCTGAAAGTTTGTACCGGGCCTGGAGTGTCACGACCAACCATCCTTATCATCGAGAATAGAACAAGATGCTTCGCAAACGCAGTCAGATCCGAGACTACAAGTCAGAAGACAGTCTGTTTCGAAACAGGGCTATTATCTCCTTTTTAGCGATTATCATTCTGGTTGGTGTGTTAATCGCAAACTTGTATACCCTTCAGGTCGTGCAATTTCAGGATTACAGAACCCGCTCTAACGACAATCGGATTAAAATTGTCCCAATCGCCCCGAACCGCGGGCTGATTTATGACCGCAATGGTGTGCTACTGGCGGAAAATCGCCCGATCTTCGATTTGGAAATTACCCCGGAACAAGTCGATGATATGAATGAGACCATTCAGCAATTAAGACAAATCCTTGATATTTCACCGGAACAAGTTGATTCTTTCCGCAAAGAATTACGCCAAACCCGACGCTTCAATTCCGTGCCGATTCTGACACAATTGACGCCGGAAGAAGTCGCTAAATTTTCAGTCAATCAATATAAATACCCCGGCGTTGCCGTCACAGCCCGGCTGAAACGTTACTATCCTTTCGGTAAAATGCTGACTCATGTGATCGGCTATGTTTCCCGAATCAATGATCGGGACATTGAACGACTCAAGCGAGAAGCAAAAGAGGCAAACTATCAGGCAACCCGTGATATCGGTAAGCTCGGTATCGAGCGCTACTATGAAGATATTCTCCATGGAATGCCCGGTTATCAGGAAGTTGAAGTCAACAGCCGTGGGCGCGTTATCCGCACCCTCAAATATGTGCCTCCTGTGCCGGGCAAGGATCTGGTTCTGAATATAGACATTAATCTACAACGTTACGTTTATCATTTGCTTGATGGCAAAAGAGGCTCCGCGGTCGTCCTCGACCCGAAAGATAACGGCGTTCTGGCAATGGTTTCCAGTCCAAGCTATGACCCTAATGCTTTTGTCCACGGGATTACCGGCAAAGATTACCGTGCGCTGCTGGAAGATAAAGACCATCCTCTGGTCAATCGAGCCACATTGGGGATCTATCCGCCGGCATCCACAGTGAAACCGTTAATTGCCGTCTCCGCATTACAAGAAGGTGTGATCACCCCCACCACAACCCGGAATGATCCGGGATACTGGCGAATTCCCAATTCAAAAACGAAACCTTTCCGGGACTGGTTAAGATGGGGACATGGTAAAGTCAACATCACCAAAGCACTGGAAGAGTCCGTTGATACGTTCTTCTATCAAGTCGCTTATGATATGGGGATTGATCGCCTGTCACGCTGGATGAAGATGTTCGGTTACGGGGAATACACCGGGATTGATATCTTTGAAGAAAGTAAAGCCAACATGCCGACCAGAGAGTGGAAAATGGCTCGCCACCGAACCCCTTGGTATCAGGGAGACACCATTCCCGTCGGTATCGGTCAGGGCTATTGGACAGCAACACCGATGCAGATCGCGAAAGCGATCTCGGTTTTAGTCCATCACGGCAAGGTTCTGGCACCACATTTCCTCCGGGCAACCATTGAAAATGGAGAGTCCTTTGACAAACAGAAACTCGCAGAAGTAGAAACCTATCCGCCTATTACCGGCGTGCCTGAGAAATACTGGGATATCGCTATTAATGGGATGTATCTGGTCAATCACGGCCCACGGGGAACCGCCCGTCACGCATTTAAAAATCTCAAATATAAAAGTGCTGGCAAGTCAGGCACCGCACAGGTCTTTGGCCTCGCCGAAGGGGAAGAATACAATGCTGATGAGCTTGCCGAACATTTACGCGACCATGCACTGTTTACCGGATTTGCGCCCGTCGATAACCCGAAAGCCATTGTCACAATCGTATTGGAAAATGCGGGCGGCGGCTCCAGTCACGGTGCTCCCGTGGTGCGAAAGATATTTGACCACATCATTCTAGATGAAGACCAACAAGAGAAGAAAGACTAATGGAATTCAATCCGTCTACAGGCAAGAGCCGGGCATTCTTTGAACGTTTGCACATTGATCTTCCGCTATTACTCGGTCTACTACTGGTCATGGGATTTGGTCTGGTGGTGATGTACAGTGCCAGTGGCCAAAATATGGCGATGATGGAACGTCAGGCCATGCGGATGGTTTTGGCTCTGACCATTATGGTTGCGCTTGCTCAGCTATCGCCACGAAATTATGAATCTTTGGCACCTTTTCTGTTTTTCTGTGGTGTCTTATTACTCTTCGGGGTTCTGCTTGCCGGAGAAGTGTCCAAAGGCGCGCAGCGTTGGCTCGATATTGGTGTGATCCGGTTTCAGCCGTCAGAGCTGCTTAAATTGGCCGTACCGCTGATGGTCGCCCGCTATATCGGCAAACATCCACTCCCCCCATCATTCAAGACGCTCTGTGTTTCATTGGTTATGGTCTTTGTCCCGACCATTCTGATTGCCAAACAGCCTGATTTAGGCACATCGATTCTGATTGCCGCTTCCGGTATCTTTGTCATTTTTCTCGCAGGGATTAGCTGGCGTATCATTTTTGCTGCGCTGTTTGCCACCGGGGCTTTTGTTCCGATACTGTGGTTCTTTTTGATGCGTGAATATCAGAAAGTGCGTGTCCGGACCTTATTTAATCCAGAGTCAGATCCTCTTGGGGCCGGTTATCACATTATTCAGAGTAAAATCGCTATTGGCTCCGGCGGGATTTTGGGGAAAGGTTGGTTACACGGTACTCAGTCACAACTTGAATTTCTGCCAGAACGTCATACCGACTTTATTTTTGCCGTAATTGCCGAAGAATGGGGACTCATCGGGATTGTAGCTTTGCTCTCCGTCTACCTGTTTATCATCGGACGCGGACTGTATCTGGCTAGCAATGCCCAGACCGCTTTCGGAAAAATGATGGGCGGGAGTGTTGTGCTCAGCTTTTTTGTCTATGTATTTGTCAATATTGGTATGGTGAGTGGAATTTTACCTGTTGTTGGCGTTCCGCTGCCATTAATCAGTTATGGTGGGACATCCATGGTGACTCTCATGGCAGGCTTTGGCATTCTGATGTCAATTCATACTCACCGAAAAGCATTTTCAAAGGCAAACTGATGAGCATTCGACTGCTTCTGTATTATAGCGCAATCCTCTTATTCATGGCGGGCTGTAGCTCTTCCGGCCGTTATGATATTCGTGATGATGTGGCCCCGAAACGCCCCATCTCCGTTGATAATATCGAAGATGCCCACCCCAAATATGAACCTTATAGTCTTGGCGGAAACAGAGACTATACGGTTCGGGGAAAGAAGTACCATATTATTAAAAATCCCAAAGGATTTCAGGAGCAAGGGCTTGCCTCTTGGTATGGCAAAAAATTCCATGGTCATCAAACCTCCAATGGTGAGATTTATGACATGTATTCGATGACCGCAGCCCATAAAACGTTACCGATCCCCAGTTATGTCCGGGTCACCAACACCAATAATGGTAAAACGGCAATTGTACGGATCAATGATCGCGGACCGTTCCACAGCGGAAGAATTATCGATTTAAGCTATGCTGCGGCATACAAGCTTGACATCATCCGAACGGGCACAGCCCCGGTTAAAATAGAGGTACTCACTTATGATCGCCCAACCGTCACGGCGGCGACTCCCCCAAAAAAACACCCATCTGACTATGTCATTCAGGTTTCTTCCTCAGCACATTTGGAAAGAACCCGAACTTTATCGCGAGATTTGAGTCAGAAGTTATCTGTGACCAGTTATATCGATAGCCTCAATGGTAGTCATCGGGTCTTTCTAGGACCATTTCATGACTACTCCCAGACCCGACAAACTCTGGAACAGGTGAAACAACTGGGCTACAGCAGCGCCTTTATCAGGAAACACCGGCTGATACAATAAATCCCGGAAAATCTGGCCGAATCGTCCTTTGGGTCTGGCTTGAGAAAATGAGTTTCTGTTAAGATATACACAACTAATTGTAAAATTCTGCATTTATCATGAATAAAAAAATACTTTTGAAGTCGATTTCTACTCCTTTTATTGCCTTAGCCGCAATATTTACATTCACTGCTTCAGCTTCGCCAATCGTGGTCCCGGATGCACCGCAAATTGCAGCCCGAGGCTATGTTCTGATGGATTATCATTCAGGTAAAATCCTTGCAGAAAAAGAGATGAACACCAAATTGCCACCAGCCAGTCTGACCAAAATGATGACCAGTTATGTCATCGGCCAAGAGTTAGCACGTGGCAATATCTCCCCGGATGACGACGTGGTCATCAGTAAAAATGCCTGGGCGAAAAATTTTCCCGATTCATCCAAAATGTTCATCGAAGTCGGCACGACCGTAAAAGTGAAAGACTTGAACCGCGGAATCATCATCCAATCCGGTAATGATGCTTGTGTGGCAATGGCAGAGCATGTTGCAGGTTCCGAGGACGCGTTTGTCGATTTGATGAATGCCTGGGCCAACACCATTGGCATGAAAAATACTCATTTTGAGAATGTTCATGGATTGGATCACGGTAATCACTATTCAACCCCATATGATATGGCGATTTTGGCCCAAGCCCTGATTCGTGATGTACCGAACGAGTACAAACTCTATTCTGAAAAGAAATTTACCTATAACGGAATTACGCAATATAACCGCAACGGCCTGCTCTGGGATAAGAGCATGAATGTTGATGGTATCAAGACCGGTCACACCAGCCACGCTGGTTACAGCCTTGTCAGTTCGGCTACAGAAGGCAACATGCGGTTGATTGCTGTGGTGATGGGTACGAAAAGTGCCAATGCTCGTAAGTCCGAGAGTAAAAAACTTCTCAGCTACGGTTTCCGCTTCTTTGAAACAGTTGCACCGCATAAAGCCGGAGAAACATTCATTAACGAACGGATCTGGATGGGTAGCAAGGACACCGTTGCATTGGGCGTGGATAAAGATACTTATGTCACGTTACCAAGAGGACAGGCGAAAAACCTGAAAGCCAGCTTCGTTCTGGAGAAAGAGCTGGAAGCGCCGATTAAGAAAGGAGATGTCGTCGGTAAACTGTACTATCAGCTCGAAGGTAAAGATGTTGCTCAATATCCATTGATTGCACTGGAAGATGTCCAGAAAGGTGGTATCTTCAGTCGCCTATGGGATTACATCGTCTTGTTATTTAAAGGGTTATTCTAATTCCGACCCATAAATGACATACCCTGTTTCACACAAAAGCCTGATATCATATCAGGCTTTTGTTGTTTAACAGCTTTGTCTGCTCGAACCATTCACCTCATACGCTGGTTGTCGATTGCTCGTCCCGGTCAACAGCCCGTTTTGGCCAGAGCCGCGACTCACGACGTAATACTCTTTCAATATCTTTCAATTGTGCGGGTTTCGGCAGTACATCATCCATCCCGCATGTTTTGTACTGTTCAAGATCTTCTTCACTTGCATTGGCGGTATAAGCCACAATATAAGGCTGCTTCATCTCTGTATGACGGCGGATTTCACGTGTTGCTTCCATCCCATTCATCGTATTCATATAGATATCCATCAGAATCACGTCATAATTACTGTCTTGGACCGCCTTCAGCACTTGAGTCCCATCTTCGATGGTATAAACCCGGTGACCCAGTTTTTCTAACATGAAGCGTGCTAGTGATTGATTCAGCGAACTATCATCGACCACCAAAATATTGAGCGACTTACAATGCGGGAGCGATTGCTGTTTTTTATCGGACGGGTCACTGACCGGGCCAGCCTCCTGATAGGGAAGATCAAACCAAAATGTCGCCCCAAGTCCGGGGATACTTTCAACCTGAATCGTTCCCCCCATCATCTCAACAAAACTTTTACAAATCGAAAGACCTAACCCCGTACCACCGACATGAGAGCCGACTTGCATGAAAGGCTGGAACAAGCGTTTCAGATGTTCCTGTTCAATACCGATGCCTGAATCCTTGATCTTAAACACAAGACGAGGCTCGTGGTCATGATCCCCGCTACGCGCTAAACTCACGCTGAGATGAATCTCACCGTGATAGGTAAACTTCGCGGCATTGCCCAATAAATTGATCAAAATCTGTTGCAGTTTTTTCGGATCGCTGCGGATATATTGAGGTACAAAATCACCAATCTCGTAACTCAGTTGAATCTCCGGAGATTTTAGTTGGGGCCGGATTAAATCAATCACGGTGGATATAAGTGGACGAAGTTCGAAGTTATCAGGCTCAAAGGTAATTTTATCGGCCTCAATTTTTGACAGATCAAGGATATCATTCACAATTGCCAGTAATGAACTCCCGCCAGACTCGATAATATTAAGAAACTCCTGCTGCTTGGCATCCAGATGAGAATGACTCAGAAGTTCAGTGGCACCGAGAATACCATTCAACGGGGTCCGGATTTCATGACTCATCACCGCAACAAACTTGCTTTTGGCCCGGTTAGCTGACTCGGCTGTTTTTCTGGCTGCCTGTAACGCAGCAGTACTGCGGCGTAACTGCATCAGGTTATGGCGGATGTATGTTAAATAAACACCGACTAAGATACTGAAATTAATGAAGAGAAAAATAGAAAACCCTGCCAACCGGATACGTGTCTCACCTTCTTCGGCCTTCTGATGTGCGTAATATTCTCTCATCGACATCTCAGCGGCAGCAATATAGCGCGAACCATCAGCGGAACGCATCGGGACAAACACCGCACGAAAATCGCCCCAATGGTCATCATAATCCGCCCAGATAATGCGATTTTCATGCAATGCAGTCAGTAACTGGTGACTAGCATCAGGATAAGGATCGAAAAAACGAACATAGGTATTGTTTTGCAATTCATCTTCGGACGCGCTGGATGATACGAGAACCGCCTGCCCATGCCGCTCAATCACGGTATAAATATAAGTCAGATCCATCTTTCTGCTATATTCGGTCAGTCGCTCAATCGCATGCCAATCTTCGGCTTCGGTTTTAGAATGCTTATCGACCAACCCGTCATGGTAATGTTCACCTAAAGCCGCAGAGGCCATCAAAGCACCGTGATAGAGTCGATTATTCAGATCATCTTCAATCGACTGCTTTGCTTGAACATACAGATATGCAACAAAAGAAACACAGGAAATCACGTATACACAACTGAATAAAATAAATTTCCATGTTTCTTGAATACGAAATTTTCCACGATGAGCGCTTTTAGCAATCTGCTGCATTATTTCTTAACCTACTAAACTCACGACAAAATCAATGTCATCTCTATCAGAATAACCCCAAGATGCAGTTTCAGCATACACCAATCCGTTGCACAAACCAGTTGCATAAACAATGTGCTCAATATAGAACTTACAGCGGTCAATGACTCTTATCTGTATAGCATTTCACTAACATATTAATCTTTATACAGTTATTTTCTCTCCAGAGCCACTCTCTTCACGAAAGCTGCATACCGGTAACTTAGCCATAAAAATCCCCATTCACTTTATATAACTAAAATCATTCAATAAACCGATAAAGTTTGCGTGAAACCACACAAATACACACAATTTGAGCGTAAAAGTGCATCTTGAGATCCATGTCATTAATCAGTATTATTCCCCTCCTTATCTATCGACCTCAGCCGGAGTTGCACTTATGTTAACAATTAACTCAGATGCGAAACTGAAAGACTTGCTTGAATTTCCTTGTTCATTTACCTACAAGGTGATGGGCCATGCAAAACCGGAGTTACCTGAACTCGTTCTTGAGGTCATCCAGCGCCATGCCCCCGGTGATTACAGTCCAACAGTCAAACCCAGCGCGAAAGGAAACTATCATTCTGTTTCCGTCAATATTACGGCTACATCGATCGAACAGGTTGAGACGCTCTATAAAGAATTAGGTGAGATCGAGATTGTTCGAATGGTGCTGTAAGCCAAACAGATCGCTGGACGTTCACCCACAAAACTCTGTTGTTTTTTGAAAAATTCAATTTTTTTTGAACAACAAAAACAGCAATCTTCCCTTATCAATCAAATTGTTAGAATGGCTCATCCCAAGGTGTGGCCATTTTTTATCATCATTGAGTAGTTCCATAACCCGAAGCAGTTTATAATCCAAATACTTTATTTATCGCGGATGAGTCCTATTATGGAGAACCAACTCGTTATCAAACGACTCGGTCAACAAGACTATCAGCCTATCTGGCAAGCGATGCACGATTTTACCAACCAGCGAACAGACGAAACCTGTGATGAAGTCTGGCTGGTTGAACATCATCCTGTTTTTACTCAGGGTCAAGCCGGAAAAGCAGAGCACATTCTCAATCCGGGAGACATCCCCGTCGTCCAGAGTGATCGCGGCGGACAAGTCACCTATCATGGTCCCGGACAACTGGTCGTTTATTTTTTGCTCGATTTAAAGCGCAAGAAGCTTGGCGTCAGAGCGCTTGTCACACACATCGAAAATATTGTCATCGAGACACTGAATGCATTTGATATTCAGTCACAGGCCAGAGCCGATGCCCCCGGTGTGTATGTCGGAAATAAAAAGATCTGTTCTCTGGGGCTACGGATTCGCAGAGGCTGTTCTTTTCATGGGCTGGCTTTGAATATTAATATGGATTTATCACCATTTTTAAGGATCAATCCTTGTGGCTATCAAGGTATGGAAATGGTTCAGGTCAGTGAGCTCGGTGGTCCGTCCGACATACAAACCGTCGAAACACAACTCATTAAAACGCTTGTATCAGCACTGGGTTACGAGCATATAGAATTCAAAACAGAAGCAATATCATGAGCAAACCGATTCAAATGGAAAAAGGCGTCAAATACCGTGACGCTGACAAAATGGCACTGATTCCGGTCAAAAATATGCCGACCGAACAGAAAGAGCAATTGCGTAAACCTGCGTGGATGAAGATTAAACTACCGGCAGATAGTCAACGCATTCAGGATATTAAATCCGCCATGCGTAAGAATAATCTGCATTCGGTCTGTGAAGAGGCTTCCTGCCCCAATCTGGCAGAGTGCTTTAATCATGGCACTGCCACTTTTATGATTCTGGGAGCAATTTGTACGCGTCGCTGTCCTTTCTGCGATGTCGCACATGGGCGTCCTTTAACACCTGATGCGCAAGAGCCGCAAAAACTCGCACAGACTATCCGGGATATGAAGCTCAGATATGTGGTTATCACCTCGGTTGATCGTGATGACTTACGCGATGGTGGTGCGCAACATTTTGTGGATTGTAACCGAGAAATTCGGGCACTCAATCCTGAGATTCGCATTGAAACACTGGTTCCCGACTTCAGAGGCCGGATGGATACCGCACTGGATATCCTGAAAGATAATCCGCCAGATGTATTCAATCACAATCTGGAAACTGCGCCGCGCTTGTACCGGAAAGTGAGACCCGGAGCAAACTACAAGTGGTCTCTGGAATTATTACAAAAATTCAAACAGCAACACCCGGACATCCCAACCAAATCTGGTCTGATGATGGGGCTGGGTGAAACAAAAGAAGAGATTGTCGAAGTGCTCAAAGATCTGCGTGCCCACGGCGTCACGATGCTGACCTTAGGTCAATATCTGGCACCGAGCCGCCATCACTTACCCGTAGAACGCTATGTCCCACCGGAAGAGTTTGATGAACTGAAAGAGATTGCGCTGGCACTCGGCTTTACTCATGCCGCATGTGGTCCGTTTGTTCGTTCCTCCTATCATGCTGATTTGCAAGCTAAAGGCATTGAAGTCAAATAATGCCAATCAGCCGGTGCCCCCACCGGCTGATTAGCCGCTCAACGGCCTATCACCAACATGACCATTTGAGGATAAACACGGCACAAGCCTTCCGCAAATGTGAAACAATTGCCATAATTTGAGCTGTAATATTGAATCTATGATGGTTGTTCTATAGTCTAGAGAGCAACTCGAATTCACTGTCGATGTAAGGATATATATGATGAAAACAGCCACGATCTGGGGCATTATCGGACTCGCGGTCACACTCGCAGGTTGTGCTTCAAATACCAAAGAAGACAACTACCGTGAAGCGTCTTTTGAGCTTTGTAATACCGACGTGAAAGTCTACTCGCTGGATAATGCAGGACGAGTCCGCATCGTTTGTGCCGACGGCTCTAAATTTGCCCTCAAATCAGAAAGCACGCTCGAAGTGATGCGTGGGATCAACATTGATTATTGTGACGGCGAAGGGTTAGGCAAATTTACTGAAAGTGAAAACTACTACTTATTCAAATGTAAATCAGGTACAACACTGAGCATCTCTAAAGATTAATCCCCGTATTGAGATAATATTCTCAATCGCTGATTGCCCTTTCACAGACACTTTTGAATCTCTTGTTTCGTTGTGAATATGCTTTATTTCAAAATAATAAACCCGCGGAAAGCGGGTTTATTTTTATCACCAAAATGATTCGGTCACTTATGCGTAAACTGGGAGGCGCTTACAAATTTCGAGAACTTTTGCTTTCGTCGCATCAATCACACTTGGATCATTGATGTTGTCCAACACATCACACATCCAGTTTGCCAACTCTTTCGCGTCATCAGCGGTAAAACCACGTCGAGTGATTGCCGGTGTGCCGACACGAATACCTGAAGTCACAAACGGACTCCGAGGATCATTCGGTACTGAGTTCTTATTAACGGTAATATTCGCTGCGCCGAGAGCCGCATCCGCTTCTTTCCCTGTGATATCTTTGTCGATCAAATCAACCAGGAACAAATGGTTTTCAGTACTGTTCGACACGATTTTATAGCCACGCGCCTGGAACTGAGCAACCATCGCTTTGGCATTTTGCACGACACGCGCCTGATAGGCTTTAAACTCAGGTTCCATCGCTTCTTTAAACGCAACTGCTTTTGCCGCAATCACATGCATCAGAGGACCACCCTGACCGCCAGGGAATACAGCAGAGTTCAGTTTTTTGTACATCTCTTCACCGGCGTTTGACAGAATCAAACCACCACGCGGACCAGCCAGTGTTTTATGGGTTGTCGTGGTCACAACGTGAGCATGTGGGACTGGTGTCGGATACACGCCCGCAGCGATCAGACCCGCCACATGCGCCATATCGACAAACAGGTAAGCGCCGACTTTATCTGCGATTTCACGCATCCGAGCCCAGTCAACAACTTGTGAATATGCAGAAAATCCGCCAATAATCATTTTCGGCTTATGTTCAACCGCCAACGATTCCATTTCGTCGTAGTTAATCTGACCCGTTTCATCAATGCCATAAGGAATCACATTGTAGTGTTTCCCGGAGAAATTCACCGGAGAACCATGTGTCAAGTGACCACCGTGAGCCAGACTCATCCCTAAAACAGTATCACCGGGATTCAACAATGCCATATAAACAGCACTGTTTGCCTGAGAACCTGAGTGAGGCTGGACGTTTGCATATTCACAATTAAACAGTTCGCATGCGCGCTCAATCGCTAATGTTTCAACTTTATCGACGTACTCACAACCACCATAATAGCGCTTGCCCGGATAGCCTTCCGCATACTTATTGGTCAGCTGAGAGCCCTGAGCTTCCATCACGCGTGGGCTGGTGTAGTTTTCTGAAGCAATCAGTTCAATGTGTTCTTCCTGACGAAGAGTTTCTTCTTGAATGGCTGCGAAAAGATCCGCATCATAATCAGCGATATTCATATCACGCTTAAGCATCTGTATCTCCTGACTCAGATTGACTGAAATGTTTAATAAAATGACATTTTGACTTAACGCAAACGTTTTCGCCATCTAATTTAGCGCGTATTCTACCTAAATTGATTTAGGTCATAAAGCCCAAATAGACAAATTATCATGCAGTTTTTTCATGATACCGAAAAGTCACACCACAATAACCATCATGTGTGTCAACTTTGCTGTTTACATCATGTAAAGTATCAAAGACATAGGTTTACCTGAATTTAGCCTATCTAGCTACCGAAAACGTCACCTTTTCTTTAGTATTCTCCGCAAATTGTCCCAATCCTTTTGACTATCGATGGAAAAGCACACATTTCAGGAAGACATTATTGCCATGATTACCGGGAGCTTTTTAGTTGCTCAGGGAATTATGTTTCTACAAGCAGCAAATGCCATTACCGGTGGCACAGCCGGATTAGCACTATTATTGAACCACTTAACGCCATACTCTTTTGGTGTGCTGTATCTACTGTGCAACACCCCTTTTTATTGGCTTGCCTGGAAACGATTCGGCCAACGGTTCGCGTTGAACAGTTTCATTTCCGGACTACTGGTTTCCCTGTTTACCGGACTATTTTCACCGCTGGTACAACTCACCGACACCAATCCTGTTTACGCTGCCATCAGCGGCGGCCTCCTGATGGGATTGGGTATGTTGATTCTCTTTCGCCACCGGTCAAGTTTAGGCGGCTTCAACGTATTCTGCCTGTTTGTTCAGGATAAATTAGGCATTTCTGTCGGTAAGACACAATTATGTATTGATGCATCGATTGTCTGTGCATCTTTCTTTTATCTCCCACCAGAGACAATTGCTGTTTCCATACTCAGCGCAGCTGTCCTCAATGTCGTCCTTGCGATGAACCATAAACCATCACGATATTGTGTCACTTACGGTTCATCATAAAGGGTCAAGTTCAGTGTTTTTTATCTTCTATAACTTGATATTGAACAAGAAATAGCACATTTGTCCAAAAAGACATCATTCAGTCATAAATTATTAGAAAAGGCTTTACAGGCTGCATAGGTTTGCTATGATGCGCCCCGCACCGAAGAGATGAATCGGGAATATTTCTTCAACACAACGTGCACACCCTGGAGGGGTTCCCGAGTGGCCAAAGGGAGCAGACTGTAAATCTGCCGGCTCCGCCTTCGATGGTTCGAATCCGTCCCCCTCCACCATATTCAACATGGTTGAATTATTTGATTCAGGCATGAACAAAACACTCTGGAGGGGTTCCCGAGTGGCCAAAGGGAGCAGACTGTAAATCTGCCGGCACTGCCTTCGATGGTTCGAATCCGTCCCCCTCCACCATATAGAAAAGCCAGCATATTGCTGGCTTTTTTTCTATCCGTTGCTTTTCTATCCGGTGACTCAGACCACTCAATTCACATCAGACTTCAGCGATACCCGTTGCTACTTCATATTGCAATAATTGCAAGCAAAGAGACTCGAACCAATACAGTGTCTCCCTGCTTTAATGACATCATCTCAATATGGCATCAATACTATCTTTTCTGAGTACAGAAAAACCATCAAGCCAAATAAGCCGGAACATCTTTGATGCTATCAAGCACCACATCGGCAAGTGATTCACCGGCTTCAGTCACGGGTTTTCCGGTACGGACCAGAATTGAAGTCCCGACGCCAGCCGCCTGAGCTGCAATCAGATCTGAGGGTTTATCCCCCACCATCACTGACTTCGCCATATCAATGTTGAGAAAATCACGGGCAGAGATAAACATGCCGGGACGCGGTTTTCGACAATCGCAGTTCTGCTTATATTTCTCGTCGCCATGCTCAGGATGATGCGGACAATAATAAATCCCATCCAACTCGATCCCACGGTCAATAAAGTTCCAGTCCATCCACTGCGTCAGGCTCAAAAAGCGCTCTTCGGTAAACAATCCCCGGGCAATTCCGGCCTGATTGGTCACCACTACTAAAAGATATCCCATATCCTTCAGGCGTTTTGTTGCCTCAAATACCCCATCAATGAAGTGAAAATCATGTTCATCATGAACATAGCCACTATCCATATTGATCACACCATCGCGATCCAGAAACACTGCTGGTTTAGCCAAAGCTTTACCCCATCCGACTGATTAATGTCGGCTATTATACTCAAACTCACACTTGGAGATACACCCAAATCCCTTCGTCTCCTGTTACAGATTTTTGATTGCTTTTTCCAGCCTAATCGCCACAATAATAACTTTAGACGTCTAGACGTCGAAAATGATTGACTTCATTATCATGAAGCCATAGCATCCATTACCAAATCGCAGGTGTTGTTCCGGATTGAATACAAATTCATCACGCAACACACCATACCTCAGCATACAATGCTTGATCTGAGGTGAAATGAATCAACTAAGTAGGTCCTAGTCAGGGTTTCTAATGATTGAAATAAATCACGTCAACAAAATGTTTGGTCAAGGCGACAATCAAATACTCGCCCTGAAAGACATTAATCTCCATATCCGGCAAGGGACGATCTTTGGTGTGATCGGCTCTTCCGGTGCCGGGAAAAGTACGCTGATACGCTGTGTCAATATGTTGGAGTCTCCCACCAGTGGTGAAGTCATTGTGGACGGTGTTGACCTGACCAAATTGAGTGCGGCTCAATTGTGTCAGGCCAGACGCAATATCGGCATGATATTCCAGCATTTTAATCTGTTATCATCCCGAACTGTATTTGACAATATTGCTTTACCGCTAGAACTTGCAGGTCAGAATCAGCAATATATCCATAATAAAGTCAATGAATTACTGACACTTGTCGGTCTTGCCGACAAAAAACAAGCCTATCCGTCCAACCTCAGTGGCGGGCAAAAGCAACGCGTTGCAATTGCCCGCGCACTGGCGAGTGATCCGAAAGTGCTGTTATGTGATGAAGCCACCAGTGCATTGGATCCGGCCACGACCCAATCAATTTTACAACTGCTTAAACAGATTAACCGTCAGCTAGATATCACGATTTTGCTCATCACACATGAGATGGATGTAGTGAAAAGCATCTGTCATGAGGTCGCCATCATCGGTGACGGAGAGTTGGTTGAAAAAGGTAGTATCAGCGATATTTTTGCCCATCCGAAAACCGAGCTCGCACACCAGTTTATTCGCTCGACACTGGATTTATCGATTCCGGAAGATTACGAAAATCGCCTGCATCCTGAACGGGTTCCGGGCAGTTATCCGCTTGTCCGGATGGAATTTACCGGCGCGACGGTTGATGCCCCGTTGGTTTCACATATCTCACGGGATTTTAATATGGATGTGAATATTCTCAGTTCTGATCTCGATTATGCCGGCGGTGTCAAATTTGGCATGTTGGTCGCAGAACTCCTTGGAGAAGCGGCCAACGATCAGGCCGCAATCGAATATCTCCGTTCACAGCATGTAAAAGTAGAGGTCCTTGGGTATGTCAATTAACCTCATCGTTGACTGGATCAGTCAAAACAGCCATCTGATTTTGAACGCCACTTGGCAAACCGTTTATATGGTTGCATTTTCAGGTCTGGTCGGCTTCCTCATTGGTATTCCGCTCGGGGTCATCCTGCATATTACGAAACCGAAGGGATTATTAGAAAACAGACGCCTTAATCGTATTTTAGGTGCCGTGGTCAATGTCGGTCGTTCGGTACCGTTTTTGGTCTTAATGGTTGCTATTATTCCGTTCACCAAACTCTTGATCGGTACATTTATCGGCACCACCGCAGCCATCGTCCCATTGACCATCGGTGCGATTCCGTTTGTTGCCCGGCTGATTGAAGGGGCGCTGCTCGAAGTCCCTGCCGGTCTGGTTGAAGCCGCCCAAGCTATGGGGGCGAAACCGCTGCAAATCATTACCAAAGTGCTGTTACCGGAAGCGATGCCAACCATTCTCAATTCAGTCACGATTACGATGGTGACACTGGTCAGTTACTCGGCGATGGCAGGAACGGTCGGTGGCGGCGGTCTCGGGGATGTGGCCATTCGTTATGGTTTCTACCGTTATGACATTACCGTGATGGCGGTGACCGTTGTCATGCTCATTGTTCTGGTTCAGATTATTCAGTCAATTGGCGATGCGATTGTGCGCCGGGTTGACCATCGATAACCGACCGTCCAACTAAACAATAACAACACCGATGATTGATGATCATCGTTCAGGATTAAGCCAAGGAGAAGTACATGAAATTAAGTCTAAAGGGTTTACTAACGATTGCGACGGCAGCTTCAGCACTCGTGCTGGCCAGTTGTGGCGATAAAACTGCCGATAATAACAAAATCAAAGTAGGTGTCATTGCCGGGGCAGAAACTCAGGTTGCCGAAGTTGCTAAGAAAGTGGCAAAAGATAAATATAACCTCGATGTCGAGCTGGTCACATTTACTGATTATGTCACGCCTAATGCTGCACTTGATGATGGTTCTGTTGATGTAAACGCATTCCAGCACAAACCCTATCTGGACCAGCAAATTGCAGACCGTGGCTACAAATTAAAGATTGCTGGCAAGACGTTCGTTTACCCGATTGCCGGATATTCCAAAACAATCAAATCGGTTGATGCTCTGAAAGCAGGTGACCGAATTGCGGTTCCGAATGATCCAACCAACCTTGGCCGCTCATTGATTCTCCTTCAACAGCAAGGTCTGATTACCTTACGTGATGGTGTTGGTCTAAAAGCCACAGTGCAAGATATTGTCAAGAATCCAAAGCAGTTAGAAATCCTTGAATTAGATGCAGCCCAACTGCCACGTTCACTGGATGATGTGACGATTGCAATCATCAATACAACCTTTGCCAGCCAACTGCACCTCTCTCCAGAAAAAGATGGTCTTTTTGTCGAAGACAAAGAATCACCATATGTGAACCTGATCGTCGCACGTGAAAATAACGTCAATGACCAAAACGTGCAAAACTTCGTCAAAGCCTATCAGACAGATGAAGTTTATCAGGCTGCGATGAAAATCTTCAATGACGGTGTTGTCAAAGGCTGGTAAAACCAATAACAGCGGTCAGCGTGATAACAGGCTGCGTCTTACGACAAAAAAAGGGCATTCAATGCCCTTTTTTATGGCTTCATTTTGCTGAACACTTACTTCAGGTAATCCCACGACAGGTTCGACACAATCCGGCATGCATCACATTTGAAATGGAAAATATCATGCAGAGGCCCGGCTAACCGCCATTCACCACCACATTTCGGACAACGACGATGTTGTTCATCTTCCAGGCTGGTTCCGCCGACACGGTACTGATAATAGTAAGTGGGAATTTTCGTCAAATACTCAATGCGTCCCCGCAAATCCCAGCCACGTCGGAACAAATCACTATCCGGCATCATGATCTCGGTTAAAGCAGCGTGTTCCGCCTGACACCCACCGGCCATCTGTAATTCATCACAAGCCTGCCATTCTGTCTGCCACTTAATCACCGCTTTATGATCCCCATTGAAGGTCGCTGGAATCCGGTACAAAGGAATCGGCAGAAGCGTTTCACCATTGCGCAATGGCGAGCAAGTATGCACATAGGTCGTATAAAGCACCTGCCATTGACGCGGTTCATCGGGATCGGTTTGCTCCGAGTGAATATCCCGCCCCAGAACGCGCACTTTGGGAGCCAGTAAGCTCGCCTCTGCCAATCTGGCGAGACAACGCCGGACAAAATCGGAGTGATAACGCGGATGCAAGCTCTGTTTCTCCGCACACACCGCACGGACAAAAAACTCACCGTCGCCCATCACCACCGGAAATTCCCGACCCAGAATCTGGCCGTTAAACCGCAGGGCTTCCAGTAAACCGGAAATCACCCCTTCAACGGCAGCAACCGTGGTGTTATCAAAACATTCAAACTGGAGTTCAACAACGTACATCCGTTACACCATCGGTTCTAATTGATCTAAGAAAGTATCGAGCGTCGGTGCCAGTACATCCCGTTTCGAGGTGCCGAGACGCTCCAGAATCACTTCACCACTGAGATTACAAATCGAAATCACATCAAGTTCTGCATCGGTAGCCGCAATAAAAACCGTTGGTTTGAGTTTCAACCGGCGCTGGGTGACCAAATGACCCAAGATATTCTCCTGCAACCGGGTGAAATCGGCCTCACTCCAGACTTGGAGTAACGTCAGTGACTCACCCTGCCAGCGAGCCGCCATATCGGCACAAAACTGCGTGCCGTAAAACGCCTTGATATCCTCATGTAAAGTCAGCTCAATCGCCTGCTCAGTACTTGAAAAGTCAGCAGGTTCACCCCGGCTGACAGGCTGCCAGTACACCATGTCGCCCCGGGTCGTCTCAATACAAGGTGAAGGCCAATCGGCTAATTCGGAATTCATTGGCAAACAACCATGTTCCTGTTGATATGCCAAGACATAACGCTGACAAAACTGCGTCAGGGATGATAATAGAACCATTTCATTCATGCGATTCTCCGAATGATCACTGTAATACCGCCATTTTCTTCGGCCCGTGCCAAAGAAAGCAATCGCGCTCCGTTGATGATCAGGCTTATCCGATAATTTACCGATCATTTCACGAAGAAAGCCCACGCCTAATGACATTGGCAAGTGGATTGCGTAAAATTCCCCGTATTCTAAACGAATTTAGTCCTGAGCATGAGCAAATATTCCGATAACGAGTCCTTGGCTGACCTAAAATTAGGCCAACAGACTGTCTATGCAAGTCATTATGATCCATCACTCCTACAAGCCGTTCCGCGAAGTCTGAACCGAGATGAACTGCAGTTAGCGGCTCCTCTGCCGTTTCAGGGATGTGACCTCTGGACGCTGTACGAACTCTCATGGCTCAATGCCAAAGGATTACCTCAGGTCGCGATTGGATACGTGTCAATCCCGGCCACCAGCCCAAACCTGATCGAATCCAAATCATTTAAACTGTATCTAAATAGTTTGAATCAGACAAAGTTTGACGATTGGCAAGCGGTTCATGCCAGACTCAGTGCCGATCTATCTGACTGTGCCGGTGAAGAGGTCACGGTCAACCTCCGGCATGTCAATGATTTTACTCACCAACACATCATCACAATGGAAGGTGAATGCATTGACGAGCAGGAAATTGAAATCGAACAGTATGCATTCAATGCCGCTTATCTGGAACAAGCAACCGGCGAGACCTTTGTTGAAGAAACGCTGCACAGCCATCTGTTGAAATCCAATTGTCTGATCACCAATCAACCGGACTGGGGCAGCGTTGAAATCCGTTACCGGGGCAAACAGATCAACCGTGAAGCATTACTCCGTTATCTGGTTTCTTTCCGTGAACACAATGAGTTTCATGAACAGTGTGTGGAACGAATCTTTACCGACTTGATGAAGTATTGTGCCCCACAAACGTTAACCGTGTATGCACGGTATACCCGCCGCGGGGGGCTGGATATTAATCCTTACCGCTCAACGGAAGACAGTCAGCCAGCCAGCATCTTGCGTATGGCACGTCAATAAGTCGGCTTGGAGTCACCATTGAGATGATCAGAACCATCCGGAATGCGCTATTTTTATGGTTGCTTCTCAGTAGCTGTCCGATAGCATTTGCCAGTGTTTATACTTCTCCGACACTGGAAGAAGCCAACCTACTTCTGGATATTTCGCCGAAAGAAGCGCAGTCACTGACATCGACTTACCTGACCAGAAGAATCTTATCGGACACCAACGAAAAAACCCAGACGAAAATCACCAGCGAGAGCTCAGATAACCTCATCCGCACACCAAACTCTAGTGTTGAAGCCATGGAAATTCTGGCTCAGGCACTGTTTCGTCAGGGATATTATGATGAAGCGATGCGTTATCTGAAAAAAGCCATCGCATTGACTCAACAATACCAGCTCCCTTATCTGGAAATTGAGGTGCGTCAGTTAGAAATTCGGCTGAACTGGCTTCTCAATCATGATTCACAACTGGCCCGGGAACAGCTCAAAAAACTCTCCGCTGCATTAGCTCAGCTAAAAAATGCCGAACAGCTTGGCAAAAGAATCCACTATCATATTTTGATGCTTCTGGCGGAAATTGCCTCAAAATCCAATGAGAATGAACGGGCAGAAAACTATTATGAAGAGGCCAAAACCTACATCAGTGAAACACAATCCGTCAAAAGACAAATTGAGTACCACATTCAGGTCGGGAAGCACTATCTGAATCACAAACGTTACAATAAAGCCCTCTCAGAGCTACTGACCGCTTATTGGAGTGCCTTAGAATCCAATGACAGTGCCTTACTGGCGATGACCAATTCGCTCTTGGCCCAACTGTTTTATGAACGGAAGGTACTGGACCGCGCACTGCTTTATCTGGCTCAGGCTGCTGACTTTTATGATAGTTATGAGGAATCTCCCGTACTGGTGGATATCCTCAAACGGATGGGTGATATCTACTATCAGCAAAGTAAATTCAATCTGGCTCTCGTCTACTATCTCAATGTGCTGGATCACTCGGTCACACAACACGAAATGCAACTGTTTATTGGGGTGCGGATTCGTCTGGCATCGACCTATATGCAGCTCTACAACTACCCGTTAGCCGAGGATTACCTGTCAGCGATCGAGCCGTTACTGACCCAATTCGACTTTCCTCAGTTGCAGGGACAGGCTTTGCTCCTGAAAGCGGGGATCGCTTTTTATCAAAAAGACACATCCCGGGCAATCGCGCTGGCACGTCAGTCCGCTGTGCTGGCAGGACAGACTCACGATGATCAGACGCTGATGCAAGCGTTAAAACTGCTCTCCGATGCATCAGAGAAACAAGGACACTATTTAGAAGCTTTAAACTATTCACGTCAGTACAACCAACTGACGCAAAGACAGCAAAATCAGTTAAATCACATCAGCGAAGAAGCGTTCAAACAGCAAAAAATGTTTGTCGAACAGACATTACATCTGGCAGGACAAGACCGGGCGCTGAAACAACAGGAAAAACATTACCGATATTTACAAAATGTCGCTTACGGTCTTTTTGCGGCCGGATTCATTTTCTTTCTATTCATTTTGCGCCGTGGTTACATTATTCGCCAACAAAACGAAGAAATTGAATATCTCAACAATCACCTGTTCATGCATTCCCGCTCCCGTTTGAATAATCTGCGCATGCTGAACGAAGACCTCTCTACGTCTTTGCAAAAGAGCAGTCATACCTATGAGCAATGGCATATCGGTGAGTTAATCCACGAACCGCTCAGTGATCGATTACGCTTCGCGATGATCGATATACCTTTCCTACGGAATATGTATCTTGAGCATGGTTATACGGAAGGTCTCAAGCTTGAGCTAGCATTGGGCGAGTATCTGAAAGACAAGCTGGATGAACGCACACGCTTGTTCCATTTTACCGATGCCAACCTTATCTACGTGGAAAACAACCACATGCCCGCGGATGAAAACAATGAAACATCACCACAGGCACTGTTCGAAAAAATTCAAAGTTGGGTGAATGAATTTCAGCCATCCAGCCCGTTGAACCGAATCATTCGCATCGGTATCACCGATTACCCGTTTTTACCCAAAGCGTATACCGCAATCAATGAGAAAGAGTTACTGGATATTCTGTTGATGGCGACCAGTGCATCCAGAAAGCTCAGTATTACGGAAAAGAGTAGCCATTGGGTCTATTTGAAAGCAATCGACAATGCGCCAGCGGCCAGCTTTGCCACCGACGATATTCGTCAAGCCTGCCGGCAAGCGATTAGCCAAGGTCTGATTAAAGTACATTCTTCGCATAAAAATGAAGAAAGCATCAAGAATCTGCTCAAGGATACATAAATCAGGTTGCAACCATGCTGCTGTGACGAATGACAGGCGCGAACCGCCTTTATCAACGACGTCGCAGATAGAATACCGATGGATCGATTTGCTCATTCATTACAGCGTACGACAGATATGATCCTGTCTGATACCTGTTTAGATCCCAACTCAATAAAGTTCGTTTGACACACAGAGCGACTTCGGTTCAAATTTGAGGAAAACAAGCGTGTATTGAAACAATGTATCATTTTTCTGTCATCTGTTGACATGACAATGACATGCCAGATCACCCTGATGATACTGGCAAGAACAAACAAAATAACAAAAATGCAGATTCCCCTGAACTTGCTGTGATTGATAAATACTGAAACAACAGACGTTGACTATGGAAAAGACGACAATGACCAATCTTGAACGCCACATTCGTCATGGCGGAGAGACTTTGTTAAGAATTCCCGGTTTACCCTCAAAGGTAAAACGGGATCTTCGTGATCTGTTGAGCGTCTCTTCGGTTCATCCATCGCCCAAATCAGAGCAAGCGGTAAAATTACTGGGCCTTTATGAACGCTCGGTCAAAATTATTGCAACGAATCCACATCGCGCAAATGCCATGAGTTATACGGCAGAACAAGCGCTGCACAAAAAATTATCCGATGAGCTGCAAACCCTAATCACTGAACTGGATTTTGAAGGCGAATCCGGCGAGGTGCTGATGGATATCCGCGCCAAGTTATTGGTCGGCGTCCCCCCCGATACATTACTGGAATTGACGCTGGAAGTGTTGCGTCTGGTGGTTGAGGGAACAACGCATGAACGTAAACAATCAGAACAGTTCCTTGAGCAGATGAATAGTGCCTTGGCAACGCACCTGAAAAGTACCAAGCAAAGCATTCAACAGAGTCAGAGTTATCTGTCACACCGTCAGGAAATGAATCAAGAATTCAATACACTGATGACCCAAAGTAATAAGATTCTGAAAGACGAACAGGATTATGCCTCACTGAAATCCGGTCTCATGCCACTACTGGCTCAGTTGACGGCTTTATCAGAACGACTCACTCATGCTGAGCAGCGAGAAAAAGCATTGATTGAACGGATGGAATACACGCGTAATCAGGCTGAATCACTGTACGAATCAACCCAAGATTATCGCTGCCGGCTCGAAGATCAAGCGCAGAGAGTACTGCAAGATCCGTTAACCAAAGTGTATAACCGGGCTGCTTTTCATAATCGGATGGAATTAGAGTATCACCGTTGGATCAAGAACCAGCATCCTCTGCGGGTGGTGTTGCTCGATATTGATAATTTTAAGGCACTCAACAAAAACTTTGGTTACTCAGCCGGTGATAAGGCCCTGAAAATCATTGCAAAAACAATTCAAAAAGAACTGTCAGAAACCGATACGGTCGCTCGCTTTTCCGGTGAAGAATTCATGATTATCATGCCGGATCGGGCCGAACAGGAAAGTTATCTGCTAGTGCAGACCATTTTACGTCAAGTCGAGCGGCTGCCTTTTAAATTTAAAGATAAACACCTCACCATTACCCTGAGTGCATCCAGCGTTGCCTTTCAAGAAGGAGATACGCCGGAAGCGCTTCTTGAACGGGTCTATCATGCACTACAAAAAACCAAAAAAACCGGCCCCAATCAAGTTATCTGGCAATAAATCACCTGAGTATCCAAACCACCCCAAATGATGTTTTTTTAATCAAATCCAGACAATAGAGTGACATTCATCACATCATTGAACAGTATCAGTTCCCTAGTTGATCATCTACGGACTAGATTGTTACTGTAAAATCATACAGTTATTATACCTGTTTATCATTAGCCTCAACCTATTAGAAAAACATATTATTCCGTACTGATTATCAAGGAGGCATTCATGATTACTCATATCAGCCCGACCGGAAGTATGGATCTGCTCTCGCAGATTGAAGTGGAACGCCTGAAGAAAACAGCATCCAGCGGGGATCTGTACCAACTCTACAGAAATTGTACACTGGCTGTCCTGAACTCAGGCAGTCACACAGACAGCTCGAAAGAGTTACTGGATAAATATCAGAATTTCGATGTCAACGTTCTCCGGCGGGAACGGGGCATCAAACTAGAATTGATTGAGCCGCCAGAACATGCCTTCGTCGATGGTGAAATCATCAAAGGGATTCAGGAACATCTGTTTTCCGTTTTACGCGACATTGTTTACGTCAACATGCATCTCGCAGACAGCAAACGATACAATTTGGCTGACTCTGTCTATAACACCAATTTAGTCTTCGATATCTTGCGCAATGCCCGGACGCTGGTTCCCGGTATCACACCCAATTTAGTGGTTTGCTGGGGCGGCCATTCAATCAATCCGGTCGAATACCAATACACCCGCGAAGTCGGTAATGAACTGGGCCTGAGAGAACTGAATATTTGTACCGGCTGTGGCCCGGGTGCCATGGAAGGACCGATGAAAGGCGCGGCAATCGGCCATGCCAAACAGCGTTATAAAAATGCCCGCTACATTGGTTTGACTGAACCATCCATTATTGCGGCAGAACCACCCAACCCAATCGTCAATGAACTCATCATCATGCCGGACATTGAGAAACGTCTGGAAGCATTTGTGCGTATGGCACATGGTATTGTGATCTTCCCTGGCGGCCCGGGGACCGCTGAAGAACTGCTATATATTCTCGGCATCATGATGCATCCGGATAATGCTGAGCAGCCGTTGCCGATTATCCTGACCGGCCCGCAAGGCAGTGAAGATTATTTTAACTCTATCGATAAGTTCATCAGTGAAACATTGGGAGATGCGGCCCGCAAACACTATCAGATCATCATTGATGATCCGGCGAGAGTCGCACGTAAAATGAATGAGGCTATGCCTGTTGTCCGCCAATTCAGAAAAACACATGGTGACGCGTACAGTTTCAACTGGTCGCTCAAAATTGATCCTGAATTCCAAATGCCATTTGTCCCCAATCATCACGCGATGGCGAATCTTGACCTGCATATGAACCAAAAACCGGAAGTGCTTGCAGCCAATCTGCGGAAGGCGTTTTCAGGGATTGTGGCAGGAAACGTCAAAGCAGAAGGTATTCGGGAAATCGAACAGCATGGCCCCTTCATCATTGACGGCGATCGGGCAATCATGCAGAAAATGGACAAGCTGTTGAAAGACTTCGTCCAACAGAATCGCATGAAGCTACCCGGCGGACAGGCTTATGAACCCTGCTATAAAATAGCGAATCACTAGCATCGGTTGCCCGCGTGCGCTATTTTCCCCTAGAATAAGGGCTTCGGCCCTTTTTAACTCGCACCAGATTGAAGAACGCCCATGTCGCTACACCTTGTCATTATTGACGCACTCAACCTGATTCGCCGCGTTCACTCAGCGCAACCGAATGCTGAAGAGATTGAGAGAACCATCCAAACCACCAGCCGAACCTTAACCAAAATTATCCAAGAAACATCACCCACCCATATTATCGCTGTGTTTGATCATGACTCAGATGATCGGGGCTGGCGGGCAGAACTGTTACCGCAATATAAAGAAAAACGCCAACCCATGCCCGAAGCTTTAAGACAAAACATGGATGCGATTCAGCAAGCATGGTGGGAACTGGGAATCGACTCACTGCTCTCCAGCGGTGATGAAGCGGATGATCTGGTTGCCACACTGGCGACCAAAGTCGCCAGTCATCAGGAACAGGTAACGATCATTTCAACCGATAAGGGCTACTGTCAGTTGCTCTCCCCGACGCTCAGAATTCGTGACTATTTCCAGCATCGCTGGCTGGATCAAGACTTTATCGCTCAGGAATTCGGTGTCCAGCCCGAACAACTCTGTGACTACTGGGCACTGGCGGGGATTCACTCCAGTCAGGTTAGTGGGATACCGGGGGTTGGCCCCAAAGCTGCGAAGGAAATTCTCAATCAATGCAACGACATTGAACAAGCCTGTCAAAGCACAACACTGCCACAGAAATATCAGAAAAAGCTCACCGAACATATCGAACTGGCCCGTCAGTGCAAAGCCGTCGCGACACTCAAAACCGATATCGAGCTGGGATTTAACTTGCAGGATATCCGTTTTCAGCCATCAGAAAGCGTGCCTGACTGACACGCTTTACTGCCTTGCTCGGTGATTGAGCTATCTTGTTAGTGAGGCGAGATATTCGATAAACACTGAACATGCACGGTGATTTCTTCCCGGTCATGGTAAAGATGCTTGGCCTGTAGACGAAAGTTGACGTGATTGTCTTTCAGGAAATATCTGAGATTGTCGATATCCTGCAATACTTCATCATAACGTCCCTTCATCGGCAGTTTCAGATTAAACAGCGCCTCTTTAGCCCACCCACGGATCAGCCACTCTCCCATCAGTTGCGCTACGCGAGACGGCTTCTCGACCATATCACACACCAGCCAAGTCACATTTTTACGCGGTGGCTCAAATTTGAAGCCATCTTCCATATGATGTTTGACCTGACCGGTCTCCATCAGGCTGTCGGCCATCATACCGTTATCGACGGCATGCACAAACATCGACCGTTTCACCAGCTGATAAGTCCATCCGCCGGGACATGCACCCAGGTCAACCGCCCACATTCCCGAGGCCAACCGTTCATCCCATTCCGAGCGAGGAATAAAAACATGAAATGCTTCTTCCAGTTTCAGGGTCGAACGACTCGGCGCATCCGCCGGGAATTTCAAGCGGGGAATTCCCATGAAAAACGGAGAGTTATTATTGGTATAGGAATAGCCGATATAACAATGGCCGGGGGCGATAAAACACACATGCAATGCAGGCTTCTTCGGTTCATCCTTACCAAACAGAATGCCTTTGCCCCGCAGAGCCTGACGCAGTGGCACCGTAAATTTACGGCAGAATTTCAGCAATTCTTTGGCTTCATTGGTATCCGGCGTTTCGACCCGCAGATCGCCACAACGAGGCAATGTTTCAACATCACCCAAAACCTGAAGAATGGGAGAAATCCGATCGGTACTCGGTAATGATTCACACGTCGCGGAGACGGCAAACATCTGGCGGGCAAAAATCAGGCTCTGAAAATCAATCTCACGGATCAACTTATCAGCATCGCCCTCCTGATAACATTCGAACAGCACATATCCGGTTTGATACTTCAAACGGGGAAAGCCAAACACTTCGATCCGACTTGCCTTGTCCTGAATTTCTCCGGCACATTCTTTCTCAAAACCGGCACGGCAATAGAGCATGACCTGCTTCACTGATTCACCTCGTTCATATTCCATGCAGCGACAAACATCAGTACCCATCCTAAAATAAAACAGACGCCGCCGAGCGGCGTGACAGGACCAAACCATTTCACCCCAGTCAGGGCTAACGCATACAGGCTGCCGCTAAAACAAAAGATGCCGATAATAAAACAGATTCCAGCCCGATAAAAATATTTCTGCACCGCTTGGTGCGACGCCAGCATCACCATCACGCCACAGGCCAACAACGCTAAGGTATGAATCAACTGGTAACGGACTCCAACTTCGAAGACTGCCAGTAAATTCGGTGCTAAAACCGCTTTTAAACCATGAGAGGCAAATGCACCTAACCCCACGCCAGATGCGCCAAAACAGGCAGCAAAAAGAACTAACAATCTACTTTTCATGATTCATGCTCCAGATAAATGCACTTAATTGTTCCACAACCCGGGTTAAGTTGTCTTGCTCGGTATACCCAGAACGTTTACGAGGCTTAAAACTATGATCGCCATCCGGCACATAAACCACCTCAACCTGCGAACTCAAGGTCATTACCATCACTTCATCCCGGCAACCAAAGGTATCCCGTTCTCCCTGTAAAATCAGACACGGCTTGTCACACGTTGCTAAATGCTCACCTTTAAACTTCTCCGGCTTGCCCGGCGGATGAAACGGAAACCCTAAACAGGCAATCCCTTTCACCAGCTCGTGCTGAGTGAGTAAGCTTGCCATTCGCCCACCCATAGATTTTCCCCCGATCACCACCGGCCGGGTCGCATACTGCTGTATCACCTCATCAAACGCAGCAAGCAGTTTCGGGGCGCGATCCGGCGGAAACTGCTTTGCTTCCTGCGCTCTGCGAATCATATACGGAAAATTAAAACGCACCACACGGATGCCAGTTTCAGCCAGTCCACTGGCAACCTGCGCCATAAACGCATGATCCATATCTGCCCCGGCTCCGTGGGCAAAAATAAATACCGGGCCATCACTGGGGCCGTTCAATTGTACCTGTGCACTACCCGGCTGGTAGGTCTCGCTTGCGATATCATTCTTTGCTGTCATAGTTTTCATCCAACATAACCTCTTGCTCCCGTCGGGCCCGGTTCAGCATCCAGTTCCGAAATGTCGCAATCCGTCCGGTATTGGCCTGTTTCTCATGACAGACCAGATAGAAAGCGTTATCGGTCATCAACACTTTATCAAATAAAGGCACCAGCCTCCCGGCTTCAATTTCTGGCTGAGCCAGTACATTATTGCCCAGCGCAATTCCCTGACCATGCGCTGCCGCCTGTAAAACCATCGTTGTATGACTGAAAATCGGCCCATGATCAACGGTAATCCCGGACAAATGATTTTCCCGGGCAAAGGTTTTCCAATCCTGTCGGGAGGTATCATGCAGTAACGTATGGTGAGATAAATCTGCCAATGAATGCAGCGGTTTCCCCTGCGCCAGCAATAATGGTGAACAAAGCGGGATCAAAAACTCCTGATAAAGTTTATCGGTGCGTAAGCCGGGCCATTGTCCTTTACCGTAATAAATCGCAACATCGACATCATCGACTAAAGAGCCTTCTTCCTTATCAACTGCTTTTATCCGAACATCGATATCCGGCTGCTGTTGATTAAAGTCCGCCAGACGCGGCACCAGCCACTGAATCGCAAAACTGGGCGGTAGACTGATGGTTAATGTGCCCTTTTCACTCCGCGACAGGAGTTTATCTGTTGATTCTTGGATCGCTGTAAAAATATCTTTAATTTCAAAAAAATAACTTTGCCCCTCTTCTGTTAACAAAAGAGAGCGATTTCTGCGGATAAATAGCTTCAGTCCGAGAAATTCTTCTAAAGACTTGATTTGATGGCTAACCGCAGCCTGAGTGACATATAACTCTTCCGCGGCTTGAGTGAAGCTTAAATGACGTGCTGCGGACTCAAAAACCCGCAGCGCATTCAGAGGAGGCAACCTTTTGTTCACACCATGATCCTCAATCGAATTGGATTAGTTTTTTTTATGCGAAGCATTATAATTTGTCCATTGTTTACCTGCCAGAAAAACTCTATATTTTGTGCCGCAGACAAGTCTGAATGACTTGATTCTCCTTAGGATCAATAGACTTTGTGTTGCGATGTTGTGTTTGCAAACTCGTATTTCGAGTATGTGGTGTTTCACCACTTGTTCTGTGGCTCCCAGCCACAAAGCATACTTCCTGTATTTATTTTGACCTGTCTGTCAAATATTCACACCGCCTTCCGATGGGCGGTGTATTTTTATCTGTCCGAACTGATTTTTCAGTCCCCAGCGCTACCGCGGTCAAAACCGACTCACACGCGATGACATCATCTTAAAACACAAGATTAACAGCCCTGTTTTGCGGAATATCGGTCTGAAAATTGTCGTTGGGCCCATAAACGGAACCCCCCAGCCTAGCTGGGGGGGTTCTCTATACAAAAAAACCAGCCTCATGACGGCTGGTTTGTTCAACTTCAAAAACCGTTTAAGGACGATAAACCTTAACGTTCTCAAACCCCTGTTCTTTGAGATACAGCGCTTGTAAACGGCTCATCACCCCGCGGGCACAGTACAGTAAATAGGTTTTGGACTGATCTAAATCACCGAACTGGGTGGCCAGTTTATAAAACGGCAGATGTTTCACTTCGACGCCTTCTAATATCAACGGATGTTCATCTTCTTCATCCGGGCTGCGGATATCCAGCACAACCGCATGCTCCTGAATTGCATCAACCAGCTCAACTTCCGGTGCCTGCTGCGCCGTTTCCTGCGCAATATCACGGATGTCCATCTGACGAGCACTATGGATCACCTGATCGAGAATGGCAAAATCAAACTTGGCTTCCTCTGCTTCCAGCTTCGCCTGAACCGCTTTCACCGTCGGACGACGAGAGATGACCCCGCAATATTCCGGCATCGTTTTGGCAAAGTCTTCGGTGCCGATATCCCGGGCAAGGTTGATAATATCTTCTTTATCCCAGTTAATCAGCGGACGCAGAATCAAACGCTCAGTAACCCCATCAATATGGCGTAAATTGGTCAGAGTCTGACTGGAAACCTGCCCTAACGCTTCACCGGTAACCAATGCCTGAATATCAAACCGTTCCGCGATCATTCCGGCCGCCCGCATGAACATACGTTTCAGTACGACGCCCATTTGTCCGTCATCGACTTTTTCCAGAATTTCCGCAACAACCGGCTCAAAATCAACGGAAATAAAGCGTACTTTGGCAGACGAACCAAACTTATTCCATAAATAGTAAGCGACCTGCTTCACGCCAATTTCATGCGCCGGACCGCCTAAATTAAAGAAGCAATAATGTACTTTAGAGCCACGTTTGATATGCAGATAGCTGGAGACGCCGGAATCAAACCCACCGGAAATCAGGCTCAGCACATCTTCTTGGGTTCCGAGCGGGAATCCACCCAGTCCGCGATGACGGGCAATAATCTGGTTCAGTTTATCGCCTGACACTTCGACCCGAACCACGACATCCGGGTTGTTGAGTTTTACCCGGGCACTTTCAACCGCTTGGTTCAACCCGCCACCGACGTAGCGTTCCAGTTCAATTGAGGTAAAATCATGCTGGCCGCGTCTTTTGGCACGAACCACAAAGGTTTTGTTTTCAATCTTATGCCGGCTATGCGCTAACACCTGCTCATAGATATCATGCAAGTCGCTGAACTCAGACTGCTGGACTTCAAGCACATGATGAATACCCGGTGTATGGGTCAGAATTTCCAGCGTTTCCGCATAATATTGATCGCTCTCTGAGGTGACTTCAATATGATCACGACGATTAAATACCGCAACCGATTCAGTCCGTCGTTTAACAATATTGCGAATATTACATTCGAGAATTTTGGTAAAACGTTTCCGTACCGATTCACTTTTAACAAAAATTTCCGGATGGGGCTTAACAATAAATTTCATAGGATCATTCGCAACTCAGATTAATACGTCACTGTCTGGTTTACACGGTTTGGCTGTTAACAGCATCAACAAACAGCAATGAAAGGCGCAGAATTATACACGAGAAGCCGTGACAGGGAAAACATCTATTCTGCCGGACAGCGGTTCTCGGTGAGTGTTGATGAAAAAGGGTCACTCAGATAGCGTGACATCGCTTGTTAGTCTCTGAGTGACATCATTGGATGTTCGGACGGGTATCGCGTCGATTCAGGGGACCGAATGACCTTTGGATGCAACCCAAATACGATACCATTGCTCACGGCTCAACTCGATTTCCAGCGCAGCGACAGCAGCGCTGACCCGCTCGATTTTACCCGAGCCAAGGATCGGTATCGGTAATGCGGGTAAACGCCTGACCCAGGCATAAATCACCTGATCAATACTTTGCGCCCCCACTTCCTGGCCGATGTCTGTCAGCGTCTGACGGACACGTCGGGCTTGTTCACTCTCACCGTTAAAAATTGCACCGCCTCCCAGACATGACCAGGCCATCGGCCGGGTTCTGAGCATTTGCATCTGATCTAAAGTGCCGTCATGGGCAACTTCAAAATTAAGCGGATTAATTTCAACTTGATTGGTGACCAGTGGTTTATCAAGACGAGACTGTAACAAATCGAATTGTGCAGGGGTAAAATTAGACACACCGAAGTGTTTTACCTTTCCCGCCTGATGCAATGTAGCAAACGCTTCCGCTACCTCATCGGCATTCATTAATACGTCAAGACGATGAATCAACAACACATCGATTTCGTCAATGCCGAGGCGCGTCAGTGAGTTATCGACGGACTGGAGAATATGGGCTTTGCTCGTATCGTAATGATTGATTTGTCGGTGTGGAAACGCATCACCACAAAGCTGAATATCGCACTTCGTCACAATCTGAAGCTGCTGACGAATCGCAGGTTCGAGCGCTAATGCTTCACCAAACAAACTTTCACATGTGTACTGACCATAAATATCCGCATGATCAACCGTGGTAATCCCGAGTTCAAGATGCTGCTTTAAGAAAGACAACCGCGCCTGCGGAGTCATCTGCCATTCGTCGAGCCGCCAGTATCCCTGCGCAATTTCTGAAAATACCGGTCCCTGTGCTGCAATGGTTACTTGATTCACCATATTTCCTCTCCGTCTAATCAATGATTTATCTCGATAAAATTCGATAAAAAAAGTAAGCACCAAGGCTTACTTTTCACTTCTGTCACGATTCTAACACGCTGGATACTGTCTGCATTTGATCTCGCAACATTGATCGGAATCCACACTCATCCTCGCGATTATGGCTGTTTTGTACCGGAGCCGGCGGATGGTTGCTGTACCGACGGTACTTCGTCACTATAAGTCGGCTTACCTTGCAAAATACTGATATCCACACGTCTGTTTTGAGCCCGACCTTTGGCAGTATCATTCGAAGCGACCGGTTGTGTATCAGCCATCCCGCGGACTTCCATTCTTTCATGATTAAAACCGGGGACTTTTTCCATTTCCTGAGCCACCGAGACAGCCCGCTGCGCTGATAAATCCCAGTTTGAACGATACAACTCAGAGTCGAGCGGCTGATTATCCGTATGACCGGAAATCCTGATAATACCGGGAATATCTTTAACCAACTCCGCAATTTGCCGCACCAACGGGCGGAACTTCGGTTGTAAAAACGCCGAGTCTTTGGGGAATGCACCTTTTTCACGAATCCGAATGACAATTTCCTGACCAAGGTTTTCAACCTCGACAGCGCCCTGCTCAATTTCTGTGGCTAATGCTTTTTGCAGATTTTCCGAGACAATTTCCATCTCTTCTGTACTTGGGGACTGCGCTTGCTGTTGCTGGTCAACCGAATCATCATTCTGATTATCCTGAGTCGATGTTTCCGGAGACTGACCACCGGTCAGATCGCCTTCTTCTCGTTGTGTCCCACCCGCACGATCAGCATCACCTTCCTGAAATTCAAGAGTTTGCTGTGTAATATCAATCGTTTGCTGCATGATAACATCGATGGGGGTCGGTTCCGGCCGCCCGGGTCTGAATTCCTGAGCGATGACACTGGTCCCTTTCGGGATATCTTTCACTTCCAGTCGGTTCTGAACCCCGAAGGCAAATTTCATCGAGCCGGCAATCTGCTTAAACTTCAGGACATCCATTTCGGAGAAAGAGAGCAGCAACACGAAGAAACACATGAGCAGAGACATGAGATCAGAAAATGTCGCCAGCCATGCCGGCGCGCCGGGGGGCGGACATTTACATTTATTCTCTTCATCCATTGTTGACTTCCCCGCGCTTATTCGTTGTCCACATCCATCGCTCGCTTGCCTTCATTCAGGTAGTTTTTCAAATAACCGTCGATCACGCGAGGGTTTTGACCATCCTGAATCGCCAGAACACCATCCATAATCAGGCGACGATTCAACATCTCCTGCTCACGGCGCAAAGCCAACTTATCTGCAATCGGGAAAAAGATCATGTTAGCCATGACCGCACCATAAAGTGTCGTCAACAATGCCACCGCCATCGCCGGACCAATGGATTTCGGGTCATCCATGTTTGACAGCATCGCCACCAGACCAACCAGCGTCCCGATCATTCCCATTGCAGGTGCAACATCACCATAGGCTCTGAAGACCGCGGTTCCGGCCTCGTGACGCTCTTCTGTCAGTGAAATATCCTTTTGCAGGGCGGAACGAACGACGTCTGCATCATGACCATCAACCAACAGGTCAATCCCTTTCTGCATAAAGCTGTTACTGATTTCCATCTCTTCTAAGGCCAGAAACCCGCCTTTCCGCGCTGCATCTGCCATTTCGACGATTCTGGCAATCAAATCTTCCGGTTCATCCGCTTTAAACATAAAGGCTTTTGCTGCGATTTTACCTGCCCCAAAAAATTGCCCGAAAGTAAACTTCATCATGACAACGCACGTTGAACCACCGACAACGATTAACACCGAGGTGATGTCCAAGAACATCATCAGACCACCACCCAAAACCATGGCCATTATGATAAAGGCTAAACCACCTATCAAACCAATCAGTGTAGCTAAATCCACGAAACACTCCTCATGCACCATTCAATTTTGAGAGTTCTCTGACTCAAGGTATCGGCAACGGCATTAAATCTTTAACTAAATTATGGACTCTACACGCCAAAAAATGCAGTAAAGTCTTTATATTACCCAACTCATTTTCCCCGTCGTCTTAAGATACAGTGACAACAGAAATCCGTCACGTCCCATCAATACCGGATGTTCTCTCAATCCGCACGCTTCGGGGAACTGCGTATAAGTTTATACCGAAAACCAATAGAAAATCATAGATGCATCATTGAATCCTCACCAAAGCCCGATATTTATGATCTCTGGCAAAACTTATCGCCTGACCGCGTAAATACGGCACAAAAGCAACCGGCGTTGATTGAATGTAAACGCTTTATCTGTCGAAATCATGTCAGTGACGGACATTTGTGATGGCATAAACGCTATATGTTCCATCGTTCAAAACGCAACAATGACCGTTTGGGCGATTGATTTTTTCGAATTCGAGAGCAAAATTGTGTTGTGAGAGTAAATTCTTCCGGTTCTATTTGACCATCTCCACGCCCTGCGGTAACTTTCCCCCATTCCTCACCGATTGGAAGTTCTATGGCGAGCAAAAAACCTGAAAATATGTCATATGAGGCCACAATTGAAGAGTTGGATACGCTAGTCAACCAACTTGAAAATGGTGATTTGCCCTTGGATGACGCCCTGAAAACATTTGAACGGGGTATTGCACTGGCCCGGGCGGGTCAAGCGAAGCTCAACGATGCTGAACAGCGCGTCAAAATTCTGCTCAGTGACAGTGATGAAGCAGCCCTGAGTGATTTTGTCGAATCCGATGACCAATCCGAAGTATAAGTTCATATGATAACCACCCTAAGCACTTATCAGGCTCGGAATAACCAGCAGTTAAATCGCTGGCTGGAGCAATTTCCGCATCAGCATCAATCGCTGATTGAAGCGATGCGCTATGGATTATTGTTAGGCGGAAAGCGCATTCGCCCCTATCTGGTTTACATCACCGGGCTGATGCTGGGATGCCAACAGGAAGAACTGGATACCCCGGCATCGGCAATTGAGTGTATCCATGCTTATTCCCTGATCCATGACGATTTACCGGCCATGGACGATGATGCATTACGTCGCGGGCAACCGACCTGCCACATCCGTTTTAATGAAGCAACTGCAATTCTGACCGGCGATGCCTTGCAAACACTGGCTTTTACCATTCTGGCTGAGGGAGCACTGGCGGAGAATGCCGAACCTTACCGGGTCAAGATGATACAGGCTTTGGCACATGCATCCGGGGCAATGGGGATGTGCATGGGGCAAGCGTTAGATCTCGAAGCCGAACGTCGTCAAGTGACGTTGAGCGAATTAGAAGAGATTCACCGCCACAAAACCGGCGCTCTGATTCGATGTGCTGTACGTCTCGGTGCGTTATCCGCCGGTGAAAAAGGTCAGGCGATTCTGCCCTATTTAGATCGTTATGCCGATGCCATCGGTCTTGCATTTCAAGTTCAGGATGACATTCTGGATATTATCAGCGATACCGAAACTCTCGGGAAACCGCAAGGTTCGGATTCCAAACATCACAAAAGTACTTATCCCTCATTACTGGGACTCGACGGAGCGGAGCAAAAAACACAGTCTTTATTGGATGAAGCAATTCAGGCTCTGGACTCCATTCCTTATAATACTGATTTACTTGAACAGTTCGCTCGCTATGTAGTCGAGCGGAAAAGTTAACAAAATCATAAGCATAAAATAATGACCCTTGATATTTCAAAATATCCGACACTGGCATTGGCAAATACGCCTCAGGAGCTGAGAACGCTGCCGAAAGACGTGCTGCCGAAATTGTGTGACGAGTTAAGAACCTACTTACTCAATTCGGTCAGTCAGTCCAGCGGACATCTGGCCTCTGGCTTAGGTACCGTTGAACTGACTGTCGCGCTTCACTATGTCTATGAGACACCATTTGATCGCCTGATCTGGGATGTGGGCCATCAGGCCTACCCACATAAAATCCTGACCGGCAGACGCGAGGCCATGCCGACGATTCGCCAAAAAGATGGCCTTCACCCCTTCCCGTGGCGTGAGGAGAGTGAATATGACACCTTGTCGGTCGGTCACTCATCAACCTCAATCAGTGCTGCATTAGGGATGGCAATTTGTGCCAGTAAAGAAGGTAAATCGAGAAAAGTTGTCAGTGTCATTGGTGATGGTGCCATTACGGCAGGAATGGCTTTTGAGGCCATGAATCATGCCGGTGATCTGCATCCTGATATGCTGGTGATTCTCAATGATAATGAAATGTCGATCTCAGAAAATGTTGGTGCTCTGAATAATCATCTGGCACAACTACTCTCCGGTCATTTCTATACCTCGATCCGAGAAGGCGGTAAAAAAGTCCTTTCCGGCCTGCCGCCGATTAAAGAGTTTGCGAAGAAAACCGAAGAACACCTGAAAGGGATGGTCGTGCCGGGCACCTTATTTGAAGAGCTCGGGTTTAACTATATCGGCCCGGTTGACGGACACGATGTCGTTGAACTGGCAAAAACATTGAAGAATATGCGAGAGCTCAAAGGCCCGCAATTTCTCCATGTGATGACCAAGAAAGGCAAAGGTTACGAGCAAGCCGAAAAAGATCCGATCGGCTACCATGCAGTACCAAAGTTTGACCCAAACGATACGTCATTGCCGAAAAACAACGGTGCGCTCCCGACTTATTCAAAAGTCTTCGGTGACTTTCTTTGCGATATGGCAGCGCTTGATCCAAAACTGCTGGCGATTACCCCGGCCATGAGAGAAGGCTCCGGAATGGTGGGCTTTTCCAAAGCTTACCCGGACCAATACTTTGACGTTGCAATCGCAGAGCAACATGCCGTAACACTAGCTACCGGTATGGCAATTAGCGGCTATCATCCGATTGTCGCTATTTATTCAACCTTCCTGCAACGCGGCTACGATCAATTAATTCATGATGTGGCCATTATGGATTTGCCGGTGATGTTTGCCATTGACCGGGCCGGTCTGGTGGGTGCTGATGGACAAACCCATCAGGGCGCATTTGATCTCAGCTTCCTGCGCTGTATTCCCAATATGGTGATTATGGCCCCAAGTGATGAAAATGAATGTCGGCAAATGCTTTACACCGGCCATCAACATTCAGGGCCAAGTGCTGTGCGCTACCCGAGAGGGACCGGTACCGGCGCTGAAATTCAGCACCAGTTTACCGCACTGGAAATCGGCAAAGGTCGCATTGTGAGACAAGGTAAAAAAGTGGCCATTCTCAATTTTGGGGCTTTACTGCCGCACGCGCTCACCGCCGCTGAAATGCTGGATGCAACAGTCGCAGATATGCGCTTTGTCAAACCGCTGGATGAGGCCTTGATTCGCGATCTGGCCCAGCACCATGACGTGCTCGTCACGTTGGAAGAAAATGCCATTGCCGGTGGTGCCGGTGCCGGTGTGATTGAATTACTGATGAAAGAGAAACTGCTTAAACCCACATTAAATCTGGGATTACCAGACCACTTTGTTCATCAGGGCACTCAAAGTGAATTACATGCCGAACTCGGATTAGATGCAACGGGAATTACGCAGTCGATTCGCGATTATATGCAATGAAATGGTTGTCCCCTTTTGTAAATAACAATCTCAATACATTTTAACGGCAACACCTGCAATCATAAAAAAACGCCCTGAGGGCGTTTTTTTATGGCTTCGTTATATTCATGCTTTCATGTTTATAACGGCAGGCAATCAATCGCTAAATCACGTCAGACCAACCGAAACCCTCGCATAATTGTTGCCATGCTTGATCGAATGACGCCTGAATCGTCACAGGTGCACCAGTCAGGGGATGGACAAAACTGAGGCGCGAGGCATGCAGTAACAGCCGATGGCAATCATAGTGCGTCCGGAACAGGCGGTTATGCTTACCATCGCCATGAGTGGTATCACCGATAATCGGATGACTCAAGTGATGCATATGTCGCCGTAACTGATGTTTACGCCCGGTTTGAGGCTTCATTTCAATCAGCCCATAACGACTGGTCGGGAAACGACCGGTGGAATACGGCACTTCAACCTTTGCCAGCGGCTGATAAGCAGTCACCGCCGGTTGGGCCGGTTTATCCGTTTTGGCAAACTTATCAGCGATTTTATCCAGTTCTTCAACAAGCGGATAATCCAGAACCGCTGCTTCTTCAATCCATCCGCGCACCACGGCATGATAGGTTTTTTCCATCTGATGACTGGCAAACAACGGCATCACTTGAGCGGCGACCTCACTGGATAAGGCAAACACCAGCACACCCGATGTCGGACGATCCAAACGATGTAAAGGGAAAACATGCTGGCCAATCTGATCCCGTAGTGTCTGCATCACAAAACAGGTTTCATGTTTATCCAGCCAAGATCGGTGCACCAGCATGCCCGCCGGTTTATTGACTGCAATCAGAAACTCATCCTGATAAATAATCTCAAGCATCACGACAGTGCGCCTCAATCTTCATTAAGATACGAATGACCGGCTGATAATTCGGATTATCCCGCCACGCTTCAATAAAATATGGTGTCATTTCAAACCCACTCGGAACCGAGGCGGCGGTGGCAATCCGCTGGCGCATTTGCGGAATAAAAACCCACTGGAGCCACTGTTCCGGTAATAAGGTATCCACAGCAAAGGGCTGCTGACTCGATAAAGCCTGAGCTGATGGTGGCGTGTCCTGCCATAGCTGTCGCATTTTGAGACATGCTTCAAGTTCATTGAACGATTGATTTAACTGATAATATTTTGACATAAAGAAAAACGCGGCTTGAAATCGGCAGATAGGGTACCATGTATTGAAGACAAAACTAAACTTATCCCGGTGGCTAAGATTCGGTGATTCTGTCAGGAATCATCTGCGACACGATGAGCCGGGCAAGAATGGAACCTATGAACACAATATATACCCTGACCGAGCTCCTCAGGCAAAGTGGTTGCCAATATCAGGTGGTTGATCTCGGACGCCGCATTCAACCTATCACACCGGAAATCTTTGCCAAAATAGAGCAAGGCCAGCAAGCTTATCCTTATCCGCTGCAACGCATGGCCCGACTGGCTATTGTTTACTGGAATGAAACTCAACAGCCTTGGATTTGGTTTTTACAGTTTGAACTGGATGAAAGAGGACGACTGCAACCGACCGATATCAGCGAGTTTATCCGTTTTATGCTGGAAGCGATGGGCACCCGGATTCACCAGAACCTGACGGAAGAACAACAGCAAAAACTGGCGAATAACCCGTATACTTTTACCCCACCGGAAGAAAAAATGGCGGTGTTTCATAGTCAGGTCAGAGCCATGCTCAAATTACCGGCCAGCCAATACTATGAACATGCACAGTGCTACTTTCAGGGAAACCTCGGCTGGAACAACTGGCAAACTATCGGATTACAGGGCATCACCGACATTTGCGCACGACTGGGACAAGAGCAAAATGCACCGACGCTACTGAAAGCTCTCAATCACCTCCCGTCAGAGCCTTGCTATGCCCTACTGGGCGCTTTGGAACACACGCCTCTGACCGAAAAAATAGCCGATAAACTGCAGGCGATGGTGCATCAGGAAATGCAGCAAACAGCTCCTGACTTGTTCTTTCTCGCAGCTTTACTCCGGGCATTATCCGGTGCACCGGGTCAGCAATTGAAAGAAACGATTGCCAATCTCCTGACACAACCGCACCTGTGTCATGCTGAGGTATTAATCGGCATTGCCGGTCGCAGTTGGTCGGCACTTACCGAACCACAGCAGGCTGAATTGTTCCTGACTCGTCTGGCACAAACCGGTCAGCAAACACTATTTAATCAACTGTTTGCGGATTTAGTCATGCTGCCTGAATTAAGGGTGATCTTCTTGCCATTACTGCATACTACCGCCTCTGAAGAACTGGCAACCGCCTTGTCAATGCTCCAACAACAAACCAGAAGCCGGTGAGCCATGCAGGACTTGATGACCATTCTTTTGGTTTGCTTTGGCTGCTTCTTGTTCTGGCAACAACGGCGTCAGGCCGAAATTGCCAGACAGACAATAGAAAGAAAATGCCACCAACTGGAATTGCAAGTGGTCAGCATTACATTCAAACACCGTCTGGTTGATGAACAGCGTCGGTGGCGCTGGCACACTCGATATACATTTGAGTTTTCATCTCTGGGAGATGATTGCTATGAAGGGTATCTGGATATGATCCGCTTTACCCCTGCCAAATTTTTTGTGCCGGTCCATCGACTGTAAGTTGATATTCATAGAGCGTCTCTGGGGTTTCCGATAATGTTGGTCGGGAGATAAACCCGAGTTTTCGCACTAAAGCGACCGCCGACTGATTCTGTTCATTGACGAAAATACGGATTTTTTTCAACGAGAAGCGTAAAGATACGTTTTGTAAGAAAGCACTCAATGCCTCCGTTCCGTAACCTTTTCCCCAATACAGACAGCGGAGGATGAACTGAAGTTCTCCGACATCTTTGTCATGTAAATCTAAAGCAAGATGCCCCATATATTCACGATGTTCATTATCAACAATGGCCATCGCGTAAACATTTGAATCGGCTAAAACCTGATGAAACTTTGCCCGGGCACTGGACACACTGAAAGGCTGCTGATGAAACAACCGGTTTCCCGGAGAGCATAACAGCGATAGAAAATCGAATTCATATTCATCCGTATAAGGCAGCAAAAGCATTCTTTGCGTTGCTATTGTCACAATTCATCCTTGTTTCATTCGCCCGAACCCAATGATTCGCTGCGAACGTCAATGTTAAACCAATAAGAAATTGATTAAATTTATCGAGATGGTGAATGCCAGCCTCAGAATAGAAATGACGGAAAGCCCCGACACCGTAAAGGCATCGGGGCTCAGTCTTATAGCAGCGATCCGGCCACCAATAAGAGCTCCCTGCATCATCCATAACGAAGGCTAATCCTTCAACCTATCCTTTGCATCGCATCCAAGCGGTGTCCCCTGTTATCCGTAACACTGACTTTCCGCTAGCCAGTACACATCACTCATCCTTAAGCGGTTTCCTTCATCATCCTGATGGTATTCAATCACTCTGGCATCATTTTATTCAAACGGTTCAAGTAAAGTGATGATTGGTCAAAGTGATCGTTTGACGCTTCCTGCAACAGACATCATGCCTGTTGTCGCTTCCCTACGCAGTCCTCAGCTCTCCAGCCTGAATGCATCCCAGACATTCGTCTTCATTCCCGAAGACATCACTCCCTGATGCTTTTATCTATGTCGTTCCCTGCCGACCAGTTCAATGTACGACGTTTGTATTTTCTCGACAACACACTGGTCCGCTCACTTTATAAACAGCCACGCACAAAGTCGATAAAATCAATATAAATCAATCAGCTAAATTGAGTTAAAGCATTTACTCTATTCTAAATACCGCTATATCTCACAGCACTTGTAAGCGATCTCTTACAAACCAATTAGCACTTTTGTTGCTGCCCTATCCAGCGTAAAATCACCTCACAACAGCGTACACATTGAAGGTCTCAAAAAAGGATATTTATGCTGACAAAAGACATATCACAAGAGCTTGAAACTGTGATTTCGCAATTAGTCGCTGACGGCAAGGAACCCACTGTCGCGCTCATCAAAGCCCGCCTGAGTACCCAAGTCCCCATTCCTGCGATCGTCACCACAATCAAACGCTGGAAATCCTCTCAGCAGATCCCCAAAGTTGAAGTCGCAGTTCAGTCCTCAGTCTCAGCCACCGAACAAAGAATCATTGCACTTGAACAACAAGTCGCTGAACTTATCTCCCGAGTCACACAACTCGAACAACAATCAGGTCAAAAATTATGAAAATATGGGTTGATGCCGATGCCTGCCCAAAAGTCATCCGGGAGGTCATCTTACGCGCAGTTGAGCGAACCGGAGTGACATGTACGTTTGTCGCCAATCACGTCATTCCGCTTCCCCGCCGTGACAATATTCGCTTCTTACAGGTAGAAAGCGGTTTCGATATTGCCGACAACGAAATTGTCCGCCGCGTTGCAGCCAATGATCTGGTGATCACCTCAGATATTCCGCTTGCCAGTGAAATTCTGGAACAGCAAGCCATGGCATTAAGTCCGCGGGGTGACTTGTTTACTCTGGATACCATCAAAGCCAGACTGACCATGCGCGATTTTATGGAAACAATGCGCGCCAGCGGTGTTCAAACCGGCGGTCCTCCGGTTATGAGTCAGGCCGAACGCCGTGACTTTGCCAATCACCTTGACCGTATTTTAGCCAAGTCTCTCCGGGCGACATCAGGGCCAAAATCATGACCAACGATGCACTGCCGCCACTCGAACCGATTGGTATCATGCGTAGTCCTTACCGAGAGAAATTTGCGGTGCCACGGCAACCCCGGCTGGTCCCGGCGGCAACCGCACAGATTCAACTGATTGGTGAGGCCAACTGTCCGGAGTCAGTCCGTGGTCTCGAGCAATTTAGTCATTTATGGCTCTTGTTCCTCTTCGATCAGAATCTAAGTGCCGGTTGGAAACCAACCGTTCGTCCGCCCCGGCTGGGTGGCAATGAACGGATTGGCGTATTTGCCTCCCGCTCAACCTTTCGCCCCAATGGCATTGGTATGTCAGCCGTTGAATTACAGGGGATTCGGCAAGAAGGTAATCAAACCTGGATCGATGTCGGCAGTGTTGATCTAGTGGATGGCACACCGATTATCGATATTAAACCTTACCTCCCTTATGCCGATCGGATTGAACAGGCCTACGGCGGGTATGCCGACAGTGAGCCGACCCCGACAGCGGTCCAGTTGTCCGATACCGCACGTCAATCACTCGCCGCGCATCCCCGTGCGCATGAAATTGAGCCGGTCATCATTCAGGTTTTAGCTCAGGACCCGCGTCCGGCTTATAAGAAAGACAAACCGGATGAGAAAGAATATGCGGTGAATTTATTCGATCTCAACGTCAAATTCAGAGTCAGTCAGTCGATCATCACGGTTACCGCAATAGAACGCTTTTGACAAACTAAAATGACTGATATTATTGACGGCTAATTGAATCCGCCCTCAAATCATCCGAGGGTTGTTGTATAACTTAATGAATGGATACCCTCATGCGTACCAGTAAATATCTTCTTTCAACATTGAAGGAGACACCAAACGACGCAGAAATCGTCAGCCATCAGCTCATGCTACGGGCTGGTATGATTCGGAAACTCGCTTCCGGCCTTTATACTTGGTTACCGACCGGGCTGCGTGTGCTGCGTAAAGTCGAGAATATTATTCGCGAAGAAATGAACAAAGCCGGTGCAGTAGAAACACTGATGCCGGTTGTCCAACCTTCCGAACTTTGGCAGGAAACCGGCCGCTGGGATAAATTCGGCCCTGAATTACTGCGTATTGCAGACCGCCATGATCGACCGTTTGTACTGGGACCGACTCATGAAGAAGTCATCACTGACATGGTTCGCAACGAGGTGAAATCCTATAAACAACTGCCTTTGAGTCTGTATCAGATTCAAACGAAGTTCCGGGATGAAGTTCGTCCTCGTTTCGGTGTGATGCGTTCGCGAGAATTCATCATGAAAGATGCATACTCCTTCCATATCGATCGGGAAAGTCTCGAAGCGACCTATCAGGATATGCATACCGCTTACTGTAATATTTTCAATCGTATGGGTCTCGATTTCCGCCCTGTCTTGGCAGATTCAGGCGCCATTGGTGGCAGCGGTTCGCAAGAATTTCATGTGTTGGCTGAAAGTGGTGAAGACTTAATTGCTTTCTCTACCGATTCAGATTACGCGGCCAATATTGAAAAAGCAGAAGCGCTGGCACCAACGACACCTCGACCAGAGCCGACTCAGGCGATGACGCTGGTCGATACGCCGGATGCCAAAACGATCGCACAGTTGGTGGAACAGTTTGATCTACCGATTGAGCAGACCATCAAAACCTTGTATGTCAAAGCGTCTGAGCATATTGAAGCCCCGATCATTGCGCTGTTACTGCGTGGCGATCATGAACTCAATGAAGTGAAAGCCGAAAATCTGCCTGAAGTTGCCGCACCACTGACGTTTGCCACTGAAGAAGAGATTCGTGAACTGATTGGTGCCGGTCCGGGGTCTCTGGGACCTGTCGGTCTGAAACTACCGTTTATCACAGATCACGCTGTCGCTGTAATGAGCGATTTCGCCGCTGGCGCAAACATTGACGATAAACACTACTTCGGGATTAACTGGGGGCGTGACGTTGAGCTTGGACAAGTTGCCGACCTGCGTAATGTCGTGGAAGGCGATCCAAGTCCATGCGGACAAGGAACTCTCCTGCTGAAACGGGGCATTGAAGTCGGTCATATCTTCCAGTTGGGCACCAACTATTCAGAATCGATGAAAGCCAGTGTTCTGGGGCCGGATGGTAAGAGCGTAACCATGGAAATGGGATGCTACGGCATCGGCTGTACACGGGTGGTTGCCGCATCAATCGAACAGAATCATGATCAGAACGGCATTATCTGGCCGAATGCCATTGCACCATTTGAAGTTGTCATTGTACCGATGAATATGCATAAGTCCGAGCGTGTACAAGAAGCAGCAGAAAAACTCTACGCTGACTTGCAAGCGCAAGGGATCGATGTTCTGTTTGATGATCGTAAAGAGCGCCCCGGTGTGATGCTTTCCGATATGGAACTGATCGGGATTCCACATATGGTCATTATTGGTGACCGTAGTATGGATGAAGGCAATTTCGAATATAAAAACCGTCGTTCCGGTGAAAAAACGCCGGTGCCGATGAGTGACGTTGTAGCCCATCTTCAGGCTCAGCTCGCTCAGTAACCATTGGTTCGTTTGAAAGGGTTGCTCCGGCAACCCTTTTTCATTGCCATCACTCAAATACAATGACAAGGATACTCATGATGAAAGTATATGACTGCTGTGATTTAGTCCGTGAGCGATATGCCCAGATTGGCAGTGGCGATCAGGCTTACGTACCTCAGGCAATCAGTTGTGCGTTGCGTGCACTGAACAACATTGCCTCCGATGAATCTCTCCCACAAGAGACCCGGGAGCAAGCTGCCTTTGCTGCTGCCAACTTATTGATTTCAGACTTTGAGGATAAATCATGAATCTTGCGAACTTTGCCACGATGGATCCGATTCTGCTGTTCAGCTTGGTCAATACCAAGTTACGGGACGATTTTGGCGGTGATCTGGATCAGCTTGTGTCTTATTACGACCTCGATAAGCAAGCACTGATTGACCGTCTTGCGAGTGCCGGCTTTGAATTTCTTGCCGAAGTCGGCCAGTTCCGTTAACGGTATTTGTCACAACCTTCCATTAACGCTAATGCCATCAACACGAATTCCAGCATAGGATTTGCCGTTGATTGACAGGAAGTCAAGATTTGCCTCTTCCTGTCATTAGCGCCTGACTTATCCTAATAAATTCCCTTTAATGCCTTTATAAATCGCCAGCATGCGATCATGAGCCGGTTTATGTTCAGCAAAAAAAGCCAGACAAATCAGTGCACTATCCTGATAACCATCGGGGAGTTCGACCTTGAGATCCGTGGCAATGCGACGAGCATAATTCAGTTGCTTGTCCGTCGGCAGCTTCAAATCATCCGGAATTGCAGATTGAATTGCATTGGTCAATTGTTCTGAAAACTGCGGCCACTCATTCAGATCCAACATCGTCGTTTCCGTTAACGATGCCAGTTTTTGCTGTTCAGGTGTCAGCTGATAGAAGAAGGTGAGATGACCGACGGAAAATTGCACTTTATCCATTGAGAGCCTTGTCTGACGTGGGGTTTAATTTTTTAAGCATCATATCAGCAGGTGCAAAAATATGCACTTGAAACTCGTTTACCTTGATCAAAAAACCGAAGCTGTCGCTTCGGTTTTTATCGATATCAATTCACGCAACCTGACAGATCATCGGAGGCGCTTCATTGCGTATCAGCAGTCACAATCTTAAAGTTTGAAACGTGAAACAAGCGCCGTCAGACTGTTGTTGATATCCGCAATATCACCCATATCTTTCATGGACTGTACGCCGATAGATTCCAGTTCAATCACCATATCATTGATGGCTGACATATTGCGGCTCAGCTCTTGTGTTACACAACTTTGCTCTTCAGCCGCTGTCGCAATTTGCGAACTGAGATCATTAATCTCCATCACATGCTGAGAAATCGTTTCGAGACTATTCGCAGCATGCCCTGCACCTTCAGCCGTCTCCTGACAACGCGTCCGCGTATGTTCCATCGAACTCACCACCGCATGGTTACCATTGGCAAGGCTCTTCAGCGCCTGCTCAACTTCCGTCGTACTGTCTTTGGTTCGGCTGGCAAGACTGCGAACCTCATCAGCAACGACTGCAAATCCGCGACCTTGTTCTCCGGCACGCGCAGCTTCAATCGCGGCATTCAAAGCCAGTAAATTGGTCTGCTCTGCAATTTCACCGATAACACTAAGTATTTCGTTAATTTTCTGAGTTTCGAGTGTCATGTTATGTACATCGCTGACTGAGTGTTCGACATCATCAATCAGTACAGAAACCGTCTGTTTCGAACGATCCATGATATGACGAGATTCCATACTGGTTTCATTCGCCCGGGCCACCAGACTGGCGGTATTGGCGGCATCCGTTGCCATTGAATCAGCCGTCGAGCTCATTTCTTCAATCGCTGTCACAACCTGTTCCGTTTCCGAAACATGCTTTTGCAAAATTGAACTATTTTTCTCCGACTGACCGAGCATATGTTCAACATTTGCCTGTAGCGAGTGACAGTATTTCTGAATGTCCAGCATCATGGACTGCAGATTTTCAATAAATTGGTTCACGCCCTGAGAAATCTGACCTAAATCGTCATGACTTTCCACTTTCAGGCGTTGCGTTAAATCGCCTTCTCCGCTGGCCAGTCCCTGAATGGTTTCTTTTAGCGATAAGATAGGGCGATAAAGCAATTGGATCAGGAAGTAAGTCACCACGACACTCACGACACAGGCCAGCAGGGAGAAAATCACAGCACTGTTTCTCGCCTTGGTTAACTGAGCAAACACAACCGACTTATTCAGCCCGATCATGTAGTACCAGTTTTTCTGCCCTAAATGAATCCGGTGTGAGAACATCAGTTTGTCAGTCCCGTCGAGCACATAGTCGAGATGAGTTGATTCATGCGCCACCATCTGTGAAGTTAAGCGATCGCCCCAATCCTTGTTTTTCAGCAGATCTCCTACTTTTAATGCTGATGACGTGGTCGCCAGAATCCGGCTATCCTCATCGAGGATCAGAGCAACAGCCCCCGGAATCTTATTCGACTCATTGACGATCTGGCTTAAAAATTCAAGCGCCATATCAGTGGAAACCACACCACCTTTAATCTTTTCCAGAATACTGACCCAATATTTTTGTTTCGATGAACCCAGATACGGAGGTGTGACACTCACCGTATCCGACGAACGCCCCTGTTGATACCAGGACGTCTCCCGCACATCCCCTTTCAGCCGATGATTTGGCCACGCCTGATTTTCCATACTCCAGTACGCCCGGCCATCTTCCAGCCCGATCACAAAACTATCCAGATTCATCACCGCAGCCAGAGACTGTACTAATTCAACTAAAGCCTCTTCAGACGAGTTAATCTCCTGATGCTGAAATCTTTGCGCCAAATGATGAATTCCATTAATTTTTTCTTGCATCACGGTTTCAATCACGACGGCTTTTGACGCGACATAGCTTTCACTCGATTGAAAAATATTCTCTGTCAGGATTTTTTCTTCCTGAGAATAAAGTACATAACTGGTAACAGACACCGATATTCCGACCAGCAACATGACGGATAAAATTAATAATTTTTTTAATCCAAGTAATCTCATAAATACCTACACTAAACACCGACTCAAATACACAAAAGTAGAAGTTACTGACCTGAAAAATTGCCGCCTCCCGAAAGAAAACGGCTCACATAAAAAACAATAAGTCAATAGTAAAAACGTCTCATAAGTGAGAAATAATAACACATATTGTTGCACATACAACAACTTACTTATTCTTTTTGCAAGCCATCCAAACATGAAGAACACGCCTCAGGTACGATGAGTTGATAAAAATGGCAGATAAGCAGCGAAATGTTGGTAACCAAGAAGAAAAAGAAAGGCAAAGATTCAATTACAACCTCAAATCAGGCGCTAAAAAATAATTATTCCCTGTTTTTCAATGCCGGTTTGATATGCCGAATAAAGAGCTAACGCCATTGAGTTCATACCTCTGATGTGCACAAACGAGTGTCCCCCGACGTCTTCATAATGTTGCCACAATAAAAAAATCCCCTGTCGGCAGACAGGGGATTTCACAGGGTACATCCGGCTTTCAATTATTTTAAATCAAACCGATCCGCTTGCATCACTTTCACCCATGCTTTCACAAAATCACGGATGAATTTCTCGCCGGCATCGTTGCCCGCGTAAACTTCAGCCAAAGCACGTAACTGAGAGTTAGAACCGAACACCAAATCGACCCGGGAAGCCGTCCACTTCACCGCTCCCGTCTGGCGATCCCGGCCTTCAAAAATATCAGCCGCTGCTGAGGTCGGTTTCCACTCCGTATCCATATCCAGCAAGTGAATAAAGAAATCATTGGTCAGCGTGCCCGGCGTTTTCGTCAATACCCCGTGCTGTGACTGAGCAAAATTCGCATTCAGTGCACGCATCCCGCCAACCAAAACCGTCATTTCCGGTGCGGTTAAAGTCAACAACTGAGCACGGTCAAGGAGCAACTCTTCAGCTGAAACAGTATAATCACGTTTCAGATAGTTACGGAAACCATCGGCAATCGGTTCAAGGACCGCAAATGATTCAGCATCCGTTTGCTCATCAGTCGCATCGGTTCGTCCTGCTGCAAACGGAACTGTAATCGCATGACCAGCCTGACGGGCTGCCTGTTCAATCGCTGCTGAGCCGCCCAGCACAATCAAATCGGCCAGCGAGATTTTCTTGTTGCCGCTTTGTGCCGCATTAAACTGGTGTTGAATTCCTTCAAGAACACGTAAGACTTTCTGCAGTTGCTCTGGCTGATTGACTTCCCAGTCTTTCTGCGGTGCCAGACGAATCCGCGCCCCGTTTGCGCCGCCACGACTATCCGAACCACGGAACGTTGCTGCGGAAGACCACGCGGTATAAACCAGCTCAGAAACCGTCAAATCAGCAGCAAGAATTTTAGCTTTTAATGCTGCCACATCATGCGCATCGACTAAACCATGATCAACAGCGGGTAACGGGTCTTGCCAAATCAGATCTTCCTGAGGCACTTCAGGACCAAGGTAACGGACTTTAGGTCCCATATCCCGGTGAGTCAGCTTAAACCAAGCCCGGGCAAACGCATCGGCAAATTCATCCGGATTTTTATGGAAGTGCTCTGAAATTTTCCGATAGATAGGATCTTCACGCATGGCCATATCCGCATCGGTCATCATGATTCCGACCTTCACCGCACTGTCTTCGGCATCCGGGGCTTTGTCTTTATCAGCCAGATCAACGGGAACCCACTGTGTCGCACCCGCAGGGCTTTTCACCAGTTTCCAGTCATAGCCAAACAAGACATCAAAGTAACTGTTATCCCACTGTGTCGGGGTCGGGGTCCATGCACCTTCCAGACCACTGGTAATGGTGTCGCGCCCTTTACCGCTGCCATAGGTACTTTTCCAGCCGAGTCCCATTTCTTCAAGCGGCGCGGCTTCGGGTTCCGGGCCAACCTGTGCCGCATCCCCGGCACCGTGGGTTTTACCAAAGGTATGCCCACCGGCAGTCAAAGCAACCGTTTCATAATCATTCATCGCCATCCGGGCGAATGTTTCACGCACATCTCGCGCTGAAGCAAGTGGATCAGATTTGCCATTCGGACCTTCAGGATTGACATAAATCAGTCCCATCTGAACCGCAGCCAGCGGATTTTCTAAATCCCGCTCCCCGGTATAACGATTGTCGTTACCAAGCCATTCATCTTCTGCGCCCCAGTAGATATCTTCTTCCGGTTCCCAGATATCTTTGCGTCCGCCACCGAAGCCAAAGGTTTTTAACCCCATCGATTCCAAAGCCACATTACCGGTCAGAATAAACAAATCCGCCCAAGACAGACTATTGCCATATTTTTGTTTCACTGGCCAAAGCAGACGCCGGGCTTTATCTAGATTCGCATTATCCGGCCAACTGTTTAAAGGAGCAAAGCGCTGGTTTCCGGTGGATGCGCCCCCGCGGCCATCACCGGTCCGGTACGTCCCCGCAGCATGCCATGCCATCCGAATCATAAAAGGACCATAATGACCGTAGTCAGCCGGCCACCATGACTTTGAGTCTTTCAATACCGTCTCTATATCCTGCTTAACCGCACTCAAATCAAGGGTACTAAAGGCAGCTGCATAATCGAAATCTTCACCTAACGGGTTCGATTTCTCATCATTCTGGTGAAGGATTTTGAGGTTGAGCTGATTTGGCCACCAATCAACATTCTTGGTTCCTTTCCCACCAACACGGGTATGACTCCCATGCATGACGGGGCACTTTCCTGACATTTTATTCTGTTCCATTGTCTGTCTCCTGCTTCGCAGCGTTTTGATTTATTGAACTCGATACTCTAATGAATGACGTCTACACCCATGCAAAACAGGACGTTAAAGTGATGAAAAGCGACTCATCAACCCGTCACTCGATAACCTGAAACGTTCCATCCAACATGTTTTATCGAAAAATTAAAAAAAGAACATATCCCAGAATGAGTAAGATTGAGGCGTTTCACTGGCAAGTGATTCAACCAATAAATACTGATGACAAGCGAAGGATTGACAGGGTTCACTTTCGTAGTGAGACGTCGCTCCGAACGCAACCTGATTATCAATACTGACTATTTTTTCACGTAACGGCTCAGACATAAGGAATCCTTCTTTCGCAATCTGCTCAACCAGATTCCAGTATAGGAATAGACCACTGAAAGTGATAATGGTTTCGACCTATCCATTCTATAGAAGAAATCTATCCTGTAACCCGGCATGAAAAACAGGTATCCCACAAAGCAGAGAACCGTGGCGGTGCTCTCTAGTGAATAGTAAACCGGATGAAAAGGTTGAACTGGATAGCAGGCCTGAAATCAGACGATGAATGGTACAGAGAGGAAATAAAGCACAAGTGAGCGATTGAAACTCAACCGCTCACCGGCAATCATCACAAGGATTACAGCAATGTGCAATTCGCCATTAACCGGTTAAAGCAACCTTGGCATCGACATAATCTAAACCGTGGCTTTCTGCAACAAAGCGGTTGGTCAGCTGACCGTGACACACATTCAGCCCATTCAGGAAATGTTCGTCAGCAAGCAGTGCCGCCCGGTAACCTTTTTCAGCCAGTGCGATAATATAAGGCAGTGTGGCGTTATTCAGAGCCACCGTCGACGTCCGGGCAACCCCGCCGGGCATATTGGCGACACAGTAATGCACCACTTCATCCACAATATAGGTCGGCTCCTGATGCGTGGTCGCTTTCGATGTTTCAGCACAGCCCCCCTGATCAATCGCCACATCAACCAATACCGCACCTGACTTCATCTTTTTCACCATCTCTGCGGTAATCAGTTTCGGGGCTTCTGCGCCGGGGAGCAATACCGAGCCGATCACAACATCAGCCGATAAAACATGCTTCTCAATCGCATCGGCTGTGGAATAAACCGTAGTGATTTTTCCTTGATAAATCGCATCGATATCACGCAGAGCATCAATATTTTTATCGATAATCACAACCTCAGCGCCTAAACCGGCTGCCATTTGTGCGGCATTACGTCCCACTACGCCCGCCCCGATCACCGTCACTTTGGCTGGCTCAACCCCGGGAACACCGCCCAATAACAACCCACGCCCTGCGTGTGATTTTTCTAATGAAGTCATTGCCGCCTGAATCGACATTCGCCCGGCGACTTCGGACATCGGAGCCAACAGCGGTAAGGTTCGGTTCGCACTGGTGACGGTTTCATAAGCAATGCAGACCGCTTTACTTTGTATTAAATCGTGGGTCTGAGGGGCATCGGGGGCGAGGTGGAGATAAGTAAACAGGATTTGATCCTCCCGCAACATCGCACGCTCGCCCGCCTGAGGTTCCTTCACCTTTACAATCATGTCGCTTTCAGCGAAAACCTTCGCGGCATTGGGGCTAATCGAGGCACCGGCATCGATATAATCCTGATCAGAGAAGCCGATACCATCACCCGCTAAGGTCTCAACCAAAATGTGATGTCCTCTTTTCGTTAATTCCTTCACGCTCGCAGGCGTCATCCCGACGCGGTATTCATGGTTCTTAATTTCTTTAGGTACACCGATCAACATATCCTTATCCTCTGCAAAAATTAACGTTGTTATTTATGCAGACAATACAGTGCTTTCAACCAACAAATCAACAAAAATAAGCATTAAAAACCAATGATCTCGGTCAATTTTAGATTTAAGCATCTAAAAACTGAAATAATGTAGATAATAATATTAATTTTAATAATTTTTTTAGCAGATGCCGCCAGAAAATATGTAAAAAAAAGTGAGCAAAATATTTACTTATGAAACAATTTAACAACATAAAATAAGCAAAAAAAAAATCCCTCGCCGACTGACAAGGGATTTCTCTCGTATTTGTGATGTGCTGACTCAGACGTTAGCCAAGATTTTTCCGGGCATTCTGGAACATCCGCATCCAAGCACCATTTTCACCCCACGAATCAGGATGCCATGAGTTCACGACGGTACGGAAAACACGCTCCGGGTGAGGCATCATGATGGTCACACGGCCATCGGTGGTGGTCAGACCGGTAATCGCATTCGGTGAACCATTCGGGTTATTCGGATATTGCTGGGTCGGTTGTCCATGATTATCGACATAGCGAAGTGCCACGGTCCCTGACTGTTCAATCGCCGTGAGATGCGCCAGATCACGCACTTCAACCCGGCCTTCTCCATGAGACACAGCAATCGGCATCCGTGATCCCGCCATACCGTTCAAGAACACGGAATCAGATGGTTGAACCTCAACCAGACTGAAACGCGCTTCAAAACGCTCCGACTCATTACGGACAAACCGCGGCCATAAATCAGCGCCCGGGATTAAATCTCTGAGGTTCGATAACATTTGACATCCGTTACACACACCCAGAGCGAATGTATCCTGACGATTGAAGAATCCTTCAAACATCTCTCTGGCTTGCGTATTGAACAGAATCGATTTGGCCCAACCTTCGCCGGCACCTAAAACATCACCATAAGAGAAGCCACCACAAGCCACTAATCCCTGATACTGTTCTAAAGTGATACGGCCCGCCAGTACATCACTCATATGCACGTCAACCGCATCGAAACCAGCTCGTTCAAAAGCGGCAGCCATTTCAACATGAGAGTTGACCCCTTGTTCACGCAATACAGCCATTTTTGGTCTGGTGCCGGTGTTGATAAACGGCGCAGCCACGTCTTCATGAATATCGTAGCTCAGATGGACATTCAATCCGGGATCGGTATTATCCTGCTTGGCAGCAAACTCTTGTTTTGCACAGTCCGGGTTATCCCGCAGGGCTTGCATCTGATAGGTTGTTTCAGCCCAGATAGTTCTCAGTTCCGTTCTGGAACGCTCATAAACCACCTGCCCCTGTTGCGTCACCACCACACGGTCTGAATCTTCCACAGTACCAATCACATGTGAACAGTTTTGCAGGCCCAGCTGTTCCAGCGTGCTCAGAACAAAGTCTATATCCTGTTCATGTACCTGAATCACTGCGCCCAGTTCTTCGTTAAACAGCACCGAAAGGACATCATCGCCCAGCGCGGTAATATCAACATTGACGCCGCAGTGGCCGGCAAATGCCATTTCTGCCAGCGTCACAAACAGACCGCCATCCCCTTTATCGTGGTATGCCATCAGTTTGTTCATCCGAACCAAAGCCTGAATCGCATCAAAGAAACGTTTCAGTTGTTGCGCATCATCCACGTCAGCCGGTTGGTCACCTAACTGTTTGTATACCTGCGCTAATGCTGTTGCACCGAGGCGATTTTTCCCGTTGCCCAGATCAATCGCAATCAGTCGCGTCTCTCCCAGATCGGTGCGCAATTGTGGCGTCACCGTCTTACGCACATCTTCAACCCGGGCAAACGCGGTAATAATCAGTGACAAAGGTGACGTGACTTCTTTTTGTTCACCGTTGGCCTCATCCCACTTGGTCTTCATCGACATAGAGTCTTTACCGACCGGGATGGTCAGGCCAAGGGCCGGACATAATTCTTCGCCGACCGCTTTCACGGCTTCATACAAACCCGCGTCTTCGCCCGGGTGGCCTGCCGGAGACATCCAGTTGGCCGATAATTTAATATGTTTCAGGTCGCCAATGTCGGTCGCCGCAATATTGGTCAGCGACTCCGCCACGGCCAGACGCGCAGAGGCAGCAAAATCAAGCAATGCCACCGGTGTCCGTTCGCCCATCGACATCGCTTCGCCACAATAGGTATCAAAGCTGGCGGTGGTAACCGCACAGTTGGCAACCGGAACTTGCCACGGGCCGACCATCTGATCGCGTGCCACCATGCCGGTAACCGAACGATCCCCAATGGTAATCAGGAAGGTTTTTTCAGCCACGGCAGGGAGACGCAACACACGCTCAACCGCTTCATTCAACTCGATACCACTGCGATCCAGTGCCGTCCCCTGCACTTTCAGCGTGGTGGCTTCGCGATGCATTTTCGGCGGTTTACCCAACAGAATATCCATCGGCATATCAATTGGCGTGTTGTTAAAATGTGAATCTTCCAGTGTCAGGTGACGTTCTTCCGTCGCGACACCGACCACCGCATAAGGGGCACGTTCACGGCGACAGATTGCATCAAAGGCTTCCATATGCTCAGGCGCAACCGCCAGCACATAACGCTCTTGCGATTCATTACACCAGATTTCCAGCGGGCTCATCCCCGGCTCATCATTCGGCACATCACGTAGCTGGAATTTACCACCACGCTCTCCGTCATTGACCAGCTCCGGCAACGCATTTGAAATACCACCGGCACCGACATCATGGATAAAGGCAATCGGGTTGTTCTCACCCAACTGCCAACAGCGGTCAATCACTTCCTGACAGCGGCGTTCCATTTCAGGGTTTTCCCGCTGCACCGACGCAAAGTCGAGATCTTCAGCCGACTGACCGGACGCCATCGAAGAGGCAGCGCCGCCGCCCAAACCAATGTTCATTGCCGGGCCACCCAACACAATCAGACTGGCTCCGACCGGAATCTCTTTCTTCTGGATATGGTCTTCGCGAATGTTCCCCATCCCACCGGCAATCATAATCGGCTTATGGTAACCCCGGATTTCTTCACCGGCGTGAGACGTCACTTTCTCTTCATAGGTCCGGAAATAGCCCAACAAATTCGGACGACCGAATTCATTGTTAAATGCCGCGCCGCCCAATGGGCCTTCAATCATAATATCCAGTGCATTGACGATCCGGCCCGGTTTACCGAAATCGGTCTCCCACGGCTGTTCAAAATGCGGAATACGCAAGTTAGAGACGGTAAAGCCAACCAGACCGGCTTTGGGTTTCCCGCCAATCCCGGTTGCGCCCTCATCACGAATTTCACCGCCGCTTCCGGTCGAGGCTCCGGGCCAAGGTGAGATAGCGGTCGGGTGGTTATGGGTCTCCACCTTCATCAGGATATGGGTATCCTCGGTATGATAGGTGTACTGGCGGGTCTGCGGATCAGGGAAGAAACGTCCGACTTTAGAGCCGGTCATGACTGCGGCATTATCTTTGTATGCCGACAAAACATAATCGGGAGTCGTTTCATAAGTATTTTTAATCATCTTAAACAGGGACTTTTCTTGTTGAACGCCATCAATCGTCCAGTCCGCGTTAAAGATTTTATGCCGACAATGTTCTGAGTTTGCCTGAGCAAACATCATCAGCTCAATATCATTTGGATTACGCCCCAGTTTGGTGAAGTTCTCGACCAGATAGTCGATTTCATCTTCAGCCAGTGCCAGTCCTAAAGTCAGATTGGCCTCAGCCAGAGCTTTGCGCCCGCCGCCCAAGACATCAACGGCTGTGACCGGTGCCGGAGTCGCACTATGAAATAGCTGAGCAGCCGATTCCAAATCGGTAAACACAACTTCCATCATGCGGTCATGAAGTAATGCTTTCAGTGTGCTTTGCTCTGCTTCAGTCAAGGTTGCCGAGGACTCAATATAGTAAGCCGTACCCCGTTCCAAACGTTTGACTTTCTCAAGGCCGCAGTTATGTGCAATATCGCTCGACTTCGATGACCATGGGGAAATCGTGCCCGGACGCGGCGTAACCAGCAACAATAAACCTTCTGGCTGATGCTCTTCAATGGTCGGGCCATAAGTCAGCAATTTTTCTAACTTCTCTGTTTCTTGACGATCCAAATCGGCGGTCAGATCAGCAAAGTGCATGAATTCTGCGTAAATACCAGTCACGGGTAAGCGCAGTTCGCGACACCGTTCAAGAAGTTTGTTTACCCGGAATTCAGAAAGCGCTGGGGAGCCACGGAAAATTCTCATGTGCTTAGGTCTCTGTTGCTGTTGGTTAAGATAGTATTGGAATAAATTCAAGCAATTAAATTGAAAAGAGTTGAATGCATACCAATTTTAACGACATTGTGCGGCGCATTATAAAGGAATTATTTTTGTGATGTAACACCAAACGCAACCGTTTGCGTCATTTTTTTCATGAATTTTGAAATCTCTCGCTTTCATCTTATTCACAACGACATAATTTACCATTTTATACATCAAAAAGTTGCGATTCGGTGGCGCTTTGATATAAAAGCATCATGATGAGAAGAGATAAGCTGTACATGATCCGAATATTCCAACGTCAGGCCCGTAACATCCTCGCTTTTGTATTCATGGTAACTTTACTCAGCGGCTGTCAGATTGACTCTAAACCGAAAAGTGAACTCGACCAGATCCGTGAGCGAGGCGTGTTACGTGTCGGGACCCTCAACAATCAGCTTTCCTATTTTATCGGGCCGGAAGGGCCATCGGGGATGGATTATGAACTGGCACGCGAATTTGCCAAATCCCTCGGTGTCAAACTGGAAATGAAACCCGTTTATCGTGTGGCGTCGCTTTTTCCTGCTTTGGAAAAAGGAGAAGTCGATATCATTGCCGCCGGTCAAATCCAAAATACTCAACGCATCCAGAAATTCCGCCCCGGCCCTGCTTATTACTATGTCAGCCAACAAGTCGTCTATCGTCAGGGACAGTGGCACCCGCGTAATATGTCTCAATTGATTCAGAAACAACAAGAACTCTTAAATACCCCTGAACAAGATAAAGTATTAAATGTTGTTGATGATTCTCATTTTGAGCAGACGCTGACACGACTCAAAAAGAAATATCCTCAGTTTCAGTTCCAGATTGAATCGGATTCAGATGTTCATGATTTGCTCAAAGAAGTCTCTCAGGGAGAATTGATGTTCACGATCGCTGACTCCGTTGAAATCTCTCTTGCACAACGAATCTATCCCGATTTAGCCACCGCATTTGAGATTACCGATGATCAGCCGATCTCTTGGTTCATTCGTCGTTCGGATGATGAAAGTCTCTATGCACTGATGATTGAATTTTTCGGTAATCAGAAACAAGCCGGTACAATCGCTTCACTGGAAGAAAAATATATCGGTCATGTCGGGACATTTGACTATGTCGATACCAGAGCCTTTATCCGGGCACTGGACAGCAGACTTCCCCAATGGACCCCGCTATTTCAAAAATATTCAGGTGAATTCGACTGGCGTCTCATCGCTGCATTGTCGTATCAGGAGTCGCACTGGAACCCAAGAGCCAAGTCACCAACCGGCGTCCGGGGTATGATGATGCTCACCCTGACGACCGCAAAATCCGTTGGGATCACCAACCGGCTCAGTCCGGAACAGTCGATCCGAGGGGGTGTCAGATATCTGCGCCGAATGGTCAGCCGCGTGCCGGATTCCATTCCCGATCATGAGAAGATCTGGTTCGCTTTGGCCTCTTATAATATGGGGTACGGACACATGATGGATGCACGTCACCTGACCAAACAGCAAGGCGGTGATCCAAATGCATGGGGAGATGTGAAAGATCGCCTTCCTCTGTTGAGAAAGCGCCGTTATTTCAGCCAGACCCGTTATGGTTACGCCCGGGGAGATGAAGCGCTCGCGTATGTCGAAAATATCCGCCGCTACTATCAGAGTATGATCGGACACATCAACGCCAAAACAGTGGCCGATAGCGATAGTACCAGTGTCGATGATCTGACCGTCATTCAGGCGATGATCCCTGATGCAGACGAAGCCACAGAGCAAGATAGTGCGGCTGAAGATATAGAATCCGATGAAAATACAGCCACAACCGACGATACCAGTGAGACCGCGACACAATAACCGGATTCAAGGCTTGATTTTTGGTATGGAAACCCTTACATATTAGGAGCTGTTGCTTTTTCGTGATGTAATTTTCTTAATGTTAAAGTCAACAGCCCTCAGGAATACCCGACGTTCGTCGGGTTCATCTTCCGGTCATAATACATCTGTAAAAGACAATTGTCTGATTCTTGAAGCCGATTGAAGGCTATCAAGAAGAGATTGTACTGACTATTTATTGGTATTTTTGAAAGGAGGTAATCCATGCTGAAAAGACGAATGAAGTCCAAGCATTTATGGCGGACAACAGCAGCGATTCACCGCAAACGTAAGTTAGCTAACAATAAAAAGAAAATTTTTGCTCGTCACCGGGCTTTTACGCATCAGGCAGCCTGAGTGGATTGACTCACAAGCCTGAATCCGTATCCCACACCGGGAATATCGTCATCATATCGAGTAATTATACCGAGTAACCACAGAGGTCTCCTTCCCAGAATAATCAGAAGGAGACAGCACACTCTCCCAACGACTTCCCTCGCTTTAAGCTCCCCGCAGAAGCCCCGTCATTATCATCCGTTTACTTCTGCTTTTGTCGCTTTACTTGTGTCATTTTCCCCAGCATTCCTTTCTTACAGAGACTACTTTTTCACAGAGACTATTTTTTACAGAGACTATTTTTTTACAGGTAATGTTTCACAAGCAATACTTGTTACTGATGTCACCGAATTCGGTACACCGATGCACACCCCATATCGGTACACCCGGCTGATATCCCGGTTCAGACTGACGGCTCACCGGATTGGTCATTCTCCCGTTGCTGACGCTTCTGATCTTTGATCTCCTGCCGACGCCGCCGGAAAAAGCACTGTAACTGCTCGCGACATTCCGTTTCAAGTAACCCCGGTTCTATCTGCGCATAATGGTAAGCGGCATCACTTTCAAACAGGTTCATCACCGTGCCTGCTGCACCGGCTTTCAAGTCCGATGCGCCAAACACAATCCGTTTCACCCGACTGTGTAATAACGCCCCGGCACACATCGGGCAAGGCTCCAGCGTGACATACAGAGTTGAATCCACCAGCCGGTAGTTTTCCAACACTTGCCCGGCTTGACGCAAAACCTGAATTTCCGCATGCGCTGTTGCATCATGCGTGGTGATTGACCGATTCCAACCTTCTGCAATAATCTGCCCGTCTTTGACCAGTACGGCACCGACCGGGACTTCCCCTTCCAGTTCCGCTTGATGTGCCAGTTGGATCGCCCGGCGCATAAACCGTTCATCGTCAGCAGAAAAATGTTGCGTCTGCATGAATCCTCTATTTTTTACATTTACTCTTGTCGCGCATTATACCCGAATCGGCGCGGGATGTTTCACGTTGATATTAACCGTGTCCCGGCTTTTCTGAGAGCGCTTCATAAAGATAGTCAGACAGTAAACGGACCTTCGGTGAAATATGTCGGTTTTGCGGATACAGCGCCCAGACACCTTCCCGGTCATCCCGATAACGGGCCAAGACTTCAACCAATTGACCACTGGCAAGATAAGGTGCCACATAATAATCCGGTAACTGAGCAAGCCCCATCCCTTTTAATGCCGCATCCAGTAACACCACACCACTATTACAACGGATTCGTCCCCGGATACCCAGCGAACGGGCATGATGATGATCTTTGAAACGCCAGTGATCATAAGTTCCGACCAGACACTGATGTTTAGACAATTCCGTTAATGTGTACGGCTCGCCATATTGCGCCAGATATGCCGGTGCCGCACAGACATGCAGCCGCCGGGGACTTAACTTCCTGACGACAAAGCTGGAGTCATGTAATTGTCCGAGTCGAATCGCCAGATCAACCCCGTTCTCAATCAAGTCCAGCTGCCGGTTGGTCAGTACCAGTTCCAACTCCAGTTTCGGGTAACGTTGCAAAAAGTCATGCAACAATGGAGCAATTTTCTGCTCTCCGTAGGTCACGGGAGCCGTTACTTTCAATCGCCCGATCGGCATCTGCTGCATTTGCGTCACGGTCCGTTCGGCATGTTCCAGACCTTCCACTAACTGTTTACATTGTTGGTAATAAACCTGCCCCGCTTCTGTCAATGACACCTTGCGGGTTGTACGCAGCAACAGTTTAATCGCCAGACGTTCTTCTAACGCTGCCACTCGACGACTGACATTAGCCACCGATGTCGTAAGTTTCTGTGCCGCCCGGGTAAAACTTTCCGTCTCAGCAACGGCGACAAATTCGCTGACACCATCCCATATTGCCATGATTTATTATTACCATATTGTAAAAGTCATTCTCTTTTTTACTTGATTATAAAATATAAGAAAAGAACTATACTCAATTTCACCGTGATTTATCACACGATCCCAATCACCTGAGAGACAGGAAAGGAAGAACATGTCAGAGCAGAAATTTATCAAGTCCAAAGCGGCCGTTGCCTGGGGGCCGAACCAGCCACTCAGCATTGAAGAAGTCGATGTCATGTACCCCAAAGCCGGTGAGGTTCTGGTACGTATCGTGGCAAGCGGTGTCTGTCACACAGATGCATTCACACTGTCCGGTGAAGATCCAGAAGGCATATTCCCGTCTATTCTTGGCCATGAAGGTGGCGGTATTGTTGAAATGGTTGGCGAAGGCGTGACCAGTGTTGAAGTGGGAGATCATGTCATTCCACTGTATACCGCGGAATGCGGAGAGTGTAAGTTTTGTACTTCCGGCAAAACAAACCTGTGTCAGGCTGTGCGTGAAACACAGGGCAAAGGTTTGATGCCCGATGGTACAACCCGTTTCTATAAAGACGGCGAGCCAATTTATCACTACATGGGATGTTCGACATTCTCTGAATACACCGTCTTACCGGAAATCTCGCTGGCGAAAGTCAACAAATCAGCGCCACTGGAAGAGGTTTGTTTGCTCGGATGTGGCGTGACCACCGGTATGGGCGCAGTAATCAATACGGCCAAGGTTCAAAAAGGTGACACCGTCGCAATTTTCGGACTGGGCGGGATTGGTCTATCCGCGATTATCGGCGCAAAAATGGTCGGTGCCAGCCGGATTATCGGTATCGATATTAACGAGAAGAAATTTGAACTCGCACAACAACTGGGCGCGACCGATTGTATTAATCCTCAAAAATTCGACAAACCGATTCAAGAAGTGATTGTTGAAATGACCGACGGCGGCGTGGACTTTTCGTTCGAGTGTATCGGTAATGTCAATGTGATGCGTCAGGCACTGGAGTGCTGTCATAAAGGCTGGGGAGAATCCGTGATTATCGGTGTCGCCGGTGCAGGACAAGAAATCTCCACACGCCCATTCCAGCTGGTGACAGGCCGGGTATGGCGCGGCAGCGCATTTGGCGGCGTGAAAGGCCGTTCTCAGCTGCCCGGTATCGTTGAACAATATCTTGCCGGTGAATTTGGTTTGCAAGAATTTATCACCCATACCATGCCGTTAGACGCAATTAACGACGCCTTTGACCTGATGCATTCAGGTGACAGTATTCGTTCTGTGGTTCACTTTAAACCATAATTTGATGTGCCCGTCCCCGGCTCAGCCGAACCGGGGACGAGAAAAGGAGAGCCTGACATGTTAGAACAAATCAGCCAGTCAAAAGTATTTGGTGGATGGCACAAACAGTACACACATCCTTCCGACGTACTCAACTGTACGATGCGTTTTGCGATCTATTTACCCCCCGATGCGAGTGACAGTCATCCGGTTCCGGTGCTCTACTGGTTATCCGGCCTCACCTGTACGGATGAAAATTTCATGCAGAAAGCAGGAGCATTCCAAAAAGCAGCCGCGCTCGGCATGGCGATTGTGGCACCAGATACCAGCCCAAGAGGAGAAGGCGTTCCGGATGACCGGCAAGGAGACTATGATCTCGGACTCGGTGCCGGATTTTACCTCAATGCGACGCAATCCCCATGGGATCAGCATTACCAAATGTATGATTATATCGTGAATGAACTTCCCTCACTCATCGAGCAGAATTTCCCTGTCACGTCTGAGCGCTCCATCGCAGGACATAGCATGGGGGGACATGGCGCACTGACGATTGGTATTAAAAATCCTGATCGCTACCGTGCCATTTCAGCCTTCAGCCCTATTTGTCATCCGGTGGCCTGCCCTTGGGGACAAAAAGCATTCCATGCTTATTTGGGAGACGACCAGACGCTGTGGCAAAACTATGATGCGACAGAACTCCTGAAACAAAAAGGCTGCCCGATCCCCATCTTAATTGATCAAGGGGAAATGGACCCGTTTTTGGAAGAGCAGTTGAAACCCTGGGATTTACTCGAAGTCGCTGATCATCAACATTGTGAGCTCACCTATCAGTCTCACCCCGGATATGATCACAGCTATTACTTCATTCAAAGTTTTATTGAGTCACATTTGCAGTTCCATGCGTTATATCTGCTGGGACAGCGTACTTAGGTATTCGTGGTTCAAATTCATTGAATCGCGAAATCATGGTGGAAAGCGTAACCTGATGCGTTTTCCCCGTGTGTCCCCGCCAACTGACAACCACCTGCACCGGCTTCAAATCACCGTGAAATAATGGAGGGCCAACCTGTATGTCGATACAGAAAGGCGCCTGAGTACCACAATCCAGCCCCGTCCTGATTCGTTCAAAAGATACCGATCCGACTGCCCGGCGAGGGTTTATCTGATCAGGGTTTATCTGGTCGCTGGTTATCCGGGAACGATGCGTTCGGAGCCGTTCCAGAGTACGACTGGCAAGATCAAGCGCTTGTGTTCGCTGAAAAACATCCCGGGTCTGAAACATCGTCAGCCGCTGTAACTGCCCGACCGTCAGTATCCCCAGACTCAATATGACTAAAGCGATCATCACTTCGAGTAAAGTATTCCCCCGCCAGCCAGATGGATAACATGGCTTTTTATCACTAGCGTTCATTCCAGCTTCCTCCGAGCCATCGCGCAGGACGAATCAGGCTGAGCGGCGTCATCAACAAATCGCGTCGATAATGAAAATCCATACGCCCCTGAACCACCGCAAAATGACGATCGGCATCCAATACCAGACCGCCCGCAGGATAGAATGAGCCATGTTGAAAGTAACTCACTTGCTCAGGTGTAATACTAAATTGTGGTTTCAGTGATACTAAAGACTCAATGAGTGTCGTTTGCAATGCGGTGTCGCCCCAGCTTTGAAATACCATAGCCGGATGTTGCGGCGAAATAAATTGATAGAGCATACCTTGTAGCGGGTGATGACTTTCAATACCGACCACCCCATCCTGAATCAGTAGGATAATGCCCTGCCGAGGAAATTTTGTCTGAATCGCCGTATTGATTCGCTGAACATCCGGATCAGACAACACGCACCCGCCATAAACCCAGATGATCATTTCCCCACGCCAGACAAGATCTTCGATTTGGGAGCCACATTTCTGATTCAGCCGCGCCTGAGGCAAGGCAGAAGCCGTTGTGTAACGGAGATTGCCACTCACAGCATCATTCAATGTATCAGGAATTCGCCCGACCTGTGGCTGCGACATCACATCAAACCACCGCTGTACCGGCACACCAAACAGATCCTGAAAAGGCGATAAGCCGGGGGTGTACTGATAATCGGATTGCGCACTTTTTGCCGGCAGCTCAACAGAATGATATGAAGCGGCACAACGTCCTGAATGAACCGGAAACCCGGAATATAAAAGATAAGGGAGCTGGTCGGGATGATAAGTCGTGACCGAGGGGGCATAAAAATCATACTTATAGCGCAAAGCGATACATGCCCAATCCCCGCTTAAATTGAACCGGGCCACATCCGGTGCAAATGCAGCCGGTTGCGTCAATATCAGCCGGCTGGTCGTTTTCACCGAGCCAGCCATATCGGGTAAGGGTAAACGGTAGCGTTTTTGTAGTGTGGTCTTCCCGACAGTCACCGTCAGTTGTTGCTCGCGGGGCGATATCCACTGAATTTGATGTTCTATCGGCTGACACGCTGAAGGAAGGGTTTGTCCGGCTTGATTTGAGCGCACTTGTGCCCATAAACATTCCAGTCCGCCTTCTGCCAGCCAAAATGACTGACGACGTTCAATATCATGCTGAACCTCAGCCAGCTGATAACGGCTGAGCAATGCAGCGCGTCCCGCCACGATCAGCATCAAACTCACCATCAGCGTCGTTAACAATAATGTTGCAGCGCCCCGCTGCCGAATCAATGTCCGCCCGGCGTAGAGATACATCATCATGACCAATGCCGCTGTAAAAATGCAATCTCTGCAGTTGCATGAATCGAGGGGTCCTGAACCAAAGACAACCGCAACTGAATGACGATCCACCCCGTATTGAGCGCCGAACGGGTTCCCCCATCAAGGGGCTGATAATCAACCTGAAAAGCATCGACATGGATCCAATCGCTGTCAAACAGTGAAAAACAGGGCCCCGATTCACCGGAAGATGCCGCTTGCTCAAACGTTAATTGATGATCATGTTGTTTCTCGCACAACCGTAAGACCGCCTCTCCTGCCGAATTGGTTGTCAGTTGATAAACCACATGGCGAAAATCCTCTGTGCCACCAAGGCTTTGCTGAGACACATATCCCACCTGATGAGTTGCGTGACGCACATCAGTGAGTACCGGACTTTTACGCAGAAACACCGCGCTTGCAGTCGCCGCATTAAAGCCAGCCATGCGTAAATTCCGCTTCATCAGAGTCAATGACGCCCGTAGCTGTTGATGTAACTGCATTGTGCGGCTCTGGCGATCAGCCACACGAACTTCGCTCACAATCAATTGGCTCATCGTCAGGATTAACACACTACTGATTAAACTTGCCAGTAAAACCTCCAGCAGCGTCCCCCCTCGCTGGGCAGGTAAGTAACATGCTCTCACTAACATGCCGGATACCCATATATGGCAGTACCGACACTGCAATGCCGAACCCGGCCGGCACCATAAGAGGTAATGACTTTGATTTGTCGTTCCGGCGTATTGCGGGCCAGAAATGTAATGCTGCCATTGCCGAGTTTGCCGGAATGACCATCGATAAATAACCGATCCTGCGGGAATCCGGAACGAATGCTGATCTGCCGATAACGTTGCCCGGATAGCGTGAGTAAATGCTGCCCCTGATGACGCTCTTCAGCAGTCGTCACCCGTAACAGCCAGCTTCGTGATATACCGTTGTCAGTGAGCGAGGGAGATTGAGAAATCAGATGTAACCACAGATTTTGATGATGGGTAATTGCCAGTGATCTTGCCCGTAATATAAACGCCTGAACCTCACTAACCGCCGTTTTTAACTGTTCCTGTTCCATTTGTCGGGAAAATTGAGGAACAACCAGCAATAGTGAAAGGCTCAGTAATGCCATCACCACAACAAGTTCAAGCAAAGAGAATCCTGTGCGCATATTTTTTCCAGTCGATGAGTTTTCTCTATGATAAAAAAATAATGCGCGTCGTCCGGTGCTAAACCAAACATCTTGCTGTGATATCAAATAAATAACGACATGATAGACATCATCATTACATGACCGGTTCGTCACAACCAACAATATTCACGCTCAGACAGCCCGGAAAAACAGACATGCACCGAGATTCAATATCGATGCACGCGGATACTCAATGATGACATGCAGGGCAATCAAGCTGTCGGAGGGGAACTGACATAAAAAAACCTGCCGAAGCAGGTTTTTTGACACGAATCATTTGGTTTTGCTCAGCTCGTGAGGTCATCAAAGAACTTTTTCACGCCACTGAAAAACCCTTCTGACTTGGGCTTGTGCTTACTTGCCGCTTCGCCACCACAGGATTCTTCAAATTCACGCAGCAGTTCTCTCTGACGCGAACTCAGATTCACCGGTGTCTCAACTACCAAGCGAACAATCAAATCACCGGCGGCACCACCACGAACATTCTTGACACCTTTACCCCGCATCCGGAACATTCTGCCAGTCTGCGTCTCTTCAGGCACTTTGAGATTGACACGGCCATCGAGTGTCGGAACTTCTACTTCCCCGCCGAGAGCAGCCATCGAGAAGCTTACCGGTACTTCACAGAACAGGTTATTGCCCTCACGCTCAAAGATATGGTGCTCTTTGACATGGACCTGAACGTACAAATCACCGGCTGGCGCACCCATTTCACCGGCTTCGCCTTCTCCGGTAAGACGAATCCGATCCCCGGTATCCACACCGGCAGGAATCTTCACATTGAGCGTCTTACGCTGTTGCTTGCGCCCCTGACCGTGACAATCGCGACAAGGATCTTTGACGATTTTGCCTTTACCATGACAGGTTGGGCAGGTCTGCTGCACCGCAAAAAAGCCCTGTCTCATCTGAACCTGACCATGGCCATGACAAGTGCCACATGTTTCCGGAGAGGTGCCTTTCTTCGCACCGCTGCCGTTACAGGTATCACAATGCACCATGGTTGGGACTTCAATTTCTTTTGAACAACCGCGGACTGCTTCTTCTAAAGTGAGTTCCATATTGTAGCGAAGGTCCGATCCGCGCTGTGCCCGGGCCTGACCACCACCACGGCGGCCACCCCCAAAGATATCGCCGAACACATCACCAAAGATGTCACCGAAGTCAGCACCACCGCCACCAAAGCCGCCGCCAAAACCGCCACCGCCTTGTTCAAATGCGGCATGGCCATACTGGTCATAAGCTGCTTTTTTCTGTGGGTCCGTTAACACCTCATACGCTTCTTTTACTTCTTTAAACTTATCAGCTGCGGTGTCATCACCCGGGTTACGGTCAGGATGGAATTTCATCGCCAAGCGTTTGTAGGCTTTTTTGATATCACGCTCAGCGGCATCACGGCTTACGCCTAAGATTTCGTAAAAATCACGTTTTGACATGTTCTTCGTCACCAATTAATTACTGCAAGCGACGCTTGTCGCCCGGTAGAGATGTATCGATATAGATGATATTTCACACAATGATGAAACATGACCTAAATCGACACCAAAATTACAAACAGACGGGCGTTAGAGTTCCCCCAAACGCCCGTATCATACCTGAAAAGGTCTGAAGTCATATCAATGAATTACTATTCACTGATTACTTTTTCTCGTCTTTGACTTCTTCGAATTCAGCATCAACAACATCATCATCCTGACCAGACGCTTGCTCTGCACCACCCGCTTGCTGGGCTTGTGCTTGCTGCTGTGCGATTTCCATCAGTTTCTGAGATGCAGTCATCAATGCCTGAGTCTTGGCATCAATTTCTTCCTTGTCGCCGCTCTTACTTGCCGCTTCAAGTTCACTGATTGCCGTTTCAATTTGTGCTTTATCTTCCTCAGGCAGTGCATCGCCAGCTTCTGCTACCTGTTTACGGGTTGCATGGACGATTTGGTCAGCCTGGTTACGAGCGGCCGCCAACTCTTCGAACTTTTTGTCCGCTTCTTTATTCGCTTCAGCTTCTTGAACCATTTTTTCGATTTCATCGTCGCTCAGACCGCCAGACGCTTGAATCGTAATCTTCTGCTCTTTGTTGGTCTGTTTGTCTTTCGCAGACACATGCAGAATACCATCAGCATCCAAGTCGAAGGTTACTTCGATTTGTGGCATACCACGTGGCGCAGGCTGGATACCTTCAAGGTTAAACTGCCCCAGAGACTTGTTGTAAGTCGCCTGTTTACGTTCACCTTGTAACACATGGATAGTTACAGCACTTTGGTTGTCTTCTGCCGTTGAGAACACTTGATTCGCTTTAGTTGGAATCGTGGTGTTTTTCTCAATCAGCTTAGTCATCACACCGCCCATGGTTTCGATCCCCAGAGACAGCGGCGTTACGTCAAGCAGCAGAACGTCTTTTACGTCACCGGCAAGAACACCACCCTGAACCGCAGCACCAACAGCTACAGCTTCGTCTGGGTTGACGTCTTTACGCGCATCTTTACCGAAGAATTCAGCAACTTTCTTCTGAACCATTGGCATACGAGTCTGACCACCGACCAGAATCACGTCGGTAATATCGTTCACAGACAGATCCGCATCTGCCAGCGCAACTTTCATTGGCTCAAGAGAACGCTGAACCAAATCTTCAACCAGCGACTCAAGTTTTGCACGAGTCACTTTAATATTCATGTGTTTAGGACCAGTCGCATCTGCCGTGATATAAGGCAGGTTTACGTCAGTCTGTTGCGCTGAAGACAGCTCAATCTTCGCTTTCTCAGCCGCTTCTTTCAGACGTTGCATTGCCAACGGGTCATTTTTCAGGTTGATACCTTGCTCTTTATTGAACTCATCAACCAGATAATTGATCATGCGAGTATCGAAGTCTTCACCACCTAAGTGAGTGTCACCGTTGGTTGCAAGCACTTCAAAGGTTTTCTCGCCTTCAACATCATCGATTTCGATGATCGAGATATCGAACGTACCACCACCTAAGTCGTATACAGCGATAACACGGTCACCGCCTTCTTTATCCAGACCATAGGCCAGTGCAGCCGCTGTTGGTTCGTTGATGATCCGTTTGACTTCCAGACCTGCGATACGGCCGGCATCTTTTGTTGCCTGACGCTGCGCATCATTAAAATAAGCAGGAACAGTAATTACGGCACCGGTGACGGCTTCACCCAGAAAATCTTCTGCGGTTTTTTTCATTTTTTTCAAAACTTCAGCAGAAACCTGTGGCGCTGCCAGTTTTTCATTTTTAACCTGAACCCATGCATCACCGTTATCAGCCTTGGTAATTTTATAAGGCATGATCTCGATATCACGTTGAACTTCTTCGTCTTCAAAACGACGACCGATCAAACGCTTGATTGCAAATAGTGTATTCTCAGGGTTTGTAACCGCTTGACGTTTTGCTGGCTGACCAACAAGCGTTTCACCGTCGGTATAAGCAATTACAGAAGGGGTTGTACGTTCACCCTCAGCATTTTCAATAACGCGAGGTTTTCCGCCATCCAGTACAGCAACACAAGAGTTTGTAGTACCTAAGTCAATACCAATGATCTTACCCATCAGGACATCTCCGAATAATTCTATTGTCGTTTTGTCAGTACCCCATATATGGGGTTCGAGAATCGGGTTTCAACCCCGGACTCACCGCTCAACAAACGAAGTTTGCTTCTCTATGCCCCTTAGATAAGGGCGGAAAATACCTTTTCAAGGGGAAAAATGAAAAAAATACAAATTTCCTTGTTTTATGGCCGGATATAGCGATTTAGCACGACCCGGCACCCCATCATGGCCAAAATCAATCACGGCCGTTCACGCATGATTCACTCACACATCACAAAGTTACCTTCGGTTTGGTGACCTAACTTGTATTTTGTCAATTCCGTTATACCCAGTGATATCAACATCGTGGTATCAAAACCGATACATAACATTCACATTTACACTATATTCACAGGTGTTCACACAACATATGTCCGGCATGGTGATGAGCATACCCAATGTAAATACTTCTTTTATATCCGTAGAAAAACAGGGAGTTTCTTATGTACAACATCGTCAAGAAAGGGGTGATGATTCTTGGGCTGAGTATTGCGCTACCAGCTTTTGCGAATAACTACACCATAGGGACAGGCAGTCAAAGCGGAACTTATTACCCGCTTGGCGGCACACTGGCTAAAATCTGGAGTGAAAATATCCCTGATTTCAATATGCGCGCCGAAGTCACCGCTGCATCCGTGGAAAATATCATCAAAGTCGCCACACAAAAGCAGTTAGTTGGTATCGCAATGGGGAATGTCGCGCTGAAAGCCTATACGGGTGAAAAGCCATTTCCGAGAAAAATGCCGACACAAGTGCTCTTCGCTCTTTATCCCAATGTCGTCCAGTTCATGGTTCCGGCTGATTCCGATATTCATACTATCAGTGATCTGAAAGGCAAAAAGATTTCGCTCGGAGCCCCCGGCTCAGGCACTCGGGTCAGTGCTGTGAATATTCTGAACATACTCGGTATCACGGAAAATGACGTGAAAGCACAGTCACTGAACTATACCGCGACGACAAGTGCACTGGCGAACGGACAGATTGATGCCGGGGTCATTGTCGGTAGTCTCGGGGTTGGAGCCATTACAGAGCTGGCACTGACCCGCAAGATCCGCATCCTTTCCTTTACCCCGGCAGAGCTGAAGAAAATTTCAGCCGCCAATCCATCCTATCAGGCATTCAGTGCACCGGCTGACAGTTATAAGAATGTGCCGGCCTTTGAAGTTCCTGCGGTCTGGAATGTTCTGGTCACCAATCAGAAAATGGATGACAAACTGGCTTATGAGATGACCAAAGTTGCCTTTGAAAATATCGACAAAATCCGTCAGGCGGTGGGGGTCACGAAATTTATGACCATCGATAATATGCCAAAGCTGGAAGGTGTACCACTTCACCCCGGCGCTCTGAAATACTACCGAGAACATCACCAGTAACTACATATCTCTGAACATTCACCCCATCAGGTGGCTGACTTTGCGCCGAAGTTTGTGCCGAAGCCCGTCACCTGATTGTGCTTTATCGATTTTGTGCTTTACATCATGACATTTGGAGTTAGCTATGACTCAGGTTTTATCCCGTCACACGAAATTCGCCAACAGTCTCACACTCGTGACCGGCCTGATCGCAGTTTTGCTGACGGTGTTCCAGATATGGCAGGGCATCACCGCCGATCTGTCAGCAACGGTCTTCAGACCCACCCACCTCAGCTGGGTTTTAATTCTGGTCTTTTTGGCATTTCCTGCCGCACACATTGAAACCACCTCTCCGGCTAAATATGTGGTACTGCGGTGTCTCGATATCATTTTGATCATACTCACTTGCTGGGCCGCCAGCCGGGTGATTCCATTTGATTATGATGATATCAGTTTCCTGCTGGATGGATTGCAACCGGCAGATCAATACGCCGGACTCGTCCTCATGTTGTTGCTTTTAGAAGCCACCCGCCGGACGGTCGGCATGGTCATGGTGTTGGTTGCGGTGATTTTTCTCAGTTATGCACTGTTTGGCAATGTGCTGCCGGATACCATCGCCAGTAAAGGGTTTTCATTGGAAGAGATGATCCGCTTTCACATCTATTCCACCAACGGCGTGTTTGGTGCGCCGCTGGCTATTGCCGCCGGTGTGGTATTCGTCTTTGTCTTGTTCGGTGCTTTTCTGCAAGTCAGCGGAGCCGGCCAGTTTTTCATCGATGCAGCCTTTGCGATTGCCGGTAAATCAAGAGGCGGACCGGCCAAAGCCAGTGTGCTGGCTTCCGCCGCACTGGGATCCATTTCCGGTTCCGCGATTGCCAATACGGTCACCACAGGGTCACTGACCATTCCGATGATGAAAAGACTCGGCTACAAAGCCGAACAAGCGGCTGGTATTGAGGCGGCCGCTTCAACCGGTGGACAGATTATGCCTCCGGTCATGGGTGCCGGTGCTTTTGTTATGGCACAGTTTACCGGCATTCCCTATAGCGACATTATTCTGGTGTCGATTGCACCGGCGATTCTCTACTTTGCCTGTACATTACTTTACGTGCATCTGATGGCGTGTAAGCTCAATCTGCAAGGCATGAGTGAAACGGAAAAAATCGGTCGGATTGTCAAACAGGGATGGCACTTTCTGCTGCCATTGGTGATGATCACCGCATTGCTGATCATGAGTTATTCGCCGATTCTGGTCGGTATTGCCGGATGCGCAGCTATCCTGATCGCGGCCATTACACGCAAGCACACCCAAATCAGTGTCAAACTCGTCTTTGAGGGAATGCGAGAAGGGGCAATTCTTGCGCTGCCAATTTCCATCGCCTGTGCGACTGCCGGTATCGTGGTTGGCGTGGTCGGGCAAACCGGAATTGGCCTGCAATTTACTCAGTTTCTGACTTCACTATCCGGTGGTCACCTCTGGTCTGCCCTGTTGTTTATTGCCATCGCAGCCGTCATTCTGGGCATGGGGCTGCCGGTCACGGCTGCTTATATCGTACTGTCGGTGATGGCCGTCCCAGCCTTGATGGATCTCGGCGTGCCGCTGCTCACCGCACACATGATCGTCTTCTGGCTGTCGCAGACCTCCAATGTCACACCGCCCATTGCATTAGCCGCTTTTGCCGGGGCCGGGATCGCCAACGCCTCACCGATGCGTTCGGCGGTTCAGGCCTTCAAACTGGCACAGGGATTTTTCCTGATCCCGGCGATGATGGCTTTTTCCGGCCTGATCTGGACGCAAACTGAAACACCGCTGGCATTTGTGGAATCCATCCTCGGATGTATCGCCTTAATTCTTGCTTTTGCCGGTGGTATTGAAGGCTACCTGTTCCGACCAATGTCAGCACTTTACCGCTTGATATTTCTGTTATTCGCAGCTGCGACACTATTCCTTGTCGACAATTATCGTTTGATCGGCATTGTCTGCATTGCTGTTCTGATGATATGGGAGTGGAAAAGAAGCCGCCTTTCACCCCACCACTCTCCGGCTGCACCGCAGGAAAAATAGCCAGACGGAACCATTAAACACACTGTTTTGATCGGCATAAAAAAAGGTTGGCACTGCCAACCTTTCTATTTGATTGAATCAAATCGTCATCTCATGATAATGCTGCACTTATTTGGCAACCATCACCATCGCAGGACGAACCACACGACCATTCAGTTCATAACCTTTTTGCATCACAAACATCACGGTATTTGACTCATGATCAGGACTTTCCTGAATAGACATCGCCTGATGTAATTCAGGGTTAAATGTTTCACCTTCAGGATTAATCTCTTTGAGACCAAATTTTTCAATGGTCCCGATAAAGGTTTTGTGAGTCAGCTCCACGCCTTCCAGCAGAGGCTTGATGACTTCATTCTCAGCGTCTGCCGCTTGAATGGCGCGTTCAAGGTTATCAATCACCGGCAGAAGTTCCTCGGCAAAACGACTCAGAGCGAATTTACGCGCCTTATCGATTTCCTGCTCACTCCGACGGCGGATGTTCTCAACCTCAGCCTGAGCACGCAAGACCGCATCTTGCTGCTCTTTCACCTTACTTTCACTGGTCAGTAGCGCCGCTTCCAACTGGGCAATTTTCGCGTCTTGCTCATCCTCTGGGGCATCGCTTTCATTCCACTCGATATCAGCCTCACTCCCGACGACGTCAGCCTCAGTCTGTTCTTGTGCTACCGATTCTTGCTGCAGCTCTTCTTCTTTGACTTTATTCTCTTCGTTGCTCATGATATCTCCAGAGTTCCATGATCTTTTGTATTGATGATCAACATTCAACACACTAAACATTCGCATAAAAGCATAACTTGCCTTTATTATGGGGATGAAGATTCCTGATTCAAGCCTAATTCGATTGGAAACATTATGAAAAAATCTTTTGGCGTGATTGCCATCATTGGTAAACCACGGGACCAGTCTGCGATACAAACTCATCGCGAATTATACCAATGGCTGTCAGAGCAGGGATATTCAGTGTTTATCGATGATCGGCTGAGCAGTATTCTCACCGATATTCCGCCCCAGTGTTTTTCATCGTTACTGGAGTTAGGTAAAAAGGCAGATCTGGCAATTGCCGTCGGCGGTGACGGTAACATGCTCGGCGCGGCCAGAGTGCTATCCCGCTTTGATATTCGGGTTATCGGGGTCAACCGTGGCAACCTCGGTTTTCTGACCGATTTAAACCCCGAAGATTTTCAGGCTGCGTTACAAAAAGTTCTTGAAGGCGAATATATTGAAGAAGAACGCTTTCTGCTGGAAACCGAAATTCACCGTCACGGCCAGATCAAAAGTCATAATGCCGCCTTAAACGAAGCGGTCCTCCACCCGGGCAAAATCGCGCATATGATTGAGTTCGAAGTACACATCAACGACGCTTTTGCTTTTTCTCAACGCTCTGACGGACTCATTGTTTCCACCCCGACCGGCTCAACCGCCTATTCGCTTTCTGGTGGTGGTCCGATCCTGTCACCAAGCTTAAACGCCATCTCACTGGTCCCGATGTTTCCGCATACGCTGTCATCCCGCCCCTTAGTAGTTGACGGCGATTGTCGCATCAAACTCTCTGTCTCTCCGAATAACAGAGGCACACAAGAAATCAGTTGTGACGGGCAGATTTCGCTCCCGGTCTCTCCCGGAGATGAAGTGCTGATCTACCGCAGCCCGAATAAGTTACATCTGATTCACCCAAAAGATTACAGCTACTACCATGTGCTGAGAAACAAATTAGGCTGGTCGAGCAAACTGTTCTAGAAGCTTAAGCACTTGTTCTGATTGTCATTGAGCAAAGCTCAGTTCGCCATCAATCCGGCACGATAGCCGTGATTGAGACGTTGGTGAAAATAAAATCAATTCACATCTTTACTGTATAAAGAAACAGTATATACTGTTTCTTTATACAGTATTGGTAAAACGTACAGGTGTGAACATGCTGGCTCATTTAAGCGTCAATAATTTTGCAATCGTCAAATCATTACAGTTAGAACTTTCACAAGGAATGACCACCATTACCGGAGAAACCGGTGCGGGGAAATCCATTGCCATTGATGCACTCAGCTTGTGTCTCGGTGGCAGAGCGGAAGCCGGAATGGTCCGTCAGGGGGAAGAGAAAACTGAAGTCTGTGCGGCATTTTTGCTCGATCACAACCTGCACGCTACCCGGTGGCTCGAAGATAATGAGCTTCTGGACGGCAGCGAGTGTATTCTCCGTCGGGTCATCACCAAAGAAGGCCGTTCACGCGCATTTATCAACGGTAATCCGGTGCCAATCTCACAACTCAAATCTCTCGGTCAGTTACTGGTTAATATTCACGGCCAGCACGCCCATCAGCAACTGATGAAAAGTGAGTACCAACTGACAATGTTGGATCAATATGCCGGTCACACCGATTTGTTGAAAAAAACACGACTGGCTTACCAGAACTGGCGTCAGGCCAGCAATGAGCTGAAACAGATCCGGGAAAACAGCCAACAGAATCAGGCACAACTCCAGTTGTTGGAATATCAAATCAAAGAACTGAACGAACTCTCGATAGGTGAAGATGAATTCCCCGAACTGGAACAGGAATACAAACGCCTGACGAACAGTGGTGAATTACTCACTCTCAGCCAAAATGCCATCCAGTTGTTAAATGAAGGCGATGAAGTCAACGCCATCGGTTTACTTCAGTCAACCAGTCAGGTTCTGGGCCAATTGGCCGAGCTGGATGAAAAAATGGCAATGCTGCCGACGATGATTGCAGAAGCCCTGATCCAACTGGAAGAAGCAAACAGCGAACTTCGTAACTATCTGGATCGCATTGAAGTCGATCCGGAACAAATGGCATTGATTGAAAGCCGTTATTCCAAAGTTATGTCACTGGCCCGTAAACACAATGTTCTCCCGGAAGATCTCTATCAGCATCACCAAAACTTGCGCCAGCAAATCGCTGCGCTGGATTATTCCGACGAAAAACTTGAGCAGCTTGAAAATGTTGTGGCAGAAGCGTATCAGTCATTTGTTCACCGCGCTGAAAAACTGCATCAGTCCAGAGCACGTTATGCCAAAGAACTCAATAAATTAATCACTCAGAGTATGCATGAACTCAGCATGGAAAAAGCCAAGTTCCAGATGGATATTCATTATGATGACAAGCACCCCTCCCCGCTTGGGTTTGATTCCGTAAACTTTATGGTTTCCACCAACCCGGGACAACCGCTGCAACCCATGACCAAAGTTGCCTCGGGTGGTGAACTGTCGCGGATATCCCTCGCGATTCAAGTCATTACGGCGCAGAAAGTCGAAACCCCGAGTCTGATATTCGATGAAGTCGATGTTGGTATCAGCGGCCCGACAGCGGCTGTGGTTGGTAAAATGCTTCGTCAATTGGGTGAATCAACCCAAGTCTTGTGTGTCACTCACTTACCACAAGTTGCCGGATGCGGACATCAACAACTGTTTGTCGCCAAACAAACCAAAGGCGGCAAAACAGAAACCCAGATGCTCAGGCTGGATGATCAGCAACGGATTGAAGAATTGGCCAGACTGCTTGGCGGAAGTCAAATTACTGAAACGACATTAGCCAATGCAAAAGAGTTACTACTCGTTGCTGCATAATCTATTTTAAACTAATTTATTCTATTATTAGTTTTCTGAATATCACACACATAATAAATATCGGGCTTTTGGATGAAATAATATTCGGCCCGATATTTTATTTTGATTTTTTCTGCATTTGATCTTAACTTAGTTAAAAAAATGGATAGAATGTGCCGCAATTCATGGTTGCCCATTCCAGATATTATACAAATAATACATTCATATTATGTTAAGAGAACAATGCATAAAATACATTGATAAAAACATCAATGGCGTTATTAAAATCACTGACCAAAAAAAAACCTACTGGCTAAAAATTGGCGGAGAGGATAAATCTAATTTTATCCGAAAAATATCATCGCTTGCTGGCAAGTTAAATTTATTATCATGCTTTCAGTCGAAAGCAACGATGAATTCATGGTCACGTTTTGAACATGAAAAATCGATGTTGCTTTATTTAAACTCGATTGGATTTCAGGTTCCTCAGATCGCGCTGGAAGGAAAACGTTTCTTTGTCACATCGGATCAAGGCCTGCCGCTTTCACAGGTTGAAGCGGAACGCATCACCGATGATGTCTTGATGCAGCTCATCACTTTATTTATCAAATTACACAATGCGGATATTGCCCATGGCCGCCCGGCTCTGCGCGATATATTAATCGACCAGCATAATCAACTCAGTCTGATCGACTTTGAAGAGTCAATCATGCATGCGAGCACCAAACTCAAAGCCAGAGACATTTATCTGTTACTGTTGGATCTATGTCGTATCAAACAAGTCACCATTGAACAAAAACGGCGCATCTTATGTTATTGGAAACAACAGGTTTCCGATGAACACTGGCAAAGCTTATTAGAAATTCATCAACTTTTACGCAGATTTAAACTACTTGCACATGGTATTCTATGCTTTAAAAAGAACAATAAATTAAGTCAACAATTTTTGGAGACGTGCATATTATTTGATATGTTTTTATAATCAGTCCGACTTATTATTATTCATCAGAATAAATTATTCACATTCATCAATATGACACCCGTTAATTAAGTCTCTTTAAAAATATAAACATTGATACTCATTTTATTTACTCATCAATAACCACAAATAATTATAGGATATTTTTTATTGTGGTTATTGTTCATGCTGTCCGTCCACAAGATGGCACCTTATCATCAGATACAACGTTCTTAAACGGCTTCATCTTTATTCCCCGGTTTTATGGCCCCGGTCTTCTTTCTGCCCTCTACCCTCTACCCTTTAAAAATACCCGACGATCCGATTTAACTCACCGCTCCCGGATATCGTCACCCCCATCCGTGTAGACCCGGCAAAAAATCCGCCGTCATTGCTTATCAAGGTCTATGATGGGTGATGAATATTGAAAAAAAACCGATCCGATGCAACAAAATCCAAAATTTGTAGTCAGAGTGAAGGATAAGATGGTGGGGAACCCTTTTACTTCTTCACCAAGCTTGTTTATTATCAGCCAAGCTTTCACTCTAAATGACAATGTAGTAAACAAACTATGCAATTGAAGAAGTCTCTCATCACCGCATCACTCGCAATGCTTGTCCTCAGTGGATGTTCATCGGTGACCGATATGTTGGTTTACCGAATCGATATCAACCAAGGCAACTATGTTGATCAACAAGCGGTCGATCAACTGAAATTTGGCATGACCAAACAGCAAGTCCGCTATGTCCTTGGCTCGCCGATGCTGGTTGAGAATGGTTATCCCGATACTTGGTACTACATTTATCATCATGTCTCAGGCCATGAAGACCCGGTACAGAAAAATCTGATTGTCAAATTTGACAAAAGAGGCTCACTCATTCATCTGGCCGGTGACTTTCATAACAGCGATCAATTTTTCGAAAGTATCCAATAGACCGAATCAAATCCCAAACAAGAAAAAGCTCGCATCATGCGAGCTTTTTCTCATTCAAATCATACAGACTCATTTTGTGACGCTATCCGCCGCGGTCATGAGTGACAACAATCTGCCACATCCGTACAAATCATCACTCACTCAGCTTTTGCAGCAGCTTTGGCCTGTTCAGCCCGCTTTCTGCGGATTTCTTTCGGATCGGCCAGTAATGGACGGTAAATCTCAATCCGATCCCGGTCCCGAACCGTTGCATCCAGTTTGACCGGACGGCTGAAAATCCCGACTTTATTCTTTGCCAGATCAATTTCAGGATACATCTTCAACACCCCGGACTGACGAATAATCTCTTCGACCGTCATCGCCGGAGAGACCACTAACGACAAGACGCGCTGTTCATGCGGCAGCGCATACACGACCTCAACATGAATCCGATGCTCTGCATCTGTCATACATACACCTGCTTAGCCCGTTTGGTGAAAGCATTGACCATATTATTGGTCAGATCATTGAATATCTTACCGAATGCCAGCTCAATCATCTTACTGGAAAACTCAAATTCAAGTTTCAGTTCAACTTTACAGGCCCATTCATCGAGCGGTGTAAAGTACCATCCACCCCGCAGGGTTTTAAACGGCCCGTCCACCAAGTTCATCAATATTGCTTCACCCGCCTTTAACTGATTCGACGTGGTAAACGTTTTGCTGATCCCCGCTTTGGAAACATCAACAGAAGCGACCATTTTATCGGCATCTGACGCGATCACTCTTGCACCGGAACACCCCGGCAAAAACTCAGGATAACGCATCACATCATTGACTAAATTAAACATCTGCTCAGCGCTAAACGATACCAGTGCAGAACGACTCACCTGCTTCATTGATGCTCCTTCTTCCTCTTTACACCCAAGCGTTGTGATTTTACTGTGATACACAAGTGAGCTCAAGGTCAGCATCTCCGGCTGGCACCTTCCTAACCGGCCCACCCCAACCACAGTACGACAACAAATGCAGATTTATCAGTCAATTGTGTATATTTTGCCCCAATGCCAACAAAAGGATTTCCCAACCTACACGCAATCCGTATAATACGCCCCACTATGGCAAAGAAAAAATCAAAAGCAGGGAGCAACACGATTGCTCTGAACAAAAAAGCTCGCCACGAATATTTCATCGAAGATGAGATAGAAGCTGGTCTGGAGCTTCAGGGCTGGGAAGTCAAATCACTTCGCCAGGGCAAAGCAAATATCGCAGAAAGTTATGTGTTCTTGCGTGACGGAGAAGCATTTATCTCTGGCATGAGCATCATTCCGCTGCAACAAGCGTCAACACATGTGATTGCCAACCCGACCCGGGTGCGCAAACTCCTGCTCTCACGTCGGGAGCTCGATAATTTATTTGGCCGAATCAACCGTGAAGGAATGACCCTCACAGCGCTGTCGCTGTATTGGTCTCGCTCATGGGTCAAAATAAAAATCGGAGTCGCGAAAGGTAAGAAACTGCATGACAAGCGGGATACAGTCAAAGACCGAGACTGGCAACGCCAAAAAGACCGCGTCATGAAAAGCGCGTTGCGCTAAACTTAACCATATGATTGTGCAGCACTAGACACTAGGAACAATTCTGGTAGTATGCACACTCTACCTCTGGGGCTGATTCAGGATTCGACGGGAATTTTGCAGTCTGAGGTGCATGCCGAGGTGCGGTAGGCCTCGTTAACAAACCGCAAAAAAATAGTCGCAAACGACGAAAACTACGCACTAGCAGCTTAATAACCTGCTGAGAGCCCATCTGCCCTAGCCTCTGCTTGTAGGACGGGGAGTTCAGATGGTCAAACCAAAACAAGCTGGCGTGGATTCCCCCACCTGAGGGATGAAGCGTAAGAGATAATTCAGGTTAGCTATTCATTCGCGTGTCGGTTCGCAGGTGGTAGTGAAATTAAAGATCGACTAAGCATGTAGTACCAAAGATGAATGATTTTCGGACGCGGGTTCAACTCCCGCCAGCTCCACCAAATTCGTATACGAAGACGTTCTAGAACGTTTGAAAGCCCCGCTAAGCTCCTAGCCTAGCGGGGCTTTTTGTATCTATAATGTTCGAGATTGTTTTACTAGATTCGTAAAACTTGGTACCAAGCTATGTACCAAGGTGAGTTTAGTACTAAGCATCTTGGTACTAAGTTTGGTTTAGTACCCCTCAACCCCATACCTGGATTTATAAAAATGGGCGTGACACAGAATAATGAACAGTCTCGATGTAGAAGGTACTATCGTACTCATCTTCATCATCTGCTAACTCTTCTGCTTGCGCTTGTGTTTTACCTTTACCTAGGTAGTACTGAATGACTTTCTCTTGCTCTTCTTCAAACGCATCCGACATTCGCTTTAAGAACATCATGCCAAAAATATAGTCTTTAAATTCAGAGGCATCCATGTTGCCACGAAGGATATCAGCGGTTTCCCATAGGAAAGATTCAAGCTGCTGGAGGGTGAGTTTATTGGTCATTTGTTAGTGCTACTTTAAAGTGATTCTGTATGTATCTTAACATTTCAACACCTGTTAGTTCAGGCGAAGATGTGTCTGTTCTAATGTAAAACTTGCTGTTGTCTAAAAACATTGGGGCAGGTGCTGGTAGGCAATCAATACGTACTACTGTTTTTCCGTCAAATGGTACCTCGGTCAATTGGCAGTACTGGGCGTAATCAGCACTAATTCGCGATGCTAGCTGTGCTCCTAATTCTTGAAAATAATTGTCCATCTTCTTAAACCCAAAACGTTTCTGTTCTATGTCTACACCTGTCACCTTTCCTTTATCATTGACACCTATAAGCAGAATCCCACCTTCCGTATTCAAGAACGAAACAATGTCTTTTATGATTTCAGCTTGTACATCACGATTTTTCTCTACTTTCTTCGATTCATCACGAAGCTTGTCTACATTGGCAAAAAATGATTGTTTAAACTCCATTTGGCGAGTCTCACCAAGAGAAATTAAATGCTGTAGATGCTTAACATCACTTAGCGCCGAAAGCCTGAACACCATTTCATCAGTACTATCTTCGATGGATTTATATTTCTTAGGTTCAGTGGTCAACTTCTTAAAGAACTCTTCAATTTGTTCTCGCGCTATTTCTAACTTTGATGCCACCTTTATGACTTCGAGTTGAACATCTGGCTTAGGAATGGGAATGCTTAAGGATCGAATAGAGCTTGCACTAAGTGATTGAATACTCGTTCCTGTAGGAATTTGACTCAACATTTTTCGTCCAAGTTCAGATTCAAAGAATAACTTTGCATATTCAGACAGCAGTTTCTCCTTACAAAACCTAACCTGAATAAATTTTCCTTTAGGGGCATTTGGACCTTTTAAGCTTAACAATATCGCCCCTACCTCAGGCCTAATCCTCTTAAAATAAATCGTATTTGATTCATCTAAGTCATCTACTGCCGAAGCAATACTGACTGACTTCACGAGCTTTTTATTTGAGAGAGGTACACGCTCAAAGCCTTCATGATGGCTCATAAGGGCGTCTATCTCCCGAATTACCGGAGAATTGTTCACATAATGTGTAGTGTTTAAGTTGGAGTTTTTAGACAAAATGTCATCAACTGAAACAACTTTACAAAACGTACCTACCGATTCGAACTTCTCAAATGAGCAAACAATTTTATGGATATCGTCTTCTCGCAAGACATTCATCTGCCTTTTCGAAAAGAAATCTTGCGACGCGTCAACAAACAAAACTTTATGCTTACGTTGACGTTGTTTGTTTTTGTTTATGATCACAATACTGGTAGGAATGCCAGTCCCATAAAAAAGACCGGGAGGTAAACTAACTACCGCCTCTACCAAGTCGTCTCTTAGTATTCCTTCACGTATACTTCTCTCGCCATTTCCTCTGGATAATGCGCCATTGGGCAAAATCATTCCTGCCTGACCATGCTCATTCAGGCTAGAAATCATATGTTGCAAGAAAGCAAGATCTGCGGAGCTTTTGGGCGGAACGCCATAATAAAAGCGGTTATAGCGGTCATACCAGAAAACGTCAATTTCATGAATCTTTACATTATACGGTGGGTTAGCTACGGCTATATCAAACTTCGCTAAACTTCCCTCTGTAACATGCTTCGGTTCTAGTAACGTATCACCTAGCCTTACATCTGCATTTAGTGCACCGTGCAAGAACATGTTCATCTTACAGATAGCCCAAGTATTGCGGTTTATCTCTTGTCCATATAGCGAAAAACTATCTAAATTTACTTCTCGTTCTTTTAGCGAATTACAAGCTTGTATGAGCATCCCCCCTGCACCACAAGTTGGGTCATAAAGGGACATTCCCTTCTCGGGCTTCAGAATTCCGACTAAAAGTCGTACAACCTCATTAGGTGTATAAAACTCACCCGCTTTCTTCCCTGACTCATCTGCAAACTTTTTTATTAACCACTCAAAGGCATATGAAAAGACATCGGGGCTAGTTAAGTAATTGTCACTAAGAGTGAAGTCAGATAGATAATAAATCATCTCCTTCAGAGGGTTATTTCTGGAACTTGTTTCTGGGATAAAATCGATAGCTGTTAGTACCCCTTCAAGCTCCTTAGTACCTCGTTCAATTCCATAACAAATATCGTTGAGCATATGAGCGATTTCCAAATCGCTTTCTAAATTCTCAATTTTTGACCACCTAATGGTTTTAGGTATACGAAATCCGCACTGATCTGCTGCAATTTTTTCTGACAGTTTCTCTGCTTCATCTTCTGAATATCCATCGTTTAACAACAGCTGAATTTGTTGTTCTTCGATCTCCTCGAATGAATCAGACAAGCGCTTGATGAAGACAAGCCTTAGAAACTGATCCTTAACATTTGAGAGATTTGCTCTTCCTCGAAGCAGTGAGGCGGCTTTCCATAGAATTGTATTAAGTTCTTGAAGGTTTAGATTCGAAGACATTTTATAAGTAGCTTTATTCACACGCTTAGATCCTGACATATTACTCGTGAGGATATGCCTTAACAATCATATAAACTAAAAACTGAAGTACTGGGGAGGAAGAAAATCGTACTTTATATAGAGTTGGCCGCCCAGAAGCTACTGTTGATATAACGTGCCAACTTCACAATGACAAAAATTTATTACTACCAAGTAACGAGACATTTTAGTACCAAGATAAGTACCAAGACAAAAACTCAAACTAAACTTAATCAATATAAAACAACATATTAGAATTACAGTTCAGATGCCGCCAGCACAAATCAAAGCTTAAAGACGCCCTCGGGCGTCTTTTTTCTTGTCTGGAACAAGCTCAATCGGATTCGGTGTTTATGAGTATTGTCGATAATTTCTTAGAATTGAACTCCAACGATCAATTTGGACAGCCACCAATAAATCAATGATCAGATATTGTTATCGTATGATGAGAAATATCATCGGACAGATGGAAAACATTAAATCCAATTGCTATTTTTTGATCATACTTGATCTCATCATGACAAGTATGATCAAATTGAACCCATGAAGAAGGACACGATAAAAATATAGTATTTTCTCTTTCTTCTATGAAGTAGTTATGGCAATGTCCATAAGCAAGATATTTTAAATGATTTATTTCCGATATCGATTTCATCAATAAATCACCATTATCAAGACATATCTTCTGAAACCAATCTGCTCCGATTTTAAAAGGTGGATGATGAATGAAGATGATCTTATTCGAATTCTCTCTAAGCTTAGACTTTATCGTTTCAAAATAAGCAATATCGATCTTTCCTCCGCCTAGATATTCTCCTTTTTCACTAGAATCCAAGAAAATAACATCATTGCCACATATTTGTATAACATCATGAATTTTAAATAAATTTTCTTGTGTCGCTAACTCCTGCATTAAGACTATATCATCATGATTACCGGGAATAGCATATATTGGATTGTGAGTAAAAGTTCTTATATATTGATAAAGTTCAATATAATGAGATTTATCAGCTTTCATGACCAGATCGCCAGAAAGCACTAAAATATATTCATTATATAAACTGTTTATTTAATACTAAGGATAGATTTTTCCTTGAATCGTGATTTTTGTCTTCAATACAAAAATGTATATCTGATATTTGAATGACTTTATCCATTTTTATTTAGATTCCCTATAATTTTCAACTTCGTACATATTATCCGAATTAAATCGATTATAGGGAGAGCTATCATCAGATATATCGTTTTTTTGCAATGGCCTTCACTGATATGATAAAGAATTGTGTTATGGGAAAGTTTACACAATTCTTTATCAAGCGTTGCCATCATACACCTCAATCCCAATCAGAAACCGCAAAATTATAATCATGCGCTTGTATATGACTACCGAGCTTTTCCAGTTTTGTCTCGCTTCCCACAATCCACTGCCACATAGTATCTACGGCTGATTTGGAGTTACTTTCATTCATAAATTGTGTCAGAGAGCTTGCTGGTCTCCACTTCCGATCTTGTTTGTTCCCGCCGATATAAACCCCTCGTCCATCTGTGAACGGCCCGACATCCTTTTGATTTAAGGGATTTAAAAAGCTTGGTACGATAGAGACAAGTTGCGCTTGAGATTTGTAATGCGCCAACGCTTCTAAAGTGATCTCATGCGGTACTGCAATCGTGAGGTTTTCATTAATATTGAGTGATTGTAACCACCCGACATAATCTGCATGAAACTCAACATGCCAACCATGCATCAACTTAGCGACCTTTCTCACCACTGAACGGTAAATGTGTAATCCGACCTGAGAAGGCGCACCATCTTCTGCAGCCTTTCCGCCACCGTAAGGATATAGATTCCCAACCAAAGTTGAATGTGTACCAGGAACGCCATAAAGGTGGAAGCTTCGGTTATTAACAAGACCAGTCATAGACGGCATAGTGGTAGCAAAACCAACCGAACGTTCGTCATGAGCATAAAAGCCATGATATTCAGTGACATGTTCAGGAAGTTCCCACCAATTAACCAGTTTACTGTTGAGCAGCTTCAAATTCTTGACAACCGTTTCGCCAAACTGATGTGTATAACTGGATAACCACGTCACGGCTGACATAGCAGCAAGATCCAACCAGCCCATATCTAGCGCTCGCACATTGGTACCGAGCCCAGATACAGGATCCATTGCTACGACTTTTATGTCGAGAGTAATCGACGGGCGGTCGAATTTATCCAGTTCGGTCCAAACTTTTGACACCATGTGAGCCGCATAAATACAGCCAATCCCTCCTCGACTCCACCCCATCATCGTAACAACGAGCTCAGTATCATGGCTGTGTCCGTGTTCAAGCGCCGCTTCCATGGTTGTTCTTGTATTCATGACAAATGTAACAATAGCTTGTACATCGCTTCTCATTTGCACGCCAAAAGCTGTACCGAGTCCACTTGATACAGTATTTCCGCCTTTACTACCACCGACCCCATTGATACGCAATACATTGTTAATTTGCCCATCAGCGTCTTTGGCATACTTTCCAAAACGTGACACAATTTCACCATGGATGAAACGACCTTCCTCTCTAAAATCTCTTTCATAATTAGAGTCTGTACCGTTATAAAAAACATGTAGTTTCATATATACTTTCCACCTGACAAATATTCAGCGGGCACATCAGTTAAATAAACACATTGAATTTATTAATATTTTTGATATACCCATGATTCATATTATTGAAGGTCAATTTAAGCTGATTTATCTGGTATCACTCGGCGTTATGCATGCGGTTTACAGTTTAAATCATGTTGTTAAGGGGCTAATAATCTGGCTTCGAAGGTAAAATTCATCAGACAGATATTGATATTTTTGATGTTTTCATATTCAAGATAGGTATCCGGCTGCCTCCCAGCGCCAGCACAATCCATCCCCCACAAGCATTAGAAAAGTATGATTTTTCCTGAATTGTGTCGCAAAGTGCCCCTGCGTATATCGCCACCGCCACCAAAATCGCTCACGATACCGACATCAAATCACAGCCGGGTATCACCATGACAAAACCGCAAATCATCAACAAAAACAACACCGAACGATGCGGTAACGGTTTGTTTTCCCTCCGGCTCATAGTAGGATAACCGCGATGAAAACAGCACTCGACCACCTCCCGGAGCGGAAGCAACAAGAACTTCATACCATCACCACCGTATTACGCGATACGCTGGATGATTTCTTACGCAACAAAAATGGCAGTAAAGCTGAGTTTCGGATCCTTAAAATTATCCTGTTTGGCAGCCATGCCAAAGGGACATGGGTCAGTGACCGCCCCAACGGTTATATCAGCGATTACGATATTCTGGTGATCGTCAACCGCTCGTCATTGGTCGAAGAGTACGCGGTGTGGCACAGTGCCGAAGAGCAGATCGCGCGTCGGGTTAACTCCGCCCCGCTCGGCTTGATCGTCCACACGCTCAATGAAGTCCATCAGCAACTCCAGCAAGGTCACTACTTCTTTAAAGATATTCGGGAACAGGGTATTGAACTGTTCAGTGCCGATAAGCGGGAACTGCCCATGCCGGGGAATTTAAGTGAGTCAGAGCGAGTGGCAATTGCCAGTAAACACTTTAGCCACTGGTTTGAAAGTGCTGAACAACATGAAAAATATTTCAAAATTATGTTCGAGAACAAAGACTTGAATCTCTCAGCATTCATGCTTCACCAAGCCACCGAACGCTTTTTTGCTTGCACCCTATTAGTGTGTACCAACTATCTGCCCAAAACCCACAATATTGAAAGCCTGCGCTCGATGTGCGCCCAGCAAGACCCGGCCTTTGCCGAGTTATTCCCGATGGAAAACAAGTTCCACCGTCGCAGCTTCCAGCGCCTCAAACGCGCCTACATCGATGCCCGCTATTCCGAACATTACGAAATCACCGCCGAAGAGCTGACGTATTTACAAAGTGAAGTGGACAAATTACGGGAGATGACGGAACGGGTTTGTCGCGGGAAGATAGCACCCTAGTTGCTTTGTCGTGATCAACTCAAATTGTCGTGTTCAACTCAAATTGGACTGAGGTGCTTGGATCCAGAGACTTGAGACACAATAAAGGCTAGCCAATCTGGCTGAGAGACCGGCTATCGGAGAGACAGAGGCGATTTATGCGTTCATATGCTTTTTATAGTTCACCGCCTGCTCTAACACGCTTTTATACACATCATCGTTTGCGATAGGCGGAAAGCCGAACTGATGTAGTAGCAGAATTAAATCGACTTTGAGTTTGGCTTTGATGTCATCACGGTTGCTCCAGTCCGGGTACTGCGCGGTGTTATCCACCACCACTTTCATCTGTTGTGCGAGCGCTAACATCTTGTCGTTATCGTAAGTGAAATGATACTTGGTACACATATGCTCCAGAATATCGAGAAAAGCTTTCTCTTCCATATCGATACCAATGTCTTCAAACGACATCATTTCACTGCGGATGTTGTAGATCATATCGGTCATCTCTTGGCTAAAGGTATCGAACTCTTCGCCGTTCAATGCATCGTTTTCTTTGCGCTCATTGTACGTGTCCACCAGTGCCTGAAAGCGTTTCGAGAAATTAATCCCTTGCAGTTGGTTCACCTTTTTAAATTCATTGATGGCTTTTTGCAGCATTTTTTGCAGCAACTGCATTTTGGTATTGGGCAGTTTGATTTTATTGATGCGATCCATGTAGGCATCATCAAAAATATCGATGGTTTCCGCTTTGTCTTGCCCGAGGGTAAAGATTTCCTCAACCCCATCGGCACGAATGGCTTCAGCAATCATCTCCCGGACTCGCGCATTCATTTGCGCGGTATCGGGCGCATCCCCTTTAGTCAGTTTGTATACAATCGACCGTACCGCGATATAAAAATGAATCTGCTCACGTTCCGCTTGCGTGATCGCGTCACTGCCGACACACACGTCATAAGCGGCTTTCAGGCGTTTCACCAGCCCCATAAAGCGCAATTCAATCTTTTTGGTTTGCAGCGCAAACTCTGCCGCACGATTCAGACAAGCCAGTTGATTGACCGGATTCTCGGCAAAGTAATCCTGACTATCGAAGTGATGGAACATCTGCGCCAACAGGTGCAAGTGGTTACGCACTTCAATCAACGATTGTTGAGTCTCCTCAAAGTTGCTTCCATCGACTTTGGAATACATCGCAAGCGCCTGATTCATGCGGGATTTAATCCCGATATAATCAACCACCAACCCTTTATCCTTACCTTCAAACTTACGATTGACTCGCGAGATGGTTTGAATCAGGTTGTGCTTTTGCAGTGGCTTATCGATGTAGATGGTATCAAGCTCCGGCACATCAAATCCGGTTAACCACATATCTACCACAATGGCGATTTTAAAATTCGACTGCGGATTTTTAAACTGCTTATCCAGCTCTTTGCGATAATCCTTAGTACCAAGCAGTGCATACATTTCAGCGGCATCGTCTTGGCTACGCGTCATCACCATGTTAACCATCGGTAATGCCAGCAGCTCTTTTGGGTCTTTGTCGGTCAGCGCAATCCCCTCAATGGCTTGTTGCGTCTCAAACCCTTTTTCTATAAACCAAAGAGGACGCAGAACTTTCACCGCTTGGTAGAAGCCATAAGCAATCTCACGACTGGCACAGACAAACATCACCTTGCCTTTGACGGTCGCACCTTCCTCAACCCGTTTCTCGTAATGGGTGACAAAGTCTTCAGCCAACATTTGGATGCGATCCGGATCTCCCAGAATGGTATTCATATTGGCCGTGGCTTTTTTGCTCTCTTCAATCTGATGCTCATTCGCGCCCGCTTGCTCGCACGCTTGATAATATTTTTCTATCTCTTCAAGCTTGCTGTTATCCAAAATCACTTTAGCCGCACGGCCTTCATAGACAATCCGCACGGTGATTTCATCATTGACAGATTCAGTAATGGTGTAACTGTCTACCGGGTCACCAAACACATCCAGCGTGGCGTCGATCGGCGTCCCGGTAAAGCCAACATATGTGGCATTGGGTAATGAGTCATGCAGGTATTTGGCAAAGCCGTAAGTCTTTTTCACCGTGCCTTTGTTCTGATCCACTTTGATTGTTAGATCAAGATTGATTTGGCTGCGGTGCGCTTCATCAGAAATACACACCACGTTACAGCGATTGGTCAGCAGTTTGATGTCTTCGGTAAACTTATGAATGGTGGTCAGGAACACACCGCCACTGGCGCGCCCGGCTAATTTGTCACGCAAATCCTGACGGCTGGTCACCGGTTCAACCACTTCATCGCCAATATACGTGGTGGCATTACAAAACTGTTTGGAGAGCTGTTCATGCAGATCGGTACGATCGGTAATCAGCACAATGGTTGGGCTGGCAAAATCGACGCTTTTCATCAGCAAGCGAGCCAGAAACTGCATGGTAAAACTTTTGCCGCAGCCTGTGGCACCAAAGTAAGTGCCCCCTTTACCGCTGCCGCCCGCTTCACGCGGCACGATATTCCCCTCAGCATCGAGCACTTTACGCTCTTTTCTGATGTTGTAATACAGCTTACGTGCCGCGTAATACTGCGGGTAACGACAGCAAATTTTTTGTTCTTTTTTACTGGTATCCGGGAAGAAGACGAAATTTTTGATCACATCTAATAAACGAGTGGGATGAAACAATCCGTTGACCATGGCATTGAGTGAATCAATGCCCTGCTTCTCATTAGATTCATTGCCGGTGATTTTGCGCCATGAATAGAAATACTCATACGGAGCGAACAGGTTGCCCATTTTGTTATTCACGCCATCGCTGATGATACACAGGGCGTTATAGACAAACAGTTTGGGAATATCGCTGCGATAACGATTCGTCAACTGATCCCAGGCATGGTAAGTCGTCGCCGCTTCTTCACGCACGGCGGATTTCAATTCAAACACCACCAGCGGCAGGCCGTTGACGTATAAAATGACATCCGGAATGCGCTTTTGCTGATCGGTGCCGATAATCTCTAGTTGGCTGACTAAACGATAACGGTTGTGATCATCGCCAATGGTGGCATCGCCTGCAACAAACATCGCATTGAGCCGCTGCGACAAGGCTTGGGTATCGATCAATTCGATATAGAGATCTTTTTGCTGGCGATCGTCACGTTTGAACAGGAAACCATTATTTAACCACTGACAGAAGGTTTTGTTGCTCTGATACAAATCGCTGGCGGGCAGGGTTTGCAACTGGCGAATAATGGCGTCGATTTCCGCATCCGTAATGCCATCGGCGTGATAGCGCTTGGCAAGATAAGCACGCACATCATCGAGGATTAACACCTCTTCTTTACTCTCGCGCGGGATCTCGCTGCCAATAAAATGCGGGTACACAGTCGTGCCAGAAACACGTTGATGTTGCCCCAGCATCGCGATGATCGCTTGTTCCAACTTAGCTTCTGTAAAAGTGGTCGTCATAACGTCCTGTTCTTATCGTTCTTCTTGGGTTTAGCACAGTGCAAAACAAAAAAGGCAGCCGAGAAGGCTCAGGCTGCCGATGGGTTATGCGGTGGTTGTTTCTGCGATGGTGGATTCCACCTCATCCAAGCGTAATTCACCGGAGATGAGTTTGGGTAACAAGGTATCGCGAAGATTAATTAGCGTTTCAATCTCATCATTCCTTTTTTCACAACGATCAAGAAAACAATGAGAATACCTTGAATAAACAGATATTAACCTATCGTCAGGTACCAAAATCTGCACTGGATTTAAATTAGCTATAGTCATTTGTGGTTGTGCAGATCCAGAAGTTAAGCTAGTTAGATCTTGCTGAATTAGACAATAAAACAAAAATATAGAACTTATTTTCTGCTCTTCTATAACAAGCGAATTATTAGTAATAAAACTAAAAGGCTTTGTCCAATGAACTTTCCCGGAAGCAGCACCCCGACATGAAATTATTACTTGTGACTTCTCATACAGATAACGGTCATATGAACCAATTATTCCATTTCCACCGTAAACAGGATAACCATCTTTCAAAATTTTCGATTTAGGTAAATTTTTCCCATAAGTGATGGTAGAAATGTCTTTCAGGTACAATACACTCCACCCCTTCGGCACCCAGCCTAACTCACTTTCCTCAAAGGCATTGGGGAACAGTCGGCGGATGTCATCCGGTAGCGGTTGATAAGGGGACGCTAACGCATCGCCAGCCGCTGGGTTGCTGTGAGTGCTATGCGGCTGGTTTGCCTTATTTGCCTTATTTGCCTCATTTACTGCATGGCGCAGAGCTTGACGCTGCTCGGCGCGCGCTTGCAGTTCATCAGGAATGGCCTTTCCCTGATCAAAAAAGCCCGCATCCAGTGCGTTATCAATCACCGGATCGAAATCCACAAACCACGATTTAAACAGCGTCTGCGCCATTTGTTCTAGGGTTTGGTTGATTTGGCGGTTAAGGGTGATTTTGTTATCGAGTGTTTTTAAAATACTCGCAATCTTCTTTTGTTCTTCTCTCGGTGGATAACTTATTTCCAACCGACCGATCATCTCATTGTTTAGGCTAGCCCGTGTAGACATTGTTGAAAATGCCAACATTGCCTGTCGAAACTTAGGACTACGAAGATAGTAACCTACATACTCTGGTTCCAACTCACATTCAGAGTTTGGTCGTAGACGTTTACAGAACCCATTAAAAGTTGCATCTTCATAATCTTTTAACGCAACACAACTCATCCCCAATTCATTCATCGTTTCACTGGTTCGAGTTAAAAAAACATCACCTCTTTTGACTGAACAACCGTCTCTTTCTTTATCACTAGATTCAACTAAATCACCAAGAATATCCGGAGTGAAATAATTATAAAAAACATCTTTAAAAGTCAAAAATGGGTAACCACTACCAAAATCCTTAGCAGGCTTCGATAATCCAGAACGGACATCATACATATCAAGTAATCTGGCTGTTTTCCAATCACTCCCCATAACCCAATGCCTCCATATTAGTACGAATCGCTTTATCCAGCGCTTTGGCTTCATCCAATTGGCGATATAAGGTTTGGGTCAGTTCAGTCATTTTGGTTTCAAACGGAATGCCATCGTCTTCTAAGTCCGCTGCGCCCACATAACGCCCCGGGGTGAGGACAAAATCGTTCGCCGCAATCTCGGCAATGGTTGCCACTTTGCAGAAACCTGCTTGGTCTTCATATTGCGATAAGCTGATCTCTTTCGCTTCGAGGCGACGTTGGATTTCCGCCTCATCACTGCGCCACGCGTGGAAGGTGTCAGCGATTTTGGCGATATCTTCAAAAGTCAGCTCTTTATTGACGCGGCTGACCATGGTGCCCATGTCACGGGCATCGATAAACAGGGTTTCACCCGTGCGGTCGCGATAACCAAATTTCGGGTTGGCGGCTTTGCTCTTCGACATAAACCACAAACACACCGGAATTTGCGTGGTAAAGAACAGTTGCCCCGGCAGCGCAATCATACATTCGATGCGATCGTCGTTAACCAGCTTGGCGCGAATGTCACCTTCACCGCTGGTGTTGGAACTCATCGAGCCGTTGGCTAACACAAAACCGGCGACCCCATCTTCGCTCAGCTTCGACAGCATGTGCAAAATCCACGCGTAGTTGGCATTGCCTGTGGGTGGCGTGGTAAAGCCAGCAAAGCGCGCATCATCGGTCAGCTCGGCATCGTTACGCCAGTTTTTCAGGTTAAACGGTGGGTTAGCTAGGATGTAATCGGCTTTTAAATCTTGGTGCTGATCCGCGTGAAAAGTATCCGCCGGGCGTTCGCCTAAGTTACCGGTTAAGCCGCGAATCGCTAAGTTCATTTTCGCCAGTTTGTAGGTGGTAGTCGTAAGCTCTTGGCCGTAAATGGCAATGTCTTTACTTTTACCCTGGTGGCTTTCGACAAATTTCAAACTCTGCACAAACATACCGCCAGAACCACAGCATGGATCGTACACTTTGCCTTGATACGGTTCGAGCATGTCTGCCAGCAGGGTCACAACGGATTTTGGTGTGTAGAATTCGCCGCCGCCTTTACCTTCATTCGCCGCAAAGCGACCGAGGAAGTATTCATATACCCGGCCAATCAAATCTTCTTCACTGGTGTTTTCGTTACATTCGCTCGCGAGGGTATTGATGTTCTCGATGGTATCAATCAGCGACGCCAAGCGTTTCACTTCAAGATTCATGCGCGAGAAGTAGTTATCCGGCAACGCGCCTTTGAGGCTCGGGTTGTTCTTTTCAATGGTCGCCAGTGCGGTATCAATCACCACGGCGATATCATCTTGTTTAGCGCGCACTTTCACATACGACCAACGCGCCACTTCCGGCAGGAAGAAGATGTTGTCTTGCTGATAAAACTCCGGCATGTCGACGAAGGCTTCCATCCCGGTGGCTTTCAGTTGCTCGCGCTTGGTTGCAAATTTATCGCTGATAAATTTCAGGAACACTAAGCTCAATACCACGTGTTTATATTCGGAGGATTCAACGCTACCGCGCAGTTGGTTGGCGGTGTCCCACAAGGTTTCTTCAAAGCCTTTGGCTGATTTTTTCTTCGCTGAACTTTTCTTTGCTGGTGCTTTTGCCATGAGTCTGCATTCTTTTATCTATGAGGCGTACGATTTACCGTACGATAATTCCGATTGATTATATATGAAAATGAGACCAGTCAGAAAGCGAGTTGGTGCATGAGTGTGTGACCAACCTCAGCTTATCAGGCGCTCAAAAATATAAACGGTTTTTCCTTACTCCGGGGAAACGGCAGAGCTTGCAAAAAAACAATCTCAACCATTCATGACCTGATCCATCTTTGTCTATTTCCTGTAATATATGCACCCCATTTAATTGCAACCCAACAAAATAATAACAATGAGTTACAACGTCGTTCGTCTTTCCGATCTGATGGCTTATGAATTTGGTCAGGTCGAAGGTGATTTTGATTCCCTCAGAGAATCCGATTTAAAAACAGCGTTTCCCGCCGGCATGAGTTTCAGACAATTGCAGGCCGAGTTAAAAAGCGGTGAGCTGGTTTTACTGCACGATACCCCCTCAGAGCCGTTGATGATCCCGGCTCAGGATCAAATGAACCACCAGCGCTGGCAAATCAATCCGCGCATTGCCACTCAACTGGAGCCACTGGCACAACAAGCTTATCTGGAACGCGTTGCGCTATCAGAGAAAGGTGGCGGAAGTCATGCTGCCGGAGGAGGTTCCGGTACTGGCTATTCAGGGAGTCTGCATCCGGCTCAGCCGATGCCGCCTTATGTTCCTGAGCCGACCATCCCGGATAATGCCGATCAGGTTCCTGCTTCAAAATATGAATATATGCTGGAAATCGCCTGCTCAGATGAATCCCGCCTGTCGATGCTTCGTTATGGCTTTGTGCTACAGGGTAAAAAAGCAGAAGTGAAAACCGGGCCACAACAGCAAGACCGGACGGAACACGGCACTCGTTATGTGTACCGCGCAGCCTATAACGAGCAGAAAAGGCTCTATGCTTTCAGTGACAGCGCACCGCTTGGCGTCAGTCTGCCAGATCCGGTACGGGTAAAACCCATTGGTTCAGCGATGGTTCGTGATGCCTATATTCCTATCCAGCCTGCGGTGCAGGTCGGCGGACGGCTTGGTTTTCCGGCGTCCGGGTATCTGTATCATTTCCGGGATAACAAATTGGTTCAGGAATATTGTCTGCCGGAAGATGGTGAAGGCCTCTTTTATGCCACGCTTTCCCGTGAAGGGGTGCTGAACACCGCAAGAGGCTGTCCGTGCAGTCACCGGGCTTTACTGGTGTTCTGGAAGATAAACGGGGTGGCGATCAACCATCAGTCACTGGTTTATCTGAAACACCCCATCACCTTGGAGCAACTGAATCATCTGGATGACACCATTGCACAGCATGGGATTCATCTGGATATCCGTGCCCTGCTGGATGCAACCCGTCAACCGGTCATGAGCCGGGAGTCGGCAGAGCAGAAACAAGAGCAGCCCGAAGAGCCGACCACCCACACGGTGCAGCGTGCTCCGGGAAGTAACAAGCGAGAATCGTGGCCGGAGATCGCCCAACAATACGGACTCAGTGCTAAAGAATTGCTGAATCTGAATCCCGCTTATCACGCAGACCCGATGACATTGAAAATCGGGGATGTGCTGAATATCAGCACGAAACAAGAAAGCGCCGTCGTGCCGGAACGGATCAGTGCGATGCCACCCCAATCCCCGCAGGATTACAATCAGCCGCTCAATAGCTGGTATCGCTATCAGGAAAAATATCTCTCCGGCACTCAGGTGATCGCAATTCATGATCAAAGTCTGGTCACGGCAGATATTCCGCTGGTGCGTATTACCGATGAACCTGTTGCTTTTGATTTGGGCTTTTCTATGGTTGAAAAGCATCAGTCTCAGGCCAGCTTGTGGAACGATTTACTTGCGGATGAAACCGCTCCGCAAGTGCGCTCGATGCTGCAACAACTGAACGGTCATCTGAATGACCCGGTTCGCCCCGGAGAGCTGGTGATACTTGCCAGTCAGGCGCCACAATCAGACCAAGAACAACAAAAACTCAAGGTATTACAGGAAGAGGCGAAAATCGCCAGCGAAGCCATTGGTGAACTATCGGATGAACAGGCCGAACTGAATCACCGTTACTTTGAAACACTGGATTGCAAAGTCTGTGAAGCGTTCGAACAAGGCGCACCAAGCGATGCCTTTGCATGGAGCAGCGCCGCCACAGGAACTTTGGCCCCGGCAATGCAGAAACATCTGGAAAACGTGGCTACAACCCTGCAAAAGCTGGATGGTTTATATATTCGTTTCTTAGGCAAACATATCGCCCGGGACGCATTTATCCAACAACGTCAGGCATTAACCGGCCTGCTCGACTCACAACTGGATAAACTCACCCAGAGAACGCTGAGCCTTCCCGTCCATACCGGATTGAAAGAAAAGCTCGGCATTCATTCAACCAAATCACTCATTCACCATGCGGATGAAATTCTGGAAGGCGGACGCGTACCGGAGCTTGGCAGACATCTCGCAAATACATCAAAATGGGTGAAATACGCAGAAAACGCAGGCAAAGTGTCCATCGGGTTGAGTATTGCCAGTGCTACCTATTCAGTCACGCAGCAATGTGAAGCCGGTGGATTGAGTGATTGTGCAAGGGCAACAATGGTTGAAACTGGTGGCGTTGCTGGTGGTTGGGTCGCAGGGACAGCAGGTGCGATTGCTGGGGAAGCGATTGTTATAGCGTTCAGTATTACTTCGGCTCCAGTTATCTTAATCGTTGTTGGTGGGGCCGCGTTAGGCGTAGGTATTCTAGGTGCTGGTGCTGGAAAAATGGGAATGGGCTCTTTCTTTGACTCCATGAAATTTGGCGACTTACTTGATAATATTGAATCTAAATTTATGGATGATATCCCCAATGAGATCGAATCCTATATCAACAAAAGTATCTTTAGTGATTTTGGTATTCCAAGTAATTTTAACTAGTTAGAAATAATAATTATTATGAATGAAGTAATTTCAAGATGCCTTGGTTTGTTTGGTATGGTCTGGATGATAGTCTTCTTTATCTGTAGCCTACGTTATAGTTTTGGAGATAGAAAACATGTACAGACATTAGTTCGTAAGCTGGCAAGAAACCCGAGTTGGTACCTAGAAGATAAAGGTTTCATCATGATCTCAGGGATCAGCGCTGGCGGACTCTTAGCAATCTATAGTTTTATTTACCCTTTCGTTGTCCGTCGTTCTGTAAAGCGTGGTTATAAATTGGATATTATGATGTGGTTACACTGGCTGTGGTGGATGGTTTTTTCATACGCTGTCATTGTAGAACTTATGAAGTAGCCCGTTATGTATGAGATTATTTTGCGTGGTATCGGTATTTATGCCCTTGTCTGGATGATAGTCATATTTATCTGTAGCTTGCGTTACAGTTTTGGCGATAGAGAGCATATTCAGGTATTGGTTCGTAAACTAGCCAAAAATCCTCGTTGGTATTTGGAAGACCGGGGCTTTCTCGTAATTTCAGGCATGAGTGCTGCGGGTATATTTTTCATGTACACAATGATCTACCCACTTATTGTTCACCGTTCTATCAAGCGTGGGTATAAAATGGATCTGATGATGTGGCTACACTGGCTGTGGTGGGTATGCTTTTTATTCCCATGGTCTTACGTAGTGTAGTAGTGCAAAATATTAGCGCAATATCTTCCCCACAAGCATTAGAAAAGTATGATTTTTCCTGAATTGTGTCGCAAAGTGCCCCTGCGTATATCGCCACCGCCACCAAAATCGCTCACGATACCGACATCAAATCACAGCCGGGTATCACCATGACAAAACCGCAAATCATCAACAAAAACAACACCGAACGATGCGGTAACGGTTTGTTTTCCCTCCGGCTCATAGTAGGATAACCGCGATGAAAACAGCACTCGACCACCTCCCGGAGCGGAAGCAACAAGAACTTCACACCATCACCACCGTATTACGCGATACGCTGGATGATTTCTTACGCAACAAAAACGGCAGTAAAGCTGAGTTTCGGATCCTCAAAATTATCCTGTTTGGCAGCCATGCCAAAGGCACATGGGTCAGTGACCGCCCCAACGGTTATATCAGCGACTACGATATTCTGGTGATCGTCAACCGCTCGTCATTGGTCGAAGAGTACGCGGTGTGGCACAGTGCCGAAGAGCAGATCGCCCGTCGGGTTAACTCCGCTCCGCTCGGCTTGATCGTCCACACGCTCAATGAAGTCCATCAGCAACTCCAGCAAGGTCACTACTTCTTTAAAGATATTCGGGAACAGGGTATTGAACTGTTCAGCGCCGATAAGCGGGAACTGCCCATGCCGGGGAATTTAAGTGAGGAAGAATCACGTTCGATTGCAGCAAAACACTTTAAACGTTGGTTTGCTAATGCAGAATCGTTTTACCTCAATTACGGCCACTGTATTGAACGTGAAGATTATCCGATCGCTGCTTTTGAGCTTCATCAGGCCACCGAACGCCTGTTCGCCTGCACCCTGTTGGTGTGTACCAACTATCTGCCCAAAACCCACAATATTGAAAGCCTGCGCTCGATGTGCGCCCAGCAAGATCCGGCCTTTGCCGAACTGTTCCCGATGGAAAACAAGTTCCACCGCCGCAGCTTCCAGCGCCTCAAACGCGCCTACATCGATGCCCGCTATTCCGAACATTACGAAATCACCGCCGAAGAGCTGACATATTTACAAAGTGAAGTGGACAAATTACGGGAGATGACGGAACGGGTTTGTCGCGGGAGGATAGCACCCTAGTCGTTTTGTAGTGGAATACCAATTAAGTAAAATTGCTCTCGTTTAGCTCAATGCAATTGGGCTACACACAATGAAATTCTTAGTGGTTATATAATCGCATTCCAAGAATGTCCCCTTGTAATCATCCCCCAAACTAGAGAACACACATAACAATTTGCTATAGTCACTCGCCGGCTCGCTAGCACAAATTCTCAGGCAGTGCCGCTTCGTTAAAATATCCCATATGTTTTTACGCCTGTAGCGGGCATATAAGAAAACAACACAAATTCTATTTTGAGAGAAATAATCATGAGATCGTACTTTTTTATTCTGATTGCATCATTTTCAGTGGTGATATTAGGTTGTAATGATGATCAAAAAAATGAGCCAGTCAAATCAGCCGTCAAACAGATTGATGAACCCGTTTACTTTGACTATATTCCTGATGGCACATATCAGATTTCTTTGACGCAGACGAATACTACCAGTTCACGTATGGTGCCTATGTTGTCACCATCCAACAATTCTCCCACGGAGATTAGAAGTTATAGTGAATGGAACCTAACTCATCAAGGGGATAGTTATCGGTTTGAATTGGTTGATATTCACTATGAGTATTCATTTCTCTCTCACACGGTGATATTCGATACGCGCAATGATAACGTAGAACTTGAAAGCTCATATGCTTCGGTTCGTACAACAAAAGAAGGTGAGTCAGAATTTTCAGCAGCGCTAAAAGCGCTCAAAAAGGTGAAAGGTTTTTCCTTTACTCTCGGAAAAGATGCGAACTTGCCAGAAGGTATGTTTGGGCTGACTTCCAAATATCAACTGCCCCTTAAGTCAATGACGGTTGCAAACAATCCCTACTCGCCTCATGAAGAAATTAAATTACATTTAGGCGAAGAAAAAATCGTCCCGATATTTACCATGATGCTCGCTCGCCCATTAAAACCGATGACGGCGAATGAAACCTACACAACGGCTACGGGTACTTGGGAATTGTCCAAAAGAGCAGATAAATTAATTTATCGAGAAAAAGATGGTGATACTTCAACGGTGGTTGTCGATGCTTTTGATTACAACAATCACTGGGAAAGTAGCGATTTTCAGCGCTTTAAATCAACCAAGAAAGACATCAAGTTTGGAAATAATAAAATGAAGATGATTACTAGTCACACACATGCCGCGGAAATAGAAATTCGCCGCGTCAATGATAAGAGCGCCCAATAAAAAATCGGTCCGGGCTGTGTGTTCATCGCCCCACAGCCCGGCCACCACTGACTTGAACCAAACTAACGAAACGTTTCCCCCGTCGCTTGTTCAAACTCAGCCACCATTTGGAACCATGAACTTTCAATATGATCCGTCAAATTGAACAGCCCGCTGCGCCCAATCACGTAAATATCGGGTTTGGCAGCATGGATCACTTGCCAGTGCTCTTTATTGGTTGAGCCATCCATTTCAATCAGATAGTGGTAGTCATGCGCATCACGCAACTGTCTTAACTCGGTAATTTTATCGAGCATCTTGACCAAGAATCGTTGCCCGGCAAATCCCGGGTCAACGGTCATGATGGTGACTTTATCAAGCAGATCGATATACGGCAGAATCGCGCTTACCGGCGTCTCGGGGTTTAACACCACACCGGCCTTGAGCCCGGCAGCATGAATTTGGTCAATCAGACGAAAGGCAGTGCCATTGGTGTTTTCTGCCGGCATACAGATGAATTCACATTTGATATTGATCAGTTGCTGCACCCAGAATGCCGGGTCAGTAACCATCAAATGGGCGGACATCGGTTTATTGCTCAGTTTACGGGTCTGTTCAATAAACCACGGCGATAAACTTAAGTTCGGGACAAAATGTCCATCCATAATATCAATATGAAATGAATCAACGTGATCGTTTAAAAAAGTAATTTGCTCTTTAAATTGATCAAGGTCCATAGTCATTAACGATGGAGAAATATGTATATGTTCACTCATATTTTCAAATTCCGTTCTTTGGTGAAAAGATAGATCAAATAGCAATAACAAACCCTCACCATTCAATAACGAGGCGAAAGTTATATAATTCACGCCATTATTTATATGGATGATTTCAATATTTGAATTTGATACTGAGTCTATTTAAAGCACTATATTATTCATTGCTATTTTACCAAGAGAGCACTAGTTAATTTTAATATCATCTAAATTGAGCTCTTCTTCGTCATTATCTGCGATGACATCCATCGGGACATCTTTTTTAATCAGCGCATAAACCGTACCGGTCACGAGAATATTGACGACTAAAGCCATCAGTCCGGCCATCGGGTTCGACATGGTGGGCAGCATAAAGATCCCCCCAAAAGGGACAGTCGCATCAGCGCCATACACCAGAGTAATCGCTCCACCACAGGCACCGCCAATCGCTGCCGCAGTAATCCCGCGGGCAATATCGTTCATCACAATCGGAATCGCGCCTTCCACTATATTAACCACGCCCATTGGAACCGCAGATTTAAGGGTTTCGATTTCCTCGTAGTTATAAATATTTTTACGCAGCAGTTTGGCAATAAAATAAGCCAGACCAAAACCAACCGGTGTGGCTGTATTAACCAACTGGAGGGCGGTAATCGGTTCATTAATCCCCTGCGCCTGAAGCGTTAATACAAAGGCAAAACATGTTTTATTAATCGGCCCGCCAAAGTCAATAATACACAGCGCACCAATCACCGCGCCTAATACCAAGTTCGATGAAGTGCTCATACTTTTTAAGAAAGAGGTCAGCACCTCGGTAAAAACCCCCACGGGAGTACCGATGATATAGACCATAACCAGCGCACTGATGAGCGAGGCAAAGAAAGGCACAATCAAAGTCGGCATTAATCCTTTCGCCCAATTAGGCACCTTGACATGTTTAATGATGGCAAGAGCCAGATAGCCCGCCATGTAACCACCAAGAATCCCGCCAATAAAACCGGCAGAAATCGCATTCGCTGCGAGCCCGACCACAAAACCCGGTGCGACACCCGGTTTACCGGCAATCGAACCGGCGATCCCGCAGGCAATCACAACCGGCAACAGACCGAGCGCCTTGGCGCCGACGGTGGCGAGAACGCCCCACACATCAAATTGCCCGGGAACCAGTGTGTCTTGAACGGTCCCGCCCAGCGATAAACCGATGGAAATAATAAAACCAGCACCGCAAACAATGGGAATTAAAAATGATATAGCGGTGAGCAGATGCCCTTTCGGATTGGCTGCTTTCCATATTTCTTTCATGCTCATATATAGCACCTTCTATTTCATGTGGGATGTAATGGATAAATCAATCGCTGTTATTTTTATTGTGCTTGACTGCTTAAGACGATTTCTTGTAGTTTTTCTATCAGTTTATTGGGTGACTTCACCGCCATTTCTGTCGGCACTTTGACGACTTTTTTCCCGGCGAATCGTTCTTCTCCGGAGACCTGAACATCAGCCGCCAGTAAAACAATATCGGCTTGGGCAATGTCCTCTGCTGTTAATGCATTCTCAATCCCAATCGTGCCCTGCGTTTCAATTTTTGCATGATGGCCCGCTTTCTGGGCTGCGATTTCAATCTTTTTCTGTGCAATATAGGTATGTGCAATCCCTACCGTACAGGCTGAAATACCAACAATATTCATAATCACCCTCGATAATTCATTCAGTGTTTTATTTCTGCGATGAGAAATAAAATGAGTGGACGTTCAACTTAAGCATTCACTTCATGTTGTGTATTAAAAATTTTAATCATATTTTCCGGATCATTTTCTGCCAGTAATTGCGCGATAATCTCCTCGTCGGCTAATGCGCTTGAAACTTGTGTTAATAACCGGATATGCATCGTGTCCTGATCCGCTAAACGCACAGCAAATAAAATCACACAACGAATATCGCTCCCGTCCATGGTTTCCCAAGGGATCTCATGCTGAGTGCGACCGATAGCCAGTGTGGTATGAGTCACCGCTGAAGACTTGCCATGCGGGATCGCAACATGGTTTTCAAATCCGGTTGAACTTTGTTCTTCCCGTAACCAGACATCCCGAAGAAACTGCGCTTTGTCGCTGACAGAGCCATCCTGCACTAATAAATCGGTTAATTCTTCAATGGCCTCTTCCTTGGTTCTGGCGAGCATATTTAATTTAATATGTTTCGCCTTCAGCACTGTCGAAATATCCATAAACCACCTTTGTTAATATTGAATGAAAATTGAGAAACAGTTTGTGTATCACTGACCGGATATCACTTTCTGTCATAAAAATTACTGTAATGAGAGACATCTTTAATAAAAATTCTGTCATGAAAATTCCGGCATAAAAAAGTGCTGTCATGCGATTATTCTTTAATATTGAATAAACGATTTGAGACCTCACCCAATCACCTTGCCCGAAACCCAATCAATCATCAGATAAAATCAAATTCGCTGCTCAAACTATCTGGTCATTATTATTCGGCTGTCCTCGATGATAATAACGATAAGAAAAATCACCCCGGGTCACAATACTAAATAGTGTCCATCATTCAGGACAATTGATGAACACTGCCAAGATGAGAAAATAAAAACATACCGACTCATTTTATCGGTGACTCACAACGGTTGATTCAACATTGCGATGATATTGTGAGGTTCATTTTCTGCGAGTAATTGCGCAATGATCCCCTCATCTGCCAATGCACATGAAACCTGAGTTAATAACCGGAGATGCTCCGTATTAGGCGCATCCGAACAAATGGCATATAAAATAATGCAACGAATATCGCTGCCATCGTCAACTTGCCAGTCAATGCCCTGCGGCGGTCGCCCAATCGCCAATGCGGTTTGGCTGACCGCCGAAGATGTGCCATGCGGCAGGGCGATATGATTTTCAAATCCGGTGGTTCCTTGCGCCTCTCGTTGCCAGACATCCCGAAGAAACTGAGCTTTGTCGCTCACACAGCCCCCCTGCACCAATACATCGGTTAATTCTTCAATGGCCTCTGCTTTGGTTCTGGCGCTCATCTTTAATTTGATATGTTGCGTCTTCAGCACTGATGAAATATCCATTGATGTTCCCCGTTAACATGAAATCAAGCTTGCTTCACCGCGTACGCATCGCTGGCTTGCTGTAGTTTCTCTGTAATGAGCTTTTCCGTAATCCGCTGGATATCGGCATCATTCAGAAATGCGGTGACATAGACGACCGGCGTCTCGACCTCTGACACATGAACCGTAGAAATAATCAGGTCGGGCTGCATCTGCTGGTTCACTCGCTGCACATTCCCGACGGGCACCGCGGCAACAATCTCCCAATCAGGAAATGCACGCAGAATCCGGCTTTTCAGCAAATGTGATGTGCCGATTCCGGTAGAGCACACCAACAGAACACGCTTGTGGGTGATCTGGCGTTCAATCGCTGCCTGAAAGTGAACCGCCAGATACCCCACTTCATCATCAGACACTTTATGTTGCGTCGCTGTTTGCTTAATCGCTTGTTTTTCAATGCCTTCTTGTTCAATGTTTTCCTGTTCAAGGCCGTCTTGTTTAAGGCGATAGCGCAAGACATTTTCTATCGCAATCCGGGTTAAGTGATAGACATCCACCAGCTCATTTTTAATATCCTCCAGCAAAGGGTTGCGAATATTAATCTGATAATGCAGTCGATTCATCAGGGGACGGATATGCACGACCAAGCCGTCATACAACTGGCTGTCCTGACTCAGATCGATATTGATGAGCTGTGAAAAGTGCGTCACTAAATCCGATGTAATCTCACGCGCCTCATCGCTGAATAATTCTGAGTGCAACTTCTGGCTGTTGTGATTTTCAACGACTAATACACCCGATGAAATAATGTACTGGTAAATAAACCACACTTCATCATCGGGTAGCGGTAAAGCAATGTATTGCTCAATTTTTTCGACCATGCTTTCGGCGACGAGAAACACAGTGTCCGCCAAGGGTTGGCGGGAGACAGGCTCAGGTTGATCGAGTAAATTTCCTCTGGTACGGCGATGCATCATAATCAAAATATGGGTAAATAGGTTGATGTAGTACGCTTCACCTAATGGGTAGGCCAGTTCTTGTTCCATGTCTTGCAGCAGCCCCTGAACAAAGGCGACTTCATCGTGACCGAAATACTGAACCAGCGCTTTATAGCTCCCCGAGTCCAGTCTTGAATGGTTGACAAGACCAAGCTCCTGATGGTTGATTAAGCCGTTGATCAAGGCAGCCATCGCCTGACGGACATGATTTTCATCCCCTTGAATCCGGGTACCGCTTTGACTGCGAATCAACTGTAACCCAAGCGGCGTTATCCAATCTTCAATCATTCTCAGATCATTCACGACAGAGGCATTACTGATATAAAAACGTTCTGACAGCTTGTTGATTGACGTTTCTTTGGGGGTCTCACTCAATAGCCAGGACACAATTTTTATCCGGCGGGCGTGCCCCATCATGTTGTCTGAATCTTCACTCTCACCATTGAGTTGTAGTTCCAGTTGCAAGAGGTCTGCGGTATTGTCGGCCAACAGCAAAACCCCTGCCCCGACTTTTTTATCCACCTGAACGTTCGAACCCGCTAAGTAATCCTCAATCATATTCAGATCACGCTGGATTGTTTTTTTCGAGACGTCAAATTGCTCTGCCAAATTGAATAAGGTGACATACTCTCGCTGTTGGAGCAGAAAACGTAATAATTTATGTTGTCGTGAGGTAATCATTTCAATTTTTACCTTTGGTTATCAATCCATGATTCATCGTTCAATCTATGCTATTTCGTCTTCGGTTTCGGAGCGGTGGAGACTCTGTGAGTTTCAAGATAAGAAAATATTGATGTGGTCACAATACTAAATAGTGTCCATAACTCAGGACAATTGATGAACACTAAAGGAGATAACAGTCAACATAAGATGCTGATTAAAATAAATAATCCATCAAATACAGCGCATCAGCCAACGTCCCCAAAAACTACCAAAACATGATATCGGTTCGCCTTTTTGGTTCATTCATCCCGGTCATTACGCCCCAAAAAAGCAAGACCCGGCCTTTGCCGGGCGATTCCCGATGGAAAACAAGTGCCACCGCCGCAGCTTCCAGCGCCTCAAACGCGCCTACATCGCGCGATGTAGGGTAAACAAAAGAGTGCGTGTGTTCCATGACTGACGAATCAGTGTAAACCGAAGAGTTCTAAAATGGTCCAACAATATAACCACCTGATCGGATACATAAGTCGTAAAAGTGATCGCCACTTGATATATGTTGTACTTGTTTGGAGAAACTCAGCCTCATCAATCCATACTTCTGCCCATATGCATCATCCTTCAAAATTTAACATTTAAATAACAAATGGGATATTTTCGTGATTTAAATCACAATAAATAGCAGTGATCCAGATCGATTTTATTCACAGATTATTTTTTGATCTAATTTTTGTCGATCTTGATCACAACAAAGCTTTATTGAGTGTTTAATAATCAAACCATAACAAGATAAGGAGAATCCTATGAAAATTGGTATCGTGATTAGCGGCGGAGATGGCGCTGGTATCAATAACTTTATTTTTCAGGTGGCTAGACTATCCGGTGCGGATATCACGATTTTTAATGGCGGTATCTACGGGTTGCTCAACGGCAGCAAGATTGATATCAGCTACCGCGATTTAATTGATTACTCGATTTCTTCAATGCCGATTATTTCATCGGGCCGTTCTGAGCGGTATTTAAACCCGAGAGAGTATGAACAGATCGCAACACGTTTGAAGAAGGAAAAAATATCCGTCCTGATTCTGGCCGGTGGTGACGGCTCGATGAAGTTTCTGCATAAACTCAGTGAGTATGGCGTCAACTGTTTCGGTGTCGGGATGACGGTTGATAATGATTTGGAAGGCTCTGAATATACCATTGGGTTTTCAACCGCCTGTGAAGAAGTCTTACATGAAGTGACCAAATTAAGAAATACCGGCCGGGCATTGCCGAATCGTGTTTTTATGGTTGAAGTGCTCGGGGCATATTGTGGTGAATTAACCCTTCAGTCTGCCATCAAATCGAATGCTGATTTTGCCTTAATTCCTGAATATATGATTCCGATTGAAGAATTAGCCAGCCGGGTGAAAGATAAATTAGCCATTCAAAATAGCGTAATTATTTTATGTGCCGAAAGTTACACCCATGAATATACCCCCGGATTTCAGGGTGCAATTAATACCGTGGCAGAACAACTAGAACCATTAATTGGTATCAGAATCAGAAAAACCACATTAGGATTTGGTTTAAGGAATGGAAATCCAACCACTGAAGAAATTTATCAGGGTACGATTGCTGCCAGCGAAGTCGTACGTTGTATCAAGAGCGGCATGGCGAATAAAGTCATTGTTATTAATGCCAGTAATAAACCAATTCCGGTTGATTTGAATACCATGCAAAACCGGACAATTGATAAGGAAGGTCACTATTTTAAACTCGCAAAACAATTAGAAATTATATGAAAACATAACGTGAAACAAGGTAGAACATGAAGAGGGATTAGCTCATGACTTATAACATATGGTGTGTGTGCGGTTGTGGTTTGGGCTCTAGTTTTGCATTAGAAATGACAGCGAAGCCCATCCTGGAAAAAATCGGTATCGACTTTAATTTAAATCATACGACGGTATCCGAGGTTTTAGCACTAAAACCGGATGCCATTATTACCTCAACGTCATTCTCTGACGCAATAAAAGCAAGCGCCTCGCCCGAGGATGCTGAAAAAATAATTACGATCCAAAAGTTTACAGATAGTCATGAAATGGAAGAGAAATTAAATAAGTTCTTTTTACATAAATAAGCTCTTTTTACATAAAGCATATTTCTCAACCCATTTTATTTATATCACTCTCAAACATAGCTTAATTATAAAAAATTAAGCTATGGCACCCTATTAATTAAAAATGGAGCACATATTATGAGCGCCTTTTTCGAATTTATTGTAAAAGACTTATTAGGTCAGGCATCCATACTCATTGCATTTATTGCCATGATTGGTCTGATATTACAGAAAAAAACCTACGGCAAAATATTTGAAGGCACATTTAAAACCATGCTGGGTTTTTTAGTGATGATGGCCGGGATTAATATTATTGTCGAAACCCTTACTTTTCTGAACCAAATTTTTACCACGGGATTCGGCATGTCGGGCTATATTACCGATGTCGCCGCGATTGCGGGCGTTGCTAATAAACAATTAGGCAGTGAGGTCGCGTTAACCCTGCTGGTGATCTTCGCGACGAATATTCTGATCGCCCGCTTTACACCGTGGAAATATATCTTTCTCACCGGTCAGGCGTTGCTATGGATGAGTACCATTGGTGCCGTCATTGGCTACAAAGCCGGATTAACCGGACTCCCCCTGATCCTGACCGGTGGGATTTTCGGCGGCATTATGGCGGTGGCGATGCCCGCTATCGCGCAACCTGTGGTGCGTCGTATCACCGGCAACGACAGTATTGCACTGGGGCACTTCTGTACCATTGGTTATATGGTTCAGGCTGCTGTCGCGAAAGTGGTCGGTAAAAACTCCAAATCAACCGAAGACATTCAACTGCCGAAAGCATTCTCTTTTTTGAATGATACTTACCTGTCGATGGCGGTGGTGATGATCCCGATGTACCTCATCCCGGCAATCGCCGCAGGCCCGGAATATATTGCAAAATACTCGAACGGTATGAATTACCTGATGTATGCATTCATGCAGGCAATGGTGTTTGTTGCCGGGGTCTTTGTGCTCTACTCCGGGGTACGCCTGTTGCTGCAAGAGTTGGTACCGGCATTTCAGGGCATTGCAATGCGTTTGGTGCCGAATGCCAAGCCTGCGTTAGATTGCCCGGTGCTGTTCCCTTATGCACCGAATGCCGTGATTCTGGGCTTCTTGTCCACCACCGTGGGCACCGTGATTGGCATGCTGCTGTTCCCGATGTTCGGACTGGCAATGATCCTGCCCGGCTTATTAACCAACTTCTTCGCCGGAGGAACCGCCGGGATTTTCGGTAATGCCATCGGCGGCCGACGGGGTGCCATTATCGGTGGTGTCGTCCACGGCTTATTCATCACTTTCTTACCCGCCATTCTGATCCCACTGCTTGAAACCTACGGGTTTGTCGGTGTGACCTTCAGTGACTCCGATGTTATCTCATCCGGTTTGCTGCTCGGCAACGCCTTCAACGGCAACTGGGGATTTGTGGTGACCTTCATCGTCTTTGTGATCGCCATTACCTACTTCGTCAACAAATCGCTTTCTCGCTCTGAAGATAAAAAGGATATCGCTAATGAAACTGCTTAATTTCAAACAACTCTTGCCCATTGCACAACAACGCGGATTTCATGCAGTGGGGTCATTTAACTTGCACTGTCTTGAAATGCTCCCCGCTTATTTCGAAGCAGCACTCGATACCAATGCCCCGTTGATGATTCAAATCTCTACGGGAACGGCGGAATATTTAGGCCGGGAGTTATTGGTAAGTTCGATTCAAAGCCTGGCGGAAAAACACGATGTGCCCACCTGCCTGCATCTGGATCACTGTTCAAATCTCGATGACATTAAGAAAGCCATCGACAGCGGGTTCAGCAGCGTGATGTACGATGGGTCGCATTTACCGTTAGCGGAAAATATTGCCAATACCAATATCATTCTGGAATACGCCCGCCAGTTCGATGCCACGGTCGAGGCAGAACTCGGGGCCATAGGCGGTGCGGAAGACGGTAAAGCGGTCGCCGACAGTGACATCGCTTTTACTACGGTAGCAGAGGCGACTCAGTTTGTCCGCGAGGCTGATGTTGATATGCTGGCCGTTAGTATCGGCACCGTGCACGGGTCTTACACCGCCAAAACCAACATTCAGCACGAATTATTGGCAGAAATCCATCAGGCGGTCGATAAGTCTCTGGTTCTTCATGGCGGGACAGGCGTCAGTGATGAAGACATGCATTTCGTCATCCGCCACGGGATGGATAAGGTCAATGTCGGCACGGAAATGAATGTCCAGTGGGTGAAGCACTGTCAGGATACCTTCTCCAGCGGCAAAGTGGATGACTCGGTGCGTAAGTTCTTTATTCCGGCCCGCAAAGCGGTCAGAGAGGTCATTGCGGAGAAGATGCGTCTGTTTCAATGATAAAAAGATGTGATGACAGACGTTATCACCGAGACTTTATCACCGAGACTTCAATCACCGCATGGATTTCCATGACATCGTTCAATCACGATTCAGCGCCCCGCTGCGGCGGGGCAATGAAGGAGGCTTATATGCAATTCCTGAAAAAGTTATTCGCTGGCCACACCCCCCCGGTTGTCACTGCAAGTGAAGCGGATGCCATTCACCAAGCTATTTTGCAACTGGAACAACAATATGCTGCAACCCCCGATGATATCACCCTGCGGCAAGAACTGTTGATTAAATATACTCAGGCAGCCTCGATTTATTCGCAAGTTCCGGCCTATCAAAGTCGCGTTGACGATGTGTTTGACAAAATGAACGAGCTGAGAAATACCGCGCGGAAAAATTTCTGAGAAGGAAACCTTTATGCTGAAAGCGCTTTTAGTAGAAGCCGATGCCATCCAGTTACAAGTGGATGTACAAAACTGGCAAGAGGCTCTCGATATTGCGGCTCGCCCACTGTTGGAGCATCAATTTATCGATCCCTCTTATTTAGATGCGATTAAATCGACCACCGAAGAAACCGGCCCTTATTATGTGTTCGAAGACGAACGGTTTGCACTGCCCCATGCCCGTCCGGAGGACGGTGTCAACCGGCTCGGTTTTAGTTTAGTGACCCTCAAACATCCGATTACCATTCAATCAAGCCCTGAAGTGGATCTGATCATCATGTTATGTGCGTTAGATGGTCACAGTCATATTGAACAAGGTCTTCGGCCTATTTTTGAACGACTCGGTGATGCCAAGACCCGGGCACGATTAAAACAGGCGACGACCAAAGAAGAGGTGCTGAATTTACTATGAAAACTGTCATTCTTGTGAATGGAATCCCGGCTTCAGGCAAAAGCACGACGGCAAACCGCATCGCCGATTATCTGACGTGCCCCTATTTGTCGATCGATACCATCAAAGAGCCGTTTATGGCGCTGTATCACGATGTGGATCGCAACCTCAACCGCAGACTTGGTCAGGCGGCTTATCAAGTCATCTGGGACACGATTGCTCAGGCTCCCGACGCCTGTGTGTATGTAGTCGATGCGTGGTTTGGTTTCCGTCCCAAAGAGGAACTGCTCCGGTATGTGGATGCGGCCAATATTGATCATGTGATCGAAGTGTGGAATCAGGTGTCGCCCGAGACGGTGGTTGAACGTTACAAACAGCGTTTACCCTACCGACGAAAAGGCCATCCCGGTGCTGAATATCTGCCTGAACTGGAAACATTAGCCCAAAAAGCAAAACCGATGCATATCGGGGAGCTGATTTGGCTCGATCAGGACGATACGCCGAGTCACACCCAATTATTACCGGAAATCAGCGCACGGATAGCAGCCCGCGACCCGGTCAAAAAAACGATTAACTCTTAAAAAACCATCAACACTTACAAAAATCCTTAAAACGTCAAGTAAACGCCCTGCTGTTGTGGGGCTTCTTCTACACATCACCGGTTCCCCCAAGGGAATCGCTGTTGCAGTTTACTTTTGCCGGGTCTAACGCTGCCGGTATTGGCTTGGAGTAAACCCGCTGGCCAGTTTAAACCGATTGGAAAAATGCCCCGATGAGCTGAAGCCACACTGCAAAGCGATGGTGACTAAAGACAGATCCGTGTTTTTCAGCAAGGTTTTTGCCAACAGTAAGCGCTGCTGCATCACGTATTGATGCGGAGCCAGTCCGACGGATTGTTTAAACATCCGTGCAAAGTGATATTCACTTAAATTCACCACTGCCGCTAAATCAGCGAGTTGGATGCCGGCACTGAGATTGGCTTCAATATAGGCCTTCACCCGGGCAAGCAGGTATGGTGCGAGCCCGCCGGTGACCTGAACCGGCTGCCATTTAAAATGGGTGTAGTGATGTACCAGATGGGTTAACAATAATGTCGTCGCGGCGCTCAGCGCCAGACGATCTGCCGTGTCATTCCAGCTCAGATTCAATAAGAACTGCCGGTACAGCGTCGTAACTTGCGGATCATCGACAAAAATCCGTTCATCGACACTGAGTCCGTACGGGCTCTTGTCCCACACGGATTCTGCGATCTGCTTTAAGTGCTTGTCCGTGGGCGTATCGGGACAGGCGCGGCTGCTTATGCGACGATCTTATTCCCGCTAGTGGCATTATCGATCTCAACGCTGTTTGAAGGTTATGTCTGGACCCAAAGCGCCGTGGTTGGCTTAGTACTGATTCTGACCGGTAATGTCGTGATGTTTTTCAAAATCCCCTCCCGGCCGAAGCCGCATCCGAGAGCAGTTCTTGATTAAAAACAGTTCTTGATTAAAAGCCGCTCTTAATGAAAAGCGGCTCCTGATTAAAAACGATACGGACTCATTGATGAATTCGCTTTTACCTAAACGCAATCGGCAGTGCGCCCGGCAGATGCATTCACATCGCCGGGCGCTTTTACCGGAGGAAATGGGCAAAACGGTATCTGAGAACGACTGTGTTTGAGAACGACAGCATCTGAGAACTATCGTATCGAGAACCATCGTATCGAGAACTACAGCGTCACCCCGGATTTAAAGATCGCCAGTTCACGAAAATCATTCTTTTCGTTGTTAGCCGGCTCACCACTGGCAATCGCAACCACACGTTCAATAAACTGGTCGAGAATTTCAGGCATGGTGACCCCTTCGACCAGAGATCCGGCATTGAAATCAATCCAATGCGGTTTTTTCTCCGCCAGTTCCGAGTTGGTGGCAATCTTCATGGTCGGCACAAACCCGCCATAAGGCGTACCACGCCCCGTAGAAAACAGCACCATATGACACCCGCTCGCAGCCAGCGCCGATGTGGCAACCGCATCATTGCCCGGAGCACTCAACAGATTCAAACCGGGTACAGATAGCGTGTCACCATAGGCCAGCACATCGATCACCGGGCTATTGCCCGCTTTTTGTGTACATCCCATCGATTTATCTTCCAGCGAAGAAATCCCGCCTTTTTTATTCCCCGGTGACGGGTTCTCATAAATCGGCTGGTCATGGGCAATAAAGTATTGCTTAAAGCCGTTAATCATCGCCACAGCTTTATCGAAGGTTGCTTCATCGATGCACCGTTCGAAAAGAATATGCTCGGCACCGAACATCTCCGGGACTTCGGTTAATACCGAGGTGCCGCCAAACTGAATCAGATAATCAGAGAACGCGCCGAGCATCGGGTTCGCAGTAATCCCGGATAACCCGTCCGAGCCGCCGCACTCTAACCCGACGCGTAACCGGCCGATACTCATCTCGGTACGGGTATCCTGACGGACGGTCTGATAGATTTGCGTAAGCTGTTCAACCGCCGCAGCCACTTCATCCCGTTCGTTTTGCGCCACCATGTAGCGTACCCGATCGGGATCGACGTCACCGACCAGCTCCTGAAACGGGACAATCTGATTGTTCTCACATCCCAGCCCAATGACTAATACACCACCGGCATTGGGGTGTTTAACCATGTTGGCCAGAATTCTACGGGTATTTTCATGGTCGTCACCGAGCTGTGAGCAACCATAGTTATGGGCAAACAGATGGACGCCGTCACACTGCAACTGCGGATGATTTTGTTTGAAGCGCTCAACCGCCTGTCTCGCAATGCCATTGACACAACCGACGGTCGGAATCACCCAGATTTCGTTACGAATCGCCACGTCGCCATTGGCACGCGCATAGCCCTGAAAGGTGCGCTCTTGCGTGCTCAGCAGTGGCACAGGCACAAATTTAGGATGATATTGGTAGCTATCGGTATCCGACAGATTGGTCTTCATATTGTGGGTATGTACCCACTGCCCGGCTTCAATATCAGCCGTCGCCCCGCCAATCGGGCTGCCATATTTGATAATGTTATCACCACGCGAAATTGATCGAATGGCCACTTTACTGCCCCGTTCGACATCTTCTGCAACGGTGATCATGACGCCGTCCACATCAAGCTGCTGATGGGCCTGAATCGCGTCGAGACAAACGACGACATTGTCGCTTGGATTGATTTGAATGAACTTTTTCATGGGTATCCCTGTTAAGTGACCCCGTCCGACGCATAGAGTGTACTCTGTGACCTGTATTTTAAGCAAATAAAAAACAACCCATCTTAAAAAAATGCGCGCTTAAAATAACAAATTCCATGTTCACCCCGTCTTTAACGGCTAATCTATGATTAAAATCGGAATAAAAAACAGATAAAAAACAGACAAGAATGATCACTTACACGTTTGAAGGTTTTTTGCTGTTACAATTTTTTTACCTGACCTTAGACTTTCCCTAACGCATTCGATAACGCCTGTCCGACACACAGAGTTACGTATAATTTAGGGATATGAAATGACGCTACTGAGCAGAGACCTCTCAACCCAACCCCGCCGTCCTGAAAAAATCATTCAGTTTGGTGAAGGTAATTTTTTACGCGCATTTGTCGATTGGCAAATTGATCTTCTCAATGAACAAACCGACTTCAATGCCGGTGTGACCGTTGTCAGACCGATTGATGCCGGCCATCCTAAACTGGATACTCAGGGCGGGGTTTATACCGCGTTGATCCGCGGCATCAATGAAGCCGGAGACAGTGTCTCGCAGCCGCGGATTGTCACCTCAGTCAACCGCGAAGTGCTGGCTTACGGCGAATATGAACAAGTGCTGCAAATTGCCGAAAACCCCGAGTTAGCGTGGGTGGTGTCTAACACCACGGAAGCAGGCATTGCATTCGATGCACAGGATCGCGTTGATGCTTTTCCGCCGAAAACTTTTCCGGCCAAGTTAACCCAGTTTTTATTCCGTCGTTATCAGCACTTTGAAGGCGCACAGGACAAAGGACTGATCTTACTGCCGTGTGAACTGATTGACGACAACGGCGAGAAGCTCAAAGAAATGGTGCTCAAATATGCCCGACTTTGGAAGCTTGAAGACGGTTTTACCAATTGGATCTTGACCGCCAATACATTTTGTTCAACGCTTGTTGATAGAATCGTTACCGGCTATCCAAGAGATGAGATTGATGCACTCGAAACCACCCTTGGCTATCAAGATAAGTTTCTTGTGGCAGCAGAATACTACTACTTGTTTGTGATTCAGGGCCCGCAATGGCTTAACGACAGGCTAAAATTGGATCAGTGTCCGCTCAATATTAAGATTGTTGACAACATCAAGCCTTATAAAGAACGCAAAGTCGGGATTTTGAATGGTGCGCATACCGCGATGGTGCCGGTGGCTTACTTGTCTGGTTTAGATACCGTCGGTCAAGCCATGCAGGACGAGGATGTGGCCACATTTCTCGATGAACTGCTCAATGACGAAGTGATTCCGTCCTTATCGATGAGCGAAGAAGAACTTCAGGCATTCAAAGAGAGTGTTCTGGACCGCTTTAGAAATCCTTATATCAAACATTATTTGATTTCGATTGCGCTTAATTCACTGACGAAATTTAAAACCCGGCTCCTGCCGCAGCTGATCACTTATACCAAGAGCCGGGGAACCGCACCGAAGTTTCTCAGCTTTAGTCTCGCCGCTCTTTACTGCTTCTATCTGGGCCGGCGTGACGGGGATGATATCCCGCTCAATGACGATGAACATTTGTTAGACCATTTCAAAACGTGGCGGACAACCACGGGTAGCCATGCAGCACCGGTCCGGGATTTTCTCGGTCTGCAACAACATTGGGATGTTGATTTAACCGAACTCCCGAATTTAGAAAACCTCGTCGTGACCTATGTAGACACGATTCAATCAATTGGAATGAAAGCAGCACTGAAAAAACTTTAAGTTTTTTCACTCACAGAACTGATAAAGGAATAAATCCATGAGAACCCTACAGCGTAATCTTAAGAAACTGACTTCGGCAATCGGCCTGACTCTCGCCGTGAGTTTCGGTGCCAATGCAGCCACTGAAATCATGATTGCCTATGGTAACCAACCGGGTGAACCGATTGATAAAGCGATGCACTACTGGGCCGATCAAGTTCAGGAAAAATCGCATGGTGATATCAAATTCCGCCTCTTCCCTTCCAGCCAGCTCGGCGGTGAAACGGAAGTCATGGAACAGGCCAAACTCGGGGCCAACATCATCACTATCAGCTCTTACGGCTATCTGATGGATACCATCCCTGACTTCGGGGTGATTAACGCACCTTATTTGTCACAATCGTTTGAGAAAAAATCGAAACTGCTTCACACCGATTGGTTCAAAGGCCTCAGCCACCAGTTGGAAGGTAAAGGTCTGAAGATCGTCGTCCCTGATGTGGTCTACGGCACACGTCACCTGCTGTCGAAAAAACCGGTTCATACCCCGGCAGATCTCAAAGGCGTAAAAGTCCGCGTCCAGCACTCGCGCTTATTTGTCGCCACGGTCAAAGCAATGGGTGGTATTCCGACACCGATGTCCCTGTCTGACGTTTATCCGGCACTTTCTCAAGGGGTAATCGATGGCGTGGAAAACCCAGCAGTGGTTCTCTTCGGCGGTAAATTCTATGAAGTGGCGAAAAACCTCAGCTTAACCGCGCATACCAAACACATGTCGCCATTTGTCGCAGGAACCAACTTCTGGAACACCCTGTCGCCAGAACAACAAAACATCATCATCAGCACCAGTCGGGATATGGTGAAATATGGGGCGGACCTGATTGCTCAAAGTGAAACTCAGGCAATCGATAAGCTGAAAGCGGCTGGCGTCAAAGTCAACGAAGTTGATATTCAGGCCTTCGAAAAAGCGGCACGTCAGGCAGTTCAGAAGGACTTCCCTGAATGGTCTCCTAACTTATATAAAGATATTCAAGAAAAGCTATCTCAGTTGTAATCAAGACGGGGCTCAGACTTGAGCCCCTTGCTCAGCTTTCTGGAGCTCATCATGGAAACTCAAATGTTGCAAAATCAGGTCGTTCCAACCTCAAAAAACAGACTCATCGCCGTTTTAGACCGTATCAGTCAACTCGATGTCGTGATTGCTACCACCTCGCTGGCGCTCATTGTTTTGCTGATGAGCTACGGTGTGGTAACACGCTACGTCTTCAACTCACCCAGCTCATGGGTCGAAGAAGTCTGTCTTGCGTTGTTCACATGGACGACCTTTATGGGCGCGAGTGCCTTAATGCGCACCGATGAAGTGGTACGGATTGATTTTCTATCGCATAAACTGCCTGCGGCAGCAGCCGACATCCTCGATAATCTGATTCGCCCGTTATTTGTTATTTTTGCGTTGGCTTTCATTATCAATCTGGGCTGGAAGTTACTGCCATTTTCACAAGTCCGGTTTACGCCCTCACTCCAGATTCCATACGTCTATATCTATGCGGCCATTCCGTTCAGTGGCATGTTTATGCTCTATCACCAATTGAAACACCTTTACACCTTTTTCACATCACGTCGTAAGGAAGACTAATCATGTCCGTTACTTTACCCATTGCTGCACTGCTGTTTTTATTTGTGCTAGGGATTCCGGTTGCATTTTGTATCTTCATCGCGACACTGACTTATTTCTTGCTCAATAACCACCTGCCGATGATGATTCTGATTCAGCGGCTTGCCGGAGGTCTGGATTCCATCACCCTGCTTGCGATTCCATTCTTTATTATGGCCGGTGTATTTATGAACTATTCGGGGATCAGTAAACGACTGCTGAAATTCTCTGAAGTGCTGACCGGACATATGAACGGCGGTCTGGCACAAGTTAACGTTATTCTCAGCACCCTGATGGGCGGCTTGTCCGGCTCAAACATCGCAGATGCGGCCATGAGTTCTAAACTGCTGGTGCCACAGATGGTCAAACGCGGCTATAGCGCGTCATTTTCATCTGCGGTCACTGCGGCCTCATCGCTGATTACGCCGATTATCCCGCCGGGTATCGCGTTGATCATCTACGGTTACGTCAATAACGTCTCTATCGGGAAACTGTTCCTTGCCGGGGTGGTACCGGGCATTTTACTCTGCCTGATGATGATGGTTTTGGTGGCTTTCATTGCCAAAAAACGCAACTACGCACCGATTCGCGAAAAACGTGCCTCGGTCCGTGAAATCACCGTCTCAGCCAAAGATGCTTTTCTGGCTTTGCTGCTGCCGGTAATTATTATCGGCGGGATTCGCTTCGGGATCTTTACCCCGACGGAAGCTGGTGCGGCAGCGGTCGTTTATGCGCTGGTGTTAGGGATGTTCGTCTATAAAAATATGAACACCAAAACCCTGTGGGATGCGACCAAAGAATCGGTACTGGCTTCTGCCAATGTCCTGTTGATTATTTGTATGGCGGTCGGTTTTTCTAAGTTCCTCACCTGGGAGCGCGTCCCTCAACAACTGGCGTCCTGGCTCACCGCCACCGTGGAAAGCCCGATGACCTTCCTGCTGTTGGTCAATCTGTTCCTGTTAATTATCGGTATGTTTCTGGAAGGCAACGCGGTGATGATCGTTCTGGCTCCGCTGCTGGCACCGGTCGCTCAGTCTTACGGCATCGATCCGGTTCACTTTGGGATCGTCTTTATTTTCAACGGTGCGATTGGCACCATCACCCCGCCGCTCGGGACGGTGATGTTCACCACGTGCTCGATCACCAAGGTGTCGATTGAAGATTTTGTCAAAGAGATCATGCCGTTCTGGATTTTGTTGATTGTCGCCCTGCTGATGCTCACCTATATTCCGGTGATCTCAACCGGCCTGCCCAATTTAGTCTTCGGATAAACCATCGCTATCAATACAAACGGGCCCATCAGGGCCCGTTTTGTTTGGCGGCATATAGCACGTCTGTCCTGCTAACACGTCTGCTAACACGTCTGTCCCGCTAACAACTTCGCACGCCTGTCCTGCTAACAAATTCAAATAGAGCAATTCAATTAAAGCGTCTGTCCCGCTAACGCGAATAGGGCATCTGTCCTGCGAACCATCTGACCAATCAATTAAAGCGTCTGTCCCGCAAATCAATCAGAGCGTGTTGGTTATCAGGCTGTTTTCCATGGTGCGTTTTGCGGTCTGCAAATGGCGTCGTAACTCCCCCATTGCCCCGAGATCATCGCCGCTAATCATCTTACTCAGAATTGCCATATGCTCTTCAATCGCGACCATATTGCGCTTACGTAAATCGGAATTGTCCCACTGATAGTGATAATGGAAGATCACCGAAATAATGTCATAGAACTGGTCCATAAACGGGTTGTTGGAAGCCGATAACAGCAGCGAGTGGAATTTATGGTCAAGCTCAGAAAAGGCCTGATATTCACTCACCATCGCATCGCGCAGTTCCCGGTGCTCATAGAGCAGGTACTGGGCTTTCAGCCAGCGTTCATCGCTGCGCGGCAAATTCATAAAGCGATTCAGCGCATGGCATTCGAGCATTTCCCGCAACTCAATCAGGCTCGCGGCATAATGTGTATCAAAACGAATCATTCGCCAGCGGCCGCGGTTGATATTCTCAATAAAATTAAACCGGGAAAAGCGGATCAAATGCTCACGAACCACCGAGGTTGAACACTTAGAGCGTTTCGACAATTCCAGCTCGGTAAACTCCTGCCCCGGCAGCATCCGTTTGTTTTTAATCTGATCGTTAAAGAACACTTCAAACACTTTACTTTGCAGATCTTTCTCTGACATCGTAGTGGCATATTCATCCTCCTCTGAGGGTAAACGCGCCACCTCCCAGCCATTGTCGCTCTCGCTTAGTATCCCTTTGTCGCGCAGGTCGTTCATGATGTGCCGAATCGTAGTCCGGCTGACACTGAACAAGTCCGCCAGCGAAGACTGAGACGGTAACGGTGATTCAATATGCTCAAGACGAACTGCATCGAGTAACTGGTTCGCAATGATCTCGCGAAGTTTTTTATTTCTAGCCATTGATACCCTCCATCCCGATAAAATACCATTAAAAAACAGAAAAAATTGACTACGCCTGAGCATTTTCGAGAATTTAATCAAATAAAAAACAACCCAAATACAATGTTTTCATGCATCCATCATGAGAGATACCTATGAAAACATTAGTCTGCGATAAACCGTTTGATTTGCAGTATGTCGAACAAGCCATACCGCAAGCGCAAGCCAAAGAGATTCTGGTCAAAGTCTCCTCCGTCGGAATTTGTGGTACCGATATCCATGCCTACACCGGCAACCAACCGTTCTTCTCTTATCCCCGCATTCTTGGCCACGAACTCTGCGGCACCGTCCATGCGCTGGGTGAAGGTGTCACCACCGATTTTGCAGTGGGTGATAAAGTGGCTTTAATTCCGTACGTCGCCTGCCATGCCTGTCCTTCTTGTGACAGTGGCAAAACCAACTGCTGTGAAAATATTTCCGTCATCGGTGTGCATCGCGACGGCGGATTCAGCGAATACTTAACCGTGCCCGAGGGCAACCTGCTGAAGGTCAACAATGTTGATGATCAAACCGCAGCATTGATTGAGCCGATGGCGATCAGTGCCCATGCCGTTCGACGTGCTGATGTAAAACCGAATGAAGCGGTGTTGGTGGTCGGTGCCGGTCCGATCGGGATTGGGGCGGCGGCAATTGCAGCCGCTGACGGGGCTAATGTGATCATGGCAGATACTCAGCCGGAGCGAATCGCCCATGTCCAGCGTGAGCTGAACCTGCCGACACTTAACCCGCTTGATGAAGACTTTCACGAGCAACTGGCAGCGGCATTCGGCGGCTCACTGGCTCAGACTGTGATTGATGCTACCGGTAACCCGCGTGCGATGAATAGTGCTGTCAATCATATTCGTCACGGAGGCAAAATCGTCTTTGTCGGTCTGTTTAAAGGCAACTTGGAAATCAACGATCCTGACTTCCATAAGAAAGAAACCACGCTGATGGGCAGCCGCAACGCAACGATGGAAGACTTTTGTAAAGTCCAGCGCCTGATGGAAGCCGGGAAACTCACCTCGCGCATCATGCTGACCCATACGTTTGATTTCAACACCATTGGTCATAGCTACGAAACCGATGTGATCAATAACAAGGCTCTGCTCAAAGGCTTAATCAAAATCAGCTAGTCACTCATGCCCGTTCTCATTGCGGGGCAATCGTTGCTTACCGTCACCATGACGGACAGCCGTGACATAGCAGCGCAACATAGCAACCGTGACATGACAACCACCTGCTGCGATGCAGTCGGTGGTTGAAGTCCAAAGGTTGAAGCTCTATCGGTTGAAGCACTATCGGTTGAAGCACGAAAGAGGGCTTCGTCACCATCGCATTGCAGGACGCACAATACTGTTCGATACACCAATAACACCACCACCTTTATGTGACGCAAAGCTCAAAAAACACGACTGTACGGCTATATCTGTGATCAGATACGGTGTTTACCCCGTCACAGATATTGCTATCTAAGGGTGGGTATGTTTATGCTCTTAGTCAGGCGCAGTCTTCCCGTCATCCTGTTTGTCAATATAGTCCGGGCGATCGTGACATCACGGAAAACACAGCCAGTCAAAATGAGCGCAACCTTGGGATTGTTACTGTTCCTATCAGGCAAAACCTAAATAAGTCAGCATCGATTGAGGGTGTTGAGTTGTTTAGGTTTTTTTTATTCATATTTTTGATAACGAGAATTCAGAGAGCCATGTCATGAATGACCACACCATCCCCATCAATATTGTTGATCCATCGCAACAGGCTTCACCTTCCCTGCATTTACCGAAGCTGGGCGATGATGATTTCTACATGTACCACAACATGGTGAAACCAACCGGCTCATTATGTAATCTGGATTGCACTTACTGCTTTTATCTGCACAAAGAGCAGCTCCTGAATCAATCCAAGCGGCCCAGAATGGCACCGGATCTGCTGGAACTTCATATCCGACAGTATATGGAAGCCAATACCGGCCCGACGGTTGATTTCACATGGCAAGGGGGAGAGCCGACGCTGGCCGGGCTCGACTTTTATCAAAAGATTATCCGCATCCAGCAAAAATATAAGCGCCCGGATCAAATCGTTTATAACGACTTACAGACCAATGGTCTGCTGCTGAATGATGAATGGTGTCATTTTTTAAAGGAACATGATTTTCTGGTCGGTTTATCGATCGATGGTCCGGCTGAATTTCACGATCTTTATCGTTACACCAAAACTAAAATGCCAACCCATGCCAGAGTGATGGAGGCAGTCTCACTGCTCCACCAATATAACATTCCGTTTAACGCCTTGTGTGTCGTCAACCGTGACAATGCAAAACAACCGTTGGCTGTCTATCGCTTCCTCCGCGATCAGGTGAAGCCCCGGATCATTCAATTTATCCCCGGTATCGAAACCAAAGATTTTGAATCGGTCGCCCCGGGTCAGTGGGATCCGGATAAACTGCCCATGCTCTCTTCTTCGGCAGCAAGACCCGGTAATCCAGACTCGGTCGTGACCGACTGGAGCGTCGACCCGATCGATTGGGGGAACTTTCTCTGTACGATTTGGGATGAGTGGTTCCGGCGTGATTTTGGCCGGACCTTTATTGATCAGTTCGAAAACATCATCTCAATCATGTTCAATCACGGCCCGCAAAAGTGTGTGAATGCGCAAGTCTGCGGCAAGGCCGTTGCCATTGAACACAACGGAGATATCTATTCCTGCGATCACTTTGTCTATCCCGAATATAAGCTGGGCAATATCCGACAGGTTCATCAGGGGGATTTAGTCTTCTCTGACGCACAGAAAAAATTTGGCTTGGCTAAATTTGAATCTTTGCCAAAACATTGTAACCAATGTTTCTTTCTCAATTTGTGTTGGGGAGAGTGTCCGAAAAGCCGCTTCCTCCGCACACCGGACGGGGAAGCCGGGCTCAGTTATCTTTGCTCAGGCCTGAAGCTCTTTTATGCCAAAGCGACCAATGCCTATCCTCAGTTGAAACAGCTGCTGAAACTGTAGCCATCAATCTTTAGTCCGCACGCTCAGTAATCTGGCGCCATGCTCAATCGATGCTCCCTTTTGCGCATGGCATATCGCTTCCGCATACGCCGCTGAATTTTTGATAATAATCGCCGTCTCTAAGTTGTAGCCCATCGCGGCAATGGCGGCATCATCAAAATGGATGAGTGGCTGGCCTTGTTTGACCGACATGCCTTTTTGTAATGCTTTAGAAAAATGCATCCCTTCCAGTTTGACCGTATCGATTCCAATATGAATAAAGACTTCCAGACCCTGCTGAGTTTTGATGCCAATCGCATGACTACTGTTAAAATCGGAGACCACCTCCCCATCAACCGGTGCGTACACCGTGCCACTGTCAGGAATAATCACCACCCCCGCACCTAAAATCCCCATGGCAAAAATCGAATCGGATGACTCTTCAAGCGGCAGAATATCCCCGGATAAAGGCGAAAAAATTGTCTCACTGAAAACGGTCTCACTGAATTCACTTGGATCCGATGGGTCAACGGCTATTGGCGGTTGCGACTCAGCCGATGCCTCCGGGACATATCTGGAAACCCGCCCTGATAACGGCTTGTGGTGTTGCACAGGGTCTTTCTCTTCGTTGCCGTCCGCCTGAACCCCGGACGCCTTCTGAACGGGCTGGCCGGAGAAATAATAACTGAGATACCCGGCCAATAATGCCGCACTCAGGTTAGCGGCCAGAGCGGCATAAACGGTGCCGTCGATGCCGTGCTCGGGAATGATCTGGGTCAGCGTAAACAGACTCATTACCCCCATGGAATAGACTTTGGTTTGATAAAAACCAACCAACATTCCCCCTAAAGCGCCCCCCAGACAACCAAACAGAAAAGGACGTTTTCTCGGTAAGGTAAATCCATAAACTGCCGGTTCGGTAATCCCAAACAAGGCCGTCACTGAAGCAGATCCCAATAGCCCCTTTCGTTTACGGTCTTTTTCACGCAAGAACAGTCCGAGACAAGCCCCCGCCTGACCAAAGACGGCAGGCATCAGCAACGGTACTAAGACATCATAGCCATAGACAGACACATTATTCATCACCGCAGGCACCAGCCCCCAGTGAATGCCAAACACCACCAGAATTTGCCAGATGCCGCCCATTAACAGCCCGGCAAATGCGGGGCCGACCTGATAGAGTGAAATAATCAACCATGATATTTCGAAGGCAACCCAAGAGGAAAGCGGCCCGATAAAAATAAACGTCATCGGAACCATCACCGCAAGACATAACGCCGGGATCAGTAAATCTGCAAAAGAAAATTTCACGAATTTTGCGAGAAAATGCTCAAGCTTCGCATTCATCCACGTCGCCAGTATGACCGGAAGAACACTCGATGAATAATTAATATAGTAAATCGGCAGGCCAAAAAAGGTATCCGGTGCCTGACCATTGTCCAGATTGTGTGAGAAAAATAAGCTGGCGGCACTGGTAATATCGGGGTGGACCATGGCAGCACCGATTGCCATCCCTACAAATGGTCGTCCCTTAAATTTTTTTGCAGCGGTAAACCCCAAAAAGACGGGCAGAAAGATGAAGGTTGATGTCGATGCAAGACTCAGTAAACGATACACACCACTATCGGTCGAAAGCCAGCTCAACGTGACACATAAGGTCAACATCCCATTGAGAATTCCAGCCCCGGCTAATAATCCAAGCAACGGCGTAAAAATACTGGTAATCATATCAATGGACTGGTTAAAAAATCCGTGAACACGTTTCTCTTCTACGTTTCCACCGAGCAGACACATTAACTCATGATAGGTCTGGACGACCGGTCCCCCGACCACAATATGATACTGGCCAAAACTCTTCATCACCGCAACGACATCCGGCAAATCAAGTAGTTGATCACCGGCGACCTTCTCTTCATTTTTCAACACAAAACGCAGCCGCGTCGTACAATGCACCACGCTTTTAATATTATTCGCGCCCCCCACAAAGATAAGAATCTGACTTGCCAGTTCCTGATAATGATTCATTTCACTTTGTCTCTGCAATTATGATGAATGAGCCGCTCGTCTGACTCGCTCTATATGAACCGTCAGAAACATCATCTCTTCTGAAGTCATCACATGTTGATATTTCTTCTCGACGTACTGACCAATTTTCTCGGTACAGTCAAACGACTTCGGATATTTGTCTTTAATTGAGATAAATAAAGAGTCGTCATCGGAGGCAATGGTTGTTTGATGGATGAGTCGATGGGCAAAAAATTTCAGATGAGTAACCAGTCTTTGAAAATCGGTTCCTTTCTCATCCAGACTAATCGCCATCTGGTACTGAATCATCTGCACAATATCACGAATCAGATTGGTGACACTGATGGTATTGTTCATATCTTCATTGAGCTGCGCATTCACTAAGTGCAGCGTGATAAAGCCGGCTTCATCTTCATCAAACTGAATGCCTGACGCTTCTTTCAATAAACGTAATGCTTCCAGACCGACGCGGTATTCCTGCGGATAGAGCTGGCGGATTTCCCAAAGCATCGCATTTTTGATCTGTTGTCCTTTCACCATTCGCTCGAGGGCAAAGAATAAGTGGTCAGCGAGCGAAATACGCACACTCGGATGCAACTGCCCCGGTAAATCCCGTTCAGCTAAGCTGACAATCGATTCCGTCACCGAAAGCAGTTCTAAAGGAATTTTTTCCAGCAACTCGTGATAACGCGCATCGAGCGCTTTATCATCGGTTTTGGCCAGCGTAAATACTTTCTCAATGCGTTGTGCATTGATCGACATTCCTTTCTTCATTTGAAAGCCGATCCCTTTCCCCATCACAACGACTTCATGTCCATACTCATCAACAGAGATAATGACATTATTATTCAGTACTTTTTCAACCTGCATGTTTGTCCAAACTCGTTTTTATATAAAAAAACCTGAACACCGAAAGCCATGCGTATCACATAGGCTTTCGGTGTTCAGGTTTTGCATGCTTGTGCATTCGCAATCCTTATTGATTATCAAAATAGCATGTTATTTAGGGTGCTAACAATGCAAGGCGATGTAACTGTGCTGCGCAGCACAGTTACAATAGCGATTCAGTTGATGACCCATATCAACGTCCTGTCATGTTTATTTGATAAAATTATAACCTTGTATGCAAGTGACTGCGTTTAAATACAGCAAGCGCTGGATCAATCATCACGGACCGATCGATCGTATAGTAAAGAGATTACAATGACAGACAAAAGAGTCAGTTTTTCAGAGGATGACAGCCTCATCTCCACCACTTCCCCCGACAGCCATATCACCGATTGTAACGAAGATTTTTGCCGCGTTGCCGGCTATCAACCTGACGAGCTGCTCGGAAAGCCCCATAATATCATTCGCCACCCGGATATGCCCCGGGCCGCTTTTGGCCAAATGTGGGAATATATTCAATCCGGTAAAAGCTGGATGGGACTAGTCAAGAATCGATGTAAACATACCGGGCATTATTGGGTGTCTGCTTTTGTCACCCCGATTATGGGCAAAGATGGCAAAGTCTACGAATATCAATCGGTCAGAACCCAGCCGACCGACGCACAGATTTCACGGGCAACGGCACTTTATCGCCATTTAAAAAAAGGCCCCGTCGCGATCAGACGCCGCCCATGGATCACTCTGTTACTGGCGCTGGCCCTGCTACAATTTGCGACCCTGCTCGCTTTTGCTTTCGACCTCTTGTCACTGCCGCTCGCACTCGGTGTGATGATGCCATCAGTCGTGCTCCAAATCGCCTGTGTATTGCGACTGAAACAGCGCATCACATCGTTAAATAAACAAGCTCAGGCGCATTACGATAACCCGCTCATGGAACACCCTTACACCGGCTACTGTGATGATCTCTCCCGCATTGAACTGGCCCTGCTGATGAAGCGCGCAGAGTTGAGAGCCGCCACCGCACGGGCCACAGAAACATCGGACGCGTTACTCCGGGCAGCCAATGAAGAAGTCCACAATCGGATGCTCATTGATCGGGAACTGAACGGACAGGAAACCGCTACCAGTGCGATGGCAGTTTCAGCGGAAGAGATGTTAGCCTCCATTGATGAGGTCTCCAAACAGGCGAAACAGAGTGCAGAATTTGCGAACGATGCGCAAAACAAAGCGCAGGAAGGCACCCAAACCATTGATGAAGCTGTCCGGACGGTTCATATCCTGAGTCAACATCTGACCCGGTCAAAAACCGCACTGGAGCAACTGTATAGCGACGTTGACGGCATCGAAACGATTCTGGAAATGATTCAGGATATCGCCGAACAAACGAACTTACTGGCTCTCAATGCCGCGATTGAAGCTGCAAGAGCCGGAGAACATGGCCGGGGCTTCGCTGTGGTCGCCGATGAAGTCCGCGCCTTATCAGCCAAAACAAGCACTTCAGTCGGGGGGATTCGCTCAAAAATTGAAGAGCTGCAAACCACCGTCAATAAAACAGGCCAATTAATGGAAGAAGGGGTCAACGCCTCAGAACAGAGCGTCGCCAAATCACAACAGAGTAAGGCCTCATTCGAGGCGATTGTGAGTGACTTAATCTCGATCGGCGAGCAAAGTGCGTACACGGCCCAAGCCATCACCGAGCAAGTACAGGTTACCCAAGGCATCAATGCGCATGTGATGCGGATGAATGATGCAATTCAGTCGACAAAATCACTCTCGTCTTCATCGGTTGCTCGCACCAACGCGCTTGTCACACGTCTGGAGAGCCTGCAACGGCTGGTACAGCAATTTAGTCAATCGTAAATCGATTCTGCATTCCCCATCCGGGCAGCATGACCGCTCTCCGGATGGATAAAGTGTTATCCGATGGCGGATTGAAGACGTAACTGCATCAAAATGAAATAGCGTCTGTCCCCGTAACGTTCTAGTCCCCGTGACCTTTCCGTAACGAAAAGAACCCACAGTGCCTGTCCCCATCACTGATTCCTGTTCATTCTGCTATTTTCGATCAATAGCACTGTCACTTGTGACGGCAAACCGATACACTCTCCCCAAAATCACCTCTCAGAATTTAGCTATGCAAAACCATGACAACCACGCTGATGAAGCGACAGAAATTGAAATCGAAGCGATTGGCATTGAAGTCAACCATCAGCCCATCGAACTCTATAAAGTTCTGAAATTAGCCAATGTGCTCAGCGGTGGCGGAGAAGCCAAGTATGCGATTGCTGAAGGATATGTGGTGGTCAATGGAGAGGTCGAACGACGTAAACGCTGTAAAATCTATGACGGTGATCTCGTCGAGTTTAACGGTGAATACTATCTGGTGATTTGTGATGTCCCGGTAGCTGAGCCTGCTTCGCCTGACGCCATACAGAAAAAAGCGAGTAAAAAGGCACCTCAGACAACCGCTTCAGAGCATGCTTCACCGCGTCAAAGCAAAAATAACCGGGCGAAAAAAACGTCGGCGCACAAAAAGGCACCTCCGTCAAAACAGGGAAAAACCAATCACAATGCACTGATCATTGGCAAACATTATCAGCCTGAGCAGGAAAAGAATCCCGTCCCCAATAACCATCTTGCCGACAAAAACCCGAAAAAGAAAACGCCCACAGACAAATCCCAACCCACAGAGCATGACGTGGTTGGCGGCCGCGGTGCGATTAAATTTTTCTGACACTATGGGTCGGATGATGTTTGATACCAGCCGCCACCGGACGATCATGCGAATATTTGAACCATCGGCATCGGATGCGGGCAATGGCAATTGAGCGATCACCCATCATGTATCCCCCAAGCGGTTTATCATGACCCTCGATATAAAAAACCTGTTTCCGGGTGATGAACTCAGAAACAGGTTGAACAGGGTTAATCAACTGAATGGGTGTTAATCAACGCAATGGATATTACCCATGATATGTCAGATGAGAGATATCATAAAAAATAATATAACCCTTATCTGTTGTGTATTGTGAGCGACTACCATCATACGATGTCTCGTCTATCACCATTTGAGGGATCGGGGATAATTTGCCGCCATAGTCAACATAAATAACCAACGCATGAAGATCATAATGATAGGTATAGACTGGACCATAGAATAAGAGACGACCGTAATCTGCCGGGGATTTTACCGTGAGTTCAAAATTACCGTTGTCATCTGTTGTCGCCCAGGCGACTTCATTCAAAGACTTTCCGGCATTACTTTGAAACTCAAACTTTAATTTCGCGGTAGCAATCGGTTCACCGGCTGAATTGATGGCTTGACCTTTGATAACGGCAGAAGTTTTAAGTGCAAAGTAGTCACCCTGACCATAGTCTATTCTTCTGGAACTATATTCGTCTGTTGTAACGCTTAGTGATAAACCTGCCAGTTTTTCAGTTGTAGTCAGGGTATAGGTATCCGTAGCAACCACCTTGTCACCATCAGCCCTTACCGCCCAATAGTAAGTCCCCGCAGAGAGTGTTGCTGAGGCTGGGTCTTTGTCATCGATCACCCCGAGACTCTGACCATTCGCATTGAATAGTTCAGCTTTATAATTCCCATAGCCTTCTCCGGTGAGAGCAAAAACCAGTTGTTTCTGCGTGGGGATCTCAATTTTAAACACATCAAGATCATACATATTGTCCATTTGCCCGGTAATCGGCCCCATGCCTTCAACATTGGTGGCTTGCCAGAAGTTATCGTTCGGCTCATTGTCATCATATTTCGTTGAAAATGCAGTCGTCAGAACAAAGCTATCACCATAATTCTCCCCTTCAGAGCGAATCACCAATATGTAGTCACTTGCTGCACTGCTCGTTGCTGCGATTTGTTGTCGTAAAGCGCCCAGCGTGGTTGAAAAACCAACCGAGGTATAATCTGCCGATGCATCACCCGCAGGTTTGCTATACAGATACGCTTTGTAAGTCATGTTGCTCGGAATCTGAGACGCAATCACAGTCACCTTTCCGGCTTCATTGGCACTGAAAGCATACCAGTGTTCAGGAGAATCGGCAGTCAGGGTATCTTTGTAGGCATTATTTAATGCAATCGAAAAGACGGGCGGCGCGGTATCAGATGCTGCGGTTTGTAAGATTGATTCGGCATCATGAGTCAGATCGAACTGACGGACATCAATCGACTGTTCAAAAGGTTGTGTTGTGACATTGAAGTCAGATTGCGTCGTCATCCCAGTCTGATGCATGGGTTTAATCCGTAGCTGAACATCGTCAGTGATCAGTTGGGGTTGAGCGTAAACATAGGTAGAAATTAACAGACAACCACTAAGCAATGCCTGAATAACGCCCTTATAGGCTGTATATTTCATAATTATTTTCCATGAGTGAAATCTAAGAAATGGATGATATGGCTACAACAGAAGTGACGATAAAGAATACAAGACAATAAAGACCTTCAACCGGGAAGGGAGCATAACAAAACAAACATATGAAATGTATGGCATATTATTATTTATATGCATCACCCCTCATTTTATATGGTTTCTAATCGAGATAACTAGCAACGACTCAGCTATCCAAGCGGTAAATATTTGCATCCGATTGAAAATCGATGCGTTGATACCACCCCATCGATGACAGAGCCCGGCATTGCCGGGCTCTTCTGTTGAGGCACATCCCCACTCAGCCAATCACTCAGCTCAGTTCATCACTGACAGCGATAGCCAAACGTTGAATACGGACGAGGATCTGCTCAGCCACATGCGGATCACGCACAATACTGTCATGATCCCCGGAGAACACCTGCGACTGCACCTGCCCGTAACAATCCCACTCACTGGTATCCGCCCCCTGCTGATAACGAGAACCATCGAGTGTCTGACTCGACCAGAATACCTGCAACGGCGCGGCAACCGGCTTCAGTACATGCTCACGCATGAGCTGATGGCTGTGCATCAACAACTGCATCTGCATCAAACGCAGCGCCCGATCTGCGGCTTCATCATCCAAAAGCGCCGTCTCCCCCAGCAACTGCGCCAGTGTGTCGAACACAAACAAGTCCTGCGCTTGCGGGGACAGACGCCCGAACACCTGCGAGGACAGACACCCTTGCCCTGTTGTCTCGGGGCTTATGGTACCCGAGTCACTAACGGGGACAGACGCCTCAACACCCTGCGAATCTTGCGGGGACGGCGAATCTTGCGGGGACAGACGCCCTAATCCCTCCCCTGATGATTCCGGATCCGGTTGCGCCGTCTGTCCTGCTAACGTTTGCTCCAGCGATATCAGTTCAGCCAGATGATTCTCCAGCAATAACACCCGGTGGCGATGATTGAGGCAAGCTAAGTAACGCGTCACCCGATTGAGCTGTGGGACTTGCAAGCGTGCTTTCTCCACCTCAGCCCGCGCATCGATAATGGTCACGCTCTCGACCGTTTCATTGAGCGCTTCAAGCTGGTGCGCTATAGCCATGGCCAGCCACGCTCCGAACGACCATCCCACCAAACGGTAAGGCCCGTGAGGTTGCACGGTGCGAATCAGTGCGACATAGCGTTCAGCCAGTTGCTCCAGATTTGCTGAATCTGCCATGCTGAGACCATGCAATTGCGGGGATTCAATGCCATAAACCGGGAAACGGTTATCGAAGTGTTGCACCATAGTCTGATAAGCCCGGACAATCCCCCCGGCAGGATGAAGCAGGAAGACATTACCCTGTGCCTGACTGGTGAGTAGATTGGCTTCGGCCTGAGCATTCATCGGGACCAGCAATGCCGTATCAGTTGACGTCGCATCCGTCTGTCGCTCCGCATCGGCATAACACTCATGCTGCGGCTTGTCGGCCGTATCCGGTGTCGGTTCTGCTTCGACATGCAGCGCAAGTGCCTGTAACTCAGAATGACGGAACACCGCAGTGAGTGGCAAGGTTAGTCCACTCTGACGCCGAAGCATGGCTACCAAGCGGCCGGCCAGCAGTGAATTGCCGCCAAGGGCAAAGAAGTCATCTTCCCGATAAACCGTGGCGACACCAAGCAGTGACTGCCAAATCTGAGCCAGCGTCGTCTCAGCCGAAGTCTGCGGCACTGTTTTCTGTGTCGAAATAAGCGCAGATAACTGCGGCTCAGGCAGGGCTTTGCGATCAATCTTATCGTTCGCATTGAGTGGCATCTGTGTCAGATAAACGATCTGCTGAGGCACCATATACGCAGGCAGTGTGCGCTTGAGTGATGACAAAATGGTATCGCTGTTCATCACTTCGTCGTGCGCTCTGACGGTTGAATGAACGGTGACATATCCGACTAAGCAGGCTCGCTCCGTACCGGCATAACAGAGGCTGACCACCGCTTCACGGATCCCGTCGATCGCGCCGAGCCGCGCTTCTATCTCACCGGTCTCAATCCGGTAACCACGTAACTTGATCTGAAAGTCCGTCCGGCCGACATAGAAGAGTTCGCCATCGGCCGACAAACGGACCCGATCCCCGGTTTTATACATCAGGGCGTCAGCACGGTGCGCAAATGGATCCGGCAAGAAGACTCCGGCGGTCAAATCGTCCCGGTTGAGATACCCCAGCGACACGCCGTCGCCGCCGATGAATAACTCACCTTCTGCTCCCGGAGCCACCGGATGGTGCCATGCATCCAACACATATAATTGCGTATTGGCAATTGGCCGGCCCAGCGGCGGCTGCGCCATATTGGCAGAGGTGATTTCTGCACAAGATGACCAGACCGTGGTTTCCGTCGGACCATACATATTCAGCAGACGCACACCGCGGGCAAGCATGCCTTCGGCCAATGCCGGCGGCAGCGCTTCCCCGCCGACCAGCGCGGTCAGATGTGACCAATCCTGTACAGGTTGTTCCATTAACATCTGCCATGTGATCGGTGTTGCCTGCATCACTGAAATGCCCCGCTGTTGCAGACATACCGATAACGCTGCACCATCGCGCACCATCGTTTCATCAGCAATGACCACCTGTGCGCCGACAAGCAAAGGTACGAACAGCTCCAACACCGCGATATCAAACCCGACCGTCGTCACAGCCAGTAACTTATCGTGCTCAGTCATGCCGGTCACCGACACCATACTCTGCAAGAAATTACTCAATGCCGAGCGGGGGATCTGAACGCCTTTCGGCCGCCCGGTCGACCCGGAAGTAAAGATGGTGTAGGCCAAGCCTTGATCTTGCTGTGTCAAACGCATCAACGCCTGCTCGCGGTCGGCGTCACTGAATGGTGTGGTCGCAATCAGTGACGACACACTGTGATTCAGACCCGTCTCACCGAGCATCACCGAGCCGTCATTCAGGATCAAATCCGGTGAGATCTCTTCCAGAATCAATTGTAGACGAGCTTGAGGCTGGGACGGATCCAGTGGCACATAACCGGCACCGGTCGCATAAACGCCCAGTAATGCAACCAACATATCAGTCTGACGCGCATGACACACCACCACACGACTGTGCGCCGTTACTCCCCGGCATCGTAATGCATACGCAAGATGCAATGCACGCTCCAGCAGCTCAGCATAAGTCAACTCGCCATTCCCGTCAGACACCGCCACACGGTGTTGTTTCGTGGCCCAGTCCGCCAGAATTCCTGTTCCGAGATGCCATTGATCCAACGTGACAGATTCACCGCGCAAACCGGCATCAGCGGTGACACTCTGACGGCTGATATCCGTCAGCACATCACGGCTCTGAGCGGTGGTAAAGGCAGAAAGAACCCGTGTCAGCGTTGCCAACATGGCCTGGGCTGCCCGAAGAGAAACCCGTTCACCATCGCAACCCATCCGCAACATCAACGCTTCATGGGGCATCACTGTCAATGTCAGCGGATAATTATTGCGCTCATAAGCCTGCAATGGCGTGACTGACAAACCGTGATTACTATTACTGCTCTTGCCTGCCCCCTCGCCGAGCGCTTCATTTTCAAACACGAGTAGCGCATCAAAAAGCGACTGTCCCCGCAATGCGCCATTTTGTGCCAACGCACTCTGGGCAGTAATCTCCACCAGCGGCAGACATTCGTGTTCCCGCAATTCCACGCCCTGACGGTGTACCAGCGCCAGTAATTGAGCCAGCGTCTGATCAGGCTGTAAACTTATCCGCACCGCGATCGTATGAATAAAAATACCGATAATCCGCTGTGCTTGCGGTAACTCAGCAGGACGCCCGGATGTGGTCATGCCGAACACAATATCGTGCTGCCCGCTGTGATGAGCAAGCGTCAAAGCCCACGCCGCCTGCATCACCGAATTGAGCGTCACCCCATGCTGCCGACACAGCGACTTGACCGCCGAGGTAAGCGTTTCACTCAGGCGATGCTCAAACAACGCAAATGAATCACGATCGGAGCCGGAAGGCAAGGCGACCGGGGTTTCAAATCCACGCAGATAGTTGTTCCAGAACGCTTTAGACGCATCGAGATCCTGCTCAGCCAGCCAATCGAGATAGATCGAAAAATCCGGTCGCGGAGTCAGTTGGATCGCGGTATCTCCCATCGCCTGACGATAACGCTGCATCACATCCTGAATCACCAGAGCCGAACACCATGCATCAACAATCAAATGATGACGACTCCAGATCAACCAATGCTGCTGCTCCGCAATACGAATCAGCGTCAAACGCATTAATGGCGGCGTATTGAGATCAAACCCTCGCGCCCGATCAGCCCGACAAAACGCATCCAGTTGTTGATGCAGCTGTTGTTGATGCTGCGATTGCGTGATGTCATCACCGGACCAATCCAACATTTCAACCGGCAGCGTGACTTGATCCGCAAAATACTGGCGAGGCTCACCCTGTGCATTATCCTGAAAACGTGCCCGCAGCGCCTGCTCAGTATTAACCGTTTGCTGCCACGCCTGCACAAATGCTTCGGCATCCAGCGCGCCGTCAATCGCCACCGCTGTCTGATTGAAATATACCGAGTCCCCCCCTTGCAGCGCAGAGCTATGCAGATACATCCCCTGCTGCACCGGCGTCAACACATACCCAGCCACCGGCTGGGCCGTCTGTCCTTGTAACGTCTGTTCCTGCGTCTGTCCTGCTAAAGGCGTCTGTCCCCGTAATGCTAAAGGCGTCTGTCCCCGTAACGTCTGTTCCTGCGTCTGTCCTGCTAAAGGCGTCTGTCCCTGTAAGGACGAGACACGTTCAAGCCCCTGTTCAAAGGCATCAACCACAGGGTCGAGCTGCGGCTTCAGCGCTGGCGGATACTGCCAAACCACCGTCAGCTGGCCGTCCCGGATTTGTGCTGTGACTTCAATCAACTGGCGGCGCAAACTCTCAGGATGGCGCGCTTGTCCGGCACCGTCAGTCAGCTGCCAGTCCATATCGGACGTGCCGGTTTGGCCCAGATAATTGAACAAAATCTGCGGCGCGGGGAATGCCAGCCGTTGATGCAGATAACGCAACACACCGTAACCGATACCGAGGTCAGGCACAGCAGCCAGTTGGCCAGCGACGCGCTCTAAATCCTCCGATGCAGTGTCCAAGCGAACCGGGAAGCGACTGGTCAGCCACCCGACGGTCTCACTCAAGTCTTGCCCGGCAAGCCAAGGACAACGTCCGTGACTCTCCATTTCAATCAGTAGCTGATCCCGTGGAAACTGCACCTGAACCGCCTGAGTCAGCGCGGCAAGCATCGCCACTTCACAAGCCGAGCGCTGATGCAGGCTCCCTAATCCCAGCAAATGGGCGGTCAGTTGCGGTGAAAATGTCTGGTGACGACGATATACTGCGCCGATCGTACCGGGCTGAGCGCCGGCTATCAGAATCCCGGCATCAAACCGATTAACCATCGGCTGCCAGTATTGTTGCGCCGCGACAAGTTTGTCATCCGGCAAATCCAGCAACTGGTGCTGCCACTGGGCAGCGGTGGTTATTTCCTCACCGAGCGTGACCGCATCCCCATTCAATAAGCGCTGATAGGCCTGATGTAATTCCCGGCCAATGACACGCCACGAGACCCCGTCCACCACCAGATGGTGCGCAACCAGTAACAGCTGACTACGGCCGTCAGCCAGATTAAAGGCGACCACTTTGAATAATGGTCCTTCGCTCAGATTGAGACTCTGCTGGGTTGCCGCCACCAACGCGGTTAATCCGGCCGTATCCTGACCATCGAATCCGGCATACACCGCCGCCGTTTCATGCGACAAACGATAGCCAGCCTGTGCCGGTGTATCCAGATGTTCAAAACGTGCCGTCAGCAACGGATGCTTGTGTAACAGCGCATCGACTGCCTGACTCATCACCCGGTGAACAATCCGGGTCGGTACTTGGAGCATGACCGCCTGATTCCAGTAATGCGGATGGGGCTGCGGCTGTTCGAGGAACCACTGTTGAATCGGCAGAAGCGGCAGGAGCGACGGCTTTGCTGATGCGGTGTCAGTGTCTGGTGTCTGCACGCTCGTTTCAGCCGCTACAGCGGCAGACTCCGCGCCTGCCGAAGGTGGCGCTGTTTCACCGAGTGTCACCGCCAGCTCAGCAATGGTCGGCGTGGCATAGAGCATTTTCGGCGTAATCACCAGACCATGCTGCCGCGCCCGGGCCACCAATTGCAAGGCGATAATCGAATCCCCGCCCAGGGTGAAGAAATTATCATCCACCGATACCGGTTGCCGGAGTAACGCAGCCCAGAGAGATTGCAGTGTTTCGGTGACGGATGGCGTTCCGGCCACTGTGGCCGACGCCTCAGCAGATGGTTCAGCCATTGATGGAGCATGTACCGGTGTCTTGCATTCAACCGGTGTGATTTTCGCAGCGGCACCGCCAGATTCAGCGGTTTGTTCCGCCAGCAATGCCGTCAACGCAGCAATCGTCGGTGCGGCATAAATCTGTTTCGGCGTCAGTTTCAAGCCATGCTGCCGTGCTTTGGCAATAAATTGCAGACAGATAATCGAATCAGCGCCCAGCGTAAACAGGTTATCTTCGGCTTGCGGCCGGACATTGAGCAGACGCTGCCACAGGTCGCCGAGTACCTCATGAATTGCAGTTGCAGTCGGTAAAGCAGGTTCACCGTCAGTCTGAGCTGTGGCAGCCGAATCCGTGTCAGGCAGCGACGGTGAACCGACTTCTGAGAGCGAAGGGGTCACCATTGACGCAAGCAAACACGATGTCAGCGCCTGTCGATCCAGCTTGCCGTTTTTCTGTAACGGGAACTGAGTCAACGCCTGCCATAACCGTGGCACCATATAATCAGGCAACAGAGCTTCCAGCGCGATTTCAAGCTGTTTTAACCGGCGCGGGTCTGCATCTTCACAGGGAGCCAGCCTCACTGCTGCCGCCAAACGTTGACCACTCGGCCCGTCAACCGCCAGCACCACAGCTTCTTCAACTTCAGGCAGATCTTGCAAGGTCGCACTCACTTCTCCCAGCTCAACCCGGAACCCCCGAATTTTTACCTGATCATCCTGACGCCCCAGATAGCGTAGTTCGCCCTGTGCCCCTCGCATCACGCGATCTCCGGTTTTATACAGCGGCAACCCAACCGAGTCATCACTCAAGCCCAGAATATCGGTACGGCTGAACTGTCTGGCCGTGTTATCCGGCTGATTCAAATAACCTTTTGCGACTCCGGCACCGGCAATCCACAATTCACCGGCGACGCCGTTAGCCACGGGCAATCCCGCATCATCAACCACATAGGCGACCCCATTTGCCAGCGGTGTCCCAATCGAACCGAGATCATCCGCTGAACGAATTTCTGTGGCGCAGCAACCAATCGTTGCCTCCGTCGGGCCATAGTGATTGATGAGGGTCATCGTCGGCGCAAGCGCTTGCAACTGTGCCCAAAGGGACGCATCCAAGGACTCTCCACCGACGATCAGACATTGCTGCGGTAATAACCGTTGCGGCTCAGCAACGGCTAGTAATGCTTTCAGATGTGACGGTGCGATTTTCAGCACATCCACCGGATGTTGTGCCAGCCGTCCGGCCAAGGCTTCGGGATCAAAATAGTCATTCGGAGGCAACAAACGCAAGGTTCGGCCACTGCATAATGAAGCCAGTACACACGTGAAACCCAGATCCGCAGCCACAGTAGCAAAGGTGGTCATCGATGCATCCGGTGTCAGCGGGACGCGCTCAAACAGCGCATCCACATAACTGAGCAGATTACCGTGACTCACTTGTACTCCTTTGGGTTTACCCGTTGAACCGGAGGTATACACCAGATACGCGGTGTCCTGTGCCGTTAATCGTGGTAACGGCGACACCGGTGCTGTTGTCACGCCAGCGCATCGACTCAGCTTGGTGATATCGATCCACGCACATGCGTGATGTACCCGCGCTTGATCGGCGTCGTTACGGGGGACGTCGTTACGGGGACAGACACCCCAATCACCGGAGGACTCATTGCGGGGACAGACGCCCCACCGCCCGTCACCCCAGTCACTGGCCCAGCTTGGCACTTCCCCGCCAATCACATAAGCCGGTTGTGCATCGTCGATGATGTGCTGAATCCGGGAAAATGGCAGCTCCGGGTCAATACATACCCATGCCGCCCCCTGATACCAGGCCGCCAGCATTGCAACGATTTGTTCCGTCTGTCGCGGCATACAAATCGCCACGACAGGCACCTCGCTGCCTCGCTCAGTGCGGTTCACCCCATCTCGATTTATTTCAGGTAGCTGCTGCGCCAATTGCCCGGCCTGAGAGAGCAATGTCTGATACGACCATTGTGTCAGTGAATCTTGGCCGGAATGAAATGCGAGCGCTGTCGCTTCACTTGGCTGCGTCTGTATCCGTGCCAGTGCATGTTCAGACGGTACAGAAGTGACGTGAGATAACGCCCCGAGCGAAGCCGGTACGGCACCTGAACATTCCGCCTCAGACCAGCGACGGATCAGGTTCATCAGTGATTGCTGCGGTGAATGCGGATCGGCAACCACCCGCTCAATCCAGCCGATTAATTGACTGACCAGCCCGGGCATCCGTCCGGCATCGACTTGCTGCGGGTTGATCAGCAGATCAAATTGCAGATTGGTTCTCGGCACCACCCGCAATGTCAGCGGGAAATTATTCTCCACATGGTGCGCATCCAGAGACAGCGAAAGTCCGTCGATCGGTGTTGAATCTGACACCGGCAGATTTTCAAATACCAACAGGCTGTCAAACAACGGACCGCTACCGGATAGCGCGGCATAACGCTGAATATTCGCCAACGGGGTCTGCTCGTAATCGCGCATATTCAGATTTTGATCCTGCAATGCGGCCAGCCAGTCCCCCAGCAAGGTATCGGCCTCAATCCGCAGACGCAGTGGGAGAGTATTGATAAAGACCCCCATGATCCCATCCGCATTGGCGAGATCTGCCGGACGGCCGGATGTTGTTACGCCATACACCACATCATCTGTGGCCAGATAACGGGACAATACCAGTCCCCATAATCCCTGAATCACGGTATTTAAGGTGATCCCTTGCGTCCGCGCCCAGCTTGTCAGTGCGGCACTGAGCGACTCACCCAACGACTGCGAATGGAACGTTGTGTCCGAACGCACCGATGCATCAGCCACAGGCGCGGGAAGTGACTTGCCTTGCTCAAATCCTGCCAGAGCACGCTGCCAATATGCTTTCGCATCAGTAGCGCGTTCTGATTCAGCCAGCCATGCGATAAAATCGCGATAAGCGGATCCGGCGGTGCCGGGTAAAGACTCCCCCTTCACCAATGCCCGGTAATCGGCCATCACTTCTCCCACCAGCCGTTGCAGACACCAGCCGTCCATAATTAAATGGTGAATTGTCCAGATCAGGCGGTAATTCGCTTGCCCGTCTGCGGTATCGGGCCAGCGCACCAAAGCCAGTCGCATCAGCGGTGCTTGTTCAAGATCCAACTGTGTACGCGCTTGCTGTTGTAATCGGTGTAACTGTTGCTGACGTTCAGCCTCGGTCAGCGCCGACGCATCATATTCATCAAACACCAGCGGCACTTGCGGCGTCTGTCCCTGTAACGCCTGTCCTTGTGAAGACTGTCCCCGTAACGGCTGTTGCACCAGTTGATGCGGCTCATCAACCCCGTCACAAATAAAGCGGGTCCGCAAGGCGGTATGACGGTTGACTGCCTGTTGCCATGCCTGCCGGAAATACGCCGGATGCAACGGCCCCCGGCATGTCACCACACTCTGACTGATATAGGCATCGGGATGGTCGAGGCAGTGGAAGTACATCCCCTGTTGCGCCGGAGACAGCGGGTAGAGGTCTTCCACGCTCATCCCCTGATGTTCGGCCTGACGCACAATCGCCTGCACCTGTGCCTCACTGACCTTCGCCAGCGGATAATCTGCGGCAATCGCTCCCGCGGCGATCTCGCGGCTCTGCGCCAGCGATTCAAGACTATCGGCTAACAACGTGGCAAGTCGCTGTGCCTGTACCTGAGGTAACCATTGCGCAGCATACTGCACATTGATCACCAACTGCCCGTGTTGAACAAACGCATTGATTTCGATCGGCCAGTGACGTGGGTTTTGTTCATCGCGGAATGCCGACAATACTTCAGGTGCTTTGCTAAACAACGCGGCTCCGTCGCGGGATGTCGATGGCAGATCCAGTTGTCCCAGATAGTTAAACACCAATGTCGGTTGCCAGCGTGCCGGTGACAACTCACTCAAACGTGACTGAATCGGTAAAAATGGCATTGCCTGACCGCGCTCCGGGTTATGGCTCAGTGCAACACGATTCGAAAGCAACGCCTGCTGCCACGGTTGATCCGCTGTCGCAGGAGCACTGATCAGCGCCGGATAAATCCGGGTAAACCACCCCAGCGTTTGACTGACATCGAGATCCAATTGATCCCGGCCATGCCCCTCAAGCTGAATCAGATGGTGCGGTTGTCCGCTCCATTGCCACAAAGCATACGCCAAGGCCGTCAGACAAATTTCTTCGCCATTGGCTTTTACCGCCGGCGCAATGCGCTCAAACAGAGTCTGCGTGGTGTGAGGCGACAACTCAAAACGTTCCATCGCAGCAATCCCTGCCGGCTGCTGCGGAAACAGCGGTTGTTCCGCCAACGGGTAAGTTACTTGTAAGGCTTGCTGAACGTCCGGCTGGGCAGTCCACGCCTGCCATGCTTCCAGCCCGGTGTATTGCTCAGTCACCGACGGATCGGTCGTCTGTCCCGGTAAGTCCTGCTCTAAAACCGTCTGTCCCCCGAAGCTGGCAGCAGAGCCGAAACGTGCTGCAAACTGCTCGGTCCAGCCTTTGTAAGGCAGTGTCTGAGCCTGAAAAATCCCGTCTGGCAGAGCCATCGGTTGCGGTGTCTGTCCCTGTAAGAGCGTCTGTCCCGGCAAGGCCATCTCCTGTAAGCACAGATATCCCTGATGCAACGCCTCCAGTAAAATTCGCCATGAAACCGCATCGATAATCAGGTGGTGTGCGACCAGCAACAGCCGGTATGAGCAGTTCGCTGTTGCATCCTCGGCAATACGCACCAGAACCGCGCGGAACAGCGGGCCTTCGCTCAGCGACAGGGCCGACTGCGTTTGCTGACACAGTTGATCGATGCGAGGCTGAAGTGGCTCGTCTGCGGAGACTTGCCACTCCAGAGACTGAAATGCCAACTGCTCAGCGCTGATCTGATTTGGGCGGGGAATCGACTGAATCCATTGACCATCCGAATTGCGCGAAAAGCGGGCAGCAAGCAATGGATGTACCTGTAACAGCCGTACGAGTGTCTGTTCTACCAACGCAGGGTCAATCACGGCCGTACTGGTCAACAACACAGCCTGATTAAACTGATCGGGATTGGGCAGGTTCTGACTGAGGAACCAGTGTTGAATCGCACTCACCGGCGCGTCGCCATAATACCTTTCAGCAGAAAAATCGGCCTGTTCACTGACTTGAGCAACCGCGGCCAGCGCTCTGACTGTGGCATACCGGAAGACTTGCTTCGGCTCTATCGCCAATCCGACAGCCCGGGCTTTAGACACCACCTGAAGGCTCATGATCGAATCCCCTCCCAGCGCAAAGAAATTATCTTCAACACTGACGGTTTTGAGTCGCAGCACGTCAGCAAACACTTGTGCCAGTTGTGCTTCACGCGGTGACTGCGGTGCCACATACGCGCCTGCGTTCTGACGTGCCAGATCGATCGCCGGTAAAGCTTTGCGATCCGCTTTGCCGTTGGCATTGACCGGCATCGCATCGAGACGGACAAACACCGCAGGAATCATATAAGCCGGTAAATGAGACGCGAGTAACGTCTGCCACTGCGCCCAGTCCGGTTCATCGCCCTCTATCACCACATAAGCGGCTAACGTTTGTTGATCCGGTGCGGTGACCAGTACCTCTTTGACAAAATCCAGCGCAAGAATCGCAGCTTCAATCTCCCCTAACTCAATGCGTAAACCACGGACTTTGACCTGAAAATCGGTCCGCCCCAGATATTCAATGCTGCCATCTTCGCGGTAACGGGCCAGATCGCCGGTCCGGTAGAGACGCGCATACCAGCGTGTGTCCTCGTTAGCATGCCCCGCCTTCAGGCGTCTGTCCTTGTAATCTTCATAAAAAGGATTGGCGATAAATGCCTGCTCGGTCAGGTCATCCCGGCCCAAATAGCCGCGGGCTAAACCGGGGCCACTCAGATAAAGCTCACCAGCGACGCCCACCGGTACCGGATTCAGCTCTGCATTGAGAATCCAGGTTTGCATATTGGCAATCGGATAACCGATCGGCACGATGGCCGGACACGGGGTGCTGCAATCCCAGTAAGTGACATCGATTGAGGCTTCCGTCGGCCCGTACAGGTTATGTAACTGGCAGGAGAACAGCGAAAAGAAGCGCTCTTTCAGGGCAAAGGAGAGCGCTTCGCCACTGGTAAATACCCGGCGCAGCGAGGTACAAGCCGTCACATGCTGATGATCTAAAAAGGCTTGCAGCATGGTCGGAACAAAATGCAGAGTCGTCACCGTATGCTGGCGGATCAAATCGACTAATGTCTGGCTGTCTTTATGTGCATCGGGCGGCGCGACGACCAGCGTCGCCCCCACCATCAGCGGCCAGAAAAATTCCCAGACCGACACATCAAAACTGTACGGCGTTTTCTGGAGTACCACGTCTGTCCCGTTAAGGGGATACTGATCCTGCATCCACAAGATCCGGTTCATGACACCCACATGCGGCACAGCGACGCCTTTGGGCTTACCCGTCGAGCCGGAAGTAAAGAGGACATACGCCAGATGATCCGGTTCTGTCTGATTTGGCACCTGCCAGTCCGTCGCTTCCTGAGCCACCAGAGACCAGTCATCATCCAGCACATGACACGGCAAGTCTCCGGCAAATGTGTGGGTAAAATGGTCCAGTTCAGGGACAGTCAGCAGCAAGCTTGGTCGGGCTTGTTGAACAATAAATGCCAGTCGCTGTGCCGGATGCTCCGGGTCAACCGGCACGTAAGCACATCCGGCTTGCACCGTCGCCAGCAAACTGACCACCATCTGAGCGCTTCTTGGCATACAAATGGCAATCCGGCTTTCCGGTGCGACACCTTGTTTACGAATCCAATGGGCCAGCTGATTGACCTTATGGCTGAGCGTCTGATAATCCCAGCACACTTCCTGCAGCCCTTGGGGTGTGGTTTGCGTGAAAACCAAGGCCCGCTGCTGTGGTGTTTGGCGTGCCTGTCCTGCGAAGGCCTCACCGAGTGTCGCATGTGCCAGTTGGGGCGGCAGAAAAGCCGGCTGTTCAGTTTGGTTCCACTGCCATAAGGTCTGCCACTCGGAGTCACTGAGACCGGACATAGTGCGCAGTGGCCGGGTCGGTTCCCCGGCCAGGCATTGCAATAAATCGCGCAGCGCCGTCAGATAACACTGAGCCAGACGCGCCACATCTTCGCCGCGATAACAGGCGGTCCGATACTGGAATGACAACGCAAGTTGTTGGTTTTGATGAACGGCAAATAAAGAAAGATCATATTTGGCGGTAAATTCCGGAACCGGCAGCGATTCAATCACCATCTGCCCCAGCCGGATCGGCGCGGAGGATGACTGCTCCAGATAATTGAACATGCTCTGCGCCAGCGGTTCATGGCTGATATCCCGTGTCGAAACCAGTGCATCGACCAGCTTTTCAAACGGCATCGCACTGTGACTTTGCGCCCCAGTCAGTGCCTGATGAACCGTTTGCAACCACGTTTCTGCGGTCGTGTCAGTGCTGAGTTGCGCGCGAATCACCAGTGTATTGACGAACAGCCCCAACATATTTTCGAATTCAGGCAGCGCCCGCTCTGCCACCGGACATGCAACCCGGATATCTTGCTGTCCGGTGCGCTGACTCAGCATCCACTGGTAGGCGGCAAGCAACACCGTATAAGGTGTCATCCGATACGTTTCACAGACACGTTTCAGTTGCTGATAGTCCGTCGGTGCCAGCGAAAAATGATAACGTGCACCGTCATCCTCTCCGACGCTCCCGTTGTTTGTCGTCCCCGACAGCGCTTCAGCTGAACAACGCATCGGCAGCTCAAGGTGATAGTCGCCGCTTTCCAGCGTATTGCACCAGTAAGTCATCAGTTGCTCGTAGGTCTCACCGCTCAGCAACTGTTTCTGCCATTGGGCATAATCGATATATTGAAACGCCGGCGATGCGGCTTGCGGTGAATTTGACGCGCCTGCCATCACCTGTCCGGTCAACGACCGCGCCATCAACTGACTGGCTTTCTCCACCATCATGCGTGTCAGATTCTGCAATGACCAGTGATCGACCAGAATATGATGGAAGGTCAGGAGCAACTGGGACGCTCCTGAGGCACATTTCAGATGCGTGAGGCGGAACAGCGGCGGCTGTGCCAAATCGAACGGTTCGCTCATGGCGGCTTTCAGCGCCGCCTGATAGGCAACATCAGCGGCTTGTGGCGACTCGGTAGCACATAAATCAATCTCACGGATTTGCCATGCATCCATGATCGCCTGTGCGGTATGGATATGCGCAGCCGGACGGCCATCCGCTGCGGCTGAAAATGAGGTCCGCAGAATTTCGTGCTCTGCCACGAGCTGGCCAAAGACTTGCTGAAACAGTGCCAGATCAACCTGCCCCTGAACGGCCAGTAGCGCATTAACATTATATTGGCCGCTTGCCTGCTCAAACTGCTGTAAGAACCACATCCGTTCCTGAGCAAAAGAGAGGGGCAAGGCATCATCTGTCCGGCTGACCTGAGTCAGCACCGGCCATGTCCGGGACGGTTGCTGCTGCGCCAGATGCGCAATCATATCGGCTTTTCTCGCCTGTAATGTCTGCTTTACCTCGGCAGTCAATGCCCCTTTCGGCGCATCCACTTTTAATTTGCCATCTTCCAGACGTAAGTGAATATCACGCTGGAATAACTCAGCTAAAAGTACGGCAATACTCATAATTCAAAGCTCTCCCGTTCATCTTCGTGGTCGGTCGCAGATTCAGCCAGCCGCGAATGATCATTCATATCCACATAAGCAGCCAGACTGGCCAGATCCGGTAGTTCGATCAACTGTGCCAGACGAAGATTCAGGTTAAATTGTTGATTGATTCGGTTCACCAGACGGGTCAGCAATAGCGAATGCCCGCCCAGCGCAAAAAAGTTGTCGTGACGCCCGACAGATTCGATCCCCAGCAACGTCTGCCACAAGGCTGCCAGTTGCTGTTCGGTCGGGGTTTGCGGTGCGGAGAACATCACGCGCTGCCAGCTTGGCTCCGGTAAATGTTTGCGATCCACTTTGCCGTTATGGGTCAGCGGCAAAGCACTCAGGATCTCGATTTGATCCGGCACCATATAAGCGGGCAACCGCTGTTGCAGGAAGGTCATCAGCGGCTCAACCGGCAGTTGCTGATCACAGACCACATACCCGACCAGCGCATCCTGTTGTCCCCGCGCACGCACCTGTACTACCGCTTCGCGGATCGCCGGATAAGTTGCCAGCACGGCTTCGATTTCTCCCAGTTCAATCCGCTGACCACGAATTTTGACCTGAAAGTCCGCCCGTCCCAGATACTCGATGGCCCCATCCGCACGATAGCGCGCCAGATCCCCCGTGCGATACAAACGGGCATACTGCGCATCGCTGGTTGGCTCGGCTGCGGCTGCATTTACGGCCAACGGATTGGCAATAAACACCGACTCGGTCAGCTCAGGCTGTCCCAGATAACCCGCCGCCAGACCAACCCCGGCCAGATATAACTCCCCTGCCACGCCAACCGGCACCGGATTGAGCTGCGCGTCGAGAATCCACGTCTGCATATTGGCAATCGGATAACCAATCGGCACTTCGTTGACAATATTTTGTGCCCGACAATCCCACCAGGTGACATCAATCGATGCTTCCGTCGGACCGTACAGGTTATACAGTTCCACATGCGGCAATAACGTCAGGCAGTGTTGCTGGACGTGATAAGGCAACGCTTCCCCACTACAGATCAACCGACGTAACTGCGGATGCGGACTGGCCGTTTGCTGAGCAGGCATTGATTGAGAAGTAACTGGTTGAGAAATAACTGGCGACGAAGCGGCTTGCGGTGTCTGTCCCGCGAAGGATGCTGCGTCTTCAGGCGTCTGTCCCGCTAAGACGGCAGCAGATTCGAGCGTCTGTCCTGCCAAGGAATTTTCTGTGAAGGATTCAAGGAATCCATGCAGCATCGCAGGCACGAAATGCATCGTGGTAATCCCGTAATCGCGCACTAACTCAGAGAGTCTGCCACTGTCTTTATGTGCATCCGGCTCAGCCATCACCAGTCGTGCGCCACTGACCAACGGCCAGAAAAACTCCCAGACCGAGACATCGAAACCATACGGGGTTTTCTGTAACACGGCATCGTCATGCTGCAAACCAAATGTGTCCTGCATCCATGCAATACGGTTGACGATCCCGGCATGAGGCACCGCAACGCCTTTCGGCTGGCCGGTCGAACCGGAGGTATAGAGGACATACAGAATATCGTCCGGCTGTACGATCTGGCTGTCTGCGGGCTGCCATGGCTGGCCGTGGTAGATCTGACTTTCCGCGATTGCCGTTTCAACCCCCAGCACCATTATCGGTGTCTGTCCCGCTAACGGCGCCTCTCCTTCAGGCGTCTGTCCCGCTAACGTCGTCTGTCCTTCGAACTCGTCTTTGAATTCGTCGAACAGATGCATCACGCCCTGCTGTGCCAGCACCACTTTTGGCCGGGCACTGGCGACGATCATTGCCAGTCGCTGAGCCGGCAGATCAGGATCGAGCGGCACATAAGCACAACCGAGCTTCACACAGGCAAGTATGGCAATCACCATCTCCGGTGAGCGACGCATGCATAACCCGATGCGCTCGCCTCGCATACACTGATGTGACCGGCGCAGGGAATGGGCGAAGCGGGTCGCCAGCGCATCCAACATCTGATAGCTCAGCGCGAAGTCCTGACCCGGTTGCCATTCGTTGTTGTCCGAACACCGCGCTTCCGGGGAAAGTGCATCCAGATCAAACGATGTCCCCCGGTCCGCCGGACACATATCAGCCGGACACACCAAGGCAATCCGCTCCGGAGTCTGTTCAACCTGACGTGCAAGATAAGCATCCAGCGTGGCCGGAACATCATAAACTTGCTCAGTCTGGTTCCACAGCCATGGACCGGTCTGTTGAGACTCATTCACCAAAGCACGAATCAATTCATCTTCATGTATTTCATCTCCGGCACAGGCTGCCTGAGTCAGTAACGTAACAAAATCCGCCAGCATCGCGGTGGCAACCAACGGCTCAATCTGACTCGAATCGAGGGTGAGACGCATATCCAGTTGTTGATGCGGCACCAGCACTAACGTCAGCGGATAGTTATTGCGCTCCAGCGTTTCCCGGACGGTAAACTGTAGTGCATCATCCATCTGGAACTGTTCACCGGGATAATTTTCGAACACCAGCAAGTTATCGAACAGTGCATCGGTCAGCCCGGTTGCTTTCTGAATCTCAACCAATGGCACATGCTCATGTTCACGGCTGTTGATCAACTGATTTTGTAAACGGTGTGCCAGCATCACCAATGATTGTGATTGATTGAGCTGCGCAACTAACGGAATCGTGGTAATAAACACGCCCATCATCTGCTGTGCATTGTCCAGAGCATCAGGGCGCCCGGCACTGGTGATGCCCATGGTGACAGTGTCATGATTGGTGTAACGCTTGAGAATCAGTGCCCAGACCGCCTGACACAATGAGTTCAGCGTCAATTGATGTTTGGCCGCCAACGCTTTCAGCCCTGCGGTCGATGCCGGAGACAGCGTTTGGGTATACTGCTGCACCACTGATGGACGAACTGACGAACCCGCAGTACGCATCGATGCCTGTCCTTGTTCCGATTCTCCTTGTTCCGACTGTCCTTGCACCGGCTTCAGTGGCCGGGGAAGCCGGACACCATCTGTTGCGTTAGTCGTGGTCAACAACTGTTGCCAGTAATCTAAACTGGCCGTGGTATCTTGCTGTTTCAGCCACGCAACAAAGTCAGCAAACGCCCCGACACTGACCGAATCAGCAGCCCCTCGTCCCGCCGTCAGGCTTTGATAAGAGCGGCGCACTTCGGCCACCATTTGTCCGGTACACCAGCCATCAACAATCAAGTGATGTCGGGTCCAGATCAGGCAGTGATGGTCAGCTGTGAGACGTACCAGACGGAAACGCATCAGCCCCGGATGTGTCAGCGTAAATTCTTGTTTGAACGCGGCTTGTGCCAGCTGATGAACTTGCTGCCCGGACGCCGTATCGTCATCACCAGTGATCACTTGCCAGTCAAGCGGCACGGTCTTGGCCACATATTGCAACGGAACATCCAGCCCTTGCCAGATGAAACCGCTGCGTAGCACCGGATGGTGGTCGAATAATGCTTGCCAGGCGTGCTGCAACGCCTGTACATCCAGTTCCCCATGAAAATCAATGATGCTCTGATTGAGATACAATCCTTGGTTCGGTTCCGCAAGAGAATGGAATAGCATCCCCTGCTGCGTCGGAGTCAGCGGATAGAGATTATCCAGAGCATCCGGTGCAATCGGGAGTTGTTTCAGCAAATTCTCGAATGCGGCCTGAGATGGCACCACATCCATGATCAACGGATAATCGCTGAGTGACCGGACGGACGATGTCCGCTCACAATGCTCAATCAACGCCGATAACAGCGAGATGAAATCTTGCGCTACTTGCCGGATCATCGCGGACGTCTGAACATTGCAGTTGAACTGCCAGCGCAGGGTTAACGCACTGTGTTGGATCATCGCATTGATATCCAGCCACTGTTTACGGCGATTGCTGCCATGACGCTGTTCGGGAACCGTTTCATCCGCGAGGGAAATATCGCCAATCGCTAAACCGCGATCCAACTGACCGAGATAGTTAAACACAACCGAAGGGGTCACCAGTGCATCCAGCTCACCGCCCAGATATTTCAGCACGCCGAAGCCCTGCCCCTGATCCGGCACCTGACGCAATTGCGCTTTGGTATCCAGAATCAATTGCCGCATGGTGGCGTCTGTCCACGCAACGCCGTTCCCTAAACCGTCTGTCCCCGTAACAGAAGCGTCTGTCCCCGGAGTAACATCGGTCTCCGTGGTTATCTGGGCATGGCACTGCAAACGCACCGGATAACGACTGGTAAACCAACCGACGGTTTGCGATAAATCTAATGCTTCGTGTTGCCGGCCGTGACCTTCCAGTTCAATCAGCAACTCAGGCTCTTTGCGCCATGTCGCAAACACGCCATTGAGTGCGGCAAGTAACAGGTCATTAATCCCGAGTTCGTAGGCTTGTAATGCCGTTGTGGTTAATTTTTGAGTGAGTGCAGGCTCAAGCTGTACCTCAAGAGTATCGGTATCCGCCAGACGGTTGGGCTGGGTAAAGTCGATCTCCCCGAGCGAGGCAGGTAAACGCACCCAGCGGTGCTGCGTTGCGGCGTCTGTCCCTGCAAGCGGCTGCCAGTATTGGCGGGCAGCTCGCTTGCGGGATTCAGGCCACTGTTGCAGATAATTCACCCACTCGCCGTATGAGGCACTTGGCGCTGTCAACTCAGGTTGCTCGCCGCCTGAAAGACTAAAATAAGCCTGACATAACTGACTGAGTAATACTCGCCAAGACACGCCATCAACCACCAGATGGTGCGCCGTCAGTAAGATCCGGCCACCGTCTTGATCGTGAAAGTCGATCACATCAACACGAATCGGCGCCGTCTTTTGCAGGTCAAGCAATGACTGCTGCGCGCTTAATAAACGGTTGAGTTGCTGAGCCGGAATAGCATGAGCCTCGACCGGCCACTTTTCCTCGCCAAGCAGTCCCTCGCCAAGCTGCTGTAATACCGTTTGTTTCTCAGCATGGGCATTCGCGGTTTGGGTGTCTGTCCCTGTAACAGCATCACTCCCTGTCGAGACATCGGTTAGAGCGTCTGTCCCCGTAATCACGTCATCAACAGCACTGACTTCATCAGCAATAAAGTAGCGCGCTGACAACTGAGGATGCAGAGCAAACACCTGAGAGACCGCCTGACGCAGGCATGGCAGATCAAGCGTGTCGGTATAACTTAATAACACCGATTGATTCCAGTGATTGGCTTGCGCCAGATGCTGGGTGAAAAACCAGTGTTGAATCGGAGCCAGCGGTATATCCGATGAGCGCTGTACTGTGCTCTCCGTCTGGACGGCAGGTTTGCAGCCAGTCAGCTCACGGGCAAGCGCAATCGGTGTCTGCAGGGCAAAAACCTGTTTCGGCGTCAGTCGGATGTCGGATTTTTTCAGTAACGCAACCAGTTGTAAGCAGAGAATGGAGTCACCGCCCTGCCGGAAAAAACTGTCATCCAAAGCAACGGTTTTGTTCAGCAGAGTGCCATATCCGGCAGCGATCTGTGCTGCCAGCCGGAGAACATCATCGGTATCACTCGATGCCGCCTGTAGCTGTTCCCGGGCAATCTTCAGCGGGGTTTGCTGCGCAAAAACCTGTTTCGGCGTCAGTCGGATGCCGGATTTTTTCAGTAACGCAACCAGTTGGAGACAAAGAATAGAATCGCCACCGAGCTGGAAAAAGCTGTCATGCAGCGTCACATCTTTACGTAGCATCTCTCGGTAGCCCGCCGCAATTTGCCCGGCCAGTTGCATGACCTCATCGCTGTCCGTAAACGAAAGCGTATCGGCCCCCGTATCATCGGCATGCATCGGTTCAGCCGGCTCCCGTTCACGGATATCCCATAACTGATCAGGTTGCCCAAACACCTGCGTCAGGGTTTGCAGATACGTTTGCAGGAAAGCCTGTATCGTCTCCTGACGGAACAGTTCGGTACTGTATTCAAGATCAATCCGTAATGCCGACTCGCCGTCAGCCTGATCAATCTCATTTAAACGCACGGTCATATCGAAACGCGCCTGTTTAAGGTCGCGTTCTGCCACATCAACCGAGACATCGGTCAGGGCCAGTGAACTGCGCGGCACATTACGGTAGACAAACAGTACCTGAAACAGCGGGCTCCACGCCTGTCCCCGTTCGATATTCAGTGCATCCAGCACCAGATCAAAAGGCAGATCCTGATGTTCGAACGCCGCTTGTGTGGTCTGCGACACTTGTGAGACCAAGCGTCGGAACGTCACTTGCGACGGTAACTGATGACGCAACACCAGTGTATTGACCAAAAATCCGAGCATGTTCTCTAATTCAGGTCGTTGCCGGTTGGCTACCGATGTTCCCAGACAGATATCTGTCCCGGCCCCTTGCCGGTTGAGTTGGAGTAAAAAAGCGGCTTGCATGACGTTATATAAGGTGGTTCCTTCGCGAGCAGCAAAGTGTTGTGCGGCCTGAAACACATCATCTGGCAGCGTCAGACGCTCTTGTGCGCCCTGATAGTTGCGCTGAGCAACACTCGGGTAAGGAAAATCAAACGGTAACTGAATCTGACCCGGCGCATTGGCAAGGGTTGTCTGCCAAAATTCACGTTGTTGTTGCGCCTTGTCACTGGTCAGCCATTCTTGCTGCCAGAGTGCATAATCCGCATATTGCAACGGCAACGGCCGGATAGCCTCCTCGTCCGGGTGCATGAGGTGATGATCATATAATTCAGCCAGTTCCTGAATCAGCAAAGACTCCGACCACGCATCAAAGGCGATATGATGAATCACAAACAGCAAGTGCCAGCGCTGATGTCCCTCTTGCGGGGACAGACGCCCTTGGCTTGCATCTGCCGCTCCCCTTGCGGGGACAGACACCTTGAGTTCGGCTTTCCTTTCTGAAGACCGTGCTTGCGGGGACAGACGCTTTTCAGAAGCCTCGGAATCCTCTTCAGCCGAAGCTTCGCCGACAGATGAAAGCAACGCCACTCTGACAGGCAGGTCGCGATCTAATGCGAACGGCTGATTGCTGATCTGTTCACAGCGCTGCTCTATATCGGTGACCCGAGTATAAATCTCAAACGGCAGTGGATAGTCCTGCTCGACTTGCTGGTACACCTGACCGGCCGCATCGGTCTGATAAGTACTGCGCAAAATATGATGACGTTGCAATAAGCCGGCAAACGCCCGCTGCATTGCCTGTAGGTCAAGCGCGCCGGTCAGAACCAGCCGCCCGGTCAGGTTATACAAGGCCCGGCCCTGCTCATACTGTTCAATAAACCACAAGCGTTGCTGAGCACTCGACAGCACAGCACGATTGTCCGGATGGGCCCCTGGAACAATCGGTAATTGCCAGCTGTCAATCTGCTTCGATTGCAACAATGCCCGGAACTGCTGCTTTTTCTCCGCAGGCAGCTGCGCCAGACGTTGCGCGATGTGATAAGGATCCAGCGGGTTCTCCGGCTTGGCCGGCTGTTGTCCGTCCCGCGGATTGGATTCAGGAGAATTCTGTTGATTCAATTCGGCATGACTCATAATTCAAACTCATCTAACAGGGCAGCCATCATCGCTAAATCATCTTGCTGTGAAGTGTCAGCGGTAAGTTTGTCTGCCAGTGCTTTGATTGTTGGGTTGTGGAAAATTTCAGCCAACGGCAGACGTTGATTGAAAGTGCGCTGAATGCGGGCCTGCAAGCGCGTTGCAGACAGGGAGTTGCCGCCTAAGTGGAAGAAGTTATCATCCACGCTCACTGCGGTTACATTGAGAATTTGCTGCCAGATATCGGCCAGACTTTGCTCGGTTGCGGTTTCCGGTGGCAGATGGCGACGCCCGGCTCCCGCTGTCGGATAAGGCAGGGCCTGACGATTGATCTTGCCGTTGGTATTGAGCGGTAGCTGCTCCATGACCTCAATACAGGCAGGCACCATGTATCCCGGCAGATGTTCGGCCAGATAGGCAGTCAGATCCGTCGGCTCGGGATGGCCGTGACGAATAGAAACATAAGCGGCGATAAAGGCGGAATCTTGCTGAGCATCCCACAGCACCACGACCGCATCTCTGACCGCATCGTGATTGAGTAGCAGCGCTTCAATTTCGCCGAGTTCAATGCGAAAACCACGGAGTTTGACCTGAAAATCCATACGCCCGAGGTAGTGAATGCGCTGCTGTGCATCCATCATCACCCGGTCGCCGGTGCGGTACATTCTCGCCCCGGCCTCAGTGCGAAATGGATTGGCAACAAACTTTTCTGCGGTCAGTTCAGCCCGGTTCAGATACCCCTTCGCCAAACCGTCACCGGCGATATACAGTTCACCTTCAACCCCGACCCGCACCGGATGCTGCATCTCATCCAGCACATAAAAATCGGTCTCGGCAAACGGCTGACCAATCACCACATGGTTGGTTGATCCGTTTTCCAGTGACGCCCAAGAGACCGGTTCACAGCTTGCCCAAATGGTTGCTTCCGTCGGACCATACAGATTAAATACCCGATTCGCTTGCCGAAGCAGTGTGGTGGCCAACGTTTTCGGCAAGGCCTCCCCACCGGATAAAACATCGAGCGTCTGCCACCATGCCCCTTCATATTCGGCCAGTCCCTGCCAAGTGGCCGGTGTCGCCTGTAACAGGTTGATGTCATGATTGATGATCTGCTGCACCAAAGACTGGGTATCTTTGCAAACATCGTCTCCGGCCAACACCACCAAACCACCATGTAGCAATGGCAAAAACAGCTCCAATGCGGCGATATCGAATCCGACAGTGGTGACGGCCAGCAAACGGCTTTGAGCAGAAACCGGAATCTCGTTGGCAATCACGTGCATGAAGTGTTGCAACGCCCCTCTCGAAATCTGTACCCCTTTCGGCCGCCCTGTAGAGCCGGAAGTAAAAATACTGTAGGCCGTCGCCTCAGCCGGAATAGTCTGCTCTAATGTCGGCACCGGTGTATGAGCTGACACGGTAACCGTTTGTAATTCAGCAACCGTTACCTGACGAATATCGCTGCTGAGTGCCAGCGGCTCAGCCACCAGCAAACAGATTGCACCGGACTGTTGCAGAATGTTCTCCAGCCGCTCCGACGGATGTCCCGGGTCCAGCGGAATATAGGTTATCCCGGCGCGGTATAACGCCAGCAAGTTAATCACCAGCTCGGTATTCCGCGGCAATGCCACCGCGACGGTCCGCGTCAAGGCGTCTGTCCCTGTAACAGTGTCTGGCTCTGTAAGGCCGTCTGTCCCTGTAAGGGCGCCATCAAAAGCGTCTGTCCCCGTAAGTTCAGCCACCAGTCCGGTCAGTACCGCCGCGCGGTTTTCAACCGCCTCAACCAATGTCGCATAGGTATATGTTTGATCGGTGGCGATCAGCGCTGGCTTATCAGGTGTTTGACGGGCCTGATGATGTATTTGCTGAATTAAGTCATCACTTGGGCGGGACGCTGTACTCTTAGCGGGGCCTCGAAGGATCGCCAGTTCACTGTCGTGTGCGATCAGAGCGGCCAGACAGCTATCGATGCGCTGCGTGAATGACCGACCAAGCTGAATTAAAGCCTGTTCAAAAATTGCCAGTAAGGTGGTGATCTGTTGTTCGCAGAGACGCAGCTGATCATACCGGCAGTGCAAGGTCAGCGTCTCACCGGGTTCGATCTGCAGCATCAGCGGTAAGTTGCTGTGTTCAAGAACCGATAATAATTCGATTTTCGGATCGTCCAGATCAGCCAGTGCCGGCGGGAACGGGTAATTCTGATACACCAACACTGTATCGAATAGTGCCTCTCCCGGTGGCAGAGATAATGCGGACTGAATCTGCGCGAGCGACAGAAAATCGGCATGGCGGGATTCCGAGGCACTGAGCTGCACTTGTTGCGCCAGTGCTTGTAGCGACTGATCTGCTTTCAGGATCACCCGTTGCGGTAAGGTGTTAATGAACATCCCTGCCGTTTGCTGAATCGCGGTTACGGCATCGCTCCGCCCGGAAGTGGTACTGCCAAAGACAACATCACTGCGCCCGGTTGCTCGGTTTAAGGTCAGCGCCCATCCCAGCTGCAGTAAAGTATTGACCGTCAGATTATGGGCTCGAGCCTGCTGTGTTAATTGTGTCAGCAGGCCGGCATCCAGCTCTGTTTTTACATAATTGGTTTTTACACAATTGGCTTTCGGTGCGGTGTTTTGCGGAGAATCAGTTTGATCCTCAGGCGAATCAACCGTTACGTTCACAGCATGCGCCGCGTCAGCCGAAACGGCAGATGCCAGCGTTGTCGGCCCTTCAACACCGGCCAGTGTTTGTTGCCAGTAAGCCATTGCTTGAGATACATCCGCATCAGCCAGCCATTGGCTGTAAGCCTGTAGTGTCGGCGCTTCAGCCAGTGTTTCCTGACGATACAACGCTATCGCTTCTCCGGCGATCAACGCGGATGTCCAGCCATCAACCACCAGATGATGACGCGTCCACACCAAGCGGAACTGTGCTTGCCCGAAGTGCACTAACGTGACTCGCATCAACGGGGCGGTGCCGATATCAAACCCGTTATCAGCCTCATGGGTTAACAATCCGGCAAATGCGGTTGACTGATCCTCACCACTCAAATGCTGCCAGTCCTGATAATCGGTTTCGATTTGCAGCCCGCGGCACACCACCATGACCGGTTGATCCAACCCTTCCCAGATAAATCGGCTGCGCAGAATATCGTGACGTAACGCCGCTTCTTGCCATGCATGAAGAAAGTCGAACGGCTCTATCTGCCCGGTCAACGACATCGCCGTGACATTGGTATATAAACTCGGATCATTTTCCAGCAGACAATGATAGAAAATCCCTTGCTGGCCGGGTGACAGCGGCAGAATATCCTCAATCACTGCCGCCTCAATCTGCGCGGTGATCTGCGTCAGATCCGGCTGGCTGAGATCGGCCGTCACATCCCCACATTCAATGCTGTTTGGTAATAATGCCATCTGACGCCGGCTGCACGAGCGTTGCGGTGATGCAGTCCGGTTATCCGTTATCTCAGCCGTCGCATTCACAACCTCTTTTGCTTGTTGTTCAGCAAGAAATTCAGATAGTGCAGCCGGGCTTTGATGACGGAAGATAACCTGAGGGGTCAGCGGTAATGATGCCTTTCTTGCCATCGCGACCAGTTGCAGCGCCAGAATTGAATCGCCACCCAGCGCAAAGAAGCCAGCCTGAGGATCAATGGCCGACGGTTCCAGTTGCAGCACCTGAGCAAAAAGGGTCTGGAGCTGACGGACCCATTGCGAATGTGGCGCAGCTAGATCGGTCTGTCCTTCTGACTCGCCCGCTAACGCCGTCTGTCCTTCTAACTGTGTCTGTCCCGCTAACTTCTCAGCCTCTAAAACCGTCTGTCCCCCCAAGCTCGTTTGTCCCGCTAAGGGTGTCTGTCCCGCGAAGCGGGAAGGCGTGGTTGTTGGGCTGCCAATTAACGTTTGAGCCTGTTCACGCAAGGCTTTGCGGTCAATCTTGCCGTTACTGTGACGCGGTAGTTGCGCAAGGTGCTGCCAGAAATGCGGTAACATATAGCCGGGCAATTCACTTTCCAATGCCGTGATCAGTTGCTCGGTGTGGCGGTCAGCAACAACAAATGCGACCAGCGACTCACGACGCGCATCCCGTTCGAAACAGACAGCCGCTTCCCGCACCGACGGAAGTTGTGCCAGCCTGCGTTCAATCTCGGCCAGTTCGACGCGGTATCCGCGGATTTTTACCTGACCATCCGCACGACCGATAAACTGTAACGCCCCGCCGGGTAAGCGTCGGACCCGATCTCCGGTCCGGTAGATGGTCTCCCCGGAGATTAGCGGATGGGCGATAAAGCTTTGGGCGGTTTTTTCAGCATCCTGCCAATATCCTTCGGCAAGCTGCTCGCCGGCAACGTAGAGTTGACCAATCGCTCCGGTCGGAACCGGAGACATCGCATCATCCAGCACATAAATTCGGTTACCGGCCAATGGTGTTCCCAGAGAAACCGGCTGGTCAGCCGTCAGTCGGCCGGCAAGGACACCGACCGTTGTTTCTGTCGGCCCATAGTGGTTAAAGACCGTCAGGTTCGGCGCGGTTTGCCATAACTGTTGCAAAAATGTCTCGGTGGTCCCTTCTCCGCCGAGCACTAAAGCGCAGCGGGGCAGAATCTCCAATCGCCCGGAGGCCAGTAATCCTTGCAGATGGGACGGTACGACTTTCAGCATATCGACCGGATAGGCAGACAGATGGTCGGCCAGCCCTTCCGCATCGAGCATCCAGTCTTCATCGAGGACACGGACAGGGAAGCCGCCCAGTAATCCGCCCCACAATGCGGTATAACTCAAGTCGGTTGCGATACTGGCCAGACTGGCGTAAACACTGCCGGGTTGCAGATTCAAACGCTGATTCAGGGCCGTGACATAAGCAGCTAACGCTTGATGTCCGACAGCAACAGCTTTCGGTGTCCCGGTCGAACCTGAAGTGAAGATCATATAAGCGGTTGATGCAGCATGGGCCGGTAAGGCAGCAAATTCAGTGGAGAAACCGTCAATCCCGGAGGCATCCAGCCACACAATCGTATCGGCCAACCATGCCGGACGTGCCCCCAGCCCGACACAGGCTCGCACTTGTGCATCGGCCATCATGCCGTGTAAACGCGCTGTCGGTAACTTGTCATCAAACGGGACATAAGGCATCCCGAATTGCCAGGCTGCCAGCATCGCGGCAACCTGCTTCTCCCCCCGGGGAAGCAATACCGCGAGTGAACCCTGACTTTGGGGGCTAAATCCCTGCTGAACAAGTCCATTGCACAGACTGGCGACAGTCCGGTTTAACGCCCCGACCGTGATCACGTCTTCGTGATGTAATAACGCAACGTCATCGTCGGCGCGTTGCTGCCAGAGTGCCCATGCAGTGGCAGGTTGAGATGCCGTGGACTGAGTGATCGTTTGAAGGTCAGCCCGCGAGTGATCGGGTTCAGAGACGGTCATCCACGCCATCACCGGTAAAGACTGCAGCGTGTGTTCCGGATTAGTGGTGAGACAGTCGAGTAAGGCAAAGAAATCATCTGCCATTGCCGCGATCGTTTCCTCACGGAACAAGCTGGTGTTAAACCGCCAGTGACATGACAGCTCTCCGGTCTGAGATTTATACACACCAAGATTCAGTTCGTGTGCTGCGCCCCGTTGTCCGGTTTCCAGCATCCGGCCAATCAGCGGGCGACAAAAATCAAGCGCATGGGTCGGCGTGTAAGTCAGCATATGACTTACCAAGCCACTGCGATCCGCACTGCGCTCTTTCATCAGTCCTTGGGCAAGTCGGGCAAACGGCAACTTCTGGTGCGGTACAGACGTTTTCAAAAACGCCGTATTGTGTTGCATCAACGCAGCAAAACTGGTGGATTGTGAGAAATCAGCCATCACCGGGATCGGGTTCGCACAATAGCCGACCACGTCGCGGTCACGTCGTCCGCGCCGACCGGATGTGGGTGACGCAATGAGAAAGCGCGTCTGTCCACTTAAGCGATGGAGGTAATACTGGAATGCGCTCAGTAACAAAACATACGGGGTGACCTGATAGGTTTTTGCCGTGGCAAAAATCGCATCGCTCAGGCGGCTGTCTGCCTGACAAATCCACTCGTCACCGGTAAAAGCGCGGATTTCAGGACGCTCAAAGTCAGTCGGAATATTTAATCCCTCTGGGACATCGCCAATAGCCTGTTGCCAGAACGTCGTGGCTTTGTCTGCTGATTCACTGGCTAACCATGCTTCCTGACGGCTCAGCCAATGCGAAAACTGTTCATGGACCTCCGGTGCCGGTTGCCCTGTCGTCAGGTGGGTATAAAATTCAGCCCATGTCTGCATAAACCGCTCCATGCCATAGAAGTCCCCGGCGATGTGGTGTGCGGTCACGGTAATATAAGAAATCCCTTCCCCGATCAGCAGATTGACGCGCAACACATTCCCGGTTTCAAGTTGAAACGGTTGATCGGCTGACCGAGCGATCCATTCCTGACGCTCTGAGTCAGTGCATGTGCGGTGTTCGACACAAAATTCAGCCTGTGTTGCGGCAAACGCCCGCGCACAGACTTGTTCACCTTGCTGAAAATATCCGGTTCGCATGATGACATGAGATTCAACCGCCAGATAAAAGCTCTGTTCCAGTTTATCCAACTGCAACGCTGGCTCTCCCGGCTGGCCTAATTCACTGACGAAATAAACGTTATATGCGGCAGAAGCCGGGGCAAGCTGGTATAAAAACCACAGGGCGGCCTGATTGAGTGACACCGCTTGATTGACCTGTTCCAGAGAAGTGGATTCCATCGTTATATTTTCCTCACCTAGCGCTCAAAACAATGATTAGCAGTTTGGTTCTGCCATCGCGACAACCACTTTTCGCGGCCCGGTAAAACGGGATCGAGCATGGGCAACCAGCATGTTGTCTAACATCAGGACATCTCCCTGTTGCCACGGGAATTTCACCATGCACTCGTCTAATACCCCGCGAATTTCATCGAGAATGCCATCTTCTATCGGTGAGCCGTCACCGTAATAAACGTTCCGGGGGAGATCGTCTTCTCCGACAATCGATAACAGCGTTTCACGAATATGAGCTTCGAGATTGGAGACATGGAACAGATGTGCTTGATTGAACCAGACCATCTCCTGTGTCACCGGATGTCGGGCGACCGACTGACATACCTGACGGGTTCTCAGCTCACCATCGCCTTTCCAGGTAAAATCAATCTGATGGGCGCGACAAAACGCTTCGACCTGTTTGGGATCATTGGTGGCAAACACCTTTTCCCACGGCAGATCCAGCCCGTTACCATAGTTACGGACATACATCAGTTGTTTCTCTTCGAAGCGCTCACGGATGCGAGTCGGGATCCGACGATAGACTTCACGACTGTCAGCAATTGGCGTTTCACCTTCCGTCTCTGCCGGTTGGATACAGTGGAACCAGATTTTCATCGGCCAGTTGAGGGTATAAGCCTGTTCGTTATGGAGAGGAATAACCTGATGAGCAGGATATTCGGTGGTGGTATAGACCCCTTCCCCGAGGTCGGTGCGAGGCGTTGAGCCAAACTCATAATTAAGCAGCGGAAACCCGAATGATCGGGCAAAGGCTTGAAATTCCGCTTCCCCCAGAATATCAAATCCGCGGAATAGAATACCGCCATGCCGATGAAGGTGATCAGAAACAATCTGGTGCATCTTACTCAGATCTTGTCTCCATCCTTCTGAATTTTGCATGATGACTTTCAGGGGTAATTCAATGGCCATCGCAATATCTCCTCTTGTTATTTTGGGTCGGTTATCTCTGTACGGAAAACACATACACTTTATGGGGTATATGCATAAATGCTCTATGAAATAGAAAATAGAGCACCATCATAATCTAAATGATAGTGATATTGAAAATAATTATCATTAAAACTTTACAGTTGTATATAGAATTGTTTACATTTACTGACGCTCAATTTACATGCAACGGTGAGATAGCTATCTGTTGATAACTATGGAATTAATGGTGCTTCTATAGAAAGGACACACGGCATTGTCAGTAGTCAGATCGGTTATCTCGAATTACTTTCATCGGAAAAAGCAGTCATCAAAATGAATAAAATACCTTTAGCTCAAATCATTCGTGAATTGATCCACCCCCGTAATGTGTTAATGCTCGGATTCACCGCTTCTCCAGTTTTCGCCGCAACCAATGAAACCGATCAGGACAATGCAGATGTGATGGTCGTGACCGGCACCAGTATTAAACAAACGCTGACTTCCAATATTGCGCAGTCCACCATGCGGACTGAAGCTGACCTGACGGAAATTCCACGTTCAGCAGTGGTGCTTAACCGTGATTTGCTCGACCAGCAAAATGCGGTCGATATGAATGATGTGCTGAGTAACATCAGTAATGTTACCAAAGGAAATGACTACGGCGGGACTCGGGATGAATTCACGATCCGGGGATTTAAAGCCAGTGTTTACGAAGATGGTACCCGTGTGTATGGCTTGGCTTCAGATAAAGCTGTTTTGGAAGATATTGAATACGTCGAAGTCGTCAAAGGGCCGGAGTCGATTCTGTACGGCAACATGAATCCGGGCGGCCTGATTAACCTCATCGGCAAAAAACCGGAAGCAGAACAAAGCACTCAGCTCACGATGAACCTTGACGAGCATGGCAAGCGACGCCTCAGTATCGACACAACCGGTGCTGCTAACGAAGAGGGAACGCTGCTGTATCGCCTTGTCGGGGTCGCCGATGATTCCGAAGGATGGCGTGATGACTCCGACAGCAGACAAACCTATATCGCCCCCTCTTTAACCTGGATTGCTAACGAGGACACACGCCTTACCTTCTCGTATAAATACAACAAAGAAAAGGTCCCCTTTGACCGAGGCACCTTAGCCGTACTCAACTCATCCGGTGGTGACTGGCGATTCCTTGATATCGGCAGCAAACGTCTTGGGGCGGGATTCTCTTCACAAGAGAGAACCACACAGAAATGGGGACTCGATATCGAACATGACATTAATGATATCTGGACGACCCGACTGAAATTGCGTCATCAGAAACGAGATTATGACGGCACACGTGTGCATTTCTATGCCTCCTCGGCGGCTTCCCGAAGCAAAATAGCCGGTGTGACGATTTACGGCCAAGACCAGAACAAAAAGGTTTTCGACGGGACAATCAACCGTTATATCGGTGGTGAAAATACGTCAAGCCGGACCGATGTACTTTCTTGGGAAAACCAACTGGCCTTTGATATTGGTCAGACCTATCATCAAATCACCACAGGGGTCGATGCAACCCGCTATAAAGAAGATAAAACGACCAGCGTTTCTGCCAGCTGGAGTGGTTTACAAAGTGCAACAACAATCTATTCAAAACGTGTGCTAAAAACACCGAATCCGAATAGTGGTGCTTACGACTATAACTCAGACAATTTTACTAATGTGTCCGACCCCAATGACATGTTCAAGATCCAAGATGAATCCCAGACATTAACGGAGTACGGGATTTACCTGAATGATCTGATTGAGTACGGTGACTGGCACTTTGTTGCAGGCCTGCGCGCTGACCGTTATTCACGTAAGTATATCCAATCAACACTTCCATCATTTAAGGCAAGTGAGACAAAGGCTCCTTACGAAACGAACGTCAGTGGTCAGTTAGGCGCTTTATACAAGTTCACTGACAATGTTTCAGGCTTCTCAAACGTCGCAACCTCTTATATGCCCAACAATAAGTATGATTCGGTTGCGAATCATTGGGTGGATTCTCAAAAAGGGACTCAATATGAAGTTGGTACCAAACTGGCCCTATTGGATAAAAACCTTAATCTGACACTATCAACCTATCGGATTGATTTGGACAATGTCGCATATGCGGGGGATGTTACGGGTAGCTTCAATGTATATAAACAGCGTAGCCGCGGCTTTGAAATCGATGGTGATTACACCATTACCGATCAACTGACGGCTATCTTCTCTTACGGTTATACCGATGTTGAGTTTGTCAATGCACCGGATACAACCGCAAAACCAGTGAACGTGCCAGAGCACAATGCCAGCACCTGGTTGCTTTATGATATCAATGATCAATGGGGTGCGGGGACAGGCGTCGTTTATGTCGGAGAGCGCGCCGGTAACCAACGTCAAGGCTATGATTATACACTCGATGCGTACACACTAGTGAACATGACCGCTTGGTATCAACCAGCCTTTGCTGATAAAAAGCTGCGTGTCCAACTGAATGTCGCCAACCTGTTCGACAAAGACTACTACGCATCATCTTCTGATTCATCACAGAATGCGGTGTATCTGGGATCGCCCAGAACTGTATCGCTGAAAGCGAGTTATAAGTTCTGATGTTGTTATTGCATTGTTGAAAGTGCAAGGCCGTTTGGAGGACAGACGGCCTTTCTTTTGTCTTCTTGTCTCAGCGGGACGGACTTCTAAGTGGGACAGGCACTTTTGAAATTCTACGGTACTGGCGGGACAGTCGAACATAGCGCGACTGAACATTCGCAAGAACAGACTTTCGAATTTCTTAGTGGGACAGATGGGTTATTGAATGGATGCGTTATGGAATGATTTGAGGAAACAACATGGCAACACTGATATGTCTACCATCTTCTGGTAGTTCATCTTCACTCTACGCTGACTGGCGCACCCAACTTGCAGCGCACAATATCACACTTTATTGCCCTGAATATCCGGGGCGGGGACGACGATTTACTGATCCATTACCGACCAGTATTCCCGTGCTGGTGGATGATCTGATCCAACAACTCGGAGACCGTCTCTCCTCTCGTGAACCATACGCTCTATTTGGGCACAGTCTGGGCGGCCTGATTGCCTATGAACTTACTTTAAAAATCCAGCAAACATCAGGCCTTACATCACCACAAAGGTTGGTGATATCAGCCAGCCATGCACCTCACTTACGAGGAGAAAACCAGCTCAGAAGTGATCTTTCAGAGCAAGCGCTTATCGCTTTACTGCAAGAGATGGGAGGGATAAAACATGAAGTGTTTGAACATCCTGAACTACTTGAGCTTTTTTTACCGATTATCCGTTCGGATCTTGCCCTGAATGACAATTATAACCGGCAAGAGATTGAACCATTAATTTGCCCAATCACGACCATTCATGGCCTAAACGATCCGGTTGTCACCCAAGAGAAAGTCAAACAGTGGACTCGGTATACTTCTGACTACCAGCATTTGGACTGGCCAGGAGATCATTTCTATTTTCAGCAGAATTTGACGGCTTTTTTAGAGCGGTTGGTTCAACTGCTCTGAAAAGATAAGACATTCAAATCGTGATACCGTGTAGTCTTTGGCGATTCAACAAAGACTTCACATGCTGAAGACGTTGTTTGGGGCCAATCCATAGGCCTCGCTCTTTTTCAAGTCGGGAGTAAAGACCGAGGCTATCCATTTGGTTCAGAGATAAGCGACTGATAATACGAGGATGTTTGTGATCGATATATCCCGGTTTACCTTCACGTATTTGTCGTCCGATCCAATCCACCCATTCTATATAATCGATCAGACGAAATGGCACACCACTCGGTTGTTGCTGAGATCGATTTCCGATAAATGGCAACAAACCTGAAGGGGTCTCCTGATTATTCTCCAATGCGTCAAAACGTCGCTTGAACGACGTATATTCTGAGGTCTCTGGCGTTTCAGCAATATTGGCCCGGACAGGATTCAAATCGGTATACGTCATCGCTGCCAGTAAGGCCTTTTCATCTAACAGCGCCTGAGATTTGAATCGCCCCTCCCAAAAGTGCCCGCGACACTGATCCTCTTGGTTGGCCCTTAAAGCGATATGATAGTTCAGCTCTTTCATCAACCAACTGAGTGAATAAAGCCGTTCACGCCAAATTGCTATTAATTTCATACAAGCAGGATATTCAGACGCTGACAGTTGCCCAGTCAGATAGGATTGTATCAAGGGTGGGAATTGATGTTCTTGCCCCCATCTCGCAATCACTTCCCTTTCTGAAAGTTGCAGAGCTTTAGCACGATTGACATGGACAACCAAATGATAATGGTTACTCATCACCGCATAAGCGCAAATATCGATACAGTAAATTTTAGCCAAAGCCAAAATTCGCTGCTCAACCCAATGACGACGATGTTCATAAGAAATACCGGTGAATGGGTCATCACCGCAGAGGAAAGAGCGCCGAACACAGCGTGACACACAGTGGTAGTACGAAGTGATGTCAGGGGAAACGAGCTGTGTTCGGGCAATCGTCATAAAAATTCCGGTCGAAAAATGATGAAATCAGTCTGCCGCAAATCAGGATGTTGAAAAAGAGTCCTCTGACAAAGCTACGAGTGATATAACTTTTTTCGATGTAACTTTTATGTTGATAAAGAATGACATACTAACTGGATTTGAAGCATTGCTGGTTTATTGGGAGATTTATTTGGTGTGTCCTGATAAGTCCATAAAGTCGATAACATCCTTATGTCGTCTGTCCCGATAAAAATCTGCCTGTCCCCGGAATATCCCGTCAGTCCCCTCAATATCCCTATCTTTCCTTCTCAATCTTCGAAATATGGTGTTGGCTTTGCTGCTAATCCTTGCCATTCAAAGCAGTACGGGTTGGGTGATTGCCGCTCTACGGGGCGGACAGCGCGTGCTTTCGGGGTACCGACGGAGATGGCGCCAAGCACTTGGTCTTCCGGCTGCATGCCCAGAATAGGCTTCAGCTCGTCACCGGCCAAAAAGGTATACCAAAATCCGCCATAGCCCATCAGATGCAGCCCCGTCATGATATTTTGTACTGCGGCACCACCACATAACCACTGATCCCACAATGAAACATGATGCGCCGGTTTTAAGTCAGTCACTGCGATAATCATCATCGGGGTATTGGCAATCTCCTGACAGGAGCGCCGTGCCTTTTCGGTCAGTTCGCCATTCGGGAGCTGCCGACGATACATCTCTAAGGTCGCATCTGCCAGCATCTGCATTTTCTCGCCTTTGACAATCAAAAAACGCCAAGGCTTCAAATTACCGTGGTCTGGTGTGGTCATCACCAGTTCAAATAAATGATGGAGTTCTTGATCACTGGGTGCCGGATGGATGAGTTTCTTTCGTGCATAAGAACGTCTGGACAATAACGGTGCTAAAGATTTCATGATTCAATAACCTGTCGTGAGATGGGTGTTTCGTGCCAGTTTGCATCGGCAACATCGTCATGATGGGGCATATCGTGCCGGACAGAGCGCGCCTTCCCGGCCAATTGTCTGCCTTGAGATAAAACCAAATATTGATGACAGAGTGTGGCTAATAGCCCCTGATCATGGCTGATCACAATCAAGCTGAAATGTCGTTCGGCCTGTAAACGCTGAAGCAACGCAATAATATGCCGACGATTCACTTGATCCAGTGCCGTGGTCGGCTCATCCAGAATCAACAGTTTCGGAGACACAATCAGTGCTCTGGCAATCATCACGCGCTGCCTTTGCCCGCCAGATAGTTCATGGGGATAACGCGCCAGTAATGTCTCATCAAGACCAACATCTTGCATTGCTTGGCGGAGGTGTGGCTCAACATGATGAGTCTGCCCCTGATGCTGGGCCAGATAAGCATCTTTGAGAGACTGGAAAATCGTCAGACGCGGATTAAAACTGGATGTTGTATCCTGAAAGACAAACTGCATCTTCCCGCGTTGCGCGCGCAGTTCTTGGCGGGACAGACGCTGCCAGTCCATGCCATCAAATTCGATACTTCCCGTTGCAGGAATAAGCCTCAGTAAGGCTTTCGCCAGCGTTGATTTTCCGGCCCCACTCTCACCAATCACACCGAGATTTTCTCCCAGTGCCAATTCGAAATGAATGCCATCAATAATGTGTTTAACGGTCAGATGACTGACACGTAGCAACGGCGCAGAAACTACTGGCTCAGGCCGTTGGAATGACGGTCGCGCTAACAACATGCGTGTGTAGTCTTGCGTCGGAGCGGTAAAGATTTGTTCAGTCCTGCCCTGTTCAACAATCTCGCCTCGTTTCAGAACCACCACTTGATCAGCGATATCTCTGACTAATTGCAAATCATGAGAAATCAAGATCATCGCAATGTTCAGCTCTTGCTGTAAGCGTTTCAAAAGCCGCAAAATTTGCTGCTGAGTTTGCTCATCCAGTGCTGTTGACGGTTCATCGGCAATCAACAGCCGCGGGGAATTCGCGATAGCAATGGCAATCAGCAGACGCTGCCTTTGTCCACCAGACAACTGGTGCGGAAAGCGCTTGCGATGTTCAGGACGTAACCCGACCTGAAGCAGTAGCTCATCGATACGCTGACGAAGTTGCGAGGGAGACCGTTTGTGAGCAGGCTGATGTAATTGAATCGCTCGACTCAGTATCCATTCAGCGCGCTTGACCGGATTCAGCGCCGATAGCGGTTCCTGAGCCACCCGGCCGATAGCACTACCGCGCAACGTGCGCCATTGCTTATCAGTCAGAGCAGTCAGCTCCTGATGCTCAAAGAGAACCTCTCCGTCCTGAACACCATCCGTTGGAGCAAACCCCATCATCAGTTTAGATAACAGCGTCTTCCCGGCACCACTTTCCCCGACAATCGCAAGGGTCTCCCCCGCAGCCAGCTCAAAACTGACATCCTTTAACAATCGCTGAGAACCAATTGAGAATGAAAGATCATGACATTTCAGCATGCTTGTCTCCCCCTTTGATTTCGCTGCCAGACTTGCATGAGGTTAAACCGTTCGGGTGTCTGTCCTCGCAAGAATCAGCCCGAACTGAGGTGTCTGTCCCGGTAACATCTTTCGCCGCCGCCATATCCGTAAAAGCGTCTGTCCCCGTAACACCACTATTAGAGCCAACGTTGGAACTTCGTCTTGCGGCCAGTTCCTGAACCATCTCGCCAATCAAAACCACCGAGGTCACCAGCACTAAAATATAGGTGCATCCAATCATCCCCAGCCAAGGTGCCTGCAAATTATTTTTCCCCTGAGCCAGCAGCTCCCCGAGTGAAGGATAACCGGCAGGCAGCCCAAAACCGAGAAAGTCTAATGTGATCAGCGCACCGAGAGCCCCGGCAAAAATAAATGGCAGATTACTGATCAATGCAACGACAGCATTTGGCAGGATATGGATGAAAATAATTCGTCGGTCGGCAACGCCGGCAATGATTGCAGCCTGCACATAATCAAGCTGGCGAATTCTCAGGACTTCCGCCCGGACTTGCTGTGCCAAATGATGCCAACCTAACAGTGACAAAATCAGCAACAGTATCCAGGGGCCGGGCTGGACCAGACTCGCCATAATCATGACAATAAAAATAGCCGGAATCGCGCCCCAGATTTCAGTCACCCGCTGCCCGATCAGATCAATAACGCCGCCGAAGTATCCCTGACAAGCCCCAAAAAACAGGGCCAGACATGCAACAATCAAGGTCAGCCCCAGCGCAAACATCAGACTGATTTGTGTCCCGTAGAGAATCCGGGCCAGCACATCCCGTCCCTGATCATCCACCCCCAGCCAGTTTGTCGCGGAAGGTGGCGATGGAAAGCTGACATCGTAGTTAATGGTGTCGAAAGAAAAATGCACCGGAGGCCATAACCACCAGCCATGCCGGGTAATTTCTTTGGCAACGAACGCATCTTTATAGTCCGCTTCGGTATCGAAAAAACCGCCGAATTCGGTTTCAGGATATTCATGGATCAGCGGAAAGTACCACTGCCCCTGATACACAATCAGCAATGGTTTATCATTGGCCAGTAAGGGGGACAGACAACTGATGACGAAAATCATGGCAAGGAGCACTGCGGCTAACTTACCTCGCCGGACGACTTTAAACTGCTTCTGCTGCAACCTCATCCGTTCACCGCCTCAAACGTCATTCGCGGGTCAACCAGACGATACAAAATATCGCCCAGTAATGTCATGAGTAACCCGAGGAGTGAGTAAATATAAATGATCCCCAAGACCACCGGATAATCACGCTGCAACAGTGATTCAAATGCCAGTAACGCCACGCCGTCGAGTGAAAAGATGATTTCAACGAGCAAAGCTCCGCCGACAAATAACGCCAGTAAGTCGGCAGGGATCCGGGCAATCAGAACCAATAAACTGTTTGGCAAAACATGGCGGAATAAAACACTCTGTCGGCTTTCACCGATACTGAGGGCGGTTTCCACATAAGGCTGGTTGAGTTGATCAACCACGGAATTGCGCATCAAGACCGTAATCGGTGCCAGTCCGCCCGCCACGCAAGTCATCACTGGCAAGAAAATATGCCAAAGATAATCTTTTATCTGCGCCATCAGCGTCATCTGTTCAAACCCCGGAGAGACCAGCCCCCGCAGTGGAAACCAGTTAAACACACCGCCGCCGGCAAATAAAATCATCAACAAAATCGCAATAATGAAGGTCGGCAGAGCGACCGAGAGAAAAAGCACAAAACTGGTAGCGGCATCCAGCCATCCACCGCGATTCAGTGCTTTCCAGACACCGAGAGGAATCGCGATCACATAAGTAATCAACAAACTCCAAAAACCGATAGAAAAAGATGTCGGTAATTTGCTCCCGATTAACGCCGCCACGGACTTCCCGCTAAAATAACTCTTGCCGAGATCCAGCGTCAGGTAGTGCCATACAGTCTCGGTATAGCGTTGCCAGAGCGGCTGATCAAACCCGTACTGCCGGGCAATTTTCTCGCGCAACCGAGTGTCGATCTGCTGCCCGTCTAACTGCGTATTTTCACTGTCGAACAGCGACGCGGTGCCCGTATCCATTCCCCCCATTTTGGCAAGAACAGCATCAAGCGGCCCGCCGGGGAGCCACTGCAACAGAAAGAAATTCAGCGTCACAATCGTCAGCAAAGTCGGCACAATCAAACACAACCGTTTGACTACATATTGGCGCATCATGGGTGGGCGCTGTCCTGCTGTACTTTATTCCGACTGTCCCCGCTATTCCGACCGCTATTCCGACTGTCCCACCAAAATTCGATTTCATAACCATAGGCAGGATTCACTTTGGGCCGCTGAATATAATCCGCATGTGCGACGAGCTGGAAGTTACGGGCCCATAACGGCACAAAGTAATATTTCCATTTCAAGACGCGATCCAGTGCTCTGCCGTAAACTTCAGTTCTCTCATAACTGTCGGCGTGAACTAAATCGTTCACTAACGCATCAATCACCGGGTCATTAAATCCGGCAATATTGTTGCTGGTTGCGACATCCGCAAACGACGACAATAAAGCAGAACGGACTTCGGTATTGGGCGGAATGCGTACTTTGTATTGAATCGGTGTCATATCAAACTGACGCTGCATCAGCTGCTTATAGAATTCCGTACCGGTACGTACCGTCACCTGTCCTTCGATGCCCAACCGCTTCAGATTTTGCAAATAAGCGCCAAGGACGGGCTTCATCGCCGGAGACGGAACCAGAAAATGAATCACAAAGGGCTGATGATTGGCATCAACCAACCGACCCTGCTCAGTTTTCCAGCCAGCGGCTTCAAGCAGTTGCTTCGCTTTGATCAGGTTCGCCCGATCATTGCCTGAACCATCAGTGGTCGGCCAATGAAAGGTATCGGTGAACAAGGCGGGGGGTAATGCTTGCTTGAACGGTGCTAATACCGCCGTTTCTGAGGAAGATATGGGACCTTCAGCGGCGAGAAAACTATTGTTAAACAGACTTTCCGCACGCTGATATTTGCCCTGAAAGGCACGCTTATTCAGCCACTCAAAATCAAATGCATACGCCAGAGCTTCACGGGTTTTCGGGTTAGCAAACTTCTCTTCACGCAGGTTGAACAATAACGCGGTCACAAATGACGGTGCCTGATAATCAATCCTGTCTTTGACGACTGTCCCTGTATCGAATGCCTTGCCTTGATAGAGTTTTTGCCAGCGCGCCAGATTTGACTCGGCAATATAATTCACTTCCCCCGCAGCTAACGCTTGTACAGCGGCATTACGGTCCCGGAAATATTCGACACGAATCGTTTTGAAATTATATTTGCCACGATTGACCGCCAGATCTTTGCCCCAGTAATCATCGCGTAATTGATAAGTAATACTCCGCCCGGGGATCACCGAGGTAACCTGATAAGGGCCAGAACCGACGGGCTTCTCTAGTGACGGTTTGGTGAAGTCTTTTCCTTGCCAGACATGCTTTGGCAGGACAGGCAGATTACCGGAATTAAGGATCTGTAAACGGCTGCCTTGATCACCAAAATTAAACTTCACTTTTCGTGGTCCTAACACCTCGACCGACTGCACGCCCTGAAAACGGGATTTAATGTTACTCAGTCCCACGGTTTGAAACTGTTTAACAGAAAAGGCCACGTCTTCAGCCGTTACCGGTTGTCCGTCACTAAAACGGGCATTTTTTCTCAGCTGGTAGATCACCCATGAGTCATCATCAGCAATGGTGATCGTTTCCGCCAATGCGCCGTAGCGGGTTTTGATTTCATCTTTGTCATGACCGCGATCCGTCAGGCTGTCATAAAGCCAGAACAGGCCTCTGGGCTTGGTACCAAGATTAATAAATTGATGCAGTGAATCAAAACTGCCAATTTCCGCAATCACCAATTCCCCCTGCTTCGGCGCATTCGGGTTAGCGTAGGCAAAATGGTCAAAACTGGCAGGATATTTCGGCTGACCGTACAGGGAAACCGCGTGAGTCACTTCATCCGCCGAAACGGGCTGACAGAACCAACCCAACGTAAATATCAGGATACCCAGTGTTTTTCTCAGCATACGACGTCTTCCTTTTTATCTGAGGCGTTGTTCTCGGATTGAGATGACTGAGGTTGAGATGACTGACCATGAAGCGGCTCATCGTCCAGCATGATATGCCCTTGATCAATCCGGTAAATTTTGTCAGCCATATAGAAATAGTGATCATCATGCGTAATCGCAATGACTGTCTTCCCTCTTGCTTTCAGCTCAGGCAGTAACTCGGTATAAAAGACTTTGCGGAATGCCGGGTCCTGATCAGCCGCCCATTCATCCAGCAAGATAATGCTGCGATTCTCTAAATAAGCCAGCAGGAGTGCCAGACGTTTACGCTGCCCCTGAGACAGTTTGGTGGTACTCAACTCGCCCTCAGTGACCGTCACTTTCTGTTCCAACGACAGTGCTTTGAGATAATGCTCAACCAGTGCAGGATCGGGACTGTCCCCTGATTCATTAATCAGTTGTTTAAACAGATAGAAATCCGCAAAGACCACCGAGAAATGGCTGAGAAACCAATCGCGGTTTTCTTCATTGATCTCCTGACCGGCAAATACGATATTGCCGCCATGGGGCGTGTAAAGACCGGTGACCAACCGGGCACATGTTGATTTACCGCTGCCGTTCCCCCCGACCCAAAACACCAGCTCCCCCTGCTTCAGTTCAAAATCAATCGGGCCGACACCAAATCCGGGTTCACCGGATTCTGACGGGTATTGGTAGGTCACATTCTGCATGTGTAACGACTGCCAGCATGCTTCCTGCGCCGGCTGTTCGCCTACGGCGTCTGTCCCTTCATGCAATGCCAGTTGCTGTACTTTGGCATAAGCGACCGAACCTAAAATCAAAGCGGGTAATGAACCAATCATACCGGCCAGCGGAGAGCGTAAATACAAAATCGTCAGCGCAAAAGTGGTCAGCTGTTCTTTGGTTCCGACCCCAAATACACTGTGAATCAAAATAATCGAAGCAATCAGCAACAAAATAGAGGTATTGACCCAACTGCCGTTTAATACCGTATATCGATCTGCTTTAACTTCCAGCCCTAATGCCCGGCTGACAACCGGTTTTAAGCCATCGCTAAAGAAACTACTGCGACGCTGACGGCTGAGTTTCAACTCGTTACGCCCCAACAACAGACCCGAATAACGGTCATAGAGTTGGTCGTCGTTTTCCCGCACTTCACGCTTCAATTGTCTGGAGGCTGACATCAATTGCCGGGCAATCACCACCGCAAGAATAGTCATCACCAATGTACAAAGGAAAAATGGCAACGACAGTTGCAACAGATAGCCGTAACAACACAGCAGTACCGCAGCACCATAGACCACAAAAGGCAGGCTGTTAAACGCCTGACTAATCGACGTCACATCCTTAGTTAAAGCGGCCAGAATCGCCGGTTGCCCCAGTTGATCAATGCGCTCCACCGAGGTTTTTAACACTCGTTGAGACAGATGCAGTCGCAACCGATACACCACATGATGGCCCAAAGATGTCAGCATTGCCTGAGAGAAAAAACTTAAGCCAAATAACAGGAAAATCAAGACGAACAGTAAAGCGACATCCTGACCGGTAATCACATCCGCTGATGAGACGCGACTCATCATTGCAATCACCGCCACTCCGGCACCCGCACTCAAAGCACTTAACAGAATTGCCGTCAGAAACTTGAACGTGTTTCCCTTTAATAACGTCCACACTAATGTCATACAACACACCAGAAAACAAATAAGAATTATTAGCGTTCGTATTATGTACGAGTGTCTTATAAAAAGATAGAGAAGAAAGAATCAATTATGTGCAATTCATTGCCATTCATAACGAGGACAGGCGGCATAAGAAAGACCAACAGATGGGAGACCTTATGGGGACAGACGGAATTACAGGGACTGATATGGTAATTGTGATTACGAGGACAGACGCTAGACAGTGAATAACGTGATTGCGTGGACAGGCAGGATTACCGATTGATTGCGAGGACAGGCACAATGGGAAAACGAATACAAATAGGGAAAATAGCGGGGACAGACGCCACAATGCACAACCCCTAACATTGCAAGCTTTAATGCATGGAGCTTAATGTTCGTCCTGACTGAGATCCGGAGCTTCCGGCACTTTTTCCGGGCGTCTCCAGATATAGAAACTCCCGATCAACATACCCATGGTCGAGACTGCCACCCAGACGAAAGCCACTTTGTGCAACAACAAAATCAGCAGACAGACTGACATCGATAACGCTGACAAAATCTTATTCTTGCGGGAGATAACTTTGCCATTTTGCCAGTTCTCGATCATGTTGCGGAAAAAGGGCTTTGACATGAGAAAACGATGAATCGTCGGAGAACCTTTTGCCGAGGCCCACGCACATAAAATCACAAATTCTGTCGTGGGCAATCCCGGTAAAATCGCCCCGATAATTGCCAGAATCAGACTGATAACCGCAATCAGTTTATACACCCACAGATGTATGCCTGATGCCTTTTGTTGCTGTTGTTCTGTTGTCATTGCACTTACCGATATTCTCCGGGGGCAAACCCCATCACAGCCCAGAGCGGATGGGGAGGAAGAACAATGAATATCATTGCTCAGATGTTATCACGCATCATATCACGATTGATGCATGACTCACGACTCCCTTGGAGTGTCTGTCCCGCGAAGAAAATTATCTGTCTCCTCCCTCGACAAACCGACCTGTAAAATTTCCTAGAAAAAGTGCCTGTCCTTCCTAGAAAAAATTGAAAAAGCGCCTGTCCTCCTAACGGTCAGTCATTCTCACACCACATGGCAGATGCTTAAACCGTCTGCTTAAACCGTCTGTCCTTGTTAGAAAAATCTTAATCTGCCTGTCCTTTCTATTCCCTTTTATTCTGCCTGTCCTTTTTACTTTCTTTTTATTTTTTACTTGCATGCAACGGATTCAACAACCACAAAAGAGTCTGCCGTGCATGGGCAATGCGGGGTTGTCTCAAAGCACTGGGGGCCCATGCCATGTAATATTCCAAGCGGGTGTCAGCAACCGGAGCGATGATCCGCTGCAAATCTCCCTGTCGGATCTGTTCATGACACAAATAATCCGGCATAACTGTCCAGCCAAATCCCTGCATCAGTAAACGACGTAGCGCCCGTAAATCCTGACTCACCAACGCAGGGGGATGGTTGCCCAGATGAATGTTATTTTTCTTCATCCAGTGATCAATCACCGACAACTCAAGGTTGTACGTCAACATCGACTCATTGATCAGCGCCTGAGTCAAATCGTCTGCCTGTGCAATACGTGTAGCGACAGCGGGAGCAGCAACCGCCATCACAGGCACAGTCATCACAGTTTCGCTGCGCAGGCGCTTATCCGTCACCGGGTGAGCAGTAAATCCCAGATCGCAGTGCCCTTCCACCAGCATGTGATGAACTAAATCACCGTCACCGGCATGCATTCTGACCCGAATGTCCGATTGCAATAACGGCAGCAGACGCGGTGCAATCACCTCCGCCATAAAATCCGCATGGCCAATAATTTGCAACACCCCCTCCATATTGACGGATCTGGATCTCGCCTGTGCGAGTGCTGATTCAACGGCATCGAGCTTATCACCGATATCAACTGCCAATTCATCGGCAGCGGTGGTCGGTTCCACCCCGGAGGCTTCACGGGTAAATAACTTTCTCCCGACAGCCACCTCCAGCCCGGCGATATGCTGTGACACCGCCGGTTGAGTCAGATTCAAATTCCTTGCCGCAGCGCTGATCGATCGCTGGCGATAAACTTCGACAAAGGTTCTTAACCGGTTCAGAGACATTGACACTCCTGCGCTTCAAAGAAAGCCATAAAAATATTTATACCCATCCTAAAATAACCTTGTTAGCCCCATCACGCCACTCTCATATATGCTTTTTTACCGAAAGCACAGCAGTCGAATCACATCATTGGCTGTCTTTATCATGGGTTGTATGAATCCATACGTTTTATTCACTGAGGCGTTTTATTAACCAATCGGTTGAATGAACGAATATTACAGCCAACGAATTCAGCACTGCATTCAACCAACAAGGTTAGCTTTATTAAGGAGTTTATATGTCTGTTCAAACATCATCCGCTCAAGTGGCCGCAGCGAATCTCGATTCTGCTGATACATCATCTTTTAATGAGATGAACTCAATTCTCAGCAGCATGAAACGGGCGCATCTCAAATCTGGCCCTGCCGATGCCGAGTTACGTCAGGACCGCCTCCTACGGTCGATTCGATTACTGAAGGAGAACCACGTAGCACTGGCACAAGCGATGAGTGAAGACTTTGGACACCGCAGCACTTATCAGTCGATGCTGGCCGACATCGTGACCTCAGTACGGGCACTGCAATATGCGGCCGAGCATGTGGCAGAATGGATGACCGCCGAAACCATCGATGCAGACCAAGGAATGCAGGCGCGAATCCAGCCGCAGCCACTGGGCGTCGTTGGCGTCATCAGTCCGTGGAATTTTCCGCTGAACCTGTCATTCGGCCCGCTGGCGGGAATTTTTTCAGCCGGTAATACCGTGATGCTGAAACCTTCCGAACTGACGCCAAAAACATCCGAACTGATTGCGGAACTGGTGGGACGTTACTTTGACCCGATGGAATTTGTCGTGGTACTGGGTGACAGCAAAATCGCAGCGCAATTCAGTTCATTACCGTTCGATCACCTGCTCTTTACCGGCAGCACGGCAGTCGGTAAAAAAGTGATGCGTGCCGCCTCAGAAAATCTGGTGCCGGTCACGCTCGAACTCGGCGGTAAATCTCCGGTTGTCATCGCCCCCGATGCAGATTTGTCGACCGCGATGACTCGCACCTTGGCGATTAAAGCATTTAACGCCGGTCAGATTTGTCTTTCGCCAGATTATGTTTTATTGCCTCAAGGGAAAGAGGAATCGCTGATTGATGCCGCGCAGCAGGCAATTCGCCACAGCTTCCCAACCATGCAGGCGAACCCGGACTACACATCAATCGTTAACGAGCGACACTATCAGCGCTTGATTGACTTACTTGACGATGCGCAGCGAAAAGGTGCACGGGTCATCAGTCTCGCCCCTGCAGGAGAAGTCGCTTTTGATCAAAGCAGCCGCAAAATAGCTCCCCATCTGGTTCTGGATGTCACCGATGAGATGGCCATCATGCAAGAAGAGATATTCGGCCCGCTGCTCCCGGTCAAAACCTACCATGAGTTAGGCGATGCCATTGACTATATCAATCAGCATCCTCGTCCGCTGGCAGCGTACTACTTCGGCGAGAGTCAGACACAACAAGCCCAGTTTGCCAGTCAAACCACCTCAGGCGGGCTGGTCATCAATGATGTGATGACACACGTAACCATTGAAGAACTCCCATTTGGTGGTGTTGGTGCATCCGGGATTGGCGCGTATCATGGGATCCACGGATTCCGTCGCTTTACCCATGCCAAACCAATAGTTATCCAAAGTAAAGAAGGCGCATCCAGCCAGCGTATCCGTGCGCCCTATGCCGATAAAATGGCACAACTGGAAGCATTTTTGAGTCAATAAACCCGAGCAATGACTCACCACATATCAACAACAAAGACTTGAAAAGGAAGAAAATAATGAAGATTTTAATGGTACTGACCTCACACAGTGAACTTGGCAACACCGGTGAAAAAACCGGCTTCTGGCTCGAAGAATTTGCTGCCCCCTACTACAGCTTCCTCGATGCAGGTGCTGAAGTCGTACTGGCTTCACCGGAAGGCGGGCAGCCGCCACTTGATCCGAAAAGCGATCTGGCTGATTTCCAGACAGCGCAGACAGAACGTTTTAAAGCAGATCCGGCGGCACAAAAAGCCCTTGCCAATACCGTCAAACTGGCCAGCGTCAAACAACAAGATTTTGATGCAGTCTTCTACCCGGGCGGACACGGCCCGCTGTGGGATCTGACCAACTCACAAGATTCAATCAAACTGATTGAAAGCTTCGAGCGTGCCAACAAACCGATCAGCTTTGTCTGTCATGCACCGGGCGTTCTGCGTCATGTCAAAGCAGCCGACGGAACCCCGCTGATTCAAGGTCGCAAAGTCACTGGCTTTACTAACAATGAAGAAGCTGGCGTACAACTGACTGACGTGGTGCCGTTTTTGATCGAAGATGAATTCAAAGCACTGGGCGGCCTGTATGAGAAAGGCGATGACTGGGCACCTTATGTGGTTGAAGATGGTCTGCTGATCACCGGCCAGAACCCAGCCAGCTCAGAAGCGGTTGCGCAAGCGCTGTTAAAAAAACTCGCATAAGCCGCAATTGAGCGGATGACGCTCAAACAAAATCCACTGTCTATCAAACGATACTGTTTCGGCCTGCTCAGGAATGAGCAGGTCTTTTTTATTGTGTTGACCAACGCTCACTTTTTTCACGCTATCCCTTTAATTTATATAATAAAGTTATCAATTATGGTATAAGCCAACTGAATAAAAATATGGTTCAGATCAGGAAATAAACATGAAACAATTTATTGCAACGATTGCCGGGCTCTCTTTACTCTCAGGTTGTGCGACCATCAAGCCCAGCGCTACATGGATGTATCGGAATCAACCAGCAACCGCCGAACAAATCGCCCAATCGAAACAAGACTGTGGCTGGAAATCAGATCTCAGCAAACTATATGACACCTATCAAAAAGAATCTCTGTCGGAAGCAGAACAAATAAACCGCACAGATCAAATGTTCAAGCAGAAAATGACCTGTATGGCCACCAAAGGCTATTCGGTCAAAACCATTTCAGGCACAGACCATAGCATCAATGCCCGTTTAAGCATGACAGCACAGAAAATGAATCTGCTACTCCCGATATTCATAAACAACGCGATAATATTAGATAAATTAGAAACTGGTGATAAAGAACTACGGTTTAAATATACCATCCTTAACCGGAAATTATCAGCGCTTGCTCCCCATGCATTGACCAAAACAATGAGAGCAATGATCACCAGAGATAACTGCCACAATCTTTACTCCGAACAATTTATTACTCACCACATTCCTACAGTGCATATTTTTCGAGATAAACAGGGGAAAGAAATCAGCTCAATTAAACTATTTTGGGAAGACTGCCAACCCCCTTTAGCTCACAAAGTACGATAAAAACGCAAAACAACTCAGTCAGGAAAAAATTAAAAACATCAAGTCGATAATAGCGAAGGAGCTATGTTCATTACCCAATATCGAGTTACACCGATGCCATGATGACCACACCAAAAAATATAATTTCTTTAAAAATCATCAAATAATAGCAACATTCCTATTGATATACCGAACATTCGATTTATTATGAACCCTCTTTTGATGGGTAGCGTTCAATGCAAACATTGAAAAAATCAATCTGCCTTTAACAATATGTTGGAAATACGGTATGAATTTAAATCGAAAAAAAAACAATTCTCTTTTAAAGAGTAAAACATTGCTAAAAAGCGGGCAGCGTTTATTGGCCAAATCATGCTTCTTATTTTTGATTGGCTTCTCTTATTCAGCGATTGAAAATAACGCGCATGCTTTCGGCCTTGGCGATGTTGTCAAAGTCGGCGGTGATCTGGTTGATTCAGCGATGAAGAAACAAGACGAAAAAGAAAAAAAAGAACAAGAGCAAAAACAGAAGATATTACAAGATGCCAGAAACTATGCCGACCCGATACTAAAACGATATAAACATGTTTCTGGCTATCATGGCATTAAAATTTCCCACGACACCCAAACACTCTATAGCGACCTGAAATATGTTTACAGTGGCGATGATGCTGACAAAATTCGTCAGGCTGCGAAAAAGCTTGATGAGAACCTGAGCCCTTACCAGTCACAAATTAACCGTATCGAACAACAGAAAAAGGCACAAAAAGAGAAAGAAAGACAACAACGTCTTGCTGCTGAGAAAAAACGTCAGGAAGAAATGCAAAAGCAAGCAGCAGCTGAAAAAGCGGCGACGACACCTCAAAAAAAACCTATATCAGATATTGAAAGAGAATCACAAGAAAGACTAAAACGTTTTAATGAAGAGTCAGCAAAAAGACAAGCTCATGATGAAGAAATGAGAAAACAGAGAGAGCTTAAATTAATACAAGATGCAGAACGCCAACAAGCAGAACAAGAACGCCAACAAGCGGAGCAAGATAAAGAAAATGAAAAGAACAGGCAATATTTTATAACTGAATTGAAAAAAAGAAGAATATTCGATGACAAACTATCTAAATATTCCGAGCTGTATCCGTTATCTCAACTCCAATTAGCTGTCGCTTCTTACAGTGGTCGCATGGAATACAAAAAAGCGACAAGCGAATTGGCACGAGGTGCCACCCGTGGACAACGTAAGAGTTTACTATGTGGTCTCCAAGGCAAACACTACGATTGGATCGGTAAGGTCACAGAGCTGACAACCAATAGTGAAGGGAAAGGAGTGCTCGCTGTGAAGTTCGGTGAACATATGTACCTGACAACCGCCAATAATGTTTTTAGTGATATTGGTGTAAACAGTTTGCTCGACCCTAGCAGTGAGATATTCCAGTCTGCACTCACACTAAGCCGTGGTGACATTATTCGGTTTGATGGCTACTTATTCTCAAGTCAAAACGACTGTGTTCGAGAATTCAGTGCCACATTGAGAGGCAGCATGACAGAACCTAACTACCTGTTTAAATTTATTCACGTAGAAAAAATCAACTAATATATTGTTGGTCAACAAACGTAGTAGAACCTGCCCATTTGTGGGCAGGTTTTTTATTCTCTGTATATATCATTGAAAACAAATCGGTTCAGACCCCTTTAAACAACTCAACCCGATGATAATCGAGATATTTCCGGTGCTCCCGATGCAGAGTACAGTGCATGTCTGCGTGGATGCCGAGGGTTGTCGGGGATTGGAGCTGCCCGGAGATCATGATCCGGCCATTCGCCTCAAATGAAATAAAACCGAGATCGAAAGCTTTATCGAGATTGGCAAGCAGCAACAAACCGTTGAATTTATCCAATCGCTCTTCGTTCGTCGAATATCGCCAAGGCTTGATGTGTGAAGCAACCAACAATTGGGTATTCGGATAACGAGTCACGGCACAGCCCTGCCACAGATCAATCAACTGCCTGCGGTAACTTCCCTGCCCCATACGGGTATTCATCAGAATTTTCTTTTCCGTCGTTGTCAGGCGTGGATCACTCATGATTTGATTGACATCATCCTGAAGATCAACCTGATTCAAATCCTTCAGAAAGAGCAGATAAGATTCAATCACTTGGGAAAACAGTGGATGATGACGAGAATCAGCAACTTGCCCTTGTTGAGATACCTTAAATTGAAGGGCCAGCGCATGAAAATCGCGGAATGATTTGATGTCAAACACGGCATGCTCAATGCCTAATTGCTGTTGCAGCCAAAGGGATAAATCGTGTTCAATCACCCGGCAATATTCGCGAATCGTGTTTTGCGTATGTCCGGTATCAGCCAACCACTGCTGATACAGAAAAGCCAGATCGGACAAGTTATGATTGAGCGCTTCTCTGAGATCATGATTGGTGATGCGGCTTTGCATATATTCAAACAACGCATCATCAAGGGTGACATGAGAAATCGCTTTTTTGGAGTAACGTTTTACCGTCGCAGGGTCAATGCCGGGATTGTAGACAACATGCCAGAAGCCTTCACTTTTCAGGTGAAAGTACGGATTCTCCGGGGTATCTTTATCGGTATCGCTGCGACGCTGATTAAAATAGTGGCTGAACGCCGTTTTCAGTGTGTCATCGAGATCAATCCGGTTGGTTGCAATGGTACCGTTCTCAATCAACTCAATCACCGCCAGCAGCATACACACCTTATGCGGGCTTTTATGCTGGCCTTTGGTATTCATATTCAGATTGCGAAACATCTCGCAGTAGTCATCCAACAACATGAATTATCCTTTCAGGCTTTTCCTTGCGACAAAACCACCGTTTGCCAGCAAATATCTTGTCGTTTGAGACTGTCATCTTGTCGGGATGAAATCAAGCGTGGCGTCAGTCCGACGCCTTCTGCCTGAGCAATCAATTCGTCGTCAGACAACAGATAAGTCACTCTTTCATCGGCAAAATCACCATAGCGTAAAGAGATCACCAAACGCCCACCGGGTACCAGCAACGCCGCCAGATGCCCCAACGCCAACTGACGTTGTGCCGAGGTTAAATGCATCCACACCGCACTGACCAGAATCACATCGAATTGCCGTTTGCGTTCAGCAAGCTGCGATAACTCAGGCAGTGCGTCATCCAGCCATTCAACCGAGTTTCCGGTCAACCGTTCACCTTCCGCCCGCATCTGCGCCACCGGCTCCGCCGCCAACACCACACAACCTTGCGCCGCCATCCAAAACGCGTCCCTCCCGGAACCAGCCCCGACATCCAACACCACCTCACCTTTCTCCGGCCAGAAGTGCTTCCAACTTGCATGCACTTGTTCGAAGCTGAGGGTGTTGTATTGGGTTGCGAGAGATTGGGCGTTTTTTTGGTAGAAGGGGGAATTCGGCATAAGACTTACCAATTACCTTATTTAAGATACAGAGGAAACGACAATACTCGAAATAATCGGAGAGCAAATTTCCCTCCGATTAACTTTAATAGTCGATTAAACGTCATTCCTGATATATCAATGCCTACTGTAAAAAAGCAGAGTTATCAATAAAGCCTAAACCGACCCTTGATTGGCTTGCTGAGAACTTATGAAGCAGGTTCAGAGCATATTCGTACCGTAATTCGGCAATAGCTTCGGCTTCAAGAACAACAGATTCTAAAACATCATTCCCTTGTTTTTCTCTGAGACAAGTCAGTTGAAAGATACCTTTCTCACCAAATATACCTTGTTTCGCCGCAAAAAATGTATCCCAGGTCGGATTATCTTTCCCGGAAGACAGACAAAACGCTTTCGGCTCTCCGCTGTTCGATATCAAATAGATATAATTGTTTGTGTTTGCTTCTTTATTTGCCGTAGATAATTGTGCTACTGATTGAAGCCTAACCGCTTTAAAAGCCAGGTGACTTTCACCAATTCTCGATGCCCACTGTTGTCGTTTACGTGGCACAAGGTCACAAGCCGGGGTCAGACAAACCCAATACTCATCTTCAGCCTTGAAGACAGTTCCGGTTGTCAAATGTTTCCCTAACAAAGGATGAGAACAATTGAATGCATTTAAATGACCCAAGGTTTTGTCTTTATCACTGACACATTCATTGAAAAAATGTTTTACAACATCAAGAGGATTACCGGATACTTTTCTGTTTGCAGCAGTAACTAATTTTGCAGAAAAGTCTCTGAGTTCATCTTTTGTCGCTCTGTTCAATTGCTCCCAATGTGCATCAATCACAATATCATGCTCATGTGAATTCTCGGTACTTTTAGTAATCAGATTGTATAACCAGCCTGCCTGTGCTTCTCTTTTGGCGACGATTTTATTCGCCTGCTCTAATCCTCGCTCATCAATATCATGGCGCATTTTTGCCATAAGCAGATGCATGGGAGAAGCATTCAATTCAATCAGTGAACGTTTGAGCGGTTCGATAAGTTCATCCTGAGGTTCACCGTTACGCTTTCTGATAACAGAAATAAACACTCTGCCTGTTGCAATATAATTCAATTGACCTTTTTCATTCTCCCAACTCCATTTAAGACCTCCCTGACAAATACCGTCACATTTTTTTTTCAACCGCTCAATTTGATCTCCGACAAACCATTTAACCAACTCATCACATGTAATATTGATTAGATTCGATACTGTATTTAATTCTTCCTGAAAAGCATGGAGAAAATGTTTTGGAGAACGGACAGCAACAGCTGAACTATCAGAAAATTTTACATGTTTCAGTATGTCCTGAATACTCATCTTTTTCTCAAAAAAAGAATATTCAACACCGTTATTTTCATCCAACCACTCTTCAACTTTCTCTTTTATCTCATCAGTAACTTGAAAATTATGGTCATCAGGAACAGAAGCAAATTGGCATAGTATTTCATTAAACACCTGTTCTATATCGCCGTCACCAAATCCTTTTGTGTGAACAAGGATTATATTAAAGTGATTGTTATTTTCTAATACACTGATAATTTTCCTTGCCTTCTCTCCGTTATCGGTTGTCGGTTCGCCGTTAAGGTGATAGTCCAGAACGACCAAGTCACTATGATTCAAATGCGGAGGAACGGTATCATTGTTTCCTAACTCAGGGCTTTTCCCGTCAAAAACATCGACACTCCAATTTCTGTCAGTATGGCAAAGACTGATTATTTTTTGCAGTCGTTGAAGATTCGGCAATTTCTGTTGGTCTTTCGGCAGCTCATCACCGGATACTTTCGCTGATAAAAACTGTGTCAGTGTCGGATATTCATCATCGACTACAGTTATATTCCGTATCGGGTCAATAAATGCCTCATAAATTAAATCTTCGTACGCCGGGAATGTTGCTGCCTGTTCCCCTGTATTTACCATATCAGCCATGAGTCACCCCTTTGAATTCGATTGCAAAATTAGCTCCCGGAAGAGCTTTATAATTCTCACGTGTTTCATATCTTATTTTATGGCCACCGGCCTGTAAGTTTTGCTTAGACAAATAAAGACCGACTCCCCGTCCGCCACGTTGTTTTCGGGTAAAAAACAGAGTGAACAATTGCTCAACATCATCCGAATCAACCCCCGGCCCGTTATCTGCAACAATAATCTCATTATTGTTCACATCCAGTGTAATATATCGTTTCTCATTTTCTGTTCGTTGCACCCAATATAAGGCGTTATTCACAAGGTTAATGAAAACAGGATAAATTCGCGAAGGATATTCATGAACAAACAATGATGCAAAAGATTTTGTCATACTGAATACAACATCGGATTTAGCAAACTGCTCTTCAAAGTAGTCATTTACATAATTATAAATTTCCTGACCGGAGATTCGCTTTGATATTTTCTCGCCGGACAATTTCAGCGGAGATAAAAACCTTAGCTTTTCCATTAATGAAAGATGAGCATCGTTGGCTTTCTTCAGATAATCTTTCTGCTCACCATTCAATTGTGTTTCAGCGATTGACTTTAGACTGCTGTCAATAATCAAGTCCAGACTTTCTAACTCATGACCGACAATTTCAACGGTGACCCCCAACTGAGCCAAAGAGTGAAGCCGAGCTAATTCTTCTCGATATTTAGTTGACTCATTCATACTATGAATAGCAAGTCCTTCAAGATCAATCTCTTCGTTGATTCTTTCCAGTGCAGTAATATAAGGAGACAATTTCTGAGCATTCTCTATTTCAACTTTTTCCTGCTCTTCGTCAAGAATCGTCAGCACTTTGCTCAGTGGTATTTTCTCCAGCTTTAAATCTTCTAATTCATTTTCAACAACAGTTTTATATTGTTCCCGACAATGTTTAACTAAATTATCCAACTCTGTCTGTTGCTTACTGAGCATTTCCCTGCCGCGTGTAGCATACTTCGTGATTGAATTATTAACGGACGCAAGTTTACTGCGATATATTTCCGTCGCTTTCTCATAATCAGTTTTTTGCTGTGATTCAGCAATTGCACGATTCACCGCGGAAGTCAATTGCTGAATTATCTCTTTCGCAGCCAGTTCACTCCTCCTGTACGAGCGATAATCATCTTCCAAGCGTCCCAGACTGGGGGGAATCGGACTTAAAGAAAAGCTTTGAGTGACTTCCGTTAACTGATCAATTTCACTTTTCAGTGCCTGAAGTTCATCAATAGTGTTGATTGACAAGCGACTTTCGGCTGACTGGCGCAACTCGTTCAACTTCTGGAGATGATTAATTAAACGCGATGTATTATTTTTAATTGACCGTCGGATTCGCCCTCTCTCTTTACTCAGTAATTTTTTTCGGTCTTCTTCTGCTTTTAACTGCGCTTTCTGTTCTTTAATCGCCTCTATCGTCGGTTTTCTTGTCTCTGAGTAGCGCCCCAGATGTTTTTTAGCCACATCAATAAGAATATTTTCCACAATTTCCCGGAACAGCTTTGAGGCTTTATTATCAATAAATCCTTCCCGACCAGCTTTGTCTTTCAGATTCGGATTGGACTCCCGGGTCAAAGCGACACGGCCGAACATCCTGCGGTTTGACCAGAAATACATACCTGCATTCTTGGTACGCCGTTCTTCTACCCGAAAATAGTCACTGTCTGCTCTGCCGTACGGCATAATTCGTAAACCGTCTCTGAACACCAGCAAGCCGCTGTATAATTCAGACTGTTGCTTAAACATTGAATGAAGATCATCAGGAAGTGATGTATTACCTATCTGATCTTCATATGAACCTATACGTAAATGAAAAGGGCCGAAAGCAGTATCCTTGCGGGTTTTATATGCTTGTTTAGGTTTTACGGTATAGTCTTCCGCTACCCACTCACCGAACACTTTCACCCGCCCCTTGAAATACCCTTCGTGGTCCACACTACCTTCAATGATATGTTCCAGATCTTCTAAATTTGCAATATTGAATTGTTTTTCTTTATGCAGTATTTCATCAGGCAAGTTTCCCCGCCATGCAGTCACCGAGTAATCAAAATTATCCGTTGCCGGTTCACCTTTTTTTGAATACGGATCGGTAAAATTCGACAGTGTCTGAAAGAAATTTTCCCGGTAACTTCTTTCATAATCTTCCGCTTCTTTCAGTGGTGTTGATGAGAGCAAAGCCTGAAGCGCATCCTGAAGACCAGCAACGAACATCGCCGTACCGTGGTCTGCCTCAGAACGCCATACCTGCCATTGATTAAAATGACGCTCGGTAAACACTTCTTCAATTAAAGTGTTTTCAATCCGGCATTTTGTAGTGTCATCCGCTTCAACGCCGACAGATAACTCCCGTTCAGAAAACATTTCCCACGCTTCAGCTAATCTCTGATTCCGCGCTTCATCATCAGAATCCCCCCAGATATTGCCCATCAGGCCGTCAAACATTCCGGGAAGTTCTTCAAGCAGTTGATAACAATGATCGAACTCTGTCACAGGAATACGTATATCCTGAAGATAAATAAAAGGATTCTCGAACAAACGCCAGTCTATCAATGAAGCAACAAAGCGAGAGTCTTTTCTTTTGGAGACCAATAATAAAAGCGGTCCTAAAGCCGCACTGGAAAGACGCCCAATTCCTTTTTGTCCCTGTTTAGGACGGGGATACAACCCATTTCTGTCTTCCGGTCTAGCTTCAAAACCGTCGGTTTTTGATTCTGTGCCTACCGTCAGCCATTTATTTTCAAACTCTTCACGGTTCATACCATGACCGTTATCCAATAAGCCTGCGACATCAATGTTTCCGTCAAACAAGTGTAAACTTACTTCAGTTGCGTAGGCATCGTAAGAGTTTTTCCAAAGTTCTGATATGGCTGTCGGGCAATCAGCAATCTGTTCCCGTCCGAGATGATCTATTGTTCTTGCTCTGGTTTTAAACGACGACGAGGTATAAGCCATAAGATTAATTCCGACCAATTCTACAGAGCCTGTTTCAGGCTGCTCATTGAAATAAAAAAAGTGCCTGACATTGTAGGCACTTTTTTTATTTCAATCTACTGCATATCTCTCTGATTAATATCGTCCCGAGGAGAGGAGGAATGGCATTACCAATCTGTCTTGCTTGTTCCGTGGAATTACCGAAAAAATTAAAAGAGTCGGGGAATGATTGCAAACGGGCAGCATGACGTAGCGTGATACCATGATTTTCCCAAGGATGGATGAAGCGCCCTTTTGAAGGGTTATGACAACCGGTTGTAATCGTATTACTCGGCAAGTGGATAAGAACCCTTCCGTACACATCTTTATGTCCTTTATATCCGCCGGAGTGGCATCTCAACCTGTGCCTTTCTCCGGCATCTTCCCGACTTCCGTTCAGCGGCGTATCGATGAATCGCTCCTCCATTAACTTTGTCGGTACCATATGAACACCGCACACATCATCTTTTTCTACCGGAGTCCCGTACTCTAATTCTCCGAGTAATTCCATGGTTTGTTCATAAGTCAGATCCGTTTTTTTACGGAAATACTCATCCCAATAAGCGTGATACAAATAATCAGGAATAGGCTCAAAAGCGCAAGAAGCAGCCCGCCACCGGGGAAATTTACCGGAACCGGGAGAAAAATGAGTAGGAGCAGGCGGGAAACTGATATTTATCACATCCGAATCTCTTCGGACACCGTATATGAAAACACGCTTACGATTTTGAGGAACACCATAATCCTTCGCGTTAAGAGCATTACAAAACTTTATTTCATAATTTTCTTTATCGGCTAATGCTAAAAATTTCTTCAGATACTCCTCATGGCGCTTCCAAAGCAAACCGGAGACATTCTCCACAAGAAAAATTTTCGGACGAAATTCATGTACAAATTCAAAATAACGGAGCAATAAGGAATTCCTCGGGTCACCGACTCCGGCATTTTTGATGCGATGTGTCGAAAACCCCTGACACGGCGGCCCTCCGAGAATGAGATCTAACTCCGAAACTTCCAACCCCAACTCTTGACGTAACTCACGAGGAGAAATTTGATTGATGTCATCATTCAACAGAGTGATATCACGTTGCTGCTGCTCAATAAAATTCTTTCTGTATGTGTATGCAGCTGCTTTATCAAACTCGATAGCAGCCAGAACATCCACACCCGCCTCAATAGCAGAAAGTGTAAAACCACCCGCGCCGGCAAATAAATCAATCGCTGTAAAAGACATCACACTATTCCTGAAAATTTAGCCGGGACATTTTACAGATTTACGGATAAAACACCATATAAGCAAGCGACTTAATCACCATGTTTTTAATCAGCTCTTCTTTGCATGAAACCATGTCATCTCATCCGGGATATGTTCATAAGAAGTAAAATTATGCAATCCCTGAGTGTCGATGATTCCTATAGGCGTCCCGCTTTTTAACCATGTAATCACAAGCAATCCGAGAGTACCTTCAGGTAGTTTCCAGCTTCCCGAAACAGAACATTCCCAGACAATCAAAACCCGAGTCCCCATATCACACAGTTTCTTTGTGGTGTCCGAATCCCTTTGTACATTTTTATTTAGCTTTTGGCTCCAAAAATCCTTCCGGGTTTGCGGCAACCTGAAGTGTTTGCAATTATGCGCATGCCAAAAACAGCCGTGTACAAAAACTGCCGCTTTATATTCAGGAAAATAGAGATCCAGTTTTCCCGGAAGCTCTTGAGGGCAAATCTGATAAAAAAGTCCTCTGCCACTGAGGACATTACGTAACAAGATTTCCGGTGTAGTGCCACCAGCTTTAACAGCCTTCATATTCTTACTTCGGGTTTCTTTATCATGAATATCCACAATGTCCTCCCGCGCAAAATCTATACAGACTCACTTAAGCCCAAGTATGCACCCGATAAAGAAGTAGCTAAATACTGATCCTTCAGCAGAAATAATTTTCTGACAATATAATGGTAGAGACATCTCCGATTTCTCCACAAACCACACATTTATGCCCCCGCTCCGAAGAAAATGACTCCGTTTTTTTCAGACGAATGGCACTACGACGTTTTTCAGAAGTATTAAATCTAAGGAAAAAATTCACAAATAAATTTTTAGGCTTTTTCGGGCAGAACGCCCGTAAAAGCCGATCCTGACCTGCGTGCACCGATGCCTGACAAAAAAGAGTTTCTGGTTCATCTTTGCTCTTTCAAAGATGAACTGATGCGCAGACACCAATGCGACTGAAACCCACAAAACCCTTCGCGCATCACAAACCACTCAAACTAAAACCGTGGCAACAATCAGCGAAAATCACATTATCTAATACTCCAACCAACACCCCATTTACACCAAAAACCGCACTCACACGCAAAACGCACCTCAACCCCGAGACTCCCATTTACCCGATTCTCACCGCGTAGTACGATGACCGACATGAAAAAGACACTTGACCATCTTCCCGAGCGGAAACAACAAGATATTCACACCATTGCGACCATTTTGCGCGATGTGGTGGATGAATACGTCGCTGGAAGAAGCGGCAAAAAAGCCGGTTTTAAAATCCACAAAATTATCCTGTTCGGCAGTTATGCCAAAGGTAACTGGGTCAATGACCCGGCCAACGGCTATGTCAGCGATTATGATGTGCTGGTGATCGTCAATCGCTTCGAACTGGTGGAAGAATTCACCCTGTGGAGTCTGGCGGAAGACCGTATCAGCCGTCGCATCCCCAAAACACCGCTGGGGCTGATTGTTCACACCCTCGGCGAAGTCAATCAATGGCTACACGACGGGCACTATTTCTTTCGGGATATCCGCGAACAAGGTATCGAGTTGTACAGTGCCGATGGCCGGGAACTGGCACTACCGGGGGATCTGACGGCCGAAGAAAGTCAGCAGATTGCGCAAAATCATTTTGATCGTTGGTTCAAAAGTGTGCTCGACTGTCTGAATGTCTTTCAGATCATTTTCAAGAATCCACAGTTTGAGCTGGCAAAAGCAGCCTTTGAACTTCATCAAGCCACCGAGCGTCTGCTTGCCTGTACCCTGTTAGTGTGTACCAACTATCTGCCTAAAACCCACGATCTGGAAAAACTGCGCGCCTTCTGTGCCGGACAAGACGAACGATTCGCCCGCCTCTTCCCTGCCGACAACCAGTTCCGTCGCCGCAGCTTCCACCGCCTCAAACGCGCCTACGTCGATGCCCGCTACTCGGAGCATTACGAAATCACCGTCGAAGAGCTGGACTATCTGGCCGAAGAGGTTGAAAAACTTAAAATGCTGACCGAAGAGGTTTGTCGGGGAAGGATTGGAGAGAATATTGAATCGCAAAGGGAGAAATAAGTATTGAGGTATTTACTGACATTTTTTTAAATTACTCCAAAGTATATAAAAGACCAGAACAGATATTGAGAAATCCATCCCTAAAGAAAACAGCCAATCAGGATCTTTCTTTTGGTCCGAATATTTAATCAGTGGATATACATGCTCTAATAATGTAATAACAGGAAACGAGCAGGCTATTATCTTTAATTCAATCTCTTTTAGATTTAATTGCCCACGAAATATTCCAAAAAGAGCAATAATGACAAAGAAAATGCTAGTTATTGTAAAAAAGGCAAGCATTTTTTCTACAATATCTCCCCAAGTCCCCCAAGCATTAAGAACACCATAGCTCAGGATAAAAAGTGCACACAAGGCACCGGATGTTTTTCTTAACGTCATACGTTATTACCGATTGATTGACAAAGCCTTATCGTATCAAAAGTCCTGAGAGTCGTTATGTTATTTTTTGCCCAGAACATCATAGAATTATCCACCAGCGATACATAATGCTATCAATAGAGAATGACTAAAATGATTTTCAGATTCGCTCTGCTCAATTGTCTCCGCACTGCGGAGACAATCTTAACCGAGCAGAAATGACGGGCACATATTTAGGAGCTTTCGCCTCAGGCCGCTGACATCGAAGCCATTAATTTCAATAACTTTTGCTCAAGTGCAGAGTCCGAAATAATCTCAAAATCCGTATAAATCGCCACCGGTTTCAGAGCTTTACCGGTCGTCGGCTCCATGCGGACGAAACCTTTTTCACTAAGCGTTTTCAACGTGTTGGATAAGTTAGATTTGGCCCGACCGGAGATTTTGGCCAACGCAGTCAGGCTTGCCGGTTTTTCCGTCTCAATCAGGCGTAATAAGGCGATATTCTCCGGCCTTAAAATCTGTGCTACCGCATTGACCGATGTGTACCAAACCTTCGGCTCGTCCGCTTGCGGCACATATTTCCCCTGCGCGATCGCCAGCAGACGGAAACGAATCAGTGCTTCAGACATAATGCCGATTCTGGCTTTCATGTGATTTCCCCTCTATTGCTACGATGGTTGGCGGAACCGTCCATGCTTCAATTTTCCACCAATAACCATCATCCCGGTACACGACTGTGCCATGCATACTTAACAAAGTATCTAATCCTTCCATCAGCTCTCCTGATGTTATACTCAGAGCATAACAAAATAAATCCTATTAGGAAGTCATTCATCACCAAATGATGCCGTTCCGCACTTTTCAATTCCCCAAAAACCTCACTCACACGCAAAACTCACCTCAACCCCGAGACACCCATTTACCCGGTTCTCACTGCGTAGTACGATGACCGACATGAAAAAGACACTTGACCATCTTCCCGGGCGGAAACAACAGGATATTCATACCATTGCGACCATTGTGCGCGATGCCCGCGACTCGGAGCATGACGAAATCACCGTCGAAGAGCTGGACTATCAGGCCGAAGAGGTAAAAACTGAAAGTGCTGACGGAAGACGTTTGTCGGGGTAGGATTGGAGAGAATATTGAATAGTTCTAACTTCCCGCCCCTCAAGTCGCCCCCAAGTTAATACTTTGATTTTATTGACAGAGTACTGAGTTCGATGATTATTTGTAGAGAATATTCAATCGAAAAGGAAGAAGAATACAACCAGACAATACTAAATTGAAAACCTTGCAGCAGTTGTTGGCCGAAGGTGAGTAAAGTGATGATACCGACTACGATTTAGATGAACTTATCGGTGAGCTTGATACTCCGGAAGCAAAACAAATGGGTCGAATAATAGAAGACAACCCGGATTTATCATATGCATTCATGCAGTAATTACTGATTGCCAAAGCCGAAAAAGATGTCGGGGAGCTGGAGGCATAGACCTTTAGCTGAAATCCAGCAGGTTCTGCAAACCCCGACATGCAGAAAAACAGTTAGACAACGTAATCTCAATCGAAAAACAGAGCCATAAAATTGATACTATAATGGCAAATTTATAGTAAATATGTATACTTTAGTTACTACTGTAACAAAAAGGTACATCATGCTTTCTTTATATACCGCCTATGATGTTCAGCTTGAACTGAAAACATTCATCAAACAATCCCGCAAGCAACAAAAGCTCACCGTAGAAGCGTTGGCAAAACGTTCCGGTGTGCCTTACAGCACGATCAGAAAATTTGAAAGCAGTGGTAATATCTCTCTCCGGCAGTTTCTGATGTTATTTGAAGCAGTCGGTGATCTCAGCCAAATCAGAGCACTCACTCAGACGCACCAGTCGGAACCCAAAAGTATTGACGAGGTTTTAAAAGATGCTTAATGCGCCGCTGTACGTCAAAAGAACTTTATCCGACGGGAAGAAAATCACCGTCGGCACCCTTGCCGAAAATAAAAACGGCACTTACTTTCAATATGATACTACCTATCTGCAACAGCATCCGACGTCGCTTGCTCCTTTCAATCTCAAAGCAGATCTGACGCTGCAAAAAGCACCGAAGCATCCACATTACGGTCTGCATGGTGTCTTTGCCGACAGTTTACCGGACGGCTGGGGTCTCTACCTGATGGATCGGGTTTTCAGAAAGCATGGTTACAATCCTCAGTTGATTACTGCTTTAGAGCGGCTTGCTTACATCGGTGATCAATGTCTCGGCGCACTGTCTTATGAACCGGAGATTCAACTGACAGACCCCGATACTGCTGATGTAAATCTTATGCAGCTAGGTAAAGAGGCAATAAAAGAGTTTGAAGGCACTGAATCACATCTGATTGAGCATTTAATGAATGCAGGCGGGTCCGGTGGTGCCCGCCCAAAAATGAACGTCACCCAATGTAGTGACGGCCGATATTCTACCCATCCGGATGCTATCGGTAAAAAGCTGATCGTCAAACTTACCTCCGAGAAATTTGCGTTAAAACATGCGGAAAGTCTGGTGGAATTCACCTATATGACGATGGCGAAAAATCTGGGAATCGAAGTCCCTGAGTTTGCGCTGATCGATGCTGGTGACGGCCAGTTCTGGTTGCAGCAAACTCGCTTTGACTGCACAGACAAAGGCCGCTATCACATGATCTCTGCCAGTGGACTACTGGATGCCTCATTCCGGGAACCATCATTGGATTATGTTGATCTCATTAAAGCAACCCGGTTGTTATGTAATCCGGATGAAGCTAGAAAGATGCTCAAAAGAGCACTATTTAATTTTATGACCGTCAATCAGGACGATCACGCAAAAAACTTTGCCTTTCTCGCAGACGACAATGATCAGTGGCGGCTGTCACCTTTTTACGATGTTGTCTACAGTCCATCCCCCTATCAGGAGCACATGACAGCCTTTCACGGCAATGGTAGAAATCCCGCAAAAGCGCTGGAACAGATGGCCGGGCAAGCCGGGTATTCCAGTGTAAAACCGCTGCTGGAAATGATGGAGGAAATTTATAGTGAGACCCGGAATTTTAGAACGCGAGCCAGACATCTTGGACTCCCCGAACACTTGATCAAAGAAATCGGGCAGCAAATAGATGCCCGCTGGAAGCAGATCCAATGATCAAAAAAAACCTATATTTCAATAGCATAGCATCATTGTCTCTGTATGATGAAGAGATGCGCGTCTCTCACGCTTCACTCTGTTGTTTTAATCCTGGATAAACAGGCTCGACTAAAATGCTAATGACATCACCGAAGCCATGCTCCGATTAAGAAAAGAATTGCCACAGATTAGCAATCTGGTGATTGCTAGCACCGAAAGATGTCAATATGATGTAGCGATGCATCCAGAACCTGACATCGCTACCGGGTTCTGTTCAAAGGAGAAAACAGCTGAAATCATACCGTACAGATTGTGCCGGTCTGTGATTTTGTCCGTTTTGTATGTTTCAGGAGGCAATGTATGTACGTTGTGACGGTAACTTTCACTCTTGTTCCCGAGTCATTTGAATCATTTATTAAGCTCGCTAAAGAAAACGCTGATATCGCAAAAGATGATCCCGGATGTCTTCAGTTTGATATCTGCTGGAATGACAAAGAGAAACAGGTCTTTTTCTATGAACTTTATGGGTCGGAAGAAGAATTCAATGAATGTCTGCAAACCGAGCATTCGCTCATCTTTGAGCAAAAAATAGGGCCCATGATTGCAGAGAAAAAATCCAAAACATTTTCTCAAATCCATATGGCATAGCAATCAGCAGATGAGATAGCCAACAACAAATAGCATCGCTATCAATTTGTGATCCGCACCGACTCAGCAGATGCGGATCGTCGTTTATATCAGAGACTCACCGACTGTAGTTTCGCCTGACGCATTTTCTTCAATGCAATGCAGGTGAGCGCAGTAACAACGGCGCCAAGTGCCATGCTATCCGTGCTCCTGATAGAGAAATTCATCACCGCAGGCAGTCAAGTCCCTATTTTGATGATGGTTGGTCAAAAGGCGAAACAACGTTCTGTTGGAGCGATGTTGCTCAAAGCCAATCCATTAACGCAAGTTCTTTCTATAGGTATGTCTGATAATTCAAAAAAATATCATTTGAAATTATTATTAAAAATGACAGGAGCAACAAAACAAGGTTAATTTATTCATTGCTCAACTTTTTCAGTTCAGCAAGTTCTCTTGTTATCAAGATAAAGATCTTAATCCCTTCCTGATGGATTTTTTTGAAAAATTATAAGAAGAGAAAACGACGTTGCAGGTGGTATGTTCGTCTCACTAAATATATTCCTTGTTTTTCTAATAACATTCCGACAAAATGTGCAACAAGTTAAATACTTGTTGTTCATTAGTTAATTAATTCTCACTTATTTGTTGCTCAGGAAGAATCAATATGACTGAATCGGAATTAAGTAAGAGCAAACCGTCAGAGATTGCCATTATCGCTGCTATCCAATCCTCAAAAGCACCTTTAAGACCAAGCCATTTTCACAACGATAGCAAGCCATTCTTATTTGATACAAACGCTTCAACTGATATTAAGTCGAATAAAAATCACAACACTACGTCTCTGGATACGAATTTTTTTGAGACGATTTATCAACCAGAATTATACCTTGATGAGCAGGTTAAATGTTATCTAGAAATGATCTGGCAGCTACTTGAATCAGCAGGCGTCACAAGAGACGTTATTAATAAAAACAATAGTGACAACATTGTCGTTTATATCAATCAAGAACCAAATTTTGCGATAGATACAACCTTTAGTGACACTAGACTCAGTAATTATCAGGAATATCAAACAATATATGAAAGCATCACCAACCATCTCTCCAAATTATTGGGTTTACCCTCTTCCTGTTTTTTAAACGAACGAGCTTTACCTACCTCTATCCATTCATTTGGTGAGTTATCCCATTATTTATTGGTTGGAGATACTCAGATTGCTATAATACTTGGCGTCCCCTTATCTAAAACATCCAATCAATTACAATTGAGTACAATGCCCCCGGATGCAACACCTTGGGGCGTCTTACTTGGTAAGGATCCCAGAAGCAGCCAGCATCATGAACTCCCTATTTTGGCTATGGTGTCACCTGATTCTGAAAGACCTAATAAATTCAATAATTATTCCTCTCATATCCTGTCTCCAGTAGAAATACCAGCCACAGCCCCCGAGCTGAACCACCCTGAACTTATTGTTCTATCAGCCAACACATCTCAAGCACTACAAATAAAAGCTGCCGAACTATTCAATCATATCCTTGATTTTATTCCCCTTGAAAAGATCAATAATGCCAGTTCAATGCTCACGAACTCCGGAACGCTGTCCTTACAAGATCTAGCTTATACTCTGCAATGTGGTAGAGAGGCGATGGGCTATAGATTAGCAATGGTTGTCAACCGCTTAGATGAACTTCTCTTCGGTCTCGCTCAATTTCTCACAAACGAGGGAGAGGCCACCCCCCCCGTGCAAAATGTATTAAATAGGGTTCAACCTCAAGTGCCAGTGAATCTCTATCGTGGTCATCCAAATCGTAACAACCAATTTCAAAACCTTTTCTCCGGTAGTAGTGGGGAAACGATGCTCAACACGCTCATTGAAACAGGAGAACTCAGTAATCTCGCGTTATATTGGAGCCAAGGCGGTGATATTTCATGGACAAGAATAAAAAGATCGGTCATACCGAATAAAATTCACCTGCCTGTTTATCCTTTTTATCAGCCATCCACACATACACAGCAAAATGCCGAAGAAAATACCGCCTTGTCTTCGAGTATCACCATCAGTGGCATCGAATCCGACTTAACCACTATCTGGCAAGAGCTCTTAGGGAGACCGAAAATAGGGCGACATCAAAACTTTTTTGAAATCGGCGGGGATTCACAGTTAGGAATGCATATGCTCTCCATTATACGTGGCACCATAGGCGCTGATTTACCACTCAACTGTCTCTATGAAGCACAAACCATTGCCAAGATGAGTGAACAAATCGTACTCACTCTTGCGCTCTCATCATCCGAATACTCTCAAGACGACGAATATGAAGAAGGCTTCATCGTCTAGTATTTTTCCGAAATGAAAGGAATTCAGTATGCTAAAACAACCGCCCCCTCTAAAAGGGATCCGAGTCATTGATTACAGTCACTTTCTCGCAGGTCCTTATGTTTCACGCTGTTTAGCCGCGTTAGGTGCCGAAGTCATTAAGGTTGAGCGTCCCAAAGCAGGCGACGCAGGACGAAACCATCCCTATTTTATCAAAGGACACAGTGGGTATTTTCTACAGCAAAATATGGGGAAAAAAGGACTATGTGTAAACGCCAAAGATCCTCGTGGTCTGGAATTCATCAAAAAGCTGACGAAAACGGCTGATGTCTTTATCGAAAACTACAGACCCGGCGCTCTAAAAAAACTAGGATTGGGATACGACACACTAGCAGAAGAGAATCCGGGCTTAATCTACTGCTCTATCTCAGCCTACGGACAAACTGGACCTGATTCCGAGCGTGCAGGTTTTGGTTTAATTGCAGAGGCAAAAAGTGGTGCAATGGATCTCATTGGCCAACCAAATGATGTGCCACCACTGATGAGAATGCCTGTCGCTGATATGTATGCGGGTAGTCATGGTGTTTCTGCGGTATGTGCAGCTTTATTTAGTCGCCATACAACCGGTATTGGCCAACATATTGATATTGCATTATATGACTGTATGGTTTCAATGCATGATTTTGCAGTACAGTTCCATACCCTGAGCGATGGTACCGATGTGGTGAAGCGAAGTGGTAACCATTTGCCTCAATCCACCCTTTATGGTGTATTTCCTGCTTCTGATGGTGCTATCGTCATTGCTGCACAAGTGAATGAAGTTTGGCAACAATTGGCGCACCTCATTGGGGGTGAAGAACTCGCCAACGATACTCGCTTTCAGACAGCAGAAAATCGTAATACAAATAGTCAAGCTGCTGTTGACTTGGTCAAATCCTGGGCAAAACACCGAACAGTCGCAAACTGTATTGAGCTTCTTGAAAAAGCGAATGTGCCTAACGCCCCAGTCCAGACAATCAAACAAGTATTGGCAGACCCACAGATTCATGCACGTCGAATGATCATTGAACAGGAACATCCAGAATTAGGTACCATTTTGATGCCCAATGTTCCTTTTAATTTCTCCAATATTGAACCTCAACGGTTAGATATCGCACCAAATCTTGGTCAACATAATCAGGATATTGCCGAAAGTATCGGCTACACCGATGAAGAAATTAAGGCATTGGAAAATGATGGTGTTTTATATCAAGTCCCCCTTAAAGATGAAACTAACTGATATTAAGGAAGAACATTTTAATGGAAAGTATTCCCCATTTAATTTTCAATTTCCAAAATAGAGGAATAGCCTTAACGCTGAAGGATGGTGCGCTCGCTTATAGAGCGCCAAAAGGCACCCTCACAAATCAAGATAAAACCACGCTCAGTGAACACCGAGATGAGATCATCACTTATTTATCAGCGCTAGAAACTCAACTTGAAACACCTGTGACTTTTGAAGAATCGACCGAAATAGAACCCTCCGCGTTACAGAAACTTTGGTGGTTTTGGTATGGCGTACCAGAACGTCAGCTAGAACAGGAACGACTTCCATTAATTAAGCCTTATCGGAATACCAGCAAAGCCAGAGTCGAAGCTGCAATTAGACAACTCATCTCCCGACATAACATACTTAGAGCATCATTTTATGAGGATGACGGTTATTTAAAGATCACCTTAAATGATGCGGGTTCGTTTCCGATTGAATATCAGACCTATACACCCACAGGCTCAGAACTGGAAACGGAAAAAGAACTGAAAGAATTAGCAAAAGCATTTTCAGAAAAGCAACTTCCACTCAATGGTCAGTGGCTGCTCCGAGCCAAAATTGTGAGCCTTTCCAAAGAAGACTTTTTGTTATTGTTCGTTTTCAATCATATCATTGTCGATGCAGGATCAATCGTATTAATTATGTCTGAATTGGATACTCTGATTTCCAACGCTCTTCCACAAACACTCCCGCCTGCCATACAGTTTACTGATTATGTCATATGGGAAAAACAATGGCTGAACAGCGCAGACCGACAGCCCTTATTCAATTACTGGAATCAGCGTCTGCAAAATTTATCGCCACTGAAAGCCCCAGTTAGCAAGGAAATTCTCAGTTGGCAATCTGGCACGAAAGTAGACTATAAATTTATCATAAAAGGCTACTTTCTACAGCAAATCAGAGCATATGCTGTTGCACACAAAACCTCATTATTTAATGTATTTCTTACCACTTTTGCACTTGCTCTGTCTCGGTGGTCTGGTATTTCAAAATTTCCGATCCGTTGTGTGGGGAATTTACGTACTGCCCCCTCAGTCACTCCCATCATCGGTTATCTTGTTTGCAGTGACCTTGTAGAAGTTGACATACCATCCGATTACGATTTCGAATCCATACTGAAATACAATGAGATTGAATACCACAGTGCTATAAAACTCAGAATTCCTACCATGCTGAGAGTTCCGTTACCAAGTGGTACCACAGGACAAGGCGTTGAAGATCCAAGACATATTGCAACAGGGATAAATATGTTCATTATTCGCCAATCCGACGCGAAACAAACGTCTGAGACGGAAACATATGAATGGCCACCCAAAGTAACGCGTTCCTCAGGGGAACCTTGGCCTATCCTTTTGCCATCGATTTATTTCCGACTGCTCGATTTTGGCGATTCAATCGATGTTTCTCTAGAGCTCAATGATGAACAGTTATCCGCTCAAGAACAACAAGCTTTGCTCGATACGTTTTTCGCAACAACAGCAGAATTTTTGTTTCAATAATGTGAATTTGAAGTGACTATCTTCATAAAAAGGAAAGAATAATGAGAGCTTTACTAAGTAAAACAACGGGAGGACCAGACAGCCTTGAACTGTGTGAAGTGCCAGACCCCGAATTGGCGCCGAATGAAGTGCTGATCAAGGTTAGATCTTGTGCAATCAATTACCCGGATATCTTGATTATTCAAGATTTATATCAGGATAAACCACAACGCCCCTTCATTCCAGGCTCTGAAATAGCAGGCATTGTCGAAGCGATAGGTACCCAAGTTAAAACTTTGCAAATCGGTGACCATGTATTTGCGGCCACAGGTAATCAAGGTGGCCTCGCAGAGAAAATTACATTAAGCGAAAAAGACTGTTATTTGTTTCCTCATGAACAGTCTTTTGAAGAAGCTTCGAGTCTACTGCTCACTTATGCAACAGCCTATTACACTTTAAAGAACCTTGCTGATCTCCAAGCAGGGGAAACACTCCTAGTCCTTGGCGCAGCAGGAGGCGTTGGGCTTGCTGCTGTAGAGCTAGGTAAGGTCATGGGAGCGCATGTTATTGCTGTCGCCTCTTCAGAAGAAAAGCTCTCTCTGGCTTATCGCTATGGGGCACATGCTGGGATCATCGGTCCAGAAGATATATCAACTCAAGAAGCATCAAAGTATTTTAAAAATCAACTTCAGGCCACCTGCGGTCAACACCTTCCAAATGTCATCGTTGATCCTGTTGGTGGTTGCTATTGCGAGCCAGCATTACGGACTATAGCTCATCGAGGACGCTACTTAGTGATAGGATTTACAGCCGGTATTCCTAAAATCCCAATGAATCTGATTCTACTCAAAGCTTGCCAAGTATTTGGTGTCCTTTGGGGGAAATTTGTTAACGATGAAACAGTATCCAATCGTAAAAATGTGCAAGAACTCATCACACTTTGGCAAGCAGGTAAGATTAAACCCTTCATTTCAGAGACTTTCCCTCTGGCTCAGTCAGGAACAGCTATGAAACGCTTACAGGATCGTAAGGTCATGGGCAAAGTTGTTGTCACAATGGAATCTATAGATTAAAACACTCAATCGATGCCCTTTAGGGCATCGATTGAGTGTTTATTTATATTTTAAGCTCATAATTCTCAACGACAAAGACTAATTTTTCAGCCTCTTCTGACGACGCATCAGTTAAGTATTCTATGCATGATTTGCTTGCGATTGTCTAAAACGTTTCAACATGCGAGTGACATCAGCCTGCTGCCCCGTAAACAATTCAAATGCCCTCACCGCCTGATGGATCAGCATGCTCAAACCATCCAATGTTGGACATCCTAATGATCGGGCTGCTTTTAAAAGCACTGTTTCATCTGGGGAATAGACGACATCTGCAACCCACATATGGGAGGAAAGCAGGTTCAGTTCAACTACTGAACCTGAATACTTATCTGAGCCGATAGGCGTCGCATTAACGATACCCATCGTTGCTTTTATCTCGGCATCTGAAGGATGGGTCATTGTAATTTCGCGCTCTGGGAAATAGGCCTTAAGTCTATCAACCAGTTGGTGCGCGCGGTCATCGATGACATCCACAATTGTCAGTTTCTGAGCCCCAAGCTCTAACAAACTAAATGCGGTTGCTGCACCGACACCACCGGCTCCAAACTGTATGACTCGCTCTAGATTCACATGCTGCAACTGTGCGAGAAAGCTTTCACGGAATCCCTCAGCATCCGTGTTATATCCCACCCGTTTGTGGCCTTGAAAACAAACGGTATTGACTGCTCCAATCGCTTTTGCTTCCAGACTCAGTGTATCTAACAAGGGAATCACGGATTGCTTACAGGGAATCGTAATGTTGAGCCCCGAAAAAAGGGAGCGTTCTGCCTGCGCCAATAGTTCTGATAAATCTCCGGTTTCTGGCTCATCTAAATCAAACAGCGTATAAGTACACTGAATTTGATGCGCAGTGGCTTCAGACTTATAAAGCGCTGGCGACAATGAATGTCCAATCCCTGAACCAATCAACCCTAATTGACACACAGGTGACTGCTCAGTGTCGATCACATTGCCGCTTACAGGAACTTGCAAATCATTTAAAGACATAGACTTTCCTCTACCCGATGGATCAAATTTATTGTGGATTGAAAGATTTCTTGAGCATGCTGCGCAGCAGGCTTATCACTATTTGTCGGGACTTCCAAAGAGATTGCAGTCCCATCAGCCAATGTTGTTAATAAAGATTTCAAAGGTAAAGAGCCTTGTCCCGGAGCTAAACGCCCTGAACGAGCTTCTTGCAGTAAATCTTCAGATGTTGCCGGACATTGTTCAGCTATCGCATCACACAACTGAATAGAATGAATGAAGTCAGGTGCACGTAATATGTCTTGCACTGTCCCTCCAGTGCGAAATAAATGAAGCGCGTCAATTAACATACCGCCATTCGATTGCCCAGCGGCGGTTACAACGTCAAACGCATCCTCAAAATTTTTCACCGCCCGCCAAGCCATATATTCCAGTTCCACATAAAGATCATAAGGTGCTGCCAACTCACACAAACGCGCATAATTATCAATTAAGCGAGTTTGATCAGGATCATCGCCACAAACATATAAACGTTTGGCACCGAGAGCGCCAGCGGTATCAAGGAGGCCTTGCAAATCTGAAGGGTTAAAATTTTCACCAATACCAATAAATTCAATATCGTTGACGCCAATGCCTTCATCACTCAAACGACGTTGCATATCACGACATTGGGCAGAACCTTCAGGTAATTCATAAAAAATTGAACCCGAAAAAGCAGGATATAACCGCAAGCCAATATCAGAAAAACCGACCTTTGCTGCCAGGCTGACCAATTCGAGTGGTGGCACATTTAAAACCGACAAATGAGCAAGTGCCAAACTCGGTATATTTGATAAATTCATAAATCAATCACTTCCTTTATATAAAAATTATCCTGATGATCTAAGTGGCAGACGACCAAGCCCGTAAATATTGTTTGGGGACACAAACCTCAGCACCACACGCCGTAGCCGCACGAAAAGGAAAATAAGGGTCACGCAAAGACTCTCTGGCAAACAATACAAGATCCGCATCACCTCGATAAATGATGTCATCTGCTTCCTTACCAGGAGTAATCATGCCGACTGTACCTGTTGCAATGCCTGCCTCACGACGAATCTGGGCAGAAAATTTAACTTGATATTCGGGTGCAAAAGGAGGTTTTGCATCCGCAATATTCAAGCCAGAAGATGTATCTATCAGATCCACACCATCTTCTTTCAGCCAAATCGCCAATTGAACACACTCGTCAATATCCCAGCCACCGGGTGCCCAATCTGTTGCCGATAAACGAACAACCAATGGAAAGGGAGCTGGCCACTCGCTTCTGACAGAGGCAATGACTGAACGCAGCAACCGCGCCCGGTTCTCAAGGGAGCCGCCATAATCATCTTCTCTTTGGTTTGATAAGGGGGAAAGGAATTCATGGAACAAATAGCCATGCGCTGCATGAATTTCAATCACGCTAAAGCCGGCAGACTTCGCCCTCCGAGCCGCTGAGGCAAAGTCTTCTATCACTTTAGCAATACCGCCTTTATCCAATGTAACTGGCACATTGTACCCCTGATTAAACGCCAGTGGACTTGGTGCATAAGAGGTCCATCCCCCCGCATCCGGGGGAAGTGGATGACCACCTAACCAAGGTAAATCGGTACTTGCCTTACGTCCGGCATGAGCGAGCTGAATGCCCGGGACAGTCCCTTGCGCATGTAAAAAGTCCACAATCCGCGCCCATGCAGATACCTGCTGGTCATTCCATAACCCTGTACAACCATGTGTAATACGTCCCTCAGGTGAAACTGCTGTAGCTTCTGTAAATATTAAGCCAGCACCACCGACTGCCCGACTCCCGAGATGAACTAAATGCCAATCATCTGGTATGCCATCTTTCGCGCAATACATACACATGGGTGAGATAGCTATTCGATTTTTTAATGTGGCATTACCAAGTTCAAATGATGAAAAAAGCGACACTCTGATTCTCCATAACCAAAATATTAATGTAATAGATTGAAGTAAAAGCAATGAAATAAATCATTAGCTATTTACTCATAGGTTGTACCTATTTCTTCTCCCATCTGGGGTTCCCGTCGTCTCTGTTCGCCCGTTGTCGGACCTGAGAGCCAATAACGTTGTCGCTCAAAGGGATAAGTTGGCAAACTGATACACTTCACCGGCTGCCCCTGTCGAAGTTTATCCCAACAGATACGCCCTCCCTGTACCCAGTGCAGCATCAGTTTCTCCAACTGCCGTTCAGCAATCAAAGACTGAGCCATCGCTTCTCCGGCCACTCCTAAAAGGAGGTTTCGCAGCTCGAGCTGGTCTTGAATGTTCCCCGTTTGTATAAGAACAGGAGCGATATCCTTCCCTGAAACCGTATCAAGAACAGATTCAGAAGAAAGATAATGAGATAACCCCTGACGTAACTCATCAATACTGCTAACCAGCAATGACAAACGACAATCCATTTCTTCCCTGCCAGTCTGCAAAGTATGTGCAATATCAGCCAACCATTTCGATTGTGTCTCAACCTCATTTGATTGATGTTTGTCCAAATACATCAGCATATTCTTCACCATCTGTTGCAACTGAGTTTTTGAGCGCGCAGAAAGCACGATCATCTCGTCTCCATGAGGAACAATTGATGATTTCAGTGCCGTACTTCTCTCGGTCGGAGCATACTCTTCTAGGATCAGGTGCGCATTGGCGCCACCGGCACCAAATGAACTGACCGTCGCACGTCGTTGATCATTCTCTGGCTGTTCCCAACGCTGACACTGATGCAACAGACGGAAGGGAGACTCTAACAGTGGAATGTTTGGATTCAGAGGCTCGGCTTTCACCGTTGGGATCATTGTCTGATGCTTCATCTGCAAAATAACTTTCGCAATTTGCGCCATACCAGAAGCCGCTTCAGCATGACCGATATTCGACTTAACCGTCCCCATCGGACAACTGCCTTTTTTCACACCGGCATTCATGAATACTTGGTTCAATACTTTAAATTCAATGGAGTCTCCAAGGCTGGCCCCATTGGCTGCCGCCTCAACATACTGAATACTGTCAGGAGTAAGCTGCGCGCGCTGAAAGTTTGTCTCGATCAACTCGGTCTGAGCTTCAGGATTCGGCGCATAAAACCCAGTTGAATGACCGCCATGATTGATCGTTGAAGCTTTAATCACCGCTTCGATTCGGTCACCATCTTCGATAGCTCTCTCTAAAGGTTTGAGTAGTACAGCACCAACCCCTTCAGACGGTAGATACCCATCTCCATCGCTGAAACTTCGGCTCCCTGCATGACTGCCCATGATGTGAGCCTGACTTAATCCGACATATTTCAAAGGATGAAGAGAGAGATTGACCCCGCCTGCAATCGCAATCTCACAATCTCCGTTATATAGACTCTGGCAAGCCAAATGCACGGAGGTAAGAGAAGATGAACACATGGTGTCAATGGCAACACTCGGCCCCTTAAGATTGAAGAAATAGGACACACGGTGAGCAATAGCATTATAAGAAGACAGCATCGTTGCCGTCTGCTCATGAACATTCCCGGCACACGCACTATAGAGTTGATACATCGCCCCCACAAAAACACCAACCCGAGAATGATAATTCTGTTTCAGTTTATCCCGGGTATAAGCTGCGTCTTCCAACAAATTCCACACGGTTTCAAGGAACAGGCGCTCTTTGGGGTCAATGTAGGCTGCCATATGCTGTGGGATATTGAAAAACTCAGGGTCAAACTGATCTACACCTTCAATGAATCCCCCGATATCCCCATAGCTTTTACCGGATACATTTTTACGTTCATCATAATAAGCAGCAGCATCCCACCGTTCTTCTGGTACACGAGTGATGCCATCGTAACCTTCCCGTAAATTTTCCCAAAACGTCTCCAGATCAGATGCGCCAGGATAACGTCCCGATAAACCGATGATCGCAATATCACCCTGCTTAGCGTTAGAAGTGTATTTTCTATGACTTTCATTTTTTCCTGAACCAGCAACTTGATCCTGTGGCGTTTCTTGTGGTTTCTCTGGTTGTGAGATTGTCACCTTCACATCAGCACTGCTTAACAAATGATGCATCGGATTAGCCGTTGGCGAATGCTCCTTTTGCGTCGCTTCAACTTCAATGTCTTTGATCACGTCGTTTAACAGATAGGTTGTTAAACTTTCGATCGTCGAATAGTCATGGAAAAGTGTCGATGCCAAGACACAATCCAGATCTTTTTCTATCCGTAGTCTCAAATCAACACCTAATAAAGAATCGAGCCCAAGATCAAACAGACTGGCTCGCTCATCAAGCTGACCCGGAATTTTTAACATCTCACCGATCACTTGATTTAAATATTGCTTCAGCAGACGGCATCGATCATTACCATGAACACGTCCTAAACTTGCCAGAACGCTCAGAGCTGTGGATTGCTCTTCAGGTTTCTGCATCGCGGATGTCGAAAGGTGCTTACGATCATCGTCCAGAACATTGCTTAATAATTGACGTAGATACGGCATTTTATCGCCATCAAGGGTCATTTGACGATTCAAAGGCAAGACAGCAAATTGAGGATGCGCACTGATGAGCTGCTCCTCTATCACCTGAATGCCCTGTCTGGGTGGAATCAAGCCAAGTAGCGCATTTTCTCTATCAGGTACTTGCTGCGCCATATTGGCTGCCAAGCCAATTTCTGACCAGCCCCCCCAATTAATTGATGTCGCAGCGACACCTTGACCTCTTAAATACCAAACAAAGCTATCCACAAACGAATTTGCAGCTGCGTAATTTGCTTGCCCAGGGTTTCCTAATATTGATGCTGCAGACGAGTAGATCACAAAGAAATCGAGTGCTTGTTCACGCACCGCTTGATAGAGCGACAAAGTCCCTGCAACCTTAGGCGCAAATACTTTGAGGTAATCCTCCCATGACTGCTGTGCTACAACGCCATCGGCCAAGACACCCGCTGAGTGGACGACTCCTTTTAAAGGAGGTAGGCCAATCAACCGTTCAGTTAAGCTGTTGACAAAAGCATGCGCCTTCGAAATATCTGCAACTAATGGATAGACAGAAGCGCCCAACGCCTCAAGAGACTGTATCGCGGCTTGACTGTCATCTGTGAGACCAGCCCGACGGCCGACTAAAATGAGATGACGAGCCCCTTGACGAATTAACGCTTTCGCTGTTTCTAAGCCAAGTGCACCTAATCCACCAGTAATCAGATAGGTGCCTGTAGTATCCAATTGAACATTGTGAGACAAATCTGTCTGACTTGGGAGAATTCGAGCAATCAAACGTTGGCCATTCCGAATAGCGAATTGACATTCATTCACTTGATCCAGTATGTGGAGCACATGGTCAAGGTCATGATTATTGATAAGATCTGTTGACAACAAGTCAATCAAATTTGCATGAACTACATTTTCATTGATGTAGCTCGTCACGTGGCCCCATAACATCGCAGCCAACGGTTGTGAAGGCGCTTGTCCATAAACAGGCTGACTGTCACACGTCAGAAAGCTCAATGCCAACCGTCTTCGCCGAGGATCCAAAATTGATTGACATACCCAAAGTGGGTACTTGGCATAAATCGATAATTGCTCATGTCCAAGACTCTCCGCTTCAAATGGGGTGACTGACCAGCCATAAATCACACCGGTTAGAGCATGTACATCATGCTCCACTGCGTCGAATACCTCATTTAGATCTGCCATACTTTGAAAAGAAACTTGCCGATAATGAGGTTCCTCGGGTTGGTTCAGGCAGAGAACGGAAACACGATCACCACGGTCAATCAATGCTGTTTCCAGTGCCTTGCAAACACTGCCCTGATCAGAAAAGAGCAACCAATGACGTTCAACAGATGCTGGGTTTTCCGCTCTTGCCTGAATGGATCCGTCCGTTTCATCAGGTAACCATTGCTTGTCATACAACCATTCATGATAAGCGGCAGTTTTAACAGATTCAGTGTCCGTATAATGCGTTGTTTCAAACCTCTCAATGGTCATCACCACCTCACCGAGCGAATCAAACACAGTCAGAGAAGCGTAACTATTTCCGGCCTCCGGTTCCTCCGTATCAGACGAGTTCACAGAAGAGACCTCAACAGCACACCATAAAATTTCCGGGAGCGGTTTGAAGAGACGAATGCCTCGAACCTGTGAAGGCACCCGAACCCCCTGCTCATGACGCTGCACTGATGCAGCGACAATCGCCTGCAAGCACCCATCCAATAGAATTGGATGGGTGCTATATCCAACAAGAGACTGCTCGACCGTCGGTGGTAAAGCAATTTTTGCCAGTGCTGTATGGGGGCCCCGATATATCTCGAAGATACCCTGAAAGTCTTCCCCATAAGTCATGCCACTTAATGCAATTCCCTGATAGAAATGACGAATAGCTATCGCCTCATGGCATTGATGCTGAAATTCAGACAAACTGACCTGTGGCGTCATTGCCGTCGCCTGAGCACTAGTCGATAGTCTGCCTCTGACATGTTGCTGCCACTCTTTTGCGTGCTGTAATTTGCTATACACTGAAACAGTTCCAGCATCTGGGTTGACATGGCAATAAATGTCAATCGGTGCTTCACCTAAAGGACACTTATGCAGCAACTGCAAGTCTTCAATCCATAGGTTTTGCTCTGGCCAACACCACCGACCTGCCGTGAGAACAATATCAACAAACAAACTAACCGGCACAATGGATTCACCGAGTATCTGGTGTGCGCCCAGGTAAGGCATTCGAGCCAGTGAGAGTTCGCCTTGGAAGTTACGAATCCCTGAAGGACAGGCAAAGACCGTCTGTAAGATTGGGTGTTCAATGACCTCTTCACCCTGACGCTCATGGCGTGATGACATCTGTAACATTTTTCCGGAACGACCAACCGTCGATGGAAGCGTCTCATCAAACGAGTAACCCCACTTAGTCCATATGCTTTGCCGTTGGAAAGGATAGGTCGGTAAACTCATTTTCAGACATTGACTATCCTCATAGACTCGCTCCCAATGCAAGGTATAACCACTCATATAACACTGTGCCAGAAATCCTTGGAGCGGCATTGTTGCATCCCGATTTGTCTGACCATATACCCATTGGAACAGATTTTCCTCGGGCGTATCCGTCATCGTCAGTGACAATGTATCGTCCAAGGAAATACAACAATAATCTACCGTGTCGTATTCGATACTAAATGTGGCTCCGAGGGTTTCCAGTGTCACATTCTGTGCCAGAGGCTCATGCCCAAACCAAGATTCGGGTAATACTGCATTTTTGCCGGCACTACTGACAAAGTCATATCGCTTGCGACCCAAAGCAATGGTTTTTTTGACCGTCCCTGTGGATAGAATATCCATCAGCGACTGCCAACCAATCAAGCCAGCGACACTCGCAGCAACATATTCCCCAACCCCAATCCCCGTAATACACGTCGGAGATAAGCCTAGATGAACCAACAGTTCAGCCAGTGCCCAGCGATGGATTGCATGAGGTAATACATCCGCTGTCTGCTCGGTCCCTGTCAAAATTGATTCAAAGTCAGCGAGCGAGTGTGGATACCCCATTTCTTCTAGATATTTGTAAGCTTTCTCAATTGAAGATCGATAAGTGCTTCGCGTCTGGTATAGGTGATGCGCTAAGCGCCAGTCCACATTGGTTTGGCCACTGATCACCCAAAGTAAGGGGAAGGAACCTGCTTCTGGCAAAAATTCATCGCCTCCCGTGACCTCAATATATTCTTTCAGACAAGCTTCTAGGTCTTTGACATCGTTAACCGCAAACGCGATTCGATACGCGCTATCATCACGCCCGGTTGCCGCGGTGTAACACAAGGCAGACAAGTCGATGTCAGAATGCTGATTCAGGAATTCGAGATATTGTTTTGCATAATCATTCAGAGCAGCGCGGGAACGAGCAGACAACCGAAATATTTTCCCTTCATTTTCATCCTTCGGTTCTTTCGCTTCTGTATATGATTCCAAAATAATGTGGGCATTCGTCCCACTAAAGCCAAATGAGCTCACGCCAGCAAATACAGGCCCTTCAGTAGCCAAAGGCGTCGGTTCATCGACAATATGAAGCATACTTTGATCCACTTTGATTTGTGGATTCAATGTTTTGAAGTGAAGATTTTGAGGCACCTTACGGTGACGAATCACTTCCATGGCTTTGTGTAATCCACCAATACCAGCCGCAGACTCCATATGACCAAGATTCGATTTTAGTGCACCGAGTTTTAAGGGCAGCCTATCCACAGGCTGATCTGCCTTTCGCTGATGATGCGATTGCTTGATATAAGCCGATTCAAGCGCACGAACTTCGATTGGATCACCAAGTGCTGTTCCCGTGCCATGACATTCAACAAATTCAATTTTATCAGGTGAAACCCCTGCATCATCTAAAGCGGCAGCAATGACTTTGCGTTGGGCTTGACCACTCGGTGCCGTTAACCCTTGGCTACGGCCATCGTGATTGATCGCTGACCCACGAATCAATGCATAAATTTGATCCCCATCTTGCAACGCACTGCTGAGACGTTTCAACAAGACCGTACCGCACCCCTCTGAACGAACATACCCATCCGCATTGATATCAAAAGTCTGACAGTGTCCTGATCGTGATAACATTTGAGAACGACAAGCAACAACACTACCTTGTGGTGAGAGAATAAGATTCGCTCCGCCCGCAATTGCCTTATCACACTCACCGCGGCGGATCGCCTGCACAGCGAGGTGCACACTCACTAAGGATGAAGAGCAAGCCGTATCAATCGTCATCGCAGGCCCTTCCAGCCCATAGGTATAAGAGAGTCGACCAGCAGCACAACTACGTGCCGTCCCCGACCCCACATAGTAGCTTGCTTTTTCCAAAGGGCCCTGCAACTGACCATAGTCATCGCTCATTAACCCAATATAGACACCGGTCCGGGTGCCCGAAAAACTGTCTACAGCATATCCTGCATCTTCAATCGTTTCCCAAACCATTTCCATCAAGAGCCGATGCTGAGGATCCAAATGTATTGCTTCTTCAACCGATAAACCAAAGTGTGCAGGATCAAAACGGTCAACATTCTCAAGCAACCCCATCGCATCACTATAAATACCACCTTCGGTATGAGGATTATCAGTAAGAAAACGGGACATCGGCCAACGCTGATCTTGCATTCTTTCAATGCAATCACGTCCTTGCTCCAGAGCTTCCCAGAACTGTTCCAATGATCCAATTCCCCCCGGATACCGACAAGCCGCTCCGACAATGGCAATGGGCTCCTTATGCATCGTTTCCAGTTGATGGTTAATCGCTTTCAGTCGTTTAATTTCATTCAGACTCTTACTGAACAATTCCTTTGTATCTTGCATCGGTGTCGTTTCCTGCAAATTTCTATGCGTCATTTTCTAATTCCTGTTCCAGCATTTTAGAGAGCTGCTCAATTGTCACGTCCTCTGAGATTGGCTGAGGTGATACATCGAATGACAATAGTTCCATTACCTGTGTAGTGAGCGTTGATAAATTGGGGTAATCGAAAATAATGTCGACATGTAGTTCGAGTGCAAATGCTTCTCCCACATGACGACTGAACTCAACCGCAGTAATTGAGTCCATCCCTAAGTCAAAAAATGGCTGTTCATCCTTAATATGGCTTCCATCAACCTTTAGAAACTCACACAAAATGTTCCGAATCGTCCGTTTGATATGATGTTGCTTCTCATCAACAGATAAACGGGACAAAGTATCCACGAGTGCTCCGTCTTCCCCGCTGATAACAGGATCGAATGAAGGCACATCCTGTAACAACAGTTGCAGCACATAATCTGCAAGGCTCAGCAAATTGGGATAGTCGAAAACAATATCAACGTGAAGCTCAACCCCAAAGACTTCACCGACTTGGTGACTGAAATCGACTGCGGTAATTGAATCCATCCCACAATCAAAAAATGGCTGCTCATCCTTAATGTGGTCGGGATCAACCTTAAGAAAATCGCTCAATATGCTCCGAATCGTCTGGCTGACAGTATTGTTTTGTTCATCTGCCGATAAATTGAAGAACGCCTCTCCAAACAAACGATGTTTGAGCTCTTCATTGAGAGAAGTACCACCCGACAGCTCCAAACCAGATGTATTCAAAGCCCTATTTTCTCTAAAACATACCACCTGAGGTCTTGGGTTTTGCATCAGGAAGCAGAGAGATGAAAGAGCCTGCTCTGGACTCAAACGCTGTTCGAATCCAATACCTTTCGCTTCAGCGCGTCCAGCCATCCCCGTATTTTCCCAGGCGCCCCAGTTGATACTCATCACCGGAACACCTAACTGCGACCAAGATTGTGCGAAATAATCTAGAAAGGCATTCGCAACTGCGTAATTAGATTGACCGATTGATCCCCCAATAGATGCAATGGAAGAGAACAGGACAAAACAGTCCAGTTCCATCTCTCGACTCATTTCAAGTAAATTCAGAGCCCCCTGTACTTTAACCGACAACACATCCGCCCAGTCGGCCGCCGTCTGTTGTGTCATGAGGGCATTGGCTGAAATAGCGGCCGTATGGAAAATACCAGCAACAGGGGGCATGCAAGACGTCATCTGCTCAATATGTGCTTGCAGGACCGTCATATCGGACACATCACCCAGTCGGATCTCGACCTGACATCCAACATTTCGCAGCGCTTCAATACGTTCATTCGTATTGGTATGCTCGTTCCGACTCATGAGTACCAATGAGGTCGCCCCTTCCGAGACTAGCTTTTCAGCCGTGAGTAGGCCAATATCACCTAACCCACCTGTAATTATATAAGTCCGGTTCGGTTTGACAGGAGAGACGGAATTCCCACAAGACACGTCTTCTATAGAATGTACGGCTTCCAAAACGCTTCGGTAACGTTTTCCCTCACGGTAAGCGACCACAGAGTCTTGTACCGACGGTGTGATTTCCGCTAACCATCCGATACCATCCTCGCTTTCTGTCGAAAGGTCATCCAAATCGATCAGTAGAACCGGGAATGACGGAAATTCTTGAACAGCAGTTTGCACCAGAGCCGCAGCCGCGACACTTGCCGCAGATAAGGGCACATCATTCAGACAGACAGACTGTCCGGTTCGGGTCAGAACGATAAATGGCTTACCTTGTTTGCTTGCAGCAACTAACCATTGCTGCAAATACCAAATATCTTGAGTCAATATTTCAACATCGTGTGGTGATCGATCAGATGCTTCAAGCAACTCAGTATAGATGAACGCGCCAGCCTTTGAACATTCATCCAATAGAAGGCGAAGTTCATCGACTGATTGCCGTGCAGCTTCTGCGGCATCCACTTGGTGACAAGCACAATCACTTAATTGCTCTTGCAACCGTTGTTGAACAGCATTTGCTTTACCAATTAGTAATACATTTTGTAAGTTTTCAACTGCATCAATTGCGATTGAATTCACGGACTCTGTATTTCGTAAAGGCGAGGGTTGCCATCGCAATTGATGGATAATCGATGTCTCTGGCTTGGCGCTGTCAACCATAGGGACATTGACTTTTCTGAAGCTGGCATGTTCAAACCGCGCACAAATACGTTCATGTTCATCCACAACGGTAATATCGTAGACCAATTCATCAGCATGACTGTTCTCGGGTAAAAACTGCGTCATGCACCAAAAATGTGAGCCTGACGGCCAGTCATGAATAGAAATACTTTGTATCGCATAAGGCAAAAAGAGTCCGTCTGATTGTCTCTCTAACTTGTCCCCCACCCCGTTGACAGACTGTATACAGGCATCCAAAACACGCGGATCTAATACAAATTCAGATGAAATATTCCGAATTCTAGCAACCAAACACAGACCATCACCTTGCACTTCCTCAATCAGTCGATATGACTCTCCAAGATTCAGTTCTCGAGGGATAGACGCCTGATAAAAGGTCTCTTTATCCATGGTGTACCTAGGCGCATTCAGTACAGCGTGGAATGTCGACAAAAGTTGATTATCATCCGTGATGAGAGCTCTCTCAGTCGATGATTCACTCATGTCAATGGCTTCCATCGTTGCAAAGACATGCCACTCTTTCATGGTTGGTTCACAATAAAATAGCTCCGTCCGTCCTGTCGGCTTCATCGCAAGCTGAACGGACAACTGTGATTCAAAATGAACGGGGCGAACCAAGCGAACCCCTTTCATTTCAAGAGGATACGAACATTGATGAGCATGAAGGATAAAAGCCAGACTCCCAGCGGCAGGCAATATCCGTGTATTACTCAAACGATGTTCGTCGAGGAAAACCTGATGTTCAACAGATAAGTGGAAGTCAACATATCGACACCCATCTACAGCTGCAGTGATGTCCTGACTGATCAGTGGCACTTGGCGTGTTTGTTCTTGCTCGAGTGATTCATTAACCCAGTACCGTCGCGTTGGGAAGTGACTAGAAGGCAAGGCTATCCGATGCGGTTCAACGGGAGAAAAATAAGTATACCAGTCAATATCCAATCCCAGAGAAGAGCACATGCTCAGTAACTGGTGGAGTTCAGTAAACGCTTTCCCATTGACAGCACTTCGAACAAGATCCAGAGAAATATCACTGTCCCCCCAAACATAATCAACGGACGTTTTTGGACAAATAGAGTCGCAGCGTTCATTGACAGCAGAGGACAAACGACGATCAGCTTTAAAGCTCATCCTCATATGACCATGAGAAAAATGGATCCCGGCTAAAATAGCTTTAAGCTCAGTATCACTGTCCGCAAGCATACCATCGATCATCTGTTCGATATCCGACACACCGACGAGGGTTGCAACACATAGCAAGGATAACCCTTCAACTTGGATACACTCGGGTGCAATGCCTAGTGACAAGAGCAAACGTCCATACGCTACATTTAAGATGGCCAAACGAACTTGCTCAGGTAGCGCGATATTTTCGTCTACAGAACCGTCTTTCAATGTACATAGTTCTATCGAGGACAATACATCGAAACCTCGCTGCTTGAGCGCTTCAACACTGGCATCAATCGTCCCTCGAAACAGATGATACAAGTCATAGTAAGTACAGGCCTGATTCATCCATGCAGCTCTTTGATTCACCGATATCTGCCACTCCAACCGTGGCCGTTTAATCTTTCTATCTACAATATCCAGCTCACCATCGGCTAATCTCTTTAACCCAGCGAGCAATGCTTCTTGTGTTTGCGCCGGAAAGACTGCCTGCACACTTTGCCCAGTACGAGATATACAGAAAGTATAAGCTGCATCCATTAGCAATGGCGTATCCTCAGTCAGTAACTGATGGTATCGGGCCGCATCACGCTTTAGTTGTGTCGGGTTGATGTGAGAGAGCGCCACCAAAGGTACAAACTCTGAGGGTTGTTTTCGAGGGAGCATCATTTCCTGAAACTCTTCGACTACAAGATGCGCATTTGTTCCACTTAACCCAAAAGAACTCACTCCAGCTCGACGCTTTGTTTTCGACGTCCACTCATGAAGAGAAGTCGTTACCTGTATATTGCTCTGTTCCCAATCAAAATTGGGGTTAGGCTGTTCAAAATGCAAATGAGGGACGAAGGTTTCGTGTTTCAAACAGAGTAGAACCTTGATCAACCCGGCAACACCCGCTGCAGCCTCAGCATGACCAATATTGGTTTTAACCGAACCGACATATAATGGCGCCTTATCGCGTGATTCACTGAAAACCGCCTGTAATGCATTTAGTTCCAGAGGGTCCCCGAGGTGAGTTCCCGTGCCATGTGCTTCAATATAGGAGATATCAGAAGGGGATAACTGGGCATCATGAAGCGCTTTTTCCAACACCTTTTGCTGCGATAACCCACTCGGTACGGTCAAACCGCCGGCACGCCCATCATGGTTCACTGCACCGCCACGAATCACACCCACGATTGGGTCCCGATCCCGCTTAGCATCCGCCAAGCGTTTTAAGACCACTACACCACAACCTTCCCCACGAACAAAACCATCAGCACTGGCATCAAATGTGCGACAGTGCCCGCTTGGTGAAAGCATGCCACCTGCACACTCGATAACCAGAGGTTCTGGAGAAAGCTGTAAACTTACACCACCTGCTATCGCCATATCACATGCACCAGACCGCAAATTAGTGCATGCCATCTGAACCCCGACTAAGGAAGATGAACAGGCTGTATCAAGAGTCATTGTCGGCCCCATCAGACCGAAGACATGAGACACTCGTCCTGCGACCACACTATTCGCAGAACCAGTTCCGACATAAAACGCATTCTCACGCACATGTTGCGTCAAATGTAAGTAGTCCTGCGTCATAACCCCCATGAAGACGCCCGTTTCAGAACCGCCTAATCCCATTGGGTTCTGTCCTGCACTCTCTAAAGCTTCATAACAAACATCTAAAAGTAGCCGCTGTTGCGGGTCCATAAGGTCTGCTTCAATACCAGCAATACCAAATCTCTCTGGACAAAACTGAGCGACTTCATCAATAAAACATCCTTCTGCAACATAGATTTTCCCCGATTGCGTTTTGTCCGGGTCATAATATCGCGAATGATCCCAACGTGTTTCAGGAATCGGCTGAACCGCATCTACACCATTTTTCAGTAATTCCCAATACTCTCCAATCGAATTTGCCCCCCCAGGGAAGCGGCAGGACATCCCAACCACCGCAATCGCATCATCTCCTTGCAGTTCGACATCAGCAGTTTTCGTTGCAGGATCACTGGAAAGCGTTTCTGCATGATGAGTGAACGGAGTTTTTTGCTGCCCATGATTGTCACTGACACATTGGAGAAGAAACTCAGTCAATGAATGAATGGTGGGATAGTCATACAATAGGGTTGACTCAAATTTCTGCCGGAATTGATTTTCCAACAAGCTTCGCAAGTCAATGGCAAGCAGAGAATCAAGCCCCAATTCAAATAAACTGGTTTGATGTTCAATGTTCCCATGTTGCTTGAGTAATTTGACTAAGGTACCTTGTAGATAATTTTCGACTTGACGTTGTCGTTGAGCTTCATCCATTTGTAGCAAGTCTTGCACAAACTGATCTGCATGTTCCTTTTCTCGATTATCAGGTGCTGTTCCTGCTTGCTGGACTCCCGATTTGTTACTCTTCAGTAGGCTCGATAACAAACGTTGAACCTGTGGTAAATACTGTGTATCTATCTTTCGGTCGAAGTCTATAGGTAATACAGTGAACTGCACATTTTTACTGGCAAACTGTTTTGCAATCAAATCAGCACCCTGCTCAGGAGAGATGGTACCTGCAATGGATTGATTTTGAGTCAAACGCGCTGTAATCCCTCTTGCAGCCGCAGCACCTATTTCAGACCAAGCCCCCCAGCCAATCGCAAGCCCAGGGCAGCCTTGTCCACGCAGATACCAAGCGAATGCGTCTAAAAATGCATTGGCAGCGGCATGATTAGCCTGGCCTGGATTTCCCATTACCGCTGCTGCTGAAGAATAGATCACAAAAAAATCCAGGTCGTAACCAGATACTGCCTCATAGAGGTGAATTGCACCAAAGACCTTGGGTTTTAGTACCTTCAGATATCTTTCCCAGCGTTGTTTTTCTATTACGCCATCATCTAAGACCCCCACCGAATGGACAACCCCTCGAATCATGGGTAACTCATCTAACACTTGGTTCAGTGCAGTATTGAGTGCCTCACCATCACTGACATCAACATAAAGAGGAACGACATTCACACCTTGTTCACGGAGCATATCCAATGTTTTCATGACATCTCGACGCTCACGACGGCCAATGAGAATCAAGTTTTGGGCCCCTTGTTCAACAAGTTTTTGTGCCGTTTGCAGTCCTAAATCGCCAAATCCACCGGTGATCACATAGGTCCCATCAGCCACAATGTTACACCGCTGTGCTGGCGCTTCCGGAACCGATAACGTTGCCCGTTTAAGACGTGCAGCACACAACTGCCCCTCTCGAACAACCAACTGACATTCTTCTTTTTGTGTCAACGCTTCATACAAGCATTCACCTGAAACAGAAGTACCATCTAAATCAATAAGCCGTGCAAATGCTGCATTTTCGTTGATATAAGTGAACACGTGTCCCCAAACCATCGCCTGTAAAGGCTGTGCAACTTTGTGATCCCGTGGCTGGGCACCTGCGGTCAAAAAGCTAGGAGAAAGGTGTCGCCAGCGCGCATCCAACAGCGTTTGACAAAGCAGTAATGGATATTTCAGATAACGCTCAGACTTCTCCAATAGGTCGTCACAGTTTAGGTCTGACGGACTCATAGACCACGCATAGACTAAACCGATAATCGGGCCTTGCTGCGCTTCCACCGACATCAGTAATGTTGAAAATGCATCTAATTCTTGAAAGCGAGGATGCTGCATGAATTCATTCAGGGAAATAAACACCCAATCCAATCCACGTTGCGCCAACTCATTTTTCAGGGCGTTTAGCCCTTGGGTTTCGATGGTGTCTTCATCACCAAGAACTAAGTAGCATCCCTTAGATACCACATCAGTGGTGCTCGCAATTTTCTCTGCAATAAATATACTTTCGGTTCGCTCTAGCTCATCCGTCACAAGCGTTGACTCAAACCCCGAATCATGTAACAAAGTCTGCCACTCTTCGGTATTTAATAATGGTCCATTTTGACGTAACGATGTGTCCGTATAACTCCACCAGCCAGGTGTCATCCCAAAGCTGAGGTCAAGCCAGGCTTGCTGCTCTGTTACCTCACGTAATAACAAGAGGCCGCCATCGGCTAGACAGAGAGATAAATGATTCAGGGTCTGAGTCAGATCAGCGGTTGCATGCAGCACATTTACTGCAATCACAACATCAAATGCCCCAGCAGTGAATTCTTGTTCTAGTGGATTTTGCTGCAAATCAAATATCCGATAGTCTACCGACTCGAATGCACCAAATTTTTCTTTTGCACGCATCAAAAAATGGGGCGAAATGTCGGTAAAGACATAATCGATGTTTTTACCATCGACTTGCTCCAAAACTTGTTGCGTTGTAGCACCAGTCCCTGCACCAACTTCTAAAATCCTTAATCGTCTGCCTGAAGGTATTTGACTTACAGCTTCAGCAACCAGTGTTGCTATCCGTTGATTTAACAACAAACTCCCAGGGCTATCTTGATAAAGCGCCTCGGTCCCTTGTGAATGGCCCGCCTCGAATAGCAGATCAACCGCTTTCGTTTGCCCTTGCAGTACCTCAGCTAGTGCGTTACCACAGCGAACGAATAAGTCCAACTCATGCGTTTCTTCCCCTAGCTTAGATCTCAGTTTTGATTCGATTTCATCAGCAGGCAGTGCTGAAACAGGGAGGTGCTCACTCAGGGAAACTAATTTTTTTAGTAATCGCTGATAATCTGGCAGAATCCCGTATTGTTCGAGCATCTCATCGGGCAGCGTATGAGCAGTAAGTAATGATGTAAAAAACTGCTCATCGAAGCCAAACTGCGTCAATGCTCGATGAATGAAATGTCCAGAAAGCGCATCCAGATCCTGCATCATGTCCACAGACATCGTATAAGGTACAGTACTAAACCGAGATTGTGCCTGCGTCAGCAATGCAGACACATCGACATCTAATTTCTCGGAAGAAAACCGACAGGGTATCCATTGCTTTTCTAGCAACCATTCTTGCCATAATGCCCCTTTAAGCTCCGGCCGATACTTCGATGCCTCAAAACGCTTAATTGAGAGAATCGCTTTTCCCTGTTCATCATATACATATAAAGCAACGGAAAGCTTTTCTTGTTGGCTCAAGTAGTCATACATCGTTGCTTCATTGTGAAACACTTCGTCAGGGGCAAGAATTTGTACAAAACACCATAAGCTCTCAGCACTATTTCCCTGAAGATGCATTTCATGAAGCTCTGTCGGCACATACAAAGGTAGTTTTCTGTCTGAATTTTGCGTCCCCATTGCCCCACTGATGACCTGAAAGCAAGCATCCAACATCACCGGATGTAAGCCACAACCTGACCAGTAATTCGGCAAATCAGATGGCCATTCGATTTTGGCCAATGCAACACCTGAACCGCTATATAACTGACGAATGGCCTGAAAAGAAGGGCCATACTCAATACCCGACTGTTTGGCTCTGAGTAAGTGTTGTTCAACAGAGATGACCTGAGAGCACCGTTTCCGAACATCAGCAAGCGGCTTGATATTTAACTCGGCACGAAAACCAACATTTACTTGCGCACTGACATGTTTCGTCCATTTCCCACGCTCTGATGTTGTATAAATTTCAACCTTCGCTATGCCATTCTCAGTCGGGTCGACTCGACAATACACACCAATGGGTTGAGAATCCAAAATACACGCTTGGCTGATCTGTATTTGAACAATGTTCGCAGGCAGTCCATCGGGACCGACACACACCTCTGCAATTAAGTTTATATAAACACTTGCAGGTAGAACAATCTCTCCTGCAACGAGGTGATCTCTTAAAAATGGTAACCGTGATAAGGCAAGTTCACCCGCATATAAGCTTCCACCATCAGGCACGGCTAAAACTGTTGTAAAGATACTGTGCCCCACAGTTGAGAACATTGATGGGAGTGACGCCACTCGCTCTGTCACTTGTGGGGGTAACCAATAGCGACGTCGTGCAAAGACATAATCCGGCAAGACGGGATATTGAGATTTATCCTGCGGTATCGTCGTATAGTCCCATCGCAGCGTCGCCCCACGATTAAACAAATTGATGCGTAAATTAATCCATGAGGGCTGAGTCTCGGATTCGATAGTCTTCTGAGGAAAAATCTGCAAAGCTGAAACATCAATGCCAATCTCTGAGTCTAGCATTGACCAGTGATACGGATGCTGTTGTGAGAGCAACGCCTCAAGCAGTCTTTGCTTTGCTTCTGAGACATTGTGATAAGGCCATTTTACCCAATCGACATCCTGACGCGTCGAGTCATGTCCTTTGACAAAGATCTGACGCTGCGCTTCTTTTAGGTGTATGTCCTGAATCAGATATCGGATATCCGCTTCAACTCGTTGCTCTTGCTCTGTTAAATCAGCTCCTGAGATTTGATCCAAGCGCACACATAAATCTGCTGCTTGCTCAAGTGTCAAAGATTTAGCAAAAACGAGGGCAGCAATCGTGCCTGTACCAGATGCCTGAACCTTTCTTATCTCGGCCCCTTCTTCCACGAGGTGCTCGACATAAGAAAGTTGTGAAATCAAGTGGCGCAGGGTGGGATATGCCTGAGACGACATCAACGCTTCGATACTGAATTCAGTCGCTTGTGTGACTCGGGTTTCAATACACCGAAAATACGAGCACCATGTGTCAGAGGCAAAGATCTGAGGTGGTATGGGATATTGACTATTGGAAGGACCAAAACAGGCGACCATAGTCGGTTTTCCAAGCGGCTCTGAGTATTCACCTTGAATCCCTGACACAAGACAAGATAAAAGTTCTTGCCTCGTTGCCGCATGACAACCAAAACGATAAGCAAAATGATTACGAATACTATTCACCGCTCCGGAAATAAGAGGCAGTGAAAGGTGAGGCGTTTCTTTCAAAAAATCACGGAATTGAGAGAGTTGTTGGCGCAATGACGTAATGCTATGCGCAGAAAAATAGAATGGATAAACAGCTTGGGACTGTGTCTTACTTGATTCAGCATGGGCTTGAACGTTCAGCGCATCTTTCTCAGTCGAGTGCTGAGAGACTATCATATGAACATTCGTACCGGTATAACCAAACGAGCTCACAGCAGCGATACGAGACTGCTCATCATGCCATGTGAACGAAGACGTCCCATCTTTCGACGCGCCCTTCGGAAAAACAAGCGACTCGCTCAAACCATCAAAGTGCGGGTTGAGTTGCTCCAAATGCGTAATCGGCGGCAGTACATCGCCTTGGACCATCTGGATTAACTTAATCAACCCAGCAACCCCTGCAGCCGATTCACAATGACCGATATTGGCTTTCACCGCCCCCATCACTAACGGTTTGGTACGCCCTTTTGCTTGTCCATAGACCTGATCCACAGCCTGAACCTCAACAGGGTCTCCGAGGGCGGTGCCAGTCCCATGCGCTTCGAGATAATTTACCTCGGCAGGATCCAGCTTTGCCTGAGACAAAGCCTGACGGATAACGTCCATCTGGGCGGGTCCATTGGGAGCATTCAATCCATGACTGCGTCCATCCTGATTCACTGCTGAACCTCGAATTACCGCCAGTATCTTGTCACCGTCTTTTTCCGCTTGCTCCAAGGTTTTGAGTAAGACGAGGCCACACCCTTCAGAGCGAACATAACCATCCGCCCCGTCACCAAATGTATTGCAGCGCCCACGCACTGAAAGCATGTGAGCAACAGAAGCACCAATCGCAGCTTCGGGGCTTAATAATAAATTTACCCCTCCGGCTAAAGCCGTAGAGCACTCTCCCATCCGTAAACTTTGACAAGCAAGATGCACAGCAACCAGTGATGAAGAACATGCCGTATCGACAGATACACTCGGACCATTCAGCCCAAAAACATAGGACAACCGACCTGAAGCAGCGCTCAACGCGTTACCTTGTCCTACATAGGCATTCAAATCCTCAGTACTTTTGATCAAATTTGTATAATCACTGTTCATTTGACCAACAAAAACACCCGTATCTGAACCTCTCAGTGCCATGATATCGAAACCTGCGCGTTCAAAACAATGCCATGCCTGTTCAAGTAGCAACCGATGCTGCGGATCCAGATAAGGTGTTTCTTCCTCTGAGATACCAAAAGCAGAAGGGTCAAATTGATCAATATCTTTCAACAACCCAAAATGACATGTGCTTATTTTTCCGGGTTCCCCCACAAGTGGGGAAAAGTATTCAGCCATATCCCACCGCTGGTCTGTCATCGTGGTGACCGCATTCTCTCCATTTCGGATCAATTGCCAGAACGATTCCGGATTCGAAGCACCAGGGAAACGGCAAGATAAACCAATCACCGCAATAGGCTTATCTCGCTCACCTTCAAGCGCTTGTATTCGCTGATCTTTCTCCTGAATCTTCAGGATGGAATTTTTCAATAAATCCTTGTAAGAATTTTCACTTCTTTTCTGTGTTTGATTCATATTCAAGTGAATACTCCTTTACAGCAGTGTTTCCAGTATGTGTGCGAGTTGCTCTTCATCCAGCTCATCCATATGCTTATTTGTATCCGGCAATGGCTTCTCTGTTGACTCACAGTCCGGTTCTAGTGTTTGCATAATATAGGTTGCTAGACTTTCTACATTGGGATAGTCAAATATCAGAGTTGCAGGTACTCTTATACGCAACTTTTTATATAGCTTTTGCTTCAGTTCAATGGACATCAAAGAATCAAATCCAAAGTCTTGAAATGGCTTTTGGTCATCCAGTTCACTCTCTTCATCCAACTTCATGATCTTTCTTGTAATTTGACGTAAATAGCTTTTAACAGAATCAAGTCGAGCCATTGATGGAAGCGCTCGAAGTTCTTCCAACAGATTAACGCTATTGTCTTCTTTCTCATTGTCGGTATCCGTTTGGTCAACCTGATGACTTTCTATCCAATGTTGAACAAACCCGGGTATCGGTCGATGCCCAAGCGCGCTAAAGATGGACCAATCCACATCAATGACCCCCGCTTGAATCACATCAGATGACATCAAGCGTTCCAAATCCATAATCGCTCTCGCTGGATTCAATAAACGCAGCCCAGTCTCTGATGTCTTTCCTGCTGCCATACCGATTTCGTCCCAGCCAGACCAATTGAGCGCCAGTGCTGGTAAGCCTAAAGCATGTCGATAATGCGCAAGCTGATCCATAAAACCGTTTGCAGCGGCATAATTACTTTGTCCTGCTGCCCCCAGTAACGAAGCCAATGATGAATACAGAACAAAACAATCAAGCGACATGTCCTGAGTTAATGTATGTAAATTCCAGCTTCCAATGACCTTGCTACGCATAACATGAGCGAAGTCATCATCAGTTAAGGAAGAGAAAGCCCCATCAGACAGCGTCCCAGCACAATGGAAAATGCCACACAGCGAGTCAGAAATCTGTTCCTCAGCAAGCAACGTCTCTAAAGCCGTCCTGTCAGAGACATCACAGGCTCTATACTCGAACTGAGCATTAAATGTGTCATGAAGTTCTTGCAATCGTTGACTGATTTGCTCATTTTCAGCACGTCGTCCTAGCAAGAGGAAGCGTCTTGCGCCATGACTTAGAAGCCATTTGCATGTCTCCAAAGCGAGTGCCCCCAATCCTCCTGTCAACAGGTAAAGCCCCGTGTCACGACAATGAAAAGCATTCTTCCCAACAATCTCCTCGCCAGCAAATTCCCCAATCCGTCGAACATAGCGGTGTTCTTGATGATAGCAGACCCAACTCAATGGCATTTGACACCATTCATTTTCCAAAAGGGTTGCGTTTTGCTGCAATGATAACGTATCCACATCGAGCATTCCGACAGAGCAATTTGACCATTCAAGGCTCAGTGATTTACAAAGTCCCGATGCAAACCCAAACAAAGGAGAACCACTTACTTTGCCAATTGGATGGGCATGTTCTTTTGAAAGCACCTGAAAACGTGTTGCTATACCAGAGTCAAACAAGGTTTCACTAAGGTTATGAGCGTATCTGACGGCAGAGACAAGCGCCATCATCCCTTGCATCCCGTCGCTGTTTGCTACGCTGCCATGCGGATCATATTGAGATAAACAGTAAATCAAAACAACATCATGACTTTCATGTCGTTCACGACACGTTTGTTCAACCACCTGAGTCGTAGGGTGATGCAGTATGTTCAGCGGTGCTAAAGCAGATGCGAAATCAGGGTCAATTTCATCTTCGACCGTGTTTAACAAAACATAAATTGGCGCCCCCTCTTCCGATGGTGTCAATGGCGTCGCCAAAGGTTCAGCCACCCACGCTTCATTCAGATAAGCAGAAGAAGCTCTGATCGGTTTGATCTGCTGCGCACTCACCCACCGAGTACATAATCCCTCAATACTCAGAAATGGTTGTTCCCCTTCGACCGACAAAGCGATGTCATGGACAAAAGCAGCGCCACGATCTTCTTTATTGAGACGGGTCTGACAGATAAATGGCAAGTTTGGGACCGCCTCTCTATCTCCCAGAGATGCCACAAGTAATCTATCAATAGTAACGGGAATTGTCGCCCCGCTCATATGACTAGTGCCTGGCTGTTCAGCCTTTGTCGCCAAAGCGATCGTTTGTAATAGTGAATCGAGCTCTCCCGGCACTAATGGCCCTGAATCACCTGCATACCAACGCATTTCTGACTTCGAGTAGCCAACAAACTGTTGGATCGACACAATACTGCGAAATTCATGAGACAAGGCAATTTCTGAAGAATAAAGTTCATCATAAAAAGTGGCTGCATTGATTTCAGTTAATGGTGGATTCGACACTGGAATCACGATAGAAGCAGCTTGAGTCTCCGTCGATTTTGCTCTAGCTCGCAAGTGTGTCCGGATCCCCTCAGAGTGTTCACTTAGAACTTCAATGCTGAACGCTTCGCCTTCATCTTCAGTGATCGTCGTAAACTCATACAAGGCCACTTCTGTCTCTGCATCAGGGATGAATGTTCCCTCACATAAAACATCTAAAACTTCCCAGCAACAACTCCCGCGCAAATCCCTGAGCATGCCAATAATCAGGGCTAAATGTGCAGCGGCTGGTACCACAAATTCGTTATGGACCAAATGGTCTTCGAGATTGAAAGGGGGCTGATTCAGGTAATCAACGGCATAAACCACCTTCGTTGCGCTTCTGGGGCCCAATCTCACGCCCAGATTAACTGCGTTGGAGCGTTCTTTTCGAACAGCTGAGAGTGGTTGCCAGAAATGTTGCCGCTGGAATGGATAACACGGTAAAGATCCGCCCAGCATCGACAGAGCCGACGTTTGGTGTCCCACACTTGTTACCGTGTGTGAACTTTCCAATATTGAGCGAAGTTCAGCAATCATCTCCCCCTGCGGCGCAGCTGCAAATATCCTTGTATGCGCCAACTCAGCACGACGCCAACTCTGCTGGCAAAAATCTTCATATTGTTTTGCAGGTAGCACAACCAATCTATCAAGATAAGCATGCATCATGTCGTTGAGTGCAACTTTTGTCGCGGCTGAGATTCGTAAACCATCTGGTGTATCCCTCTTTGTAGATATAGAGGCTCTTTCAGGTGCAGATTGCAATATCATGTGGACATTTGTCCCACTGAAACCAAATGAACTCACGGCTGCATAACGCTCAGTACCATCATGTGGCCATGGCTGTGTTGTGTCTGGGATACGAACCGTGTCGTCGAGCTGAATTTCTGGATTCAATTGCGCCAAATGTAGATGGGGCACAATCGTCTGATGGTACAAACAAAGCGCTGTTTTTATAAGTCCGGCAATGCCTGCCGCTGCTTCCGCATGTCCCATATTTGTTTTGACAGACGATACCCATAACGGGGAATGACGAGACAGCCTCTCTGCATAAACAGCTTGCGCTGCTGACATTTCAATGGGATCACCCAACGGTGTTCCCGTCCCATGCGCTTCCAACAGTTCAACCTGCGTGGGGTCAACCGCAGCATCCCGTAAAGCTCGACGCAAAACACGTTGTTGCGACTGTCCATTGGGTGCGGTAAGTCCTTGACTGTGACCATCCTGATTGGAAGCAGATCCTCGAATCACTGCGATGACATCATCCCCATCAGCAACGGCATCTTTTAAGCATTTAAGAACAACAAGACCACACCCTTCACTGCGGACATATCCATTCGCCTTGGCATCAAATGTTTTACAACGCCCATCAGGCGCTAACATACTCCCTTTAGAAAGTAAAACAGATGTTTCTGGTGACAACAGCAAATTCACGCCCCCCGCAAGCGCAATACTGCATTCACCTTGACGTAAAGCCTGAGTTGCGAGATGTACAGCCATTAGTGATGAAGAACATGCTGTATCCACCGCCAATGTTGGCCCTTGCCAATCCAGAGTGAAGGCTAAACGCCCAGCAGTAACACTTAATGCATTTCCTGTGCTATGGTGATGAGATAAGGTCGCTGCATCCGTCGGAAATCGCTTCGCATAATCATCAGGACCAGGACCAATGAATATCCCCCCCAGCACATCGGTGGCTGAAAAATCGTACCCCGCGCGCTCCAGGGCTTCCCACCCGGCCTCCAACAATAATCGTTGTTGTGGATCCATACACTGCGCTTCACGCGGCGTAATACCAAACAAACCACAGTCGAAAGCATCCAAGTGATCGATAATACCAGCACGTGCCGTGACTAGCTGCCCTTGACGCATCAATGATCGAACATCCCAACGAAGTGCATCAATCTCCCCGACTAAATCTCTCCCTTCCTTCAACGCTGACCAAAACGCTTCAGGGGAGTTCACACTACCAGGGAAACGACAAGCGATACCAACAATCGCAATATCCCGACGACTTGCTTGCTCATCAGACTCTGCGGGCAGCGTCTCAGACGTACTATCATACCCCTCTGTCGCACGCTGTTGATTGTCATGATCATGGAGTTCAATCTGTAAATGCCGAATAAGCTTGCCCACTTGTGGAAAGTCAAACAAGAACCTTGTCGGAATCTCCGCCCCAAGTTGCAATTGCAATTGTTCACGTAATTCAACCAAAGTGACTGAGTCCATACCCAGCGCATTGAGCGTGTCCATTTTTCCGATCTGGTCAGACTCAGATATACCGAGAATCGCAGCAATCGTATCGATCACGATAGTTTCAATCTGTTCGCGTTGGCATTTCCCCTTATTTCCGGATAGAGATGAGGACATTGACTGGGTTATTGCGCCATTTATGGGCGGCAACATCTCCGTCAAGAATGGGCGTGCAGTCTCCCCTTCCCGGGCTCGAACTCTGGGCCAATCAATCTCTGCTAACATCGACAATGGTGATGACGCCCCCAACCATGCTGCACACCGGTGTCGAATGACAGACAAAGGCAACGGCTTGATCCCCATACGACGGAGCTGGCGTTTCACATCGTCATGTGCTGTCATACCAGTGTCAGCAACGGCCCCCAGACGGATGCTCATGACAGGCTTACCTTGCTCATATCGTTGTAATGCGAGACCATCAAGATAACCATTCGCGGATGCGTAATTGGCTTGTCCAACCGCCCCCAACACCGATGCAATCGAGGATGTCATGACAAAAAAGTCCAGCGGCATATCTTCACTCAGTCGGTCAAGCCACCACCCACCGACAGCCTTAACATCAAATGCACGCGCAAACGATTCTGCATTCAATTGATTGAAAGCGGCATCCGACAATTGCCCAGCAGCATGAATGATGCCGGCCAAAGGCAGATGAGTATTCTTCAACACTTCAAAAACGTTCTGAATTGCATCACCATCAGTCAAATCAACACCATAGACACTAAGACGAGCCCCCAAAGACGTCGATTTCGTTCTTAATTCATTCAGTACATGATGCTCTGTCTGGCGAACCAAGAGGATTAGATCTTTCGCACCTTGCTCGAGAAGCATCTCCGCAAATAAGCGTCCTAAAGTCCCCGTTCCCCCGGTCACGAGATAGCTCCGTTCTGGGTGAACATTCACCCGGGATCGCTGATGCGTATCGGTTTGAGATGCAGAGACCAACCGGGGAACCAGAACCTGATCATCCACAAGGCGTCTCTCCCAATCGCCACAACGAGGCGTATGAATTTCGGCAGCTAACATCTGAGCCCGGCGTGTCACGTCTAAGCGATCATCCAAACCAATCAACGTCAGATCGAATGATGTTTCTTCACGCACGGTGCGGCAAAGTCCGGCAAGACCAGAAGCCAATGGCCTATAACCTTGTTCGCCACTATCAACCACAATGACTAACCTGGGAGTACGAGCCACTCGGTCTTGAGTCATTTGTACAATCAACGACAATGTTTCAAAACATGTTTGCGATTCAGGCGGAGCTTGTCCGTCTGGCATATATAAAATCACTGAATGACAATGATCAAGGGCACTCCCGTCTTGAATCAAAGCTTTCGGTGCCACAATTTGACATTCTGTCCCAATCTGAGCCATTGAATTCGATAAAGCTGCAGCCAATTGACACTCTTGTTCCGTGCATACTAAACAAAAATTATTCTGCTCATTCTCTGATTTTAAATATGTGTCTCCTGCCTGACTGAACAACACATGATTCCATACCACATCGTAGTCTAAGTTTGCTGAAGCAACGTTTCTGCGTCGTTCTCCCTCTAACCAATATGGTTGCCGAATAAACGGATACTGCGGCAAAGGCTGTGAACTCTTATAGGCGGAAATTTCTGGCCATTGAAACGGTAGGCCAGCAAGGTATAGAGAACGCATCGTTTCATAGCAGACATGATGGTTATTCCCACTTTGGAGCATATTCAACCATTGAGCATCTGACGTATCAGGTAACATTCTTGCCATATCAATCAGTTGTCTATGTGGCCCTAACTCTACACACAAACGAGAAGAGGCATCCTGCCAATCCGGTTCTGCCGTCAGGGCCGCAATGGCCTGTTCAAACAGAACAGCCCCGCTGACCTGAGAGACCCAATAGGATGAATCTAATAATTCTTCATCGACGGAACGTCCCAACGCAGTAGAAATAAAGCTAATCTGCGGACGATTAAAATTAGTCTGTTGCACAACGGCTTCGAATTCACGCAACATAGGGGTCATCATCGATGAATGAAAAGCATGAGAAACCGGCAATGAAACACACCGAATGTCGCGTTTCCCAGCAATCTGAGCCAAATGCTGAATGGCCTCCCCTGAACCAGATAGCACGTGGTTTTTGGGACCATTTACAACGGCTAAACTCACATCTTGACGGCTATGCGTTAACAATTCCTCTACTTGTTGGCGATCCGCAAAAACGACCATCATTCCCCCGGGGGAACAACGTTCAACCATTAATCGTCCTCTAGCAACGATCATCCGAGCAGCATCATCCAAATCGAAGATACCAGCGACAACCGCTGCGGCATATTCGCCGATACTGTGTCCCAACACATATTGGGGCATCCCAACACGTGTCGACAAAAATTGAGCAAGAGCATACTGCAAACAGAATATGGCCGGCTGAGTATACTGAGTGTCATTGAGTTGAGCAGCTTCATGCCAGATTACAGATAGAATTGAACGACCAAGGTGAGGTTGAATAGCCGCGTCAGCGTGTTCTAACCACCGTCGAAAATCCGGCTGGGTTTCAAACAGAACCTTTCCCATCTGAACATACTGCGAGCCCTGCCCCGTAAAAAGCCATGTAACAAGCGGTGGCAGTGAGGGTTCCCTTACATCCTCATTATGGCTGGCAGCTTTCAGTTGAGATACCAGCGTTTGACGATCTGTCGCAACAAAACCGGCACGATACGGATATTGACTGCGCCCTGCGTTAACAGCAGCACAAGCCCCTTGCCAGTCTCTTTCTGAGGCAAAATACTCACTGTAGTCTTGCAGCAATAATTTTAAGGCTTGTGGATCTTTAGCCGAAATACCAAGAAAAGCATGAGATTCTGAGGTCGACTTTTCAAGAACAGGAGAGATTGTTTGCGGAGCCTCCACATCAACAACAGCACTGACCGGGTCCTGAAGAATAAGGTGGGCATTGGTGCCACTAAAACCAAAACTGCTCACTCCCGCATAAAACGGGTGCTCAGGGTCATAGGTCAATGGGGTCGAATTGTTGACAATATCTAAATCATCCCCCCAATAAATCAATGTGGATTTTTGTGCCACATTGATTTGTTTTGGCAACATGTGATGTTTCAAGGCCAATACGACTTTTATCACCCCAGCGACCCCACTCGCGGCCTCAAGGTGACCGATATTCGCTTTAATTGAGCCAATCAAAAGTGGCGATTGTCTTACCTGCTCTTGACACAGTGCCTGTCGTAGTGCCTTCGCTTCAATCGGATCCCCTAGCTCTGTCCCAGTACCATGTGTTTCAACATACTGAATTGCCGCCGGGTCCACTTGGGCAACCTTCAATGCCGTCTTGATTAAAGATTGTTGTGCATAACCATTCGGAACCGTTAAGCCACTACTGGCACCATCTTGGTTGACATGCCCAGAACGAATGACAGCTAGTATTTGGCATTTCTCTGCCACGGCATCTTCAAGTCTCTTGAGCACAAGCACGCCACATCCTTCACCTCGCACCAATCCATCAGCATCATGACTAAATGGACTGCAATGACCACTGGCACTCAGTACTTTATTTTGCGCTAATGCAACCGTTGGTCCGGGACTCAATAAAGTATTCACCCCGCCAGCCAAAGCTGTATGGCATTCCTGATTCACGAGACTTCGACAAGCCTGATAAATTGCAACCAAAGAGGAAGAGCACGCCGTATCAATTGCTAAGGCCGGACCATTAAAACCGTAGTAGTAAGCGAGCCGCCCTGCCGCTGAGTTCAACGATGTACCTGTAATCGAGTAGGCATCAGGGCTCGCATCACGATCCCCTGAAAAGGTCATTGCACCGTATTCACTCGAGCTAATCCCAACAAAAACACCGACGGCTTCATTCCGTAAACGCTCAGCAGATATCATTGCATTCTCAAGTGCATGATAACTGACTTCCATTAATAAACGCTGTTGTGGATCCATTTGACGGGCTTCTCGCGGAGAAATACCAAAAAATCTCGCGTCAAATTGCTCAATATCTGACAGATAACCAGCACGACGGCTATAGGTTTTTTCTGGTGTCCCAGGGTTCGGATCGTAATAATCATCGATGTCCCAACGCGTCAATGGCACCTCCGATATAGCCTCGTCACCTTGTTGAAGCAATTCCCATAATGCTTCAACATTATCTGCACTGGGAACACGACACCCCATCCCTACAATCGCAATCGGTTGATTAATCTGTGCTGACAAAGCACGGATCTTCTCACGACTCTGTTTTATCAATGCATTCTGTCTGGCTAAGAGTAATTCATGCGTCTGGTCCATCAGATATCCTCCAATGTTTCTTGCATGGCTTTTAATTCATGCTCTATCTGTTCCAAAGTGACTCCAGATGTAACGGAGTCCTGCGGTTGAGACGCGTTGAACACAGAAGAAATATGCTGTCCATTTTTCTGTGTCACATCGGTCTTCTCTAGTTGATGTTTGAATTGGTCAAATAACCACTGACTCAAGCGTTGAAGATTTGCATTGTCCAAAACATCAATAGACGACACTTCTTTTCCAGACATGCCTGCAACCTTTTCTGCAAAAGACATCGTTAATAACGAATCCATCCCGAGTTCATGAAACCCTGTTTCCAGATAACTTTTGATGTCACCGCTTAATCCCAACACATCTCGCAAAATACTGAACAATTCTGCCTCAACAAATTTTCGACGCTTCGCGACTGGTTGTGCCATAAAACGATTTGAGAATGAATATTCATCAGCATGAGTCATAACAGAGGCATCACTGCGATAACTTCTCAAACCAAGTTTCTCAAAATAGGACTGCAACCAACTTCCTCGATAGAAAGGTTTAAAGATGCGCCAATCAATGTCTAAAATCGCACACTCAGCAGCTCGCAATTCACCAATGAGCATCTTTGCGATGTCCTGCACTTTGAAACTTCGAACACCAACCCGCAGTGCCGCTTCCTTACCCGCAAGATTTAACATTCCGGCATCCACAGGTCCCAACTGGACAACAGAGCCAGCAAGCCCTAGCGAACGACGAAGCTGTATTACACGATCAGCAAAATGATTCGCAAACACGTAGTGTGCTTTCCCTTTAGCCCCCCATAGCCCAACCATCGAAGAGAGAACTAAGAATGTTTTAAGATCCCTTGGTGCGCGTTGATGCAGATACCAAGTGCTTGCTAGCTTGGATAACACCACCTCTCTTAAATCACCCGACTGACTTTCACGAATCATCTGATCACCACCGATACCCGCGGTATGAATTAAATGTTCAAGATGGAGAGATTGGGCTTCTATCTGTTCGAAGACATCATCGACTTGAGCGGGAATACTCAAATCCGCTTCAATCGCTAGCACTCTAAAACCCATGTTTTCCAAAGCATGTACCTGAGTTTGTTGAGAGCTGCCTTCGATATGACGGCTAACCAAGACCAAAGTACCTTTTGTATTTTGTCCTGTAGGATAATTTCCATTTGACTTCATAAATGCCCCTAAAGCATTCGTCAACGCAGTTCCAATGCCACCAAAACCACCCGTGATGAGCACAGCACCTCCAGCACAGAGGCTTTGAACTATCGAATTAGACATAGCCCCTTCTTCTTTGGCTATGTCAGGCAACAATAATGGCTGATAGGGTTGATTAGCTCTGATCGCGATATAGCGTAAATGTCCTGGCTGCCGAATATGGGACAACATTTGTTGAATCATCGATACTCTGTCTTGATCACCGCACAGTTTTTCACAATCAATCACACCGCCAATCCGACCTGGGTATTCTAATGCTGCACTTTTCATCACTCCCGTCATGGTCGATTGGCCAAGTCCTGTGAGTGGATCCGACGGCAACACTTTTTCGGCTTGTGTCGTCACCCCCCAGACACGGGTTTGATAAAAACGTTTGTCTTCAAATAAATGACGGCACAGTGACATCGTTGATTCAGCACACTGTATACTCGCTTCAACGATGTCTGGACTGTCTTCAGTATCCGGAGGAAAACAAACAAGGTAATCTGGCGAGTATTGTGCGGGTAACTTGACACCACTCATGATATCTTTCCAAGAAAGACATTCACACAAAGCGCCTTGTTGCTTAAGCTCTTCGACCCAGATTTGCGCCTGACCATCTTGAATTAAAAGCCATTGTTCCTGTTCGGAACAATTTTCAGCTTGAGCCACAATGAGCGCTTCAGCGCTCATTGGATGAGGCAGGATAGACTGAGCGTAAGAAAAATCGTGTTCTAAAAGTTGCTGCTCCCATTGTTCAGCACTCATCACCGCATAATCAGGGCGTAGCATCGTGTCTTCAAAACGCCACCAACCTTCTGTCATCCCAAAACTCAAATCGGCAGCCAACTGTTGTGAAATACATTCCCGTAACAACAAGTATCCATCAGGGGCGAGCAACTCTCGAACGTGTCCCAGTGTCTGAGAGATAGAGCGTGTTGCATGCAGGACATTTGCTGCAATGATGAGATCATAAGTCCCAGCTTCAAATAATTGCTCGGCAATCGGTTGTTCGATATCTAAAATTTGGAATTCCATGAAGGAATGGTTCTGGAATATCTCCTCCGCCCTTTTAAGAAATAATGATGAGATATCCGTAAAGCAGTAAGTCTCAACAGGGAGGTCATGCAAAGCCTCAAGTACACTTTTCGTTGTTCCTCCAGTTCCTGCTCCAATTTCTAAAATCCTTAACGGACGCTTTGCACTCAAGGCCGCTACCATCTGCCCAAGCTGCGCATTGAGCGCCCTAGAAATGGGGGAATTCAAATAAACAGCATCACTACCAACCATTGATGTATCCCGGAATAGGATATCCAATGGGTCTTGTTCACCCAGCAGTACACCTCTTAAAGCAGAGACACAGTGTTGCATGAATATGGTTTCCGAGTCGTACTCGGGATAAGATACGGAAAGTTGTGTCCAATCTATATGGGCTAGCTCATCAGCAACCGAGGCCTCTTGGCCTGTCTTTTTCAACAAGTGCCAAAGGTGAGAAAACAGTTTCTGCTGAGACTCATGAATCCGGCATTGGGCCAATGCTTTCGGAAGAGAAATGTTGTCAACATATCCCAATTCTCGGAATGTTTTGACAACAGCTTTTAAACAGAACTGCTCAACACCTTGCCGATAAGCATTATAAGTTTCCAATCCAAATCGCTCTGCCCAAAAATCAGCTGTTTCAACATTCTGAAATAAAGCAGAAGGAGATAAAAAGCTAGTGGGTTCAGCCCCCCCCTCTGTTTTCCAAGATGATCGTTGCCAGGTCTGAGAATAAAAACATTGAGCAGGAGACAACCATTCAGAGGTTGACTGAACTGCTGTTGAATGCGTTGAAGCTTTCGGCAATCGTTTAAAGAAGACATCAGAAAAAGCCCCCACAACTTGCCCATTTTGCTGGGTAATCAATACATCAAAACAACGCCCATCATTACTTGGTTTCGATAACATCCGCACAATTAAGCTCGATGGTAAATCCGTTTCAAATACTGCATTTCCCAGAGACGCAAGCAAATGAACGTCAGAGTTCGTTTCTGGCTGGCCACCGCTAATCTGGAAACAACTATCAAGTAACAGGGTAAATAATGTCGTCGATTCGGCCAGATCTGCTTTTTCAAGGACAACTTGACCTTCCAGCACATTGGTATTTGACTTCAACTGTTTTACGCCCCGGAATTGTTCCCCTAATATCACCCCGGCTTCATGATGCTGCGCATACAATTGATCAACATCTAGAATATCCCAGCGATACTCATCAGCAACGTGGAAGGACTCTAGGTCAATTATGGACACAACTGATTCTGTTCGAGGGGTACATTTTGCACTTGCATGACGAATCCAATCTTTATCTCGAACTGTCGAACCACGACTCCACAAAACGATATCGACTTGTGGTGTTCCCCCATCAGAGGGGTGTCGTTGAACCTGAGCAAGGTATGACCTATCAGCTAAATCAAGATCAACGGGATGGAAAAACTCGATTGCTGACAACTGTAACTGAGCAACATCCAGCGCATCTGCCGCTAAATGATGCATGAGTTCGATTAATAATGAGGCAGGTAAAATTCGATGCCCCTGAACACGATGCTGTTCAATGAAATCGAGCCATGGTGTCTCTGCATCCAATTCATAGGTCAACATCTCATTCGGTTGACTGAGTTTATGCGTGACCATTGGATGAATATCAGACCTGAGCATATTTTTTTTGTGTAGTATGCAATCAACCCGAGGGGACTTGAATGTTTTATAGTCAAATTGACGCTTCGGAAAATCGTCAATCACAGCATACTTTTGGGAATAACAAGATGACCACTGAATCGCCACACCTGCGGAAAATAGTTTAGCCAGTGCAGGAGATAATGTTTTCTGACCCGCCAATACCTGAAACTCACACTTATCCTTGTCCAGAAAATCAGGGCATCTTTGCCCTAAGACAAGAGATGACGACATTGCCGCAGCCATATCTTCTGGTTGCTCCAGTTGTAGAGTCGCATTCGGCCCAATCAGCCAAACATCAGGTGCTGCTGACGACCGTATCAAATAAGGTTGTTGTGTAGGCGCTTCTGTCCCTGTCAACCAGGCATGAATATACGCAGGTTCAATGCCTTCCGCCAAAATCTGATCAGGGTAAACACCATAATGTGCGAGTTGCTCGAGTAAACCACGATGCAATCGAACATGCTCAGTTTCCTGAGACCAAGAGCCTGTCACGATGTCTTCATGCTTCTCTGTTGAAATGAGTTCACGTAATTGGTCTGGATCATCCTCTCCTGACAAAACCAGCACGATGGGATTGCGTTGCATAGAAGACACTCTTCCTCGCATCGCTTCTTGTAATGCTTTGATCAACTCATCGGGGTCAGCCCCACAAACAGCAATTCGTTCAGACAAAGCTGCCCGTCGACAAGTCGAGGTGTAACTCACAGTGGGTAAGGTTTGTGTCGACTGGCTCCCAAGGTAGCGAATCATATCTTCGACATGACGATGTAGCGCTCCAGATGTTTTCGCACTCAAGGCAAGTACCACTGGCCCCGTCATCGATGTATCCGTCTTGTCCGCATGTACCTCTTTATTGACCGATACAGCAGACACAATGGCATGAACATTGGTTCCACTAAAACCAAAGTTACTAATACCAGCACTCACGCTTGCCCCATCAGGGCAGCTCAGTTTTTCGGTTGTCAGAGGAATACGAAAAACATCACTATCCCAGTCGATCTTCGGGTTAATTTGCTCGAATCCGCGTTGTGGGGGGGCTTCTGAACGACTGACGATAAGAGCGGCTTTAATCAGACTGGCAATGCCCGAGGCGGCTTCCAAATGCCCTAAGTTAGCTTTGACACTCCCGACATGAATTGGCAACTGCGCGTCATGTCCTAAAGAAAAAACGGATGCCAATGCACGTGCCTCTATCGGGTCACCCAAACTGGTTCCTGTGCCGTGAGCTTCAACATATTGGATGTCCTCTGCTCTGAGATTGGCCTGAGCAAGTGCTGATTGAATCACCGCTTCCTGAGCCGAACCATTCGGAACAGTCAATCCACTACTATGACCATCATGGTTGATCGCGACACTTTTGATCACCGCATGGATACGATCTCCATCTTGTAAAGCATCTGACAATCGTTTGAGTACGACAACACCGCAGCCTTCACCTCGAACATAACCCTTTGCACGCGCATCAAATACATGGCAATCGCGTTCTGAAGTCAACATTCGTGCCCGTGAAAAATTCACCCCGGAATGTGGGGTCAGAACAGCATTCACGCCCGCAGCCAGCGCCAATTGACAATGATGATCCTGTAAGCGCCGACAAGCTTCATTCACAGCAACAAGAGAAGAAGAGCAAGCCGTATCGATTGACATCGTTGGCCCAGTAAAGTCATAGAAATATGATAAACGTCCGGCAGCCATACTTGGCGAATTGCCCGATGCAATATAAGCATTCGCATGTTGAACATCAGCCGATAGTGCCATGCCATAATCTTGGCTACCAATACCGACAAAAACTCCCGTATCACTCCCCCGCAATGCATGTATATCATAACCGGCATCTTCTAATGCTTCCCAGCTTTGAACCAGCAACAGCCGTTGCTGCGGGTCAAGGTTTTCTGCCTCAACCGCTGACAAACCAAAGAATTCAGCATCAAAGTCATAAATGCGTTCCAGTAACCCGGCATAGGGAGAGACTAATTTACCGACCGCATCATAATCCGAATCAACAAACTGCTGATTACTCCATCGGTCGTTGCCAACTTCAATGACACCACTTTTACCGGCATCTAACAGATTCCAGAATGACGAGAGATCACGGACCCCTCCGGGAAATCGGCAGCCAATACCAATGATTGCAATATCTGTTTGGTGATTTTTTTCATATTGTGCAAGTCGATTTTTGAGCGCTTTAATCGTTTTAATCGATTGCAGCAGCACATCTTTATTGTTTGCCGTCACGAGGTTTCCTCCAGACGTTCAATCTCTTCGTGTAAAATCCGTGCCAGCTCATCTTCGCTATAATTCACCATCTCATCAGTCTCATGCTCTTCTTGCGCCATTGAAGGTGTATGGACAAACAACGAACCCAGTTGATGTTTGGCAAGGAAACTTGATAGTGCAGTAATAGTCGGATAATCGAAGGCGATGGTTTGGGGCAACGGACAACCCAGTTCTTTTTCTAGTTTTTTATGGAGAATCATAGAATGAAGTGAGTCGATCCCGAGCGCACTAAAGCCTTCAAAATCCTCAATTAATTGAGGGGCATTCTGGTCAAGACACTCACTTACAATCTGCTTAAGGCGCTCTTTCAGCAAACGCATGCGGCGTTCAGGAGCAACCTTCGATAGAGAAGATGATAAACTTTCATCCGGTTCATCATTTTCGGTTTGATCATGCAACAGTCCGGTCTCGACTGAATGTAAGTCTTCGCACAATGGCAGCGGTGCCATTGTGGTCGATAAATAACGCTGCCAGTCAATATCACCAATCGCAATAACCGGTGGCAAAGACTCAGGTTCGGTAGCACTCGCCAATACCCCCCCTAGCGCGTGGAGGTAGCTCTCCTCCTCCAACATCGAGACACCCATTTGTCGATAGTGTGCTGCTAATCCTTTTCCCGCCCGACTGGCCATGCCACCACCAGCCCAAGGCCCCCATTGAATGGCCAGTCCGGGCAAATTCTGAGTACGGCGATGTAGGATGACCTTCTCTGCCATCGCATTCGAAAAGGCATAACCTGACTGACCACTCTGACCTAGCAATGACACCAATGAAGAGAACACGACAAAATACTGTAATGGTTGATCGAGGGTCGCTCTATGAAGATTGAGAGTCCCTTGATGCTTCGCATGCAACATTTCTTCAACTTGTGACCAGGTATGCTGTTCAAACAAATTTTGCTCCAGCACACCCGCACAATGGAAAATACCATTCAATGGAGGCGCTTTTGCGAGTGTGTTCTCCAGCACACCTTGTAAGGTAGCAAAATTGGAGACATCCCCCCTGACCGTTTGAATGCTTGCATTGAAATCGCGACACCATTGCTGCAACAATACTGTTTGCGCCTCATCAGGAGGACGTCGATTCAGATTAATGATATGTCGTGCTCCACAACGTAACAGCCATTGGATGAGACTTGCGCCCGCTCCCCCCGTTCCCCCTGTCACAATGTAACTATGTTGTGCCGACAGAATTGGCATGTAATTCGCTGAAAACGGAGGAAGCTCTGTCAGTCGTGGGATATAAGCTTGATTTGCTGAGAGGTAACACTCCGTTTCTTTTGTCGTGAGCAACCATGTCATAGACTGTGGTAAGCAGTCAGACAATTCAGCATTGCATGAAACCAGTGTCGCTGAAAAATCAGCTCGCTCTTTACGATAGCAGGATAAAACTGCCTGCCAGCAGGAATTGCCCCCGGTGGAGGCACGATTCAACCGACTGGATTCACACACAAGCAGATGGCCACTTTCAAAACGTGCTGTCACAAGATCTTGTAAGACTTGCCAAACAGACGCGGCCGAGTTCTGCCAAGAAGCGGTAGACATATCTTCTGTCGACTCTGCTCCATCATTCAAACAAACGACGGTTCTATCAAATCGCCCCTGTAAAGAAGGAACTTGTTCGAAACTTGCTTCCGTAATAGTCAAACCTTGTGCAACCAATGTTTGATACCATTGCTGACACAACCGCTCGGCACCCTTCTGAGAGACAAGTAGCACATGGGAAAGTGTTGACAGTTCCGACGCTGCTTGGTGGCACTCAACCTCGGCATCTTTCCACCGCTTAACATAATACTTGGTAGGAACACACCATTGGGTTGCTTGTTCCTGGCGCTGAGAAAATGCTTGTGCAAGTCCGACACTTTCATTGAGTGGGCGGTCACTATACCAACAGCGAACACGATGGAAAGGTTGGGCTGGCAAGGCGCGGGAATGCCCCCCTTCCCCACGCTCGACAATTACATGTGCATTGGTCCCGTTAAACCCAAAAGAACTGACCGCACCCAATAATCGCCCCGTATCCTCTAGTACCTGAGATTGACGAGGAATGACGATCCCCTGCGTCGCATCAATATAAGGATTGATCGTATTAAAATGTAACTGGCCAGGCATTGTTCGCTTTTGCAGGGTCAATACCAGTTTTAATAATCCCGCTAAACCAGAAGCAGACTCTGTATGACCGATGAATGACTTGATGGTCCCTAATTTCAGAGGCGCAGACCTCGACTTTCCATCCGTATAGACAGCACGTAAGGCATGATATTCAATCGGGTCGCCAAGTGGCGTTCCTGTCCCATGAGCTTCAACCAAAGTCACCTGTTCGGGTGAAACCTCAGCATCTTTTAATGCGGCACGAATCACCTGCTCTTGAGCCCTCCCGTTGGGAGCGGTCAGTCCACTACTCCGCCCATCATGATTGACCGCACTGCCGTGAATCACCGCATGAATTCTGTCTCCGGCCGCTTGAGCATCAGACAAACGTTTGAGCACCATCACAACACAACCTTCGGCTCTGACATAACCATCTGCCGATGCATCAAATGCAGATCCTCGTCCTCTCTTCGACAAAGCACCAGCCTTAGACAACAACACAAAACTTTCTGGTGCAATTAATGTGTTCACACCACCAACAATGGCGATTTTCCCTGATTCACGACGAAGGTGACGTACGGCAGCATCTAACGCAACAAGAGAAGATGAACAGGCAGTATCATATGCAATCGCCGGCCCCTTGAGTCCAAACAGATGAGAGATTCTCCCTGCAATCAAGTTCATCGATTGCCCCGTAGGCATCAGCCCTGCGTACTCACTACTTATATCTGATCGACACAGTGGACCATATTCGTTCTGACCAATCCCAAAAAACACCCCCGTATCGGCCATCTCACTCGATGTGCCATCGATCAAATGATGCGGTTCTATACCTGCATCTTCAAAGGCCCGCCACGTTGTTTCAATCGCTAGTCGTTGCTGCGGATCCATGAACTTCGCTTCATTATGAGACAATTGAAAACATGCATGGTCAAAACCTGAAATATCGTCCAAATATCCCCCAGCAAGGTTAAATGCCTTACCTGATTCATCATTCATCGAACAAAAACGGGACAGATCAAAACGATGAACAGGCGTGCGATTAATCACATCTTTGCCATCATTCAGCGCTTGCTCCATCATCGTCCATAAGGATTCTGGGTTATCAGCACTGGGTAACTGACAAGCCATTGCCACAATAGCGATAGCCTCATTTCCCTGTGCGTTTGTATGGGTAGAATGCGTTTGTTCAACGGTAGGAGCATTTGCTTCCTGTTTCATCGTCTGAGCATATAGCTTGTACCATTGCTCAGAGATATCGACTGACATTTCGTAGAGGTTCGGATAATCGTAAATGACAGTTGGACGGCATGGCACTTCAAACCGCTGACGGATTCTCTGACTTAGCTCAACACCGAGAATCGATGTTAAACCAATCTCTTGCGTCGGTTTGTAAACCGCATTCTCAATCAACACCTCACCCAGTAACTCACTCACGATGCTACACAAGACCTCCAACGTTTGCTGCGGGTCAGAGAAATTTTCAAGACTTGTATTTTCCACAACTGGTTGGTATATGGTCTCAGCACCACCAATCAAATGTCGAAACCAACGCAAATGCTTGTCCATCGGTAGATGCTGAGCGTAACGTTGCCACGCGACATCAACCACCTGAACCTGAGATCCAACCGTATTCATTAAACGGCCAAGCATCGCCATACCGACATTCGGTTCAATCAAACCCAATCCTAAATGGCTGAAAGACTCCTGCTGCTGGTCAATAACCATTCCGATATTTGCCCAAGGCCCCCAAGCAATACTTTTCGTGAAGTGTCCCTGATGATTACGATACGTACTCAAAGCATCTAGGAATCGATTCGCCATCGCATAAGGAATCAACGATGCGGTTCCCCAGCAACCAGATATGGATGAAAAATAAATCTGGAAATCAAGGGCCGCATCTCTTGTCAGCACATCGAGGAACAAGGCGCCAGCAGCTTTTGCTCGCATCATGCTATCAATCGAGTCGATATCCAGATGATTTAAAGCGACTTGCTGGCTACTGCCCGCGACATGAAAAATACCTTTTAATGCGGGTCCCTGCCGACGTAAGTCATCTAACGCTTCTCTCACTGCTGACAAGTTGCCCAAATCGACCGAAATCAAATCAATCTCAGCATGCGGGTACATTCGATGCCAATGATTCAAGGTTTGTTCAATCTCTGGTACCTCTTTCCCTCTCCGGCCAAATACAACGACTCGAGATACGCCATGATTGAGTAGATGCGACACCAACCGACGCCCAATGCCTCCCATTCCCCCAGTGACCAGATAAGTGGCATTCGGTTTTAGACGAACCATATCACCGGTCGATTTTGTAGCCGTCGTCGAGCGATGAAGTTCCGGGATATAGCGTATTCCTGCTCGGTAGGCGACCTCTTCATCCCCCGCATCACACAAGACTTCTTCGATCGCAGAGGTGAGAGACAATGTTGACGTATCTAAATCGATGCATCCCCCCCACATCCGAGGACACTCTAATGATAAAGATTTTCCTAAAGCAATCAGAGGGGAAGCGACAGTATCAATTTCATGTTCATCCTCGGGTAACGACTGCCCCCAATGCGTGAACAACCATAATCTGGGAGGACTGACCCGCTCTGCGATCACAGCAGCCAAAGCCATTGTTGCCGACCAAATATCTAACATCGTCTGCGCAGCCTTTGGTGCTGAGATATCAAATGAAGTATTTGGCAAAAGAAAGATTAATATATCAATATATTCGAGACGCCCCTCTAGTTGTCTTGATATGTTTTGTGGCGTCCACCCCTGAGTTGTATCCAGTACGAAGTACTCAACCTGAATGCCACTGTCCTCCATCGATATTTCAGGGAAACTCTCATGGGAAGGGATAATGATCATCAACCGAGCAGATATCTCTCCGTCTTCAAGTTGCGGTAGAGATATTTGTTGCCAATGGGTCTGATAAATAGGCACTTCACTAACTTCATCTGGCCTTAGCTGTAACACTTCCTCACGTAATGCTACGACCAATTCACTCAATTGAGCTTTGGTCAGATGATTAAGTTGGTCTCGAAAATGGGGCAATTCAGTCTCCTTCGCCATCCCTGTAGGACAGCCATCAATCCAATGATTCAATTAATTCAAGAGCAGCTCTTCAAGCATACGATTCACCGGGTTTTCACCACGAACCAAACCTTGTGGTCTTGAACAGTCCCGTCGTTCAAATGGGTAAGTTGGCATCAATCGACGCTGGCAGTGACTATGTTCGAAATACACATCCCAATTCACTGTTCGTCCACCGCACCAAAGTGTCCCTAGCGCGTTTCGCCATAAACTGTCATCTTTGCTTGACACAACATTCAGACAATGGTGACCGACGCCTTCAAAATCTGATAAAAGTAAAGAGCCACCACTCAGACTAGTTCTCTCCAACGGAATCCGTCCTAACTGAGATGGTGCCTCAGAAACGCCATGCAGCAATTGTTCGATCGCACTCTCCCAAGTGCATTCCTGCCATAACACCGCGGTAACCAACCACATATCATCACTGAACAAAACTTTGTCCGGTTGAATACCCACAGACATCAGCCATCGGATTGTCGCGTAATGCACACAAAACCAGGATAATTTCAGTCGTAAGGCTGGACTGATATCAGCTTGACTGACATTGTGAAGATCGATACTTGCGTACTGGAGGATGCTTTGTTCTGCCATGTGTAATGAATCAACAAACTGCTGTTGTCGGTTCATGGCAAGCGCTTTCAATGGCGGAATATCTGTACTCAATGTTAAACAAAAAGCGACTTGCTCTATGGACTGAGGTAACGGCAACTTATCCTGATTCATAGATGTTTCTATTGCTCGCAGTTGCACAATCAGATCTTCATAACTATCTGGGTATAAACACATGGTATGTTGATGGCGACAACGGCCAACAAGTGATGAATAACAACTATTGGCCAAAACCGTGTCCCTGTCTTCTGAAGTTGGTAAACTTTCCAATGCGGAAATATAGCGTTGACTCAAGGCCAGTAATGCTGTTGGTGTTCGAGCTGACAGACAGAAAATTCGATCATCAGAATTCTTACTATATAACTGAGCCTTATCATTGTCATAGGCAGCCACGACCAAATGTGCATTTGTGCCACTAAACCCGAATGAACTCACTGCACACATTAACTCATTATTTTCTTTGTCTTTTAATGCGACAGGTGTAGTTGGAATACGAACGACTGATTCGTCTATTTCTAATAACGGGTTTAATTGATGGAGATGTAAGTTGGGCGGAATCTGTCGATGCTTAAGCATTAACAAAACTTTCAGCAGCCCCACCGCACCCGCAGCACTCTCTGTATGTCCTAGGTTACTTTTCACTGAGCCGACATAGAGTGGATTCTCAGCATCATGGTGACTTCCATAAGTTTGTTGCAGCGCTGACATTTCGATAGGATCACCCAGCTTGGTGCCAGTACCATGTGCCTCAACATAACGGATCATTGACGGCTGTAGATTCGCTTTGGTTAGCACCGACTCAATCAGGTTGGCCTGTTGAAGGGCACTTGGCGCAGTCATACTCTGACCTTGTCCATTCTGATTGGTCGCTCCACCTTTTATCACCCCCCAAATCACGTCGCCATCTCTCTCTGCATCGGACAAACGCTTGAGCAAAACCATAGCACACCCCTCGGAGCGAATATAACCATCGGCCTCACTATCAAAAGTCCGGCATCGACCGCTTGGAGACAACATACCTGCTTTAGATTGAACGATATTATTGGCGGGTGAAAGAATCAGATTCACTCCCCCAGCCAAGGCAACCCGACAATCTCCCTGATTAAGATGTTGTGCCGCGGTTAGCACCGCCACTAAAGATGAGGAACAAGCCGTATCAATCGCCATACATGGCCCTTTCCAGTCAAAGTGATACGCAATACGACCAGGGATCGCACTAATATGGTGGCCCTGACTCATTAACCCCGTAATCGCTTTAGTATGTCGTTGTGATAGATCTGCAAAATCAGAAGGCCCGGGGCCAATGAAGATGCCTCCCTGATCCGCGAGAGATTCTGGCGTGTAGGCCGCTGATTCAATCGTCTCCCAGGCAACTTCCAGAGCAATACGCTGTTGTGGATCCATATATTCGGCTTCACGATCACTCAGTCCGAAAAGTTGGTTGTCAAATCCGTGTACATTTGTAATCTGTCCGCCATCATTCGAATACATACGCCCATTCGCTGACACATCATCAGAATAGAAACGATTGATATCCCAACGGCTTCCATCGAAAGGACTCACTAAGTCCACACCTCCGATAAGATTGTTCCAGAAAGCCTCAATCCCATCCGAACCGCCAGGTAAACGGCACCCGACACCAATAATCGCAATATCTTGATTATCCATCCTTACTGGCGATGAGGACACTGGTGGCGACAGAGTCTGCGCTGCCTCCATCGAAGCACTTTCTTCAGCAACTATAGGAGCTGCATGGTGAATCGAGTGTATACCGACAGTTTCTGTTTCTTCAGCTCTCGCTTTATGTTGTTGACGCAATTCGTCCAGAAGCAAGCGGGACACACCATCAATCGTCGGCTTATCAAACATGAGAGAAACCGGTAGTTTCAAATCCAATTCGGTGGCAAAACGATTTCGTAATTCGACCGACAACAAAGAATCCATCCCCATGTCGAGCACCGAAGTTTTCGGATCAATGTAATCTTCGCTGTCGATAGCTAAGACTTGACGAATCGTGGTTTCAACATATTTTGCCAACTGGTGTATGGCAACCGTGTCATTTTGTCGTTTCAGTGCGCTTGCTAAATCACGGTGGTTGTTATCCTCATGATGGGAAGATGCATCAATGGTGGCAGACTGCGAAGCCTCAAGCGTCGTTTGTGTGAATTGAGATAATAGAGGCAGTGGCACTCGTTCCGCCAAATAAGCATTGATACGCGGCCAATTAAATTGAGCAATGACTGACTCTGTCTGATGCTCGGTCAACGCATCTAGCATAGAGGACAACGCTAAATCGGGGTCAATTAGAACCAAACCAGAGCGCTCGATCTTATGGTTTAATCGTTCATCACTTGCCATCCCAACATCTGACCAGGGTCCCCAATGTATGACCGTAGCGGGCAATCCGACGGCACGACGCGAACGCCCCAATGCAGCGGTAAACCCATTCGCACTGGTATAGTTGGCCTGCCCTGCCGACCCTACCAAACTGGCTATCGATGAAAATAAAAGGAATAAATCCACATCAGTGCCAGACACCATCTCTTGCGAGAGACGATGTAGATTCAAAGCCCCTACAACCTTTGACTGAAAAACTTGTTGAAATTGTGTATGAGTCAGATTCTGTAATGATGCATCGGCTAGTTGACCAGCACTATGAATAAAACCAGCTAAGGGAAAATTGGCTGACGATTCAACGGCACCACGTAAGGCATCATAATCTTGCACATCAGCCTGAACCAGTGTCACGGACATTCTTTCCCGTTTGAGCGTCGCCAATCTCTCTGCGACATCGGGCGCTTCACTTCCTCGACGTGACACAAGCAATATTTGACCAGCCCCGGCACGGGATAACCATCTCGCTACCGAGAGCCCGATGCCACCCAATCCCCCTGTAATTAAGTAGGCTCGATCATGACGTACGGTCACCGATTTTGAGAGCACTCGGTCAGCTTTTGCCAAGCGATGAATATATCTGCGTCCCTGACGAAATGCCAAATGATTTTCATCATCCTTCGAGTATAATACAGTCACAATCTGAGCGAATTTATCGGCCGCTAAGCTATTAGGATCCAGATCGATACACCTTGGACGCAACTGCGGTTGTTCCATGCACAACGTCTGTATAAATCCATTGACCAGCCCATCAACCACATTCACTGCAGTCCGCTCAGAAATACTTTCAACCCCTTCGGTAACAACCCCAAACCGGAACTGACTATAATTTGTGCGTTCTAGAAGCGCCTGTGTCAGGTTTAATAACGCTTTAGCACGTTGTTCAACCGCGGTCACGATGGTTTCATGGGACTGACTGTCACTATGCCATCCCGTAGAAAAGCTATCATGAGGTCTAAACCAGACGAGTAGCTCTACAGGCGTGGAACGATCAAGATGGTATTCAGTCAATACCGTGTCGATCACAGCTCTTTCTTGCCACCCTTTGGGCAGAACCCCCAACGTTACCTCTGATGGTAAGTTCTCCATCGGTAAGTCATCTATCGGCCCTTCAATCAGAATAACACACGGTTTAATGTCAGACACGGCTGCCAGCGTTACTGTTTCCTCTTGCCATAACACCTTAAATCGATGGCAATCTTCAGGACTGACTTCATGTAATTGTTTCGTTTTGGCATTCTCAGGCCAATAATGGCGACGTTGAAAAACATAATTGGGCAGCACGAGACGTCGGGGACGAGTACCACTATATAGCCCTTCCCAATGAAGTTTTAGACCCGCTTCATACAAGGTAGCCCAAATAGTGTCCCAATCTTTTGCATCCTCATGCTCGCCCAATAGGGGAAGCACTGATGAGCCTTCTGCTGTTTGAAAACCATCCGTAACACTGAGAAACAGCGTTTTTCTATCTACGCCGCTATTTAACAGCGTTCCTTGATTTGGCTCTTCTAACCAACCCCTGAAGCTTTCGATGTCCTGATAAAGTGCTGAACAGTTCCCACCATGCCATATATCAATCAGAGAAACCGATGGGATGCCAAGTTGCCAACCTATCATTGCTTCTTTGTGCAGACATACTCTGAGATAACGCAAACCATCCTGATGCTGAATCATGCCAACAGCACTGGCAGCAGCCAATTTACTACACAAATCAGTCCCAGTAATCGCAGTAAATGCAACACCCGCTGTCCGTAATGTTTGGCAGAGGGCACATAGCACAAGATAAGAAGCTTCTTCTTTACCTAGCGCATATTTATCTAAATCAATTAGACCGTGTAAATCAACGTGGGTATCAGCAAACGATGCTTCAAATATTGTTTTGAAATGCTGAGCAAAAACTGAGCTAGATTTAGAAAATTTCTGTTGTAGTCTCTGTGCATCTTCCCCTAAATCACTCAAAATCAACACAATACCATCATGATCGACTTTGGGCGCATATCTATCATGAGAAAAGCTGGAAATCGCCCTATCTAAAGATTCTCTTAGCGTACTTAGCGCCTCTCCATCCAAAGCGATCCGTACCGGGAAATGATCTCGTCCCACTTGACTGGTATAGGCTAACGCCTGTAAATCTAGGCTCTCATCGGAAATATAATCACGATAACGCAGCATCAAATCCAACAGCGCTTTGGGAGTTTCGGCGGAAATGGTTAACAGTTGTGGACTTCGCCATGTCACTATTGGTGATGTGAGCTGTACATTGCTCACAATTGCGTGCGCATTTGATCCACTGAAACCAAAAGAATTCACAGCGCCATAGTGCAATTGGAATGGTTCAGACTCGGATTCTGAAGGGGAAAATGACTGTGTTTCTGTCGCGATTTCTACGCCATCCAGTAATCGGATATGAGGATTTAAACGAGTGAAATTACGCTGTGGAATGATTCTGTTTTTTGACACACATAAAGCCAGTTTAATAAGCCCCGCAACACCCGCACTCGCCTCGGTATGTCCAATCAATGCTTTCACTGATCCAATTTTCAATGAATTATCTTCACTCCGCTCCTGACCATAAACAGACTGGATTGAATTCATCTCAATCGGATCACCCAATGGCGTACCGGTCCCATGCGCCTCAATGAAACGAACTTGCGATGGTTGAATCCGCGCTTTTTTGAGGGCAGTTTGCATCAACTCAGCTTGTGCCGTTGAACTAGGTGCAGTTAATCCCTGACTCCGCCCATTATGATTGACAGCTGTAGCTGCAATTGTGGCCACCACTGGATCACCATCTGCCAGGGCATCAGACAAACGTTTGAGTGCGACAACGGCACACCCTTCACTGCGCACATAACCATCTGCTTTCTCATCAAAGGTCCAGCATTGACCTGTTGGCGATAACATACGAGCATTAGAACTGACGATAGACGCTTCTGGAGAAAGGATAAGTGAACTACCACCAGCGATTGCATAATCACATTCATCCTTGAGCAAGCTTTGACACGCCAGATGCACCCCCACTAGAGAAGAAGAACACGCCGTATCCAACGTCATACACGGCCCGCGAAGTCCTAGAATGTATGCTAACCGACCAGCACCAATACTAAATGCTTCACCAGATGCGTAATAAGGGGAATGCTTTGCATTGACACCCATCATGTCTGGCGCATTCAAGTGAAGATAATCTTTATTCATCATCCCGATGAACAAACCAACCGATTTTCCTTCAAATTCTGAACAGGCATGACCACTATTTTCAATGGCTTCCCATGTCACCTCTAACAAAAGTCGTTGCTGTGGATCCATAGATTCAGCTTCACGCGGCGTAATAGAAAAGAAGCTCGCATCAAACTTATCCACCTGATCCAACAAACCGACAGAACGTGTATGAATTTTCCCAGCCACCTCAGGATTGGGATCATAAATCCCCTGCATGTGCCATCGTTCATCAGTCATCTGAGTGATTGCACTTTCCGATGAACACAAGAGTTTCCAATAGCTATCGGTGTCCACCACACCGCCAGGAAATCGACATCCAATACCAACTATCGCAACTGTGTCATCCGGTTGCATAACCTGCTGATTGACATCAAGTAGTTGTTCTCTCTGCCGAAGTGCCAGAGCTAACAACTGATTTTTTGACAACTGATTCAGTCTTTTTAGGTAACTCCCTTTCCACGAACTGGATTCACTCATCATCTATCTCCTCACTCAATAAAGCAGTAAGTAGTTCGTCATCAAGATTCTCGATTTCATCTAAATCCTTGTCTATCTCAAAGAAAGATTCATGGGACAAACTGTCATCATTGATGGGAACACTATCATTGCTCTGGTCTCTCAACGCACTCCGTTCCAATACGTATTCCGCCAACAAACTGAGCGTTGGATAGTCAAACATCATGGTCGTCGCAAAAGTTGCACCGACACTGGTGGTTAACATTGAACTGAGTTCAACACTAACAATGGAAGTAACACCATAATCAGAGAACGGTTTGGACGGTTCAATCACGTCGGGAGATAGACCCGTTAATTGGGCGATTTTTTCTGCCACAAAACGACGGGTACGTAACACCTGTTCTTCACCTAATGCCCCTTCTAAAACCGATGCCAACGAGACAGAGACCTGCTCTTGTATCGGTTGGGTACGCAATGAAGACAAAATTTGCGGCAGATATTTTTCCTGATTGATGTGTTCAATATGCCACTGAACAACACAACATTGTGCTTCATCCGAATTGAGCAAAGCAGTAAACAAATCATCACTACAAGCGCTCGGATCAATCCCCGTCATAAAATAACTCGCACGCTCTAGCGCCATCTGAGACAAATCAGACAGCATTCCCGTCTCTTTCCAGGGGCCCCAGTTAATCGATGTTGCCCTAATACCTTGTTGCCGTAGATAATGCGCATAACTGTCCATCACCGCATTGGCTGTTGCATAATTCGCCTGCCCTACAGCCCCCAAAATACCGACGATAGAAGAGAATAACCAAACGAAATCAAGAGACTCTGTTGCAAACGCATCCACAAGATGTTTCGTCCCCTCAACCTTAGGGGCATAAACCCGAGAAAGCATTTCCTGAGTCTGATTGACGAGCAACGCATCTTCCACAACTCCGGCTGCGTGAATCAGTCCTCGGACCGTGGGACCTTGCTCTAACTGCTTCATCACATTGGTAATATCGTGCGGCTCTGTCACATCACAGCGAAGCAGAATAATCGCTTGACGTTTTTGATTAAGGTGTTGCACCCAAATGGGTAATTCTTCAGGAAATGACCGTCCCAACAGTACAATCTGCCCTGCGCCTTCTTTATGAAGAAATGTAGTAATGTATTGCCCAATTCCCCCGAGCCCACCGGTGACAATATAGCTGGCATCACCCGAGATTCTGATAGATTCAGTCGAGCTTGTTACTGGTTGAAGCACACGTTGAAATAAAGCGCCCTGTCGTAACGCAAAATGTTCAGGCCAATCCGTGGCTTCTGTAGCCTTGAGTGTCGCATTAGACGTCAGCAAAATTTGCTCAGCCTGACGACGTGCTTCTTCCTCAGTTTGTGTCGGTGCAACATCAACAAGGGTGAGTTCATGCGTAGCGACTTCGGCTCGTAGTGTATTCACCAACCCCCAAAGCCCCGCACCTTGGTCAACATCCATCTCGTCAGTTTTCAAAACCGGATAGGCATGTGATGTTAGGAAAATAGCCCGCGATAAACGCTCTGTATCTGTTGAGGCTACAAACTGAGCCACAGCTAAATCAAGTTCATACCGCCCCCTAGCATGAGCACCATTAGTCGGTTGAGTTAACCACCAACTATGAACGAGTCCAAATGGTGTCTCTTGTGATGTCGAGAAATTCATTAACTGTCTGGTAAATATGGATGGCTTCTGAGCCTTCTCCCATTGCAGCACTTCAACTCGCATCCCTGCCGAGGTCAGCACATCGATAATTGCCTGCCCCTGACCATTATCATCAGTAAGTACCAACCAAGCAGGGATTTGTTCTTTGAGTGAGACAAGTGATAAAAGCTCAGCTGATACCTCAGATGCCATCCAATCGGGACGATAAATCTCCGGTGTACTGCTCGGAATGGCTTGCAAACCTAGACTTTGGCGATTCACCCACACGCAGTTCAACCCAACAATATTAACTAATAATTGACCTGCAATGTCATAAATTGACATGTTGGCTGATATGCCACGGGTCGTCGACTGACACACACATGCGACATTCACTTCAGACGGAAGTGACGACAACCAAGTAAACTGCTCAATAATGACTGGGAGTAAAAGTTGGTCATGGTTAGCTTCTAAATCATCGATGACGACAGCGAGAATGGTTTGGAAACACCCATCCAGACTCCATGGCGTCGCTGCATAGCCTGCATTTGGCGTTGTATTAGAAAATCTGAGTGTCGTGACCAAAGTATTTCCAGCGCGCCGAACATTCCGAATCCCTTGGAACGGAGGCCGATAGGCATAGCCTAATGCTGAAATTCGTTTATAGAACGTTTCTCCCTGCATGACAGCGTCACTGGTTAATGGCAGATCAACAGTTGTGACTTCCTTTTCCCAAGCATCCTCCGGACCAAACGTCAGTGCTTTCATTGCTGTTCTTGCATACAAGGATCGGGGAGCCTTCTGATCCGCCTGCCATGCTTCTAATTGTATAGAAAGCATATTGCCCGAATCACCTTCTGAAACTCTCACTTGAATATAGGTTTCTTGTTCATCAGACAGTGTCAACATCTGTTCGAGATGCATATCTCTAAGCTCTACGTAACCGTCTCGCTTCAAACAACACATCCCAGCCTCTAACGCCAACCCAATGTAACCACTGGCAGGAAATAGACTCTCGCTGCCAATCGCATGCGCCCATATATCACGGTCACGCTTTGGTTCGATACGGTTCGGAAAGATACCAACTAAGTTAGGCGTAGCAGACTGCGGTTGTGATTCGGTCTCTTTGTCTATATCGCGCCTTGTATCCTGTTCTGCGCTATCATCGACGGAGACAGATGTAAGAGCGTGCTCTTTCGAAGACTCAGTGAGCCAGTATTTGCTTCGATCAAACTGATAAAGTGGTACGTCAGAGAGTCTCGTCACGCTTTCATGAGGATAAAAACGCCAATCAATGTCTACACCAGACTGACTCAACCGAGTAAAGAGACTCGCTAGATTATGGTTCTCAGCATCGACAAGAGTAGAAAGCCAAAGCGTATTTTTATCTGCATCAATCAGTAAACCCATATTCGTCAGAATCGGACGGGGGCCAATTTCGACCACCATATCGACCCCATGCTTCAGAAGACTTCGTACAGATTGCTCAAAGTTCACGGGTGAGCTGATATGATCAGTCCAATATTGGCTATCCATCACCTCGGTATATCGATCACCAGTTAAGTTTGAAAAAAGATCTGACTGTGGTGCCTGATAAGTCAGTGGTTCCGCTATCGCTTTGAATGGTTCGAGAATAGGGGCCATCAGCGGAGAATGGAAAGCTCTTTCCACGGTGAGTGGAAATGTTTTCATCTTCAGTTGTTCAGCATTTTGAACAATGCGCTCGATCTGTTCTGGATCCCCCGATATTACCTGATTTGAAGGCCCATTCTTCGCTGCAATAGAGACAAGTTCATAGCCTTCAACTAAGCACTCAACATCGCTCAATGGTGCAAGAACTGCAACCATCTTACCCATTGCAGTTTGTTCATCCATCAACTTACCGCGATAAAAGAGCAATTGGATCGCGGTTTCGAGGCTAATGACTTTGGTATAACAAGCTGCCGCATACTCTCCGACGCTATGTCCAAGAACCGCTTCAGCTTCAATCCCTGACTCCCGTAACATTTCAGAGAGACTATATTCGATACAAAATAACGCGACTTGAGTATAGCGAGGTTGGTGGATCAGAGTCTCATCATTCCCCCAAAGAAGCTCAAATAAATCAAATTCACCATACGTCTGAACGAAAGCGGCACACTCTGACAGGTGTTGATGGAAAACCGGACTAAAACGATCCAGGCGAGAAGCCATCCCCTTATACTGAGCCCCCTGACCAGTAAACATAAATGCGATTCTGGGTTGAACCGATGAAGTAACAGGCGGATTCTCTGAGGATAAATTTTTTAACTGCGCTTGCAGAGACGTTTTCAGTGTCTCAAGCGAATCAAAAGGAAAAGAGATTCGGTAACAATGCTGCGTACGTCCTTGTGTCAGTGTTTTCGATAGTGCAGCAAGATTGAGTGTTGCCCCGTGCTGATCGATATACGTCAGCAAAGCAAGGATATTCTGCCGTAACGATTGAATCGATTTGGCAGAGATAACAGCGGGTAATGGGCTACGTCCATGCCACTGCTCAGAGTCAGGCATGTGAAACTCTTCTAGTACAATATGAGTGTTACTACCGCTGAAACCAAAAGAGCTAATCCCAGCCAATCTTGGTTGGCCTTCGGTCACTTCCCAGAACTCACCTTGCGTCGGTACATCAATGTCAGCCTGCGCAATATTCATCAATGTATTCATATTTTGAAGATGCAGATGTGGTGGAATCCATTGATGTTGCATCGATAAAGCGACTTTGATGATACCAGCCATCCCTGAAGCCGCTTCTGTATGGCCTAAATTGGTTTTCACTGAACCAACTTTTAATGTGTTCCGACGTGCCGTACCATCACAGAAAACCTGTCTGAGTGCCTGCATCTCTACAGGATCCCCTAGATAAGTCCCCGTCCCATGCGCTTCGATATAACTGACATCCTCAGCTTTGTATCCGGACAACTGCACAGCTCGACGAATCACATCTTCCTGAGCGAGGCCATTCGGTGCCGTAAGACCATTGGTGCGTCCATCCTGCATCAATGCGGCCGATTTAATCACTGCGTGAATAAAATCCCCATCCCGGATTGCATCGGCTTTTCTTTTTAACAGTAGGAAAGCCCCACCTTCACTTCGCACATAACCATTGGCCTCAGCATCAAACGTTTTACAAAGCCCATCGACAGACAACATTCCTGCTTTTGCATAAGCTAAACTCAAATTTGGGGAAATCATCGTATTGATCGCGCCTGCCAGTGCTATTTCTGCGTTGCCTTCAAGAAGATTCTGACATGCTGTATAAATCGCACTACTCGAAGAAGAACATGCGGTATCAAGTGTGAGCGTTGGCCCACGGAAGTCAAAAAAGTACGCCAACCGTCCTGCTGCTGTCGATAAAGCATTACTACCACCAAAATAGGCATCCACCGCATCAACACCTTGTCGTAAGGTCAGCGTTTGATAATCTTGTGTATAAGCGCCTAAAAAAATACCGACTGGGTGACTTGCAAATTGTTCAACATCCATACCGGCATTTTCAAAAGCTTCCCAAGCAAGCTCTAGCAAGATACGTTGTTGTGGGTCTAAGGATGCGGCTTCCGCAGGGGTAATATGAAAAAATTCCGCATCAAACTTATCTATGTCTTTCAAAAAACCGCCACGATGGATGTGTTGCCAACGTGTATCTAATGTCTCCAATTCGGATTGAAATTCTCGCCATCGGGTCTCCGGACGCTCACTAATTACGCACTCTCCTTGTGTTAAGACCGACCAGAATTCCTCAAGTGTTTCAATCCCTTGAGGGAAACGTAATGACATGCCAACAATGGCAACGTCAGTCTCTTGCGACGATTGAACTTCGGAGTCAGAGCGTCCGACATCAGATACAGACACGCGGTTAGGCACTGCCTGTCGTCCCACAAGCGATGCATGACTCAGCTCTGCTTCAGGCTGTACGTAAGATTTGTTTAATTTATCGATGTAGTCAGCGATCGCGACTGCCGTTGGATAATTGAAGAAATACGCAGGTTCAAACTCAATACCAAATGCACGATTAAGTAAAAGACGGAGTTCCATCAATCCCATGGAATCCAACCCTAGCTCCTTTAACGGCAAATCATCTCGAAAATCACTTGGTGTTTTCATTATCTGGCGAATACAATCTGACACGATAGTAATTGCCCGCTCTATATCTCTTGTTGCTCTCGGTTGAGTTTGATTTGGTCTTTGAAAACGTTTGCTCAGGTCATAGCGGATCAGAACCCCTGCACCTTCATTCTCTTCATCCTCTGGACGTGTCTCAGGCACTAAACCCTCTATCGAAGCCCCATGGCTAAAATGAAAGCGCAATAACGGTTCAATTGGATAACCCTGAGCATCTTTCTTAAAAATGTATTCTTCCAATGGCACAGATTGTTGAGCATATGCCACGCACCGTGTTACCCCATACACTGCTTCGACTTTCGGGGTGAGTGACGCTAAATCAAGCGTATGCTCTAAAAGATGATCCCCCAGCGACAAAAATTGATAATCAGGATCTGAACTAAGCCCCAAGAGTTGCCAATATCGACCATCATTATTATGAGCATTCAAATAATTTGCATAACCCAGAGAAAATATCGGCTCGATTTCGTCAATGCGTTGAGAATAAAGTACACTAACAACACGCCCTTCATATTCCACGACGAGTTGACCTTTAGGAAAGGTGCGATGACGTCGCTCAATCTCGGTTGTTGAAAGTCTCATGTGCTCAGGCCAACAAGCCCGATCAATGGCGAGCACAGCCGGCATATCATCTAAGACAAAAGGCCTTACAATGACCTGCTTAGGCAAGAGCTGCTGCAATACAATACGAGAAAAAGGTGTTGTTTTGGGATATCTCGACAATGTCTCTCGGTTAGGATACAAACCTGCACAAGCGAGTGCTTGATGGAACATTCCAGCATCGACTAAAACTTGTCCGGACATAGCGTGATAGAAATCGAAATGGAAACTCTCTGTCTGATTAAAATATTCGCGCGTTAAGCTAATGGGTAAAGAAAAAACTTCGAGCAGAATTAGTCCATGTTTCCCCAAAATACTTGACCACCGTGTCAAATACTCACAGAGGTCTTTGAACACCGTATCAGAGTCAATCCAATCACCTCTACCATTGACAAGAATATGATCATCTCTGGGGATCATGTCTGTCGGTGCTGCCTCAATATTGATGGGTCTATCATGATCTAAAAATGAACGTACATGTATAATTTGATCAACATCTGTAATGCCGTATGACCGTAGATCTGTCATCAAATCCTGAGGCTTACCAATATCCCCAGGTAACAACAGATGAGGGAATCCATCCAATGTCTTTGCTGATTCCAGCAAGGATTTCTCGTTATAATCAGCACCAACCAAAAGCAGAGGGTATTGTTCTAGATACTGTCCTCTTAAACTATTTTTAGTGATTTCCTCATAAAGTGTTTTTAACAACGCACCATCGCCACACCCCATATCGACGATATAATTAGGTTGCTCTGAGACAGGTGTTCGATTGAAAATCTCAACGATAAACTCTGCCAAATCGAAAAAATACTTACCATGTTGGAAGCCGCTCCCAATCACATTAAGGCTTCGATCGACATGGACTTCATGTCCCAATTCATCACGGTCAAACACTTGCTTTGGGTCACCACAAAGTAGTTCTTTAAAATTCAATAACATTGGCCGGTATGACACCATAGTAGCCATGGTCAACGCACGATTACATAAGTGCCAACCAGCCTGATTAAGGACTAGTTTGTCTTCTTCTAACAGGTTTTTCCGAGTCAGAAAATACTGTACATCAGACCAAATACTTTCGTGAATATACTGTTCAAGTAAACTGGACTGGATGTTTTCGTCCTGACCGAGTCCTAATTCAGCGAGCGCCAATAAAAACGGCACCATGATCACGCCATCCATGAGCTGCTGCGTTTCTTTATCAGTTTTACCCCAATCATCGACTGACAAATCGAGCCAAGCTCTCACCTTGTTTTTATGAGTACCATTCAAAAAATAATCATAGAAATCGATTTTATAAACTTCAATCATTGTGTCAGGTAGACGCCAGTCATGATTTGTATCCGGACTCAGTGTATATTTTTCCCGGTCTGTCGTTGTGACATAACCCAGTGCATTCAGGGTTCGAAAAATCAGTCGGCTATAACCAATGTTGGCCGACAGCTCTTTTGTTATTTCCTGTACGCTTACAGGTCCCTTTTCCAACGCAGTCATGATACCTGTCTCTTGACAAACCATTAGCATCGGAATTGCTGCGTAGCCATGAAGGTAGGTATTAACGACTTCCAGCATGCTATGTGTCCTTTTGTTAGATGATATCTATTTGAACAAGTTGATGACGAATGATATTGCTAATGCGCTTCACCACCCCATGGCGTTGTTCATTAATGAAGAAATGCGACCCTGGTAGCCATTGACTGGAGAATTTCGCTGACGTTAATTCTTGCCAAAGCATCACGTTATGTGGATCGACCATATGATCGGACTGACCATTAATACAAAAAATATCACTCTCAAGTTTTTCTCCCTGAACGAATTGATATCCCTCTAGCGCGGTTAAATCAGCTCTGATTTGCGGTAAAACTAATTGGAGGATATCGGGATTCTGGAGAATGGCATCAGGCATACCACCGTAGCTTCTGACAATTTCAAGGAACTGAGCGTCATCCATTTCCTTAATTGAAACAGGCTTTGGCTTAACAGGTAAATGAGGAGCGACATGTCCTGAAACAATCAAACCATCTAAGGTGTAATCTTTCTGCACAATTCTCGCGATTTCAAACGCAAGAAGAGCCCCCATACTGTGACCCCAAAAAAAAATTGACGACTTTCCTAAAGCAGGGCGAATTGCCTTTGACAAGTACGAAACAATATCTGACATTTCAGTAAATGGCGGTTGTTGATGTGTGGTTTCACGACCGGGTAATCTGGCAACAAATGGAATGACTTCCAAAGGTAATAAATTACAAAGTGTGTGATAAGAAGAGACCCCCGCACCAGCGTAGGGAAAACAAAACAATATCACATTTGCATTAGTACGCTCCTTTACTGGCGAGCTAAAGCATTGTTCAAAATCGACGCCGAACAAAATGATATATCCTTATCCATGATGATTGTTTTAAGCGGCTATTCTCATTATTCCTTGTGATGAAAATACCGCGAATGTCATTAGGGCTCTATATGAGCCCGTTCAGGGACTCAGGTAAACACAGGGGTCGTCCCCCATATCCCCCAATTTTTTGGCTTAGGAACATATAATTCACCTTCATGCTCCCAGTACTGTTGAATCAAAGGCTCTTTTTCTTCTATTTCAAATCGGTTCAGCAGGAAAGGTCTCATCGCCTCCGACATACGGTACTCATAGAGGATATGGCGAACTTCTTTCTTCCGAAACCCTGCGAGTAAGGCTTCACACTCAATGGCGGTAAGGTCTGGATGCCAAGTATCAATGATGAACACTAAACGACTTTTATCCCCATTCCATGCTTCATGTTCAAAACAATCTTCGAATATGATTGACTCTCCGGTCTCCCACTGCTTCCTTACCTCACCAACACGTAGACTACAATCGGACTCAACAATAATGCCAACGCTATATCGCAGCCTCAACGAATCAACACTACAATGCGCAGCGAGATGGGTGTGAGGATCCTGCCAAGACAATAGCGCTTCAGAAAATGGGTGCAACATGCCACAACGAGGTATCTCGGCAGCAATTCGGGATAAGTTGGGACAGTGTGCAGACATAAACGGGAGATTAACTCCCATGTACCAAAGTGGGAAAATATTCCATGCCCCATCTGTCACAATTCCCCCCGTAAAAGACAGTGTGCGATCTCTTAAACGCAGCGCGTCTTCTTTGATTGCTGGTGTTGCTTCACGTAAGTAGTCAGCAACAGGATCGCCTTTAGATGAGCGCATCGGTTGATTATCGAGGCCTGGGAAAATCGGTAAAAATGTAGGATGCTGCTTATATAAACGTTCTCCGTGTTGGGCTTTCTCCATCCGAATTAAGAATTCTTTGACACGGTCTAATTCAGAATCCCCATCCATGATTTTTTGGTAATACCCGCCTTCTTTCATTACCTTAATCACAGCTTTACGAATTTCTAAATTCTGCTCAAATGGTGACACAACCAATTCTCCCACTCTTGATATTTCTGGATTTACTTATTCGGTATCTATTGAATGCTCCAGAGTTATTAAAACCTAGCTGTTTACGACTTGCTCTTCACTTGTATCTGCTAATTTTTTAGGTTGAAAATTCCACGCAATATCAACATTATTGAAAATACTTACGGATATTTTATCGAGCAGTTCGATATTCTCTCTTAGTTTTTCAATCAGCGCGTCGTCATCTTTATATTCAATGGTCAACTCTTCGTTCAGATTTCTACCAAACAAAAAGGTTTTAGTTAAATCGACATATTCGCCATCGAGATGTACATCATGAGTAATGGGTTGACGTTTAAAGTGTTCAGCTACAGAACGTAATAAATAGTTGTAATGTGCTAACTCTGAATCAACCAACGCTAAAAAATCAGGATCAGTAAACTTTCGATTAAAGTACAACAGACATGTGACACCGAGATAAATAACGCTATCCCAAAGAATTTTCTGCTTCATCACAAAACCATTCCCAAATTTTGGATATAAGCCTTCATATAGCATTGAGACCACATCAGCTAACTTCATAAAGGTATCGTTAAAAGAAGATGCCAATTGTCTAATATCTTTACCTTTGAAGTCTTGTACAATTAGTTCAGTCACAAAATCGTTGCTATAAGCAATAAAATCACTACCAGGAGAATAGAAAGGATCGATAAATACTCCGGATTCACCAGTAATACACCAGCGATCCGCTGAAAATACTTGCTTACAACTATATGAATAATTCCGATATCCAATAAAATCCATCACTTGGCTTCGGTAACTTTCAACTAACTCTGCACATTGCGGTTCATGTTCATACAACCAATTTAAAGCTTTCTCAAAGTTGTTCATATCTTTGAAATTATGCATTTGATTATCAAAGACAATCCCAACACTGGTTGCACCTGAACCCAAAGGAATAAACCATAACCAATAACCTGGTCCCATGAAGTGATTCGTACTTAAACGACGCGGTTCAACAGCACGATCCTGCCATTGGGGAACATCACTTAAACTGCCAATATCAACCTCTGCGTCCAATCTAAACCAGACGGCATCATTATGAAGGTTGCTATCTTTCTCCAAATTCAGTTTACGCTTAATTAACTGATTACGTCCGGTGGCATCAACCAACCACTTACTCTGAATAGACTTCACCTCGGATCCATGCATATATTTTACTTCATGCATTTCTTCAGAATTTAGCGTTACCTGTTGAACTTTTGCTTTAGTATGAATTTCAATGCCATTATCCACATTCAATTCATGCAGATAATTTTCAAAGCGGCCTCGATCCAACTGATAACTAGGAGTAACTGGAAACTCGCTTGGTCCAATTTCAAAGCGTTTCGTGACATCTCGATTCTCGCCCTGAGGAAAGAAGTATCTCAACCCAAGCTTTGGCAGTTGCTCATTATCGATGTGTTCTCTCAACTCTAGACGTTCTGCAAAATAATGCGCAGCAACTTCTACACTCGATTCACCAACCTTATAACAAGCCTCAGGAGCCGGCCTTTTACTTCGCTCAAGAACTATAATATCCAGCTCAGGCATTTCCATTCGCAACTGACGTGCTAAGGTTAATCCTGCCAGTCCGCCACCTAAAATTAAAACATCCGTTTGTTGGTGTCCCATATCTAGGCCACTCCTTAATATTCCATAGGCGAAAATCGTAATATATATTTACGATCATTTTAATATTATTTGAATCTACGAATAAACATAGAAATCATAATAATTTCAGAAAACGAGAATAGAAATTCACACTCTATTTTTACCACCCAATAAAGCAGAGGGTTATTTAACAGAGAGCTATTTAATAAATAACAACATCCTCAACAGGTCAAAAGATACACCTCATTAATCAGAAAACAAAAAAAACAACAAATAATCATTAATATGTACATTATATTAACTAGTTTTTATTTATTGTCACCCATTTTTTACAAATAAACCTTTAATTTTATTTATAACATTATAAAAAACCATTTATGTGACATACATCAATCAAAAAATGAATATCCTAATATATTGAATATCAAGGATAATATAGAAATAACCTTTCTCTATATATCAAAAATAACTTTTTATACATGATGTATATTTATTATGTATATTTATTATGTATATGTTACTTGCACTCATTATTAAATGATAATTTTACCAAATAAAATATCATTTAATAGACTCACCGCCACCCCAATTAATGACAGTATTATTTATATAAAGATTGATATTTTCAGGAAACATCTAAAAATACAAAACAAGTCGCTATAAAAATGAAAGGAGACTAGGAATAGTTACAGTATCAGGAACATGCACTTCGTCATTGACGGAGATACTTTCATTAGAGAGAATGAGTTTCGTTAAATATCTACTTTAGGGTCGATCAATTAGGTTCAAAGAACCTCAATATCAACAACCTAAACCAAACTGTTTAACAAGCTGTCATATATTTTCGAATAATTAATGTGGATAAACCGATGGATAGAAGAAAAAAACTAAAGAAACAGTATAAAGAAACACCACGACCGATGGGTGCTTATCGGGTTTACAATCAAGAAGATCGTCTATCACTGATAGGAACCTGTAAAGACGTTCAAGCGAGACTGAACCGACATAAGACCGAACTTAAACTTGGTAGCCATCGAAATAAAGCAATTCAGGCGGACTGGAACCGTTTAGGCGAAGAAGCATTTACTTTCGAAATCATTGAACTCATCGAACCTTTGGACGACCCAGACTATAACCCAGACGATGATTTAGAAGAGCTCATGGAGATAATATCGGCACAAGATGCCTATACGCCTGACAAACTCTACAACAATAAAAAGTAAGTCAAACCTAGGATATGAAAGATGGAAGCTATAAGTAGAATCGATAAGTGTAGAGTTCAGGCAAATCGCCTAAGAAAAATGGTCAAGTTAGGCTTAGAAAAAGAGAGCGTCGAAGAGGATATCAAGGCGATACTTGAAAGATTTAAAACATCAGGAATTTTGAAAAGCCGATCAGATGATGAATCAATACAGTTAAAGCGTCTTAATACTTTTTCCATAAACAAGTATTTGGAGCTACTTGCAAAAGAAGCAGGATATATCGATTGGTCAACAATGGCACAGGTGATCAAAGTGGAAGATCACATTGATGATACTGAAGCCACTGAGTTATATCGTTCAGGTGTCAGTGAGCCCAACTTAAATGTCTGGTGCCCAACTTATGATGATGCAAAGGCGTACTTAGATACTCACAAGGGTTTCTACTTACTACAATTTAAAGGGCAATGTTTTCTGGCTCAAGCACCACACATTGAAGGTTTAGGTCTCAATCCTCAAGATCCTGACTGGGAAAAAATAGGTCGAGACTGGGTAAAACCGAAAGATCCAGAGGCGAAATCACGCTTGCGAGAAAAATTACAACAAGCGCGAAAACAAAGGGAGGGCGTTCAAAATAGCTGAATACTACCTTTTGGCCATATTTCTGGATTTCTGAATCCAACGCCAATACAAGAAGATACAAGAAAATGCGATTGCCAAACTATGGGCAATCGTAATGCCAATCAATCCCCATTCAAAGGTAAATCCCATTAAATAAGCAAGAGGCACGCCTATCGGCCACACAGTAATAAAACTAAGTAGCATCGGAAATTTAGTATCATGAAGCCCTCTAAGCGACCCTGTAACAATATTTTTTATCGCATCGAAAACCTGCCCAATTGCAACTAAAATTAATATAATGGAGAGAGTTTTATAAATAGCTGTATTTTGGGGGGTGTTATCAATAAACACTCGAATAAACACATCAGGAATGGTTGCAAATAATAATAGAACAACAGAAGAATAGATAACTCCCATTCGGATATAAGCTCGCCCTATATTTATGACTTCACCAAACTTTTCCTCTCCAAACTGCTTGCTAATTGCAACAGTAACCGCCTGAGATAAGCCAAATATAGGGATGGCTAGCATCATTAAGTATCTAGTGACAACCTGCTGCATATTGAGTGCTTCTATACTAATCCAACCAACCATTATAATAATGAATAGGAATGAAAACATCTCATTCCCTACATGTAACGAAATAGGGAAACCAAGTCGAATAATACGACCTGAATCTTGTTTGAGAAACTGCCATTTCAGATTAGTTAATTTCTTATCTTTATAATCAGAGCTTCTAAATATAAAGCAACCTAGACTAAGCACTGCCACGCAAGAAGTTATTGAGATAGCCCAAGCTAGCCCCTCCAACCCCATCGCTGGAAACCCAAATTTACCAAATATAAGGATATAACTGAGGACAGATGATAAGAGTAAATTTCCTATGCTATATAGAAATACAACAACCTGTTTAAATGTTCCTAAAAAAAGCTGTATAAAAACTGTAATTAAACCAGCAGCAGGTACAGACCATAAGTAAATTCGAAAATACTCTGCGCAGAGATGAGCCAAATTCTCAGGCTGCCCTAACAGCAACATAATTGGCTCAATATAGATCAATATAGCAATGCTAGAGAAACTCAGTATCAGTGAAATAATGCACCCAGCGATAAATAACTGGCCTACACGTTCAGGCTTTCCCTGACCTGTGACAATACCAATCAATGGGCTGAGAGATGAAAGCAGTCCAAAAACAACGGTGACAAGAATCATTTGGATCGTATTAATAAATAAACCAGCTGCAAAAGCTGATTCACTGACCCGAGACAACATTAGATTACAAATAAATCCATTTGCCATGATGAGAAACTGTGAAATAACTAATGGTAATGACAGTTTAAGTGCTTCTTTAAAATAACTTTTGTGAGCGCTCGGGCTGGTATTGGCTAGAGGCGGGGCTGTAGACATTTACTTGTCCTTAAGGATAATTAGAATTCATCCTACAATTTGAAAGATTGTAGTCATGGAAAAATAAAATTTATCTATTGATACATACACGAAAGATTGGTTAATGATATGTTACCAATATTTTAATTTATATGAATACAATGTTATAGCACAAGTGAATTTTGTTGACAATACAACTACTGGTAACGTGCCTTTGTTCCAAATTAACAAAACCAGATCATCCCCCCTGACACCTTTCTACACCGAGTGACTTCATTCTGGTATCCATAGACCTGACGTGAGTAAAAACCAATAATGACTGCCAATATAGCCAGCCTTCACTTGTGGCAGAATATCTAATATCACCCGCCCATTTTTGGTTCGGAGCTGTAGCGTTAAAATCCTGCGCCAACAGGTTCAATGAATGTCTGCAAACCGAGCATTCGCTCATCTTTGAGCAAAAAATAGGGCCCATGATTGCAGAGAAAAAATCCAAAACATTTTCTCAAATCCATATGGCATAGCAATCAGCAGATGAGATAGCCAACAACAAATAGCATCGCTATCAATTTGTGATCCGCACCGACTCAGCAGATGCGGATCGTCGTTTATATCAGAGACTCACCGACTGTAATTTCGCCTGACGCATTTTCTTCAATGCAATGCAGGTGAGCGCAGTAACAACGGCGCCAAGTGCCATGCAGAACAGAGCCAGCAATGGTTTGTTCATTGCCCCCAGTAAAGCGACAACCGGTCCGCCGTGTGCCACGCTATCCGTGATGCCGAAAGAAAAAGCCATCACCGCAGCCACCATTGAGCCCAGCATATTAGCGGGAATCACCGACACCGGATCCTGCGCGGCAAACGGAATCGCCCCTTCAGAAATCCCGACCAGCCCCATTGCGCCGGCCGCTTTACCGGCTTCCAGTTCTGATGGCTCAAACAAGCTCAGTTTACGACCAAGTATGGTCGCTAATCCCATACCGAGCGGCGCTACCGGAATCGCACAAGCCATCGCGCCCATAAACTGCGTCTGACCGCTGGCAATCATGCCGACCGAAAACAGAAACGCGACTTTGTTGAACGGGCCGCCCATGTCAAATCCGGCCAGACCGCCCAAAACAATGCCCAGCAACACCATATTACCGGTACTCATGGTGGTCAGCAGCTCCGTCATGCCATGCATCAGGCTGGCAATCGGTGCACCAATGACAAAGATAAACAGGCCGGAGATAAACAGCGCACCGGTAATCGGTGCGATCATAATCGGTACCAGCGGCTGAATCATTTTGTGGTAGTTAAAGCTGGTCAGCCAGCGGATAAAATAGCCCACCAGCAAACCGGCAATAATCGCACCGATAAAGCCGGTCCCGGCAGCTGCATCGTAGAATGAACCGTTATTGGCAATCCAGCCGCCGATCATTCCCGGCGCCAGTGCCGGACGATCAGCGATCGCATAGGCAATATAGCCCGCCAGAATCGGAATCATCAGCTGGAAGGAGACCACACCGACATCCAACACTTTATTCCACAAACTGCCTTGCGGAATCGCCATCCCCGCTTCCGTCGGCTCTCCGCCAATTGCCAGTGCCAATGCAATCAACAGCCCTCCGGCAACCACAAACGGAATCATGTGCGAAACGCCGTTCATCAGATAACGATACAACTCCGGACGGTTACGGGATGGTGCGGCCTCGCGACTTTCCGCTCCAGAATCAGGCTGATATACGGGAGCCTGCAATGCTTTGTGAATTAAACCTTGCGCATCGCGGATTGGCTCTTTAACGCCGGTTTCAATCAGTTTTTTACCGGCAAAGCGGGCCAATGAGACCTGTTTGTCACTCGCGACAATAATCGCATCCGCCGCTGCAATCTCTTCTGCCGTCGGGCTGTTTTTCACGCCGATCGAGCCATTCGTCTCGACTTTAATCTGATAGCCCAGTGCCGCGGCTCCTTTTTCCAGCGATTCAGCCGCCAGATAAGTATGAGCAATCCCGGTCGGGCATCCGGTCACCCCGATCAGAAAGCCGTTTTCTCCGGATGACGGCGGTATCGGTTCTGACTTCGCCAGCAACAGCGCCAACGCATCCTCTTCAGTCTGCGCGGCAAACAACTGCGCAATAAATCCTTCTTCAATCAGTTTGGCAGAAAGCTCCGCCAGTACTTCGACGTGATGATTGGCATTGCCATCGGGAGAAGCAATCATAAAAAAGAGTTTTGATGGCTGTCCGTCTTCGGCACCGTAATCAATGCCCTGCCGACTGATCCCGACCACAACGGCAGGCTCACTCACCGCGGCACTTTTGGCATGGGGAATTGCAACCCCATCATCAAAGCCGGTATTACCGAGCGCTTCCCGGGCATAAATATCCGCCAGAAATTGTTGTTGATCGGTGATGCGCCCTTCCGCGGCCAGCATTTCAGCCAGCTCGGCAAGCACGTCATCTTTGGTGGTTGACGAAAGATTCAGCCGAATCAATCGCGATGAGATAAGTTGAGTGATCATTTTCGTTCCCCGTTCGTTCTGTCTGCCGTCGCTGCGATGATGGGAAAGAAGAAGACGAAAAGTGTCTGTCCTCATAAGCACTGTCCCCATAAGCAAAAAGTGTCTGTCCCCATAAGCAGCACGGTCATCACAACCAGACATGTTTGGGCGTCTGTCCCCGTAACGTTGTTTGGGTAGTTGTCCCCGTTTGGGTGTCTGTCCCTGCAACGTTTTTCCCTGCAACGTTTTAGTGTCTGTGCCCGTAACACTCATATTGTGGGGACAGTCCCCGGACGTTGGTAGTGAAACAAAAATGCATTTACTGGAGGATTGTATCATCATGATTCAAATGTGATCTGTATCGGTCTGTGGCACTTAAGTTCTCCGTATCAATCGTGAATAATATTTATATCAATAAATCATACGACGGTTCAGGAACAGAAAAATGCATGAGGATAACAACATGACTTGTCATATAATTTTGCATGTGTGAGTCACGGCAGGAAATGATGAGTCAGGTATTTCATAATCTGATTGAAGCGATTATTGATGAACGGGACAGTTGTCAGCGCATCTGGTTTGCCGGCGATCAACAGACGCCGCCGCCTTTCAGTTATCAGGTCAACTTTCCCCGTCTGGAAATTGCGCTCAAAGGTGATTACAGCAATCAGATCGAAGATGCGTTGCATGGCATCACGACCGTTGAGATTCAGGCCGGGAGTGCGCTGTATATTCCCCCCAATTGCTGGAATAAGCCGGACTGGGAAAATGAGTGTTCGGTGATCAGTCTGTTGTACGGCCGCCGTCAGATTGGGTTCAGCTTTGTCGCCAAGCGTAAAGGCACCGACGGTTTTTATGATGTCCAGAAGCATAGTGTGCAAATGCGCACCGGTTATGCGATCGATAATATTCTGGAAAGCCTCAATGCACTGGCCAGAGAAGCACAAAAGTCCCCGATGGATGAGCATCTGCTTTGCGCGCTGCTGAGCTACACGCTGAGTATTCTCCGTCAGCCGGAACGCTCAGCCAAAAACCGTAGTGAAGATCTTTATCAGGGGATCTGTATTTATATTCAGGAAAACTTTCACCGCGGCATCACCCGGGACTCGATTGCTGCACGTTTCAGTCTCTCTGCCAATCACCTCTCCCGGCTGTTTCATCAACAGGGACACATGACGCTGGCGGATTATATTGCCTGGGTCAGAATTGATCGGGCGAAGTTCATGCTGAAAAAATACCAGTTCCGCCTTCACGAGGTTGCCGAGCGTTGCGGTTTTCAGGATGTGAATTATTTTTGTCGGGTGTTTAAAACCAAAACCGGCATGACGCCTTCCGAGTACCGGACCCGCTTTGATTAGATGATGGGGGTTGGATCACCATGCGCCATCACATGCAGCACTATCCCTTTGAGGGTTTCTTCCCGCTGGGCATCAAGCAGCAGTTGTGCATTGAGATCGTCGATCAGCCAGCGGGTTAAGCGGGTCATCGCCATCACAATATCCCGGTTCAGCGACTGAGGCAGCACCAGACCAATCAGTAAGGAGACCGGCGCACAAACAGACTGCCAGTCGAGCGGTTGTGTCAGGGGCATCACCATCAGTACCGGTATATCGACGACCTCACTCATCACATGCGGCAATGCCACCCGGTTCGGGAGTGCGGTTGTCGAGATATCCTCCCGCTGACAAAACTGTGCCAGTAGTTTGTCTGTCTGCCCGGGCGCAATTCGGGCGGCAAGATAATCCAATGCCGAGCGCTTATCGGTGAAACCGGTATGGCATTCATAATCCCAACGGTACGCAAACGGCAGAGAAAACGCCGGATGAGCCGCAAACAGTTGCTCCGCGGTATGATTTCTCCGGTGTGACGTTGACAGCAAGATCGTCTGTTCGCTTAAGTATTCGGTGAAGACCATGCAGGCCAGTTCAGCATCCAGCCCCTCGATTGCGATCTGACACAACTGATCAGCACTGTTGTTCAGGCTCAGGACATTGAGCGGCTGATTGAGCCGGGTATGAGTTCCCCGGCTCAGATTGTAGAAGACGAAAATTGAGCGAAAGTAACCGCACAGCTGTTTCAGCGCATTCGCCTGCCATGCTGGCAGCCCTTTATCCTTGAGCAGAAACGTGATCCGAGTAGTAATCATACTTTTTTCAGACAGCGCTCTAAAACCTGTCCGGCATGGATCAGAACGTCTTCAATGGAAAAGTGAAAGACCTGACAGCCTTTAAACCGCGATTTCTCTTCAATTTCGATATCAGAGACAATCATCCGGATATCGGCAGCAACGATATCGGCAACCGTCAGCTCATTTTCGATGCCCATAGCGCCCTGAGTCTCAACTTTGATCGACAAGCCACGCTGACTAGCCGCTTTACGCAGCTGATCTGCTGCCATGTATGTATGAGCAATTCCGGTCGGACATGCGGTTACGGCCACCACTTTCATGATCGCTCCTTGGTAATTTGATCGTGATTGGTTACAACTGAATACTGAGATATTTTCCTGACCAGTATAACTCAATTGACAGAGAACTCATCCGAGTAGGATTGATTTGCGCGTGCTGAATACGGGAAAGCGGCGGTTACGGCCACGGCATATAACTCAGGTAATCCAAACCGGCAGACAACTGGATACCCAGATAGAGATTGGCGGCCTGAACGGCCTGACCGGCAGCACCTTTGATCAGATTATCAAGAGAACAGACAGAGAGGCACTTGTTCTGTTTTACCACTGTAGACACTTCAGCATTGTTCGTGCCACACACTGTTTTTAACATCGGTGTCTGGCCATTGATGAGATAATAAATAAAGGGCGTGTCTTTGTAGGTAGAAAAATATGTGCGTTTGACATCTTTGAAGGTAAACCCGTCATTCAGGGTGCTATAGGCCGTGATATACACACCACGCAGAATATCCAGATCAAAAGCAGAAAAAATGATGTTCAGCGGTTCATCCGTATATTGTCTCAGGGTTTCTATCTCCGATAACTGCACGTGATGAAAAGCGTCATGTAACCCGAAATTATTCAGTCGTTCTGCATATACGGCTGCGGAAATATCTTCATTAAACGTCGAACCGAGCTTCGCTTCAATCACAATATCGCCTGAAATCATACGATGACGAATCAGCGGATATAAGGCGTAGATAGCGGCCGTTGCAATCCCCCCGGGGATTTGGATCATCGATACCGATGGATCCGGTGTTGTCAGTTCCGGGATAAAAAACTGGCAGCGAAGATTGTCGGCCAAATCTGCCGCGAGCTGCCGCGTAAAGATGCCATTGTGGTCCATCGACTGAAACCCGTCTCCGCCGCTGAGATTCAGTATCCATGTACTATGCTGGTTGAGGTAAGGTAGGCGTGCCGATAATTGCTCCTGAGGCAGGCAGGAAAAAATCAAATCATAGTCGTCATTCAGCTCGTCCAAAGGTAAATAACGGAGCATTGGCTGATCACGCTGGTAACGAAACCGGTCATTATACCGTTCAACCAATTCACCGGCTTGTGACTCAGAAGAGATAAAAGTGACCGCTATATTGGGGTGTTCACTGAGTATTCGATATAATTCTCCGCCGACAAAGCTGCTACCTTCCAAAATCGCAGCATGATAAATCCTATCCATTTTAATCTATGTCCCTTTCATGTAGTCGGGCACGTCAATCATGACTGACCATCAAAACGACACGCTATCAAAACCACACGCTATAAATAATCATTAAAAATTAAATATAAGAGAACATAAGGACATTTCAACTTCATCGGTTCATTAACTTCATTAACTTCATTTTCTTCATTTCTTGGCACGTATGTCAGATGTAAACATTCAGGAACAGCCGCTGATGAAATAGAAATAGAATCAACCGCCCTGCTACAGGGCGGCAATCACCGTCATTCAGCCCGTTATAAAAATGCCTTATACGGTAACTCGGGTTCATCGGTGAAAATATCGCGGAATCCCCGGAAATGCTGATAATGCATCCGGCCTTTGTCCGTCGGATAGGTATATTGACCGCCGACCTGCCAGAAGAATGGGGCAAAGCCGTACTGTAAGCGTTCTTTTTTCATCTGCCATAACACTTCAATTTCACGCGGATCGTTTTGGAAGTTAGCCCAGATATCATGATGGAATGGCACCACCACCTGACAATCCAGCGCTTCACCGGCGCGCAAAATATCAGACGCAGTCATTTTATCGGTGACACCGCGTGGGTTCTCACCGTATGAAAGTAAGGCGACGTCAATCTGGTATTCGTTCCCATGTTTGGCATAGTAGTTTGAGTAATGAGAATCACCGGAGTGATAAACTGAACCACCGGTTGTTTCGATTAAGTAATTCACCGCCCGGTCGTCCATCCCGTCAAGAATCGATTTGTCATAAGATGAGACCCCTTCCGGCAAAGTGACAAGGGCCGTCCGGTCAAAAGAGTCCAGCACTTTGATACGCACATCGCCAATCTCGATACAATCACCGACTTTGGCAACCACACAGCGCGCTTGCGGGACGCCCCAGCTGATCCATAAATTCACACACGCTTGCGGGCCGATAAACTTCACATGCTCACCGCAATTTTGCAGCACGGCCGCAGCCACGTTCACATCGATATGGTCGGCATGATCATGAGAAGCCAATACCGCATCAATGTCTTTGATGGCAAACGGATCCAGCACAAACGGAGAGGTCCTCAGGTTGGGCTGCAATTCGCGCACACCGCCCATACGCATCATCTGATGCTGATTCTTCATCAGTGCATTTTTCTGGGTGCGTTTACCGGTGCCGCACCAGAAATCAATCGACAGGTTGGTATTGCCTTCAGTTTTCAGCCAGATGCCGGTACATCCCAACCACCACATTGAAAACGTATTGGGTTCAATCACGGTTTGCTCAATCTCTTCATTGAGCCAAGTCCCCCATTCAGGGAATGTATTGAGGATCCACGATTCGCGTGTAATTTCGTTTACCTTACTCATAACAACACCTTTTATTTCTGATTTATTATAAATTTTGCATGTAGGGAGCCGTGCGCCTGGACCGAAGTCCAGGCACCTGAAAAATGATCAGTTCAGAATGGAGCGCGGGGCAGCGCGGTATCAGGCTAGACCAAAATAACCTGCGTCCCCTGCGCTTCTAATGCACTCACAACGTGGGTCGGCGCATCTTTACCGGTAATCACAATATCGATCTTGCTGCTCGGGCAGAACAGCATACCGGTCCGTTGGCCGACCTTGGAACTGTCAACCACCACCACCAGTTTGTCGATCTGTTCCAGCATCTGTTGCTCTGCGACAGCGGTTAACATATCAGCCTTGTATAACCCGTTTTCTGTCAGGCCTTTACCACTGGTAAACATCCAGTGACCGGCATAACCGCCCAGCGCATCCGGTGCCGGATTGAGGAAAATATTCTGCGCTTTATTGTATTGCCCACCGATAATGATGACATCTTCGTGATCCTCATTGATCAGATAGCTCGCCAGCGGGAAATAATTGGTCACGATCTGGACATCCTGCCCGCATAGCTGCTGCCCCAGCATAAATGCCGTCGAACCACAGTTGATGACGACACTATCCCCCGGTTGGCAGAGTTCGGCTGCACGTATCGCAATGAGGGACTTCTCCCGATAGTGCTCGGTACTATCGATATTCAGCGGGGTCCACTTTTTCTTTTTACCGACAATCCGTTCGGCACCATTGCGCACTTTCTTCAGTTTACCGAGTTCATCAAGTTTTGAGATATCGCGCCGGGCAGTGGCCGGAGAAACGTGAAAGGCGTCGATAATATGAGACACATTGATCGATTGTTTCTCTTCCAACAAAGACAGAATGCCATGATGTCTCTGGACTTCATTCATAAGCATCATCCTATTTATCACTAAGTGATTACTTGTGATTACATTTGATTTGTTTTGATTCTATTAATCATCCCGATTGATGTCAAATGATTCAGACGAAAAATTAAACGCTCAATTACACAAAACAATAAGTCATTGTTTTTCAATTAAATAAATCATTTCAAGTGATCAGCGTAGCATTTGTAACACCGGATACCATGCAAAATTGATATAAATCAATCTAATCAAAAACAATCATTGAATGATTATAAATGATTTTTTAAAGTCTATTCCGTGAGCAAAACACATCGATTCCTGCATATCACATGACGGAATCCCTCTGACCTACATCTAACGACAAATACAAATATATCTAGGGGTAAGGATATGGAGTTCTTGTATAACATCTTCTATATTTTTTACAGCCAAGTGATGACCAAAGCCCCGTTACTCCTCGGTTTGGTTACTCTCATCGGTTACTGGTTACTCAAAAGAGATGCAACGACTATTTTGAAAGGATCGATTAAAACCATTGTTGGTTTTATGCTGGTTCAGGTCGGTGCAGGGACACTGGTCGCAGGCTTCAAGCCGGTGATCGCCAAACTCTCGGAATACCACGGACTGACAGGTTCGGTGATTGATCCATATACAACGATGATGGCCACAATGGAGGTCATGGGCGAACGGTATTCATGGGTCGGTTATGCGGTCTTACTGGCGCTGGCAATTAATATTGTGTTGGTACTGTTTCGCCGCTATACCGGTATTCGTACCATCATGCTGACCGGGCATATTATGTTCCAGCAAGCCGGTCTGATCGCCGTCTTTTACCTGATTACCGGTGCGGGCATGTGGGAAACCATCCTCTGTTCAGCGGTATTGATGGCGCTGTACTGGGGCATTTCATCCAATATTATGTTTAAACCGACAGAAGCGGTCACCGGGGGTGCCGGATTCTCGATTGGTCACCAACAGCAAGTCGCGTCTTGGATTGCCACCAAAGTTGCCCCCAAACTCGGGGATAAAAATGACAGTGTTGATCACTTGAAACTGCCCGGCTGGCTCCACATTTTTCACGACAGCATCGCCGCGACAGCCATCGTCATGACGGTTTTCTTCGGCATTATCCTGCTCTCCTTCGGCCTTGATAACCTGCAAGCGATGGCCGGAAAAACTCACTGGACCATTTATATTCTCGAAACCGGTTTGAAATTCGCGGTGGCCATTCAGGTCATTGTTGCCGGGGTGCGGATGTTCGTCGCTGAACTGTCTGAGGCCTTTAAAGGTATTTCTGAACGCGTGATTCCCAATGCAGTCCTCGCGATTGACTGTGCGGCTATCTATGCTTTTTCTCCCAATGCGATGGTATTCGGCTTTATGTGGGGTGCGATCGGTCAGTTTACCGCAGTGCTGGCGATGCTCGCCTTCAATGCACCGATCATGATTATTCCCGGCTTTATTCCGATGTTTTTCTCCAACGCCACAATCGGGGTTTTTGCCAACCATTTCGGTGGCTGGCGTGCGGTGATGAAGATCTGCTTTGTGATGGGCATCATTGAAGTGATCGGGTCTGCATGGGCAATCCACTTATTCAGTCAACATGGTGTCGCATTCAACGGCTGGATGGGCATGGCCGACTGGGCCTTGGTTTTCCCGCCAATCATGCAAGGTCTGTCCATCTCAAAACTGTTCTTCTTCGCGCTGATCGGACTGGCTGCCCTCTATATGTTTTTTGCGGCTAAACGGTTGCGAGCAGAAGAAGATGCTCAGGGCATGGTTGAAGTCAGTGAAGAACCCGAAGTTCTCGAAGCCGTGGAACAAGCCCTGAAAACACATGACGGACAGCGTCCGGTCAGCATTCTTGCGGTGTGCGGTAACGGTCAGGGTTCATCGATGATGATGAAAATGAAGATCGGCAAATATCTGGAGAAAAAAGGCATTCCGCATGTGATGGATTCCTGTGCCGTGTCGGATTACAAATCCAAACTGGCGACCACCGATATCATTGTCTCATCGCGACATCTGTCCTCAGAAATGGATCCGGGAGAAGGGAAGTTTGTCCTTGGCGTACAGAACATGCTCAATCCCAATTCTTTCGGTGATGAGCTGCTGGAGATCATCAATAACAACTTTGCCGGTCACCGGTAAGGTGACATCGACCACATCAAACATTGAACATTTTACTATGACTACAGGCCCGTCCTTTTCACCGATCTCAGTCAAAGGACGGCCCCTCACGGAGATGATTATGGGACTGAAACAGTCACTGATTGAGAACAATTCAATCCGGCTACAGGCATCAGCTTCAGACTGGCGTGCAGCGATCAAAATCGGCACCGACCTGCTGATCGCATCCGGTGCGATCCTGCCGTCTTACCATGATGCCATTATCAGCAGTGTCGAAACGCTCGGCCCTTATATTGTGATTGCCCCACAGCTGGCAATGCCGCATGCCCGGCCGGAAAATGGTGTGGTACGTACCGCTTTTGCGTTAGTCACGCTGGAAAAACCCATCTACTTTACCGGAGAAGATGAACCGGTGGATGTGCTGATCACGCTGGCCGGCAGTAGCTCTGACGAACATATGGAAGGGCTGATGGAAGTCACTCAGATATTAGATGACGACGAAAGCGAAACCGGCGTGGATCTCGATAAGCTCCGTCGTTGCCGTTGTCAGGAAGATGTGCTGCACGTCATTGATACAGCACTGGCGAAAGCATCCGCTTAAGGAGCCCCGATGTCAGAACAATCCGATGCATTCCAATCGTTAAAACAGCAAGTGCTGGACGCCAATCTGCAATTACCACGCTATGGCTTGGTGACGTTTACCTGGGGCAATGTCTCTCAGATTGACCGAGCAGCCGGGGTTGTCGCAATCAAACCATCCGGTGTGGCATACGAAGCGATGACCATCGATGACATAGTGATTGTCGATTTAGCCGGAAATCAGCTTGAAGGTTCCCTCAATCCGTCGAGTGATACCGCCACACATCTGGAGATTTATCAGGCTTTTCCGCAAGTTGGCGGGATAGTACATACCCACTCACGCCATGCCACGATCTGGGCGCAGGCTGAGCAGGATATTCCGGCACTCGGCACCACGCATGCCGATTATTTTTACGGCGATATCCCCTGCACTCGCCGGCTGTCCGGTGATGAAATCATCAATAGGTATGAAAAGAATACCGGATTGGTGATTGTCGAAACGTTTCACATGCGCCATATTGAACCGATGTCTGTCCCCAGTGTGATTGTCGCAGGACACGCACCTTTTTCATGGGGGGCCGATGCAAACGACGCCGTACATCACGCGGTGGTGTTAGAAGAAGTTGCGGCGATGGCGATTGCGACACGCTCCCTGAATCAGGGGATCACCATCCAACCGGAACTCTCCGACAAACATTACCTGCGTAAACACGGTGTAAATGCTTACTACGGACAAAGGTAATCTTACATGTATAAAGTGCTTGCATTAGACTTAGACGGAACCGTACTCACGGACGACCACACCATTCACCCTGAAGTGAAACAGGCGATTCACGCGGCGCAGCAACAGTGCCATGTCGTGATTGTCACCGGTCGTCACCATACCGCAGCAAGACCCTATTATCTCGAACTGGGGCTGAATACACCGATCATTTGCTGCAACGGTACCTATGTCTATGACTATCAGAACGAAACCGTCTTGCAATACGACGCGATTGCCAAAGACGATGCGCGGAAATTCATCGATCTCGCCACGCAATACCAGATGAAGATGGTGCTGTACGTCACCGATACGATGAACTATGCCAAACATAATCCGATTGTGTATATGGAAGCACTCGAAAAATGGGCCAGCCAATACCCGGAATCCATCCGTCCTCAGATTCATCGGATTGATTCATTTCACCAATTGGTCGATCACGCAGATCACGTGTGGAAGTTCGTCGTCGAAGGGGTGCCAAGTTCCGTCGAACGTCTCTCAGAACACCCTTGGGTGAAAGAGACATTCAACGGGGAGTTCTCTTGGTCAAATCGCATCGATTTTGCCGCCAAAGGCAATAGCAAAGGTAAACGACTGGCGGAATATGTCGCCAATCTGGGATATGACGCTAATCACGTCATTGCCATCGGCGATAATCACAATGACATCTCAATGCTGACCTATGCCGGCTTAGGCGTGGCTATGGGCAATGCTGACGACACCGTCAAATCTCACGCGCAACAGATCTGTCAAACCGATAATAACAGCGATGGCATTGCCCATCTGATACGACAGAAAATTCAAGGATAAATCTCATGACCCTACCCATGATTCAAATTGCTTTAGACCAGACCGACCTGACCTCAGCCATCGAAGTGGCACGCCGTGTCGAAAGTTTTGTCGATGTGATTGAGGTCGGCACAATTCTGGCTTTTGCCGAAGGCATGCATGCCGTCAGAACGCTGCGTCGCAATCATCCGGAGCACCTGCTGGTCTGCGATATGAAAACCACCGATGGCGGTGCGATTCTGGCCCGGATGGCTTTTGAGGCCGGGGCAAACTGGATCACGGTTTCCGCTGCGGCTCACATCGCCACCATCGATGCCTGTAAACAAGTCGCCGACGAATTCAACGGTGAAATTCAGATCGAACTTTATGGCAACTGGACAATGGCTGACGCCAAATCATGGGTTGATCTGGGGATTACTCAGGCTATTTATCACCGCTCGCGTGATGCAGAGCTGGCCGGTGTCAGCTGGACACCGGACGATCTGGAGAAGATGCGTCAGTTATCCGATTTAGGACTGGAACTCTCCATTACCGGTGGCATCGTCCCGGATGATCTCTATCTGTTTGAAGGAATCAAAGCAAAGGCATTTATTGCCGGCCGGGCGCTGGCCGGAGCGCAAGGCCGCGAAACAGCAGCCGCGCTGAAAGGACAGATAGAACGTTTCTGGGGGTAAGCGGATGTACCAACATGTACAACGTCACCGGACCGGCCTGTATGAGAAAGCCCTGCCAGCCAACATGACATGGGAAGAGAAACTCACGACGACGCGCGCACTGGGATTCGATTTTCTTGAAATTTCGATTGATGAATCGGATGAACGGCGTAGCCGGCTCGACTGGGATAACGATACCATTTATGGCTTGCGTCATTGGTGTGAGCAACTTCAGGTACCGCTGCATTCGATGTGCCTGAGTGCCCACCGAAAGTTCCCATTCGGTTCGCTGGATCCGGCGGTTCGTCAACAAGCGGATCTGCATCTGGAAAAAGCCATTACACTGGCTTACAAGTTGGGTATCCGGGTGATTCAGCTCGCGGGATATGATGTTTATTACGAGCCGACCAGCGCACAAACTCATGCCAATTTTGTGGCAGGGATGAAGCGTGCAGCCAAACTGGCCGAACGTGCCGGAGTGATGCTGGCGGTAGAAATTATGGATACGCCGTATCTCAATGCGCTGAGTAAATTTGAAGTGCTGAATCGCGCGGTGCACTCCCCCTATTTCACCGCTTATCCGGACGTCGGGAATATCAGTGGCTGGAATTATGACGTCTGCACGGAACTGGCGCTGAGCTTACCGCACATCACGCAGATTCACCTCAAAGATACCCATCCGGTCAAACCGGGGTATCCGGGGCAGTTCCGCGATCTGGTGATCGGGGAAGGCGACGTTGATTTTTCGGCGGTTTTCAGCACCCTCAAACAGCTCGACTGCGTGGTGCCGTTGGTGCTCGAAATGTGGGCCCGGGATGACCACTGGCAAGATAATATTCATACGGCCCAGCAACGTCTCAATCAAGCCTGCATGGTGGCAAACCTGCCACCGCTCTTTCCACAAGCGGCAGTTGCCGTTCATTAACCGCCTAAAATTCGGACAGGCACATCGGTGTCTGTCCCTGTTCTCTGTCGCTGCATAAAACCGGTTCATTTCTGACTCGGCCGGACTCCGCTTCAAAACACACCGGACAAAAAGTTTAACCGGAAAAATTGACATCTTACCTTGGTTATCGCAAGGTGAATGCTTGTGCATATAACACAGATCTCACCCGCAATTTGATGAAACGACTCCACCTACAACTCTTCTGGTATGAGAAGCATCACACCCTGCTTGACATGGAAGACTTACCGCCCCTGTCACCGACTCAGGCACAGGAACTCAAACACTGGCTCAAACAACGCCGCAAACTGCTGACTTATGAGGTGCACCACCAGCCGTGGGTCAAAGTGAATGTGGAGGGAGCGTCTTCCAGTCTGTGTCTGTTGCCGAACGGCACATTGACCGAGCAGGATTTATTCAGTGACAAAACCCAGCGCGGGCTGTGGAAGGTGGTGGATGGTTTCCTATTTATGAAAGTGATCAGTGGTGAATTTATTATTGAGTATCAGGTCGTCGGTTGTGCGGAACAGAATATTCATTGTGGCATCGAGTATATTAACGGACAACTCAGCACCTACAGTAAATTTATTCAAACCCGGTCATAAACAGCACATGCGGACACAGATCAGTCACGATAATCATAAGAATCAGTTTTCATTCGTTAAAAAATTGTTTTAAATAGCAAATACCCGTGTGACACAGATGGAAGGCGTCAGTTATGTCGATCGATTTCAGAGCCAGATTCAGATTCAACCGCCCTTATGACCAAAGTAACGGCAAAGAAGAAAGTATCATTCCATATAACCACAATGGGAAAATCCCGTCGTTATCCTGCTTTGAAAGTGATCGCGGCCGGATCATCAATTCCGCCGCAATTCGGCGCTTGCAACAAAAAACGCAGGTTTTTCCGCTGGAACGCAACTCCTCGGTCCGGAGTCGCCTGACCCACTCGATGGAAGTGCAGCAAGTCGGGCGTCATATCGTGCAGCAAATTTATAAAATGCTGGGGCCGGATGCAGAACGCTACGGGCTTGAATCGCTGGAACGCCACTTTGAATCGATCGTGGAAATGGCGTGCCTGATGCATGATGTCGGCAACCCACCTTTTGGTCACTTCGGTGAGCAGGCGATCAATGACTGGTTCCATCACTATATTCCGTTGAAAGCAGCAACGATTCCGCTTCCTGAGCCATTGCAGAAAGATCTCACCGAATTTGAAGGCAATGCGCAAGCGGTTCGGTTGGTGCATTCGATTCTCAGCCTCAATCTGACTTACACACAAATCTCGGCAATCCTTAAATATACCCGGCGTGGCGATGAACTGAGCCCGAAGACATTGCAAGCCCAAGGCCATCAATTTGCTGCCGGTGAGCTGCAATATCTGAAAAAGAAGGTCGGCTACTATCTCAGTGAAGAGGTTTTCATCGATAAACTGTACCGCTCTCTTTCTCTGGAAAAAGGCAATCGCGCGCCATTCTCTTATATTATGGAAGCGGCCGATGATATTTCATATGGCGTTGCAGATATTGAGGATGCGGTCGAGAAAGGCATTATAGATATCGAACAGACCAGTGCCGCACTGAAAGCCGAATATCAGCGACTGTGGCAAGCCGACTATCCGCATGCAGATCCGAATACGATGGATAGCATTGTTGAGACGGCACTCGCGAGTGCCAATCGTGCCAATAACTGCGCAGTAAGCCACTTTTTTATTACCTTACGGGTCGAAATCAGCAAACGCCTGCCGAAACATGCTGCCGAGCAGTTTATCCACAATATCGAGGCCATATACCACGGCAATCTCGACCGTGCGCTGATTGAAGATGACAGCACCGAACATGTGCTGGTCGAGACGCTGAAAAACGTCGCCAAAAAACATGCTTTCTGTGATAAAGAAGTGGAAGCCCGGGAGCTGCAAGGCTATCAGATCATCACTGGCTTGCTCGAATTCTATCAACCGTTATTAGAACTGAGCAGAGAACAGTTTGAAGCGATCGTGGGCGGTGAGAACAAGCCTCTTCTCCCTGCGCGCTTATATAAAAAATTACCGAACAAACACTTGCGAGCCTACGAAAATGCGCTGAAAGCAATTCAGCGGGGGAATTACCCGGGAGGGTATTCACTGGATGAGAACAGTTGGGAGTATTACTTTCGGGTCCGACTGATTCAGGATTACATCAGTGGTATGACCGATCAGTTCGCTTTTGATGAGTTCCGGGCGTTGAGTGTGATTGACAGTCTGTAATTTACGAACATCTTATCCGTCACCAAACATCGCAGAACAGGTCATCGATATCCGACCTGTTCTGTAGCATGTTTAACCAATAGATAGTACAACCAGCAACATAAACGCTGGCATCTGCATGGCAACCATAATATGTCGAATATTTAACCATTATTGTCGGGGTTATGCCTTTATACCGTCAGGGTGCAGCATAAAATATCATCCAGATTCATTCACATGTCACATCTTGCTTAAAAAAATCACAGAACACTCTCTATTTATCATTCTAAAAATAAATAACCAATCAGTGTTAAAAACCATTCATTTACCAAAAACCCAATACATAAACCTTATTATTTGGCACATATCAATATTTAACATCATTTCAAGAATAGATAGCATTAGAAAGTTACATATATTAACATTTAATTTACATTGAGATGAAAATATTGCAAACACAACAACGCCTCAATGACACACAACAACACTCAAATACAGGAAAAATAACCATGCAGTCACTTGTTGATTTTTTGAATGATATCATCTGGAGCCCGGCACTGATTTATCTCTGCCTTGGCGCCGGACTGTTCTATTCGCTCCTGACACGCTTTGTTCAGGTCCGTCACTTTGCTGAAATGTGCCGCTTACTCTTCTCAGCGAAAACATCAACCAAAGGGATTTCGTCATTTCAGGCTTTGGCAGTCTCACTTTCTGGGCGTGTCGGAACAGGGAATATTGCCGGTGTCGCAGCCGCAATCGGTTTTGGCGGCCCTGGCGCAGTCTTTTGGATGTGGGTGGTCGCGTTTCTCGGTGCTGCGACCGCTTATGCCGAGTCAACTCTGGCTCAGATCTATAAAGAAGAAGAGAATGGCGAGTTTCGTGGCGGTCCCGCTTATTTCATCGAAAAAGCGATGGGTCAGAAATGGTATGCGATAATTTTTGCGGTGGCCACCATTATTGCGTGTGGCGTGCTGTTACCGGGCGTGCAGTCAAACAGTATCGGGAATGCGATTGAATCGGCATTCGGCAGCGGCGAGATGGTTGAAACCGCCATCGGGACATTCAGTATGGCGAAAATCCTGACCGGGACGATCATTTCGATTCTGATGGCGTTCATTATTTTCGGTGGTGTCAAACGTATTGCCAGTTTCACTCAGATTGTCGTTCCTTTTATGGCACTGGCATACATCATGACCGCTTTCGTGATTATCCTGCTGAATATCAGTCAGGTACCACAGGTCTTCAGCCTGATTGTCGGGGATGCATTCACGCCAATGGCAGGTGTCGGTGCCGCGATCGGCTGGGGGGTTAAACGCGGCGTTTACTCCAATGAAGCGGGTCAGGGGACCGGACCTCACGCAGCGGCAGCGGCGCACGTTCAACACCCGGCTCAGCAAGGATTAGTTCAGTCTTTCTCTATTTATATTGATACACTGCTGGTCTGTTCTGCAACGGCGTTTATGATTCTGATCACCGGTGCTTACAATGTACACGGCGCAGCAGAAGGCACATTCCTCGTGCAACATCTGGCAGCCGATGTCGCAGCCAACAGCCCGGCATTTACTCAGATTGCGATTGAGAAAGCGATGCCGGGCGTCGGTAAAACCTTCGTCGCGATTGCGCTGTTCTTCTTTGCATTCACCACGATTCTGGCCTACTACTATATTGCCGAAACCAACGTCGCCTATCTCTGCCGTCGCTTCGGCTCTGAGGCATTAACCTTCCTGCTCAAAATTGTATTGCTCAGTGCAACGTTCTACGGCTCGGTGAAAGCCGCTAACCTTGCATGGGCAATGGGGGATATCGGTGTCGGTCTGATGGCGTGGCTCAATATCATCGGGATTCTGATTATTTTCTTCCTCAATAAACCGGCCATGTCTGCCCTGAGCGATTATGAAGAACAGCAAAAACAAGGGGTTGAACAATATACCTTCAATCCGGTGAAGCTGGGGATCAAAGGCGCGGATTACTGGGAGCGTCGCTATGAGCGTCAAACCGGTCAGAAACCGACCGCAACCTCTGACAGTGAAGTCCTGCCACTCACCGGTGAGCGAACCGAGTCATAATCGGTCAGTATCTGCCATTCATTGACAGTGATAGCGAATCTTGGCATCAAATCATTGTCTGCAAAAGGGAGCGTTGAAAGCTCCCTTTCTTTTGATTGCAGATCATTGATGCTGGATTTTATTGATGCGCTTCGGGTGATACCGCCACGCGGGCGGGCCAGCATAACTCAATAGTGGTGCCGCCGGCGTCATTGATATAGCAGCGCACATCGCCCTGATGGGCATGGGCAATCGCAGCCACCACGGCTAAACCTAAGCCACTCCCCCGCTGAGATGTATCTTTGGCGCGGTGAAAAGCGGTAAATACATTGGGTAATAATTCCGGGGCAATCCCCGGGCCTTGATCGGCAACGCTCAGAAAGTAAACCCCGTCTTGTTCTCTTGAGCCAATGGTGACTGTCCCCGCGACGGCATACTTGCTGGTATTCTCAAGTATCGCCAGCAACGCTTGCCGGATCCGCACCGAATCACACCACACCAGCTCAGCGTGTAACGCCAGCCGGACCGACTGCCCTGCGGCCTGCAACATACTCTCTGTCATCTCCGTCACCGACTTGATCTCTGCCGAGAGATGTACCGCTTCGGGACTGATATGCAGCTCGCCGCTATTCATTAAACTCACCACCCGTAAATCTTCAATCAGGTGCGACAAGCCTTCAACCTGTACCAACAGTTTGTCGAACTGCGCTTTATCGGCGGTAAACACCCCTTCGGCCAGTCCCTGTAACCGCCCTCTGAGGATGGTCACCGGAGTTCGTAATTCATGGGCAATCGCTGCATTCCAAAAGTTTTGCGCCTCAGACATCTGGTGTAATTTTTCTGCGAGCCGATTGAAATCTTCTGCCAGTCGTGCGGCCTCGCCCAACGAATGATCCTCCACCGAAACCCGTACATCCAGCTCCCCTTTGGCAAGGGTGCGGATCCCTTCGGCAACCGAATTCAGCGGCTCGAGAATACGTCTGGAGAGTTTGACGGCCACATGTACCGCCAACAAAATCACAAACACAAAGGTACACAGAATCCAGATCCACTCCGGGAAGGAGGGGGTGATATCAGTCTCACTGGGGATATCATTCGGCCAATACTTCTCCCACAGGTAATAAAACACAAATGAACCGAGGATCACGAGTAATGCCGAACCCATCGCGATTTTCATCATCGAGAAGGCTATCTGGCGACTCAAGCCGACCAGTTTCATGACTCGCTCCGAAAACGATATCCGACACCACGTACCCCGACGGGAATCCCGTCAACCCCAAACCCTTCGAGTTTTTTACGCAATTTACTGATGTGGCTGTCAATCGTGCGTTCCAGTGTATCGCCCTCCGGCAGGCACGCGGTTAATAACTCGCCCCGGCTAAACACGCGCTTCGGCGAGCGAATAAAATGAGCCAGTAATTTAAATTCGGTCAGGGTTAAAGAGAGTAAATGACGCTGCCCGTCTTGAATGATTGCAATTTCGTGGCTGTCGACATCCACTTCGAACGGTTCGACCCGCAACAAGCGCTGCGCCTTGGGATGACGGCTGTCCATCGTCCGCCGCAACACCGCCTGAACTCTTGCCACCACTTCGGCCGGATTAAACGGTTTAATCACATAATCATCGGCACCGATTCTCAGCGCCACCAGCTTATCGACATCTTGATCCATCGCGGTCAGCATAATCACTGGTGTATTACTGTGCTGACGCAGTTCAGCCAACACTTGCCAGCCATCCATTTTCGGCATCTGAATATCAAGCAGCACCAGATCCGGTTTCATCGAGGCATGCAGTGTGAGGGCCTTTAATCCGTCAGTGGCGTGTACAGTACGCATCCCGCTTTGTGCTAAATAAGCGGCCAGTATATCGGCAATTTCTGGCTCATCTTCTGCGATCAGAATCAATGCCTGATGATTGGCCTCAGCACTTTGCGTAGCATCAGCACTGAATTTCGGCGCGCCAACACGAAAATCATTCATCTCCATCAAATCTCCATATTCATTCAGCGGAACCTCCACACACGGGCGGTAAACTGCAATCTCTCTCTACAGCGGTTAGCGCTTTTATCATGGCAAAAAGGATACATCAGTGAAAAAGATAAATATATGTGCCCGTGGTCGCTTACATATATTGGCGGTTCTCTTTTTAGTGGGTTGTCAGCCATCGGATACCGTCCGGCAAGAATCTTCCCGCCCCGTCGGTGCATCGGCGGATGCCTCAGAAGAAACGGATACCAGCCAAGCCGAACCTTTCGTGTCAACTCTGGCGGTACAGCCGACGCCCTTAGATGTGTTTGAAGACTTGCCCGCCAGAGTAACCGCGTTCCGTGTCGCAGAAATCCGCCCTCAGATCAGTGCGATGGTTCAGCACCGCCTTTTTCAGCAAGGGACAGAAGTCAAAGCGGGTGATAGCTTATATCAGCTTGATCCGGCTCCTTTTCAGGCCGATGTTGCAACAGCGCGGGCGACATTGCAAAAAGCGCAGGTAACGTTAAAACGAGCCCGGGATAAAGCCGCCTATTTAAAACCGTTGGCTGAAGCGGATGCGATCAGCCAGCAAGAATATGATGATGCCGTGTTACAGCGTGCTCAGGCCCGGGCAGACGTCGCCCAAGCCGAAGCCATGCTCTTCCGTCGTGAATTGGATTTAAATTATACCCGGGTCACCGCCCCGATCTCAGGCCGCATCGATCAAACTCTGGTGACCGAGGGGGCGTTGGTCAGTCGTGCCGATACGGCACCGATGACACGCATCCAACAGATTGATCAAGTGTTTGTTGATATTCGCCGTCCGGCTTCTTCTCTGGCATCAAGCCGCGAGGCTCTGGCAACGACGACAGCGTCATCGGCCCTGACAGAACAGTCCGATGCCCGAGGCCGGATCGAGATACTACGGGCCAACGGACAACCTTACCCGCTGCAAGGCCAGCTGCTCTTTTCAGGAATCAATATTGATACCGGCACCGGCGATGTTTTATTGCGGGTGTTGGTGGATAACAAGCAGCGTCTGTTGCTGCCGGGGATGTTTGTCAAAGCCCGGGTGCTCCATTCGCACTTTGCCCGCGCTCTGACAATTCCGCAGCAAGCGGTCGTCCATATCGGCGGGTTGCCACATCTCTGGCTCATCGACAGTGAGCAGCATGCGGTGTTAAAAGCGGTGCAACTCGGGGCCTTGGTCAAGGGGCAATACCATGTCACCGCGGGCCTGCAAGCCGGTGATGCCGTGGTGGTTGCAGGAAAAGAAAGACTGCGGGACGGCATCACCGTTCATCAGCGGCCGTGGCAAGCATCACTGCCCCGTTAAACGTTCACAATCAACGTATGCACCGTCAACACATCCACAATCCATGATTTAGGTGAGAGTGTCCTTTTATGGCTCAGTTTTTCATACAACGCCCGATATTTGCCTGGGTGATTGCACTATTCATTATCTTATTCGGCTGTCTGGCAATTCCTGAATTGCCGATTGCCCGTTACCCGTCCGTTGCGCCGCCGACCGTGAGTATTACGGCGACCTATCCGGGGGCTACGCCCAAAGCAATGAATGATGGTGTGCTCAGCCTGATCGAGCGGGAGTTATCCAGCGTTAAAAACCTGATGTATTTCGAATCCTCGGCAGATACTTCCGGGTCAGCCTCGATTACGGCAACGTTTAAACCCGGTACGGATCCCAACATCGCACAGGTGGATATTCAGAACCAGCTCAAGATGATTGAGTCGCGTCTGCCGCAAGCGGTGCGCCAGAATGGCTTAAGTGTCGAATCGGCTACCTCGAACTTTCTGATGATTGTCGGCCTGAAATCCGACGATAACCGCTTTGATGAAATCGCCCTCAACGACTATCTGGCCCGTCACCTTGTTGAAGAGCTGCGTCGTATTGATGGCGTCGGGCGGGTGCAATCGTTTGGTGCCGAGAAAGCGATGCGGATCTGGGTTGAGCCGGACAAACTGAACGCGCTGGGGTTGACCATGACGGATATCAGTCAGGCCGTGACCCAGCAAAATAGTCAAATCGCCCCTGGTAGTGTCGGTGCAGCACCGACGATCGCGGGGCAACGCGTCACCGTGCCATTGACGGTCCAAAGCCAGCTCACCACGCCGGAGCAATTTGCCAATATCATTCTGCGCACCCATCAGAACGGTGCCACAGTGGTGTTAGGCGATGTGGCCCGGGTAGAAATCGGCTCACAAGCCTACGGGTTCTTAAACCGGGAAAATGGTAAAAACGCCACCGCAGCCGCAATCCTGCTGAGACCGGGTGCCAATGCCATCCGCACCGCAGAAGCGGTTGAGAAACGCTTGGCGGAATTAAGACACAGCCTGCCGAAAGGCATGAGTGATTCGATCCCGTTCAACACCGCACCGTTTGTCAAAGTCTCGATCGATAAAGTGATTCAGACATTAATTGAGGCGATGATTTTGGTCTTTTGCGTGATGTTCTTATTTTTGCAGAATATCCGCTATACCTTCATCCCGGCGATTGTCGCCCCGATTGCCTTACTGGGTACGTTCACCATCATGCTGATCACCGGCTTTTCCATCAATGTGCTGACTATGTTTGGCATGGTGTTAGCCATCGGGATCATTGTCGATGATGCCATTGTGGTGGTGGAAAATGTCGAGCGGCTGATGGCTGAAAAAGGTCTATCGCCCAAAGCGGCAACCGCTGTCGCGATGAAAGAGATCACCGGTGCAATTATCGGTATCACACTGGTTCTCACCGCAGTCTTTATTCCGATGGGGCTGGCCGGGGATTCGGTGGGGGTGATTTACCGACAATTTACCCTTTCGATGGCGGTCTCGATTCTGTTTTCTGCATTTTTAGCCCTGACCCTGACTCCCGCATTGTGTGCCACGCTGCTCAAACCTGTCAGCGCGGCACACGAGAAACGCAGATTCTTTCAGGGATTCAACCGCGGCTTTGAGCACCTCAATAAGCGTTATGCAGTGCATGTGCGCGGCTGTATCCAGCGTAAGGGCCGGATGATGGTGCTCTTTGTGCTGCTGACCGCGATGCTGGTGATCTTTTTTCGCCAGTTACCGACCTCGTTTCTGCCTGAAGAAGATCAGGGCTATTTCATGACCAATATTCAGCTCCCTGCCGATGCCACGGCTGAGCGGACCTTGGCAATCGTCAAGCGCTTTGAAGACTATATTCTCTCCCGGCCCGCGGTAAAATCCACCATGACGGTGATCGGGTTTGGTTTTTCCGGCTCGGGCACCAACACGGCCCAAACCTTTACCACGCTGCAAGATTGGGAAACCCGCAGCGACACCTCTACCCGGCAGGAATTGGCATTGGCTCAACAAGCGATGGCCGATGTGCCGGAAGGCAGTGTGACGCATATGTTACCCCCGGCCATTGAAGAACTTGGTACCAGTTCGGGGATCAGTTTTTTCTTACAAGATCGCGGGGGGCATGGTGAACAGACGCTCCGGCAAGCCGAAGCAAAAATGCTCGCGCTTGCGCAAAAAAGTCACCTGCTGGCTGAGTTTTACTCAGACGGGCTGCCGACCGGTACCAGTATTCATTTAGAGATTGATCGCCAGAAGGCCGCCACCCTCGGCGTTGCCTACCCGACCATCAGTGACACACTGTCGACCGCACTGGGATCGCTGTATATCAACGATTTCCCCAATGCCGGACGGATGCAACAGGTCATCATGCAAGCGGATGCTTCAGCCCGGATGCAGATTGATGATGTCTTGCATCTTTATGTCCGCAATCAAAACGGTGGCATGGTCGCCTTGTCCGAATTTATTACCCCGAGCTGGCGTGAAACCTCACCACAGTTTCTGCGCTTTCAGGGCTATCCGGCATTACGCATTTCTGGCAGAGCCGCCGCCGGTGTTTCCAGTGGTCAAGCAATGGACGAAGTCGAACGTCTCGCCACACAGCTTCCCTCCGGGTTTACCATTGCGTGGACAGGCGAATCTTTACAAGAACGTCAATCGGCTTCTCAGGCACCATTGTTAATGGCGCTCTCCATGCTGGTGGTCTTTTTAGTGCTGGCAGCCCTCTATGAAAGCTGGTCGATTCCGCTGTCGGTCATTTTGGTGGTGCCGCTGGGACTGCTCGGTGCGGTGTTAGCCGTGATCTTGCGGGATCTGCCCAATGATGTGTTTTTTAAAGTGGGCCTGATTACCGTGATTGGTCTGTCGGCAAAGAATGCCATTCTGATTGTCGAGTTCGCCAAACAACTACGCGAGCAAGGCCACGGATTAATGGAATCAGCCACACAAGCCGCACAATTACGCTTACGACCGATCTTGATGACCTCGCTGGCCTTCGGCCTCGGTGTCGTGCCGTTGATGCTGGCCAGCGGTGCCAGCCAGGAGACTCAACATGCCATCGGAACAGGGGTATTTGGCGGTATGGTCAGCGCAACGATCCTTGCCATCTACTTTGTACCGACATTCTTCGTCTGGGTGATCGGTCTGCAAGAACGGCTCACGCGCTGGCGTCAATCGAATCCCTCATCTGTTGATCAGACTAATGCTGATCAGACTAAAGGTTAATCCCATGCGTTTATTGATTGTTTGTCTGACGGGTTTGCTTTCTGCCTGTTCTCTGACTCCCGAAATGACCCGACCGGTACCGCCGATACCGGCAACTTATCCGCCCCATGACCATGCGCAGGGGCTCTCGTCAGCGCGCCTTGGCTGGCGAACCATGTTCCGTGATGAACGCTTACAAACGCTCATCGAACTGGCGTTTGTCAACAACCGCGATTTACGGCTGGCGATCCTCAATGTTGAAGCCGTGAAGGCGCAATATGGCATTCAACGCTCAGCACAACTGCCACATCTGGATGTGACGATGAGTCGCAGCCGGCAACGGAGTGGCACAGGCAGTGACAATGACAGCAAAGCAGCCGAGATCCAGCAACAGCATCGCCTCAGTCTCGGGCTGAGTGCGTTTGAGATTGATTTGTTCGGCCGCATGAGATCGATGTCAGATGCCGCTTTTGCCCGCTACCTCGCCAGTGACTATGGCCGTCAGGCGGCTCAAATTACATTGATCAGCGCGGTTGCCGATGCCTACTTTGCCGAGCGTCTGGCCGACGAACAACTCACACTGGCAAAACAGACTCTCACCGACTGGCAACAATCGCTTGAACTGATCCAAATGCTCCGCCGGGGCCAGCAAAACAGTGCGCTGGATGTCGCCCAAGCCGAAGCACAGCTTGCCAGTGCCCAAGCCAGCCAAGCGGCCAAAACCCGGGCATTGGACCAAGCGAGAAATTCGCTGCGCCTGTTGGTGGGGCAAAGCTTACCGGACGACCTCCCCGTCCCGCATAAATTAGCAGAACAAGGCGTACTCACCCGGCTACCGGCGGGGTTACCTTCCGATTTATTGCTGCACCGACCGGATATTTTGCAAGCGGAGCAAATCCTCATCGCGGCCAACGAAGACATCGGCGCAGCACGGGCCGCGTATTTTCCGCGTCTCTCACTGACCAGCTCAGTTGGCTATGCCAGTTCGGATATCCGCAATCTGGTCGGCTCAGCCCACTCGATGTGGTCGTTGATGCCGCAAATTGAGTTGCCGATCTTTCAAGGCGGAAGACTGGATGCAGCTTTACAGCTGGCAAAAGTTCAGCGCGCCAGTGCCATCGCACAGTACGAAAAAACCATTCAGCTCGCATTTAAACAGGTCGCGGACGGGTTATCCGGCAGTGAAACGTATCAGCAGCAGGCGGCTGCACAAATGCGGGTGGTGGTCGCAACAGCGCGCAAAGCACAACTGTCGAAACGCCGTTATCAGGCGGGCGTCGAAAGGCGCTTGGTCTGGTTAGAAGCCCAGCGACAGCTCTATGATGCCAAACAGACATGGCTTGAACTCAGGCAGCAACAATTAAAAAATGCCGTATTTTTGTATCAGGCCCTCGGGGGCGGACTGGTCGCTTCATCGGCAGCGCTTGCGCCATGATCGCCAGAGCCGATGACCGCAAAATCAATGATGCAATAAATACAACGTTCTGCGGCGCAACTGTGTCATGATAGGGACAAGCGCGCCGTTTGTCCGAACGGTTCATGATTTCACGCGATCGTTGGTGTGACCAAACCGTTCGTTCCATCAGTACAAGGTTATTTCTATTTCGACAAAGTTCTTTCTATCCTGACAAGGTTATCGCAATGCAACCCAAGAAACACATCACATTAATGCCCGTTCACCCCGATGCTCTGCCCGCGTTCAGAGATCAGTTAAAATCGGCATTCAGCGATGCGGCGGCCAAAGAATTTGGCCCGCACCATGGTAAACCGATCCCTACAACAGAAGATATCTGGTCATCATTTCAGGTCGCGAATACCGCGATCTATCATCTTCTGTATCAGGGTGAACCAGTCGGTGGCGCGGTGTTGTTACTGAACGAGGACACACAGCATCATTCGCTGGAGTGGTTTTTTATTGACTTGGCCTATCATAACCAAGGGCTGGGGCTGGCTGCATGGCAGGCCATTGAAGCAGCCTACCCTGCAACTCAGGTTTGGCACACGGCAACCCCCTACTTTGAAAAAAGGAACGTCAGCTTCTACCTCAATAAATGCGGCTTCCACATTACTGCATTTCACAATCGCTATTATCCGGATACGCACTTCCCTGCCGATCTCAGCGATTACAGCCCGACGGATTTATATGAGTATGAATACTTGCTCTTTGAGAAAGCCATGACGCCGCAAGCGGACTAACCGCAGATAGCGCCGCTTGCCATGCATGATCATCTCAGAGAAACCGATGCGTTGGCATCAAACGGCATTCCCGGGCTGGTGACAGAGAACAAGGCTTGAGCAATGCGCGGTTGATGTTTATCATGCGACCTAAACTTAAGTTGAGGTCAACAGACAAGTGCAAAAGAAGATTATTCCTGAGTGGATCTCCGTGGGTGTGCTGAGTGAAAGAACCGGCGTGGCGGTGTCTGCGTTACATTTCTATGAGAAAAAAGGCTTAATCAAGAGTCAGAGAAATGCCGCCAATCACAGACAGTATCCCAAACACGTAATTCGGATTGTCTCCCTGATCCAAGTGGCACAGCGAACCGGTTTCACTTTGGAGGATATTTTATCTGAGCTTGAAGGGCTGCCGAACCGGACCCGGGTCACTCTGGAAGACTGGGAAGCATTGGGGACCCGCTGGCAAAAAGAGCTTGATAAAAAAATCACCCAACTCACCGAATTAAGAGACATGATGACCGACTGTATCGGCTGCGGCTGTCTTTCGCTTGAACGATGTAAACTGCTCAACCCCGGTGATAAATTAGGCGAGAAAGGCGCAGGCCCACACCTGATGAGTCAATAAAACATTGCAACATTTTGATCCAAAATACCGCATATAGATGATGCCCCTGAGTAGCAGAAATCATAATCAATTCTATAGTTATGTAATATTGAAGGCATTTGAGAATAGATGATGAAAATTAGTGCGAAACTCTACCTAAGTATTAGTGTACTGATCTCTCTGGTCGTCGTGAATTATTGGATCAGTTATGCGGGCATCAGCAAATGAATCAATGCGATTGAGTTTGTCACCGGACCGGCGTGGTCAACCGCAGATGGCGCGATGGAAGGGACAATCGGCTTACAGGGACAGTTGATCCAGTTACAACGTTTTGCATCCGGTGAAGTTTCCAAAGATAAAACTTTAGAGGCCTTAAGCGAGCACACTGCTTTAACCACTGAATCTTTCCAGCGACTCAAAGAGGCCGGACTGATTGAGCCGGATAAAACCAAACAGTTAGATGTTTACCTGAGTGAGTTTGAAACCCGTAAAAACGCATTACTCAACGCCAATGATAATGCTCAGTCTGATGCTTTAGTGACATTACTGACTCAGTTTGATGCGATGCAAGAATTTATCGGGCAACTGGAGGAGTCCGGGGATGAAAAAGTTGAGAAAACAGCCATCGCGCTCGAAAGCACCATCGCCAGTATCAAAACCTACTCTCTTGCCGTTTTAATCGCTGCGATTTTAATTGCAATCGCAGTGGTGACAACCGTTAAAACATTAGTGCTTAAGCCACTCCATTTCATGATCACGCGTATTGCTTCACTGGGGAGTTCAAACGGCAACCTAAATATGAAGCTCGATGTGAAGAGTAACGATGAGATTGGACAACTAGCCGGTCATATCAATCACTTTATCGATGTGGTTTTCAAGATCGTCAATCAGGTTGGTGACACGATGCAAAATACCACCCGGCTCGCTGATTCAATCGGTGATAACCTGCAACAAATCGATGAGCGGGCACGCAGACAGAATCATGATACCAATGAGGTTGCTGCATCCATCCAAGACATGAGCCTGTCACTGAATGAAGTCGCCGAGTCAGCCAGTCAGACACTGCTCAGCGCAACGCAGGTACAGGAGCGCTCGGCAACCGGCCAGAAAACACTGGAAAGTACCGTGAAGTCTCTCGATGAAGTGGTCAGCTCGATGACTCAGGCTGCCGGAGTGATCAGTACACTCGAAGAAGACGGACAAAACATTGGCTCGGTACTGGAGGTGATTCGCAGTATTGCAGAGCAGACCAATTTGCTAGCGCTCAATGCAGCGATTGAAGCAGCCCGGGCCGGAGAATCAGGACGTGGCTTTGCGGTGGTTGCCGATGAAGTGCGTAATCTGGCAAACCGGACACACACGTCAACCGTTGAGATTCAAACCGTGGTCGAGCGGATTCAAAAAGGCTCGAGCAGCGCTGCCAATGCGATGCGCGATTCACAGGCACTCACTGATAAGGTGTCATCAGAGGCACAAAGTGCCATGATTCTGTTTGATGAAATTATCTCTGAAATCAATAACTTTAGTCAGTCTAACCAAGAAATTTCAGCGAAAACCCATGAACAAAGTCAATCTTCGCTCAGTTTGAATCAGCGCATCGAAAATATTGCCAGTAACGCCAGTGAAAATGCAGATTTAACCCGTGCCAGCGTCGCGATCAAAGAGCAATTGTTAGCACAAGTTGATGCATTAAAGCTGCAAATTAAACGGTTTGGTGTGTAAAGCGATACCTGCAAATCCCGGACGGCGGACTTCATCTATGTGTCTGTCCGGGGAATGCGCCACTCAAAGACGTTCCGTTTCTCCGATGACTTCCTCCTCAATGCATCAAAACGGGCAGTTATCACTTATCTCCCATATTTCCCTTTCACAAAAACGTCCGTTGTGGTTATGCTCTGTAAAACAGCGTACTTATAAAACACGGTATCGATAAAAAATTGCATTTAGCATGATGCGATATAAATTTGCTCTCCAATTCGCAGCGCAATCAACGTATTGGGAATGCATCAATATCGGTGATACAGATAGCGGAGCTCAACAGCAGTCAGGAATCATAATGAGCCAGTCCACGTTCAAAAACATCTTTACTTTCAAAAATATAGAAACCGCAAAGCTTGTCACTCTCGATGTCAGTTTGAAAATATTGAAGTCTTCCGGACGAGAGATATTTCTACAAGATGCAGCCGTGTTCGTGCTTCTTCACCACTTTTTCACTCACGAAGCCGCGGTGCTCAGTTATCATGATATCGGCTGTATTGTCAGAGAACAGAAGTCAACATTTCACATGGAAGATTGCCCCGACAATATCATCGCCAATAAATATGTTTTTAAAGTCCGGTCAATTTTAAAAAATCTGATGATCGATGATTTTATTGTGACCGTTCGGGGACTGGGATATAAAGTTTCCGGCAAATGGCTGCCACTGTTAGCAGATAAAGAGGATGGGCAAAATAAACATGCCTTTTTAAAGGAAATCATAGCCATTATTGAAGACAGCATTGCGTATAGCGAGTCCGTCAATATCACGCAGGATAAGAGCGGATTATCTTTCATCAAACCGGATCAAGAGACGGCCTTGAACCATTTTCGGCGCATCAATGATTGCTATCATCACTTCTTAAGCCACTATTCAGCCCCGGGCAATAGTATCGAACTGTTTGAATTAAGAGAAAAAATCACTAAGGTGCTGCTTTATACTATCTACTGGCGTGTCGGTGATAACCTGAGTGACGAAAAATTCAGATCAGACTATAAAAATGAACTTCACCTGCTGCTCCGCCAGATAAAACAAGCCCTAGCCTTCCTTGAGTGAAACACCAAGGGCACAGAATAATTGCGTTCGTAGTGATCGACTCAAATTGCGGTATACGAAATCCATCCATTTATCTAAATCAAAGCGTACGTGATTATCATATAAATCCCCATCGCAGCCATGAGTATCGCCAAGAATCGGTCAATCAAATAGACTTTACGGTCAAACTTTACTCTGACGCTCGGGATGGTCACAATGAAAATAAATGTCAGATACCATGTCATTTGTACGGCAATGATCGAGATAATGACCAATAAGAGTTTTTCTGTCTCCAGTGTCGGAGAAATAATAATAGAAAATAAAGAGATGAAATATATCGCGGCCTTCGGGTTGAAAATATTAACGATCAAGCCGCTCCAAAAAGCGGATTTGGCTTTAGTCTTCTTTTCCGCTTGAACCGGTGCCTCAGCCTGAGTCGGCTCTTGCGTTGGCTTGGCAAACGACCCTTTGATGGATTTATATGCCAAGAACACCAGATAACTTCCCCCAAAAATACCAATCCCTCGGGTCATATAATCCGAATGCCCGAATACTGTGGTTAAACCGGCAACGGAATAGCTAATATGAACCAATAAACCGACACAAACCCCCATTCCGCAAACCATACCGGCTTTTCGCCCCTGACGGAGTGTTTGTTGCGAAACCACCACAAAGTCAGGCCCCGGAGAAATGGAGGCCATTAAATGAATGGTCAAAATAGACAATAATGCGGTCGTGAAATCCATGACTTCCCTCAATGAATGAAATCGCTCACTTGGATGCGAGCTTTTTTACGTTTGCTTCGTGTCACGTGGCACCCTGTTCAGTGCCATTCAATGATGCCGAGAGCATATTCGGGCTGATGATGTGCCGGTGTCAGATAGCGTTGAGACATGCGATTCCCTAGCTTCGTATCATTGTTGTCATGGCTTACATGCTAAGTCGCTTTTAGAGGTGAATAAAATATGAATAAATCCAGAATAAGCAGATAAATTCGGGATATTTGCCGCAACCGGAATGATGATCCAGCCGCCTAGAATAGAGGCGATGACGAGATTGCCATCATTCGGATGATGACGAAATTCACTCTCCCTTACCGATACTGAACCGATATTTTGAGAATAGAGCACAAGCTTGGCTCTCCCCCCTACATTTCCAGATACTGCAATCGATGCTGTTTCAATTCTGCATACAACTGAGCCTGAACGTAATTGAGCCGATATTGGCTTCTGTTCAGGCTCAGTTTGAGTTTCGCCAAAGGTGGTAAACCGTTCGTGGTAAACCGTTCAATTGGGTTATGCTCTGCAGGTAGCTGAAAGAGGAATGTACGGTAATCCCTGATCCGGCTTCAACGACACGCCATAAATGACTGAAGCTTCTGCCAATCAAGTTAATTTTTCACGGGATCCCGTCGCGTCTCAAATAATCAGTGAGATTCAATAATTCCAGTTGTCACTGCAAATTCTCTGATTTCTTGTGGCTGCAAATGAATGAGTGTCCCATTATTTTTCGCAGCCAGATAACCTTCAGGGCGACATGTGGCCGGAAGAACATAAGCTGCAACTTTCTGGTCACCATTGTACAGAATCCAACGGGTCGCATAGTTCAGCATTGATGTATCAAATTGTGTGATTAACGTTTTACCATTCGCAATAACCATTTCGAACTGTGCTCTGTCGGTATGTGACGATAAGTTATCCATAAAATAGACGATCTCAGGGTCGTACATCTCAGGCGTTGAGAGCTGTTCAATCGGCGTTACTTGTGTTTTAAGCTTGTCATTAAAGGCAAGCCATTGCGCCGTTGGCGTTACATGTCCGGGGACAGACTCACGCAGTTTTATGGCACTGTCGGGAATATTCTGTTTCATTTTCGCATCAGGGAAATATGCGGTATTCATATGGCACATATACTGAAGCGGCATCGGCACAGAAGCCAGGTTTTTTACCTTCATGCGGATATCGAATACCGAAGCATCTTGCTGAATAGCAACCGATGGTGAGGCCAGATAGTGATCACCAAACCCCATCACATATTCATATTCTCCTTTGATGGTGATTTTGTGTTCTTCGATTTCCAACCAGGCTTTATCTATATTCGCACATGGCATTTCTCCATGAAGCGGATGATCATCTTCTGGTGCAGGACAACCATTACGAATCAAACCCGAGTGAAAAGCAAAACATCCGTATGTGGCAACAATTTGATCACTGGGTTTCGGCTCGGAGAACATATTTTCCATACAGAGATCTTCTCCGAGAAATTTAGCATCCCATATCATTTGCCCCATATAAGGCAGAATCACTAAATAACCTTTCGAATTTTCTATTCTTAAAGCTTCAATACCTGACGGATATTTAAAGACTGAGATGGTAAAGCATTCGGACTGGATTAAAATAGTTTCTTGCTGATGAAATAAATGTTTACCTAAAAGCATTGTATACATAATTTTATCTCCTAGAGATGAAAGCCACTCCCTGAGTGGCCTTCCTTAATTAATGTGTTTGCTCTGTTAAGTGGGGTTGTATTGGATTGGTATTTTTATTTTTCATTTCACCAAAGAAGTAATAACCGACATACCCAAAACAGATAAAATTCACCAAGAATGACAATTGCATTCCGACCATATCGGCAACTAAACCTTGGATGGCTGGTACAACTGCCGCTCCGACAATTGCCATCACGATGACAGCCCCTGCCGTTTCTGTGTATTCGTTATCGACTGTATCCAATGTGCCCGCATAGATCGTCGCCCAACAAGGGCCAAACAAAATGCTGACGCCGACTGCAATATAAACTGCACTAAAATCATGACCTAAAGAAACATACGTCAGGAATGCCATGCCAATCAGTGAATAAGCAATCAGGACTTTCTCGGCTGAAAATTTGGTCATTAATATATTGGCGACGAACTTACCAATAAAGAAACAGACAAACGAATACACCATATAATTGGATGCAGCCCGTTCATTAATATCTGCCATTTCTAACGCTAAACGGATGGTGAACGACCAGACTGCGACCTGCATTCCCACATATAAGAACTGCGCAACAATACCTTTCTTAAAACGACTATTGGTCGCCAGATATTTTAAAGTCTTACCAATCGAAGGCGCTTTCTGACCACTTTTCTGTGTTACTTTACATTTCGGATATTGGGTCAGCATAAACAGAGCAAACACCCCGACCAGAATGAAAATAATGTATTTATAAGGCTTCAGTGTATGCTCTAGCATTTCAAGCCGGAATGCATGAATCTGCTCAGGAGACATCACCGCCATCTGTGACTCCAGACTCGCACCATCCTGAAAAATAAGATATTTACCAAGCAAAATACCGGCAATCGCACCGATAGGATAGAAAGTTTGACTGATATTCAGGCGTAATATTGAATGAGATTTAGGCCCCAGCATCGAAGAATAGGTGTTGGCTGCCGTCTCTAAAAAAGACAGACCGACCGCAATGGCAAAAATTGCAGCCAGAAACATGGTGTAAGTCGCCATATGAGACGCAGGGAAAAATGCGGCACACCCCAAGATATAGAGAGACAAGCCAATCATAATCGCCACTTTATATGAGGACTTTTTAATGACTAAAGAAGCGGGAATTGCAATTAAAAAGTAACCGCCATAAAAAGCACTCTGAACTAATGCACTGGCAAAATTCGATAATTCAAAAACTGATTTAAACTGGGTAATAAGAATATCATTTAATGAAGCCGCACAGCCCCATAACGGAAATAAACAGGACAATAATATAAATTGAAAGATGGGGGTTTTATCTAAGTACCCATCAGTTCCTTGGATGGTATTATTCTTAATCATTGTAGGGTTCCTTTTAGGACAGGTGGTTATGCGGCTCATTATTTTCAATGAGCCTGTTTTTTTAATTGTTATTTCAGACTAGGTGGTTATTTTGTGTGTTTCGCTTCGAACTCTTCAAACTGTTCAATACTTGGATAAGAAAACTGTGTTCCTTTTTCCGTGACACTGAATGCGGCAAATAGCGATGCTTTTTCCAGTGATTTTTGTACATCCCGGGTTTGCATAAAGTAATGCGAGAAGCAACCAATAAACGCGTCGCCGGCACCACTGGTATCCACCGCATTCACCGAGGTGGGTTCAATAAAGACGTCTTTGCCATCTTTGCTTAACCAAATCGCACCTTTGGCTCCCATGGTGACAATAATGTTGTTCAGGCCCTTATTCAGAAGAATGGTGGCTGCGGCTTTGATTTGTTCGACGGTTTCAACGGGTTTGTTAACTAAGATTTCCAGTTCGGTTTCATTTGGTACAAAGAAATCACAACGACAAGCATATTCAATATCAAGTTCGGGTACAGCGGGGGCCGGATTAAGCAATACAGGGATATTGTGCTTGTTACCAAATTCGATCGCGGCATATACCGTTTCAAGCGGTACTTCTAACTGAAGGACAATCAGGCTGCACTCCACCAGCGTTCTTTCCGCCTTCTCAATATCAGCCGGCTTTAAAAACTCATTGGCACCTTTAATGATCAAAATAGAATTCTGAGATGTCGGGCTAACAAAGATAGGTGCAACACCGCTCGATGTCTGAGGCTCTTTACTCACGTATTGGGTATTAATGCCATAAGACTGAAAATTCCTGATGGTGTTATCGGCAAACATGTCATCACCGACTTTGGTAACCATGACCACATCAGCACCCAATTTCGCAGCTGCAACCGCTTGGTTCGCACCTTTGCCACCACATCCCATTTTAAATGACGGTGCTTCGAGTGTCTCGCCCTCTTTTGGCATCCGTTCCGTGTATGAAATGAGATCAACCATATTCGATCCGATCACCGCAATTGTTTTCATTTTGTACATCCTCATTCATGTTATGAAAATAACACTAATCGATCTCAGATAACATTTACTGCGATCCCGATCACCTTAATGATGTTAATATTGGTTATAAAATGAGGATATACGGGATTGATCACAATTCAATGTAAATATAATAACATTAATGAATTTGAGTGTTATTAATATAACATCAACCATTTTTCTCAATGAATACACAAGGGAACCTTATGAATCACATGATTGACCACACGCTGCTATTGGCGAATGCAACCACACAACAAATCAACACACTATGTGATGAAGCACATCAACATCAGTTTTTCTCTGTCTGTATTAATCCGGCTTTTGTCGAGCACTGTGCCAAACGATTGGCGACATCCAATGTGAAGATCTGTACCGTAATCGGTTTCCCGTTGGGGGCGAATACGACAACTGTCAAAGTGTTTGAAACCAAGAATGCAATCGCGCTTGGTGCTGATGAAATCGATATGGTCGTCAACATCAGTGATGTACTGGATGCAAACTGGGACAAAGTTGAACAAGAGATCCATGCAATCAAAGCTGCATGCGGGCAAACCTTGCTCAAAGTGATCTTTGAAACTTGTCTGTTAACCAATCAACAAATCATTGAACTATGTAATATTTGTCAGCGAGCCGGTGCTGATTTTGTGAAAACCTCAACAGGTTTTTCGACCGGTGGCGCAACGGTTGAGCATATTCAGTTAATGCGTGATACTGTTGGCAAAAATATGGGCGTGAAAGCATCTGGCGGTATTCGTACCAGAGAAACGGCCCAAGCAATGATTGATGCAGGGGCATCACGTATTGGAGCGAGTGCCAGTGTAAGTATTGTCACAGGCCAAGCCCCAGCCTCTCATGGTTACTAAAAGCAAGAAGCCTTCGGCTGTTAAAGGCCGGAAATGGAGAAACATGGTTACCAAGCAGTTAGAAAGACTTCGTCGCATTGAAGCGTGTCTCAGACACAGCGATAAGATTCATTTGAAAGAAATCGCCCGTCTTTTAGAAGTGTCAGAAATGACCGTGCGTCGAGATTTAAGCTCCAATGCTGCCCACTCTTTTCCTTTAGAATACTACGGCGGTTATATCCGCCGTGGTCATCCCATCGTTCATGATGAAGGGGCCGATGATAGCGGATTAACCATCGGTGAAACCGCAACACCTTATGCCGACAATCGCCAAAGTAACGCAGTAAATGCTTTCCCCCCCGTCAAAGTCAATAACTACATTTCCGCAGTTGTCTCTGATTTTATTGAGATGAATGATGTGGTGTATTTCGACAATGGCGATCTCAATGCCGACATTATTGGTTCGATCCCCAATCATGTAATGTTTACCGGGGTAACAGCATCGATGAATGTATTTCTGGCCCTCAAGCAGAAGCCAAACTGTAAAGCCATTTTACAAGGTGGCAGCTACAACCCGGTTCATGATGTATTTATTTCAGCATCAAATGATGTTCTGACGCCGATGATATTTCAGAAGGTATTTATTTCATCAGCCGGTGTGCACGATAAGTTTGGTGTGACCAGTTCAGACATGCTGGTCTCTAATATTGCCAGCTTGGTGATGGAGAGAAGCCTAAAGCGCTACCTCATTGTAGAAAAGAAGGCCATAAACCAAACTGCGACCTATAAAATCGGTGACCTGATGGATTTTCACTATCTGATCTCAGATGAAAGCCTACCCAACAAGCTCGAGACTGCATGTAACGAAGCTCGGTTACACGTTCTCACGCCGAAACCATAAGATGATCGCCACCAATGATATGAGGGCATGGCGACCGAGATAACGTCTGTCACAGACTTTCCGTGTCTGCCCCTCTTTCTGGTACTTTCGACATTTGGCCGATAGCGTGAAACGTCCTCCCTAAACGATACTGAACTGATATTTTGCGAGTCGCGCGCAAGCTTGGCTCTCCTCTCCCTACATTTCCAGATACTGCAATAGCTGCTGTTTCAATTCTGCATACAACTGAGCCTGAACGTCATCGAGCTGATATTGGCTTCTGTCCAGACACAATTTGAGTTTCCCCAACGGGGGTAGACCGCTCAGTTTGGTGATGCTCTCCGGGTGGCTGAAAGAGGAACGTACGGTAATCCCTAATCCGGCTTCAACGGCACGCCATAAATTACTTAAGCTTCTGCCAACAAAGTTAATTTTCCACGGGATCCCGTGATGATCTAGCGCTTCGGTGGCTTGTTGACGGATCAGACATGAGCCGTCCAACATCACTAACGGCAAAGGCTGCGCCATCAGCACGGATTCTCTGAGGTGTTTACTGGCCGGGCCATACCATTGCATGGGTAATTCCGCTAAAAACTCACTGTAAGGCGCACTTTTTTCACCCATCCATCCCAGTGAGAAGTCTAACTCACCAGAGACAATATCACGCAGCAGCTCTTGATGACGTCCGACAATTGACTGTAACTGTATTTGTGGATGGCTGCGTGAAAATGCACCTAACAGTTGGGGTAATAGCACATCACTAAAATCTTCTTGTAAGCCAAAAGTGACTTTGCCTGCCAATCGGCTGCCGCTCAGACGGTTCAGCAATTCATCATTTAACTGCAACATTCGCCGGGCGTATCCCAGCACCACTTCACCGGCCTCCGTCGGTTCAAGATTCCGCCCCACTTTCACGGCTAACTGTGTTTGACACTGCTGTTCGAGCTTCTTTAACTGTGCGCTGGCAGCAGACGCAGAACGGCTCAGACGCTCGGCGGCAAGCGCAAAACTGCCCAGTTCAATCCCTAACACAAAACAGCGCAAAGCATCTAAATCAAGGCTACGCATCATCAATCATCCTGAAAAACAAAATAGTCAATGCCAATAGTTTTGATTTTTTGAATCAAAATTTCAACTTATGATTTCCCTGTCACTTCAATCAGGCGAGGAAAACAGATGACTGCTCAGGAAAAAGAACTCATGACAATGATTGCCCGGCTCGCGCCTCAGTTCCACCAGCTCACTTCTGAGGTGCTCTTCGGGCAAGTTTGGCAGGATGACACACTCAGCCAAAGAGACCGGAGTTTAATCACGGTTACCGCCCTTGTGGTGCTCATTACCCGGCCACCTGACCCGTGCATTGAGCAATGGCTTGCGTACCGAAGAGCTTAGCGCGGCAATCACCCACTTAGCCTTTTATGCCGGATGGCCTGTTGCCGCCTCAGCTTTCGAACGTTTAGATGCAACCCCGTCTCAATGCAATCAGACGGCAGACTGATCTTTTACTTGTGGTATTCCAGCCACAGATTTACAGGAGAAATAATGATGATAGCAATGCAATACAAATTCGTACTCCCTGCTGATTACGACATGGAACTGATAGAACGCAGGATCAAAGATAAGGGATATTTATTAGATGGCTGGCCGGGGTTAGTGTTCAAGGCTTACTTATATGCACGTCAGGATGCAGCGCTGTATCACAGTCCCGAGAATCGCTATGCGCCCTTGTATGTGTGGGAAGATCATCAGGCGATGATAGCCTTTCTTAGCAGTGACGGATTCAAAGCACTGTGTCAGCAATTTGGCCGGCCCAAAGTTGAAACTTGGTTTCTTGATGCGGTGCCGCCCCCACCCGCTGAGCCACATCACTTTGCATCCATTGCCCATAATGCCAATCAACAAGCGGATATCCAGGGCATTAATTACCATGAATGGCAAACACTGAGCGTCGCATGGGTGAGCGACGCAGAGCTCAGTACCTACCAAGGGCGAGAGCTTTATGCCATCGGTTATGTGGCCCGGGGGTGATAAAGAAACGCACCTTTAGATAAACAGCTCAGAGACATTTCCCGGAAACGGAAGACGGACAGTCGCCGTTTCCGAGAATCACAAAACCAGACAATGTCGCGTGAGCCAGTACCAACATCTCCAGACTCATCGCGATAAAACCAATGGGTACGACACCATAAATCTGGATTTTGGCGAGCCATTTTCCAAACCATCCCCCCCGGTTATCGCGGTGATGCATGTGCCCGTTCCGATAACCAAACCGGCTTCGATCAGCTCAACAATACCCATATCGGCCATAAAAAAAACCGGGATATGCTCCGTTTACATGTCCCTTGATAGAACGGAAATCAGCGACTGATCAATAATCTGTTGCATCAGACGCCTCTCGCCAGCACTCAAGATCATGATTCACGGCCTGCATTTTCTGCTCAGCAAGGGAATTGGCAATCTTACCGGCAAAAAGATGCACCGGAGGTTCGTCTGCATCCGCGGCCGCCAGTATGAGGGATGCAACCTTATCAGGGTGACCCGCTTGTTTACCATCCAAGCCATTGAGATGGAGATCCAGCGAGGCTTGCGCTTCGGTATAGTCGGCGATTGTGCGTTGAGCGACGACAAGTGTGTCCTTTGACAGAAAACCAGTGCGCACCGGTCCAGGATAGACAACCGTCGCTCTGATATTTAACTCGGCCAACTCGGCAGCCAAAGTCTCCGTCAGACCGGCCAGCGCAAATTTACTGGCAACATAGCTGCCCCAACCTGCATACCCCCCCTGAAAGCCGACAATCGATGACACATTAAATATATGCCCGCTTTGCTGTGCACGCATATGAGGCAAAACGTAGCGTAGCACATGCAGTGGCGCGAACACATTCACATCGAAATTGTGCCGTAATTCGCTATCGGTCAAAGCTTCGATAGTGCCCTGCTGACCGTAACCGGCATTGTTTACCACGTAGTTGATGCGACCGAAAGTGGCTATCGCCTCATGAATAGCGTTTTGAACGCTTTCTTCGTTGATCAGGTCGACTTCCAGTGTGAGCAACTGTGGATTGTCATGACCAAGCGCCTGACGCAAAACGGATTGATTGCGGGACGTTGCGACGACAATGTCACCGCGCGCCAGCAGTTGGCGAGCCAGTGAAAAACCAATGCCACGGGCAGCACCGGTAATAAACCAGACGTCTGTTGATGATGTTTGTTGTTGCATATATAGATACTCCGGCTGTTAAACATGAGGGACATGATCAGATAAAAAGCGTCATCTCCGTCCGTCGTTCCAGATAGCAGTGGCGATCTTGGAAAGATCGGATAACCATGATCTTAAAGAGCGCTCTGTATGTGCGATAGGTCTAACAATCTTTGATGATTGCCTAATCCTATTGGTCATATTGATTTTTAGGCATGCCATCAACCAAAATATAACGACTCAATCAGCGAAGCAGGTCTTATGTATGTCCGAAATGTCTCCTTGCATGACTAAACAAGCCGAAATGGCAGCAATAATTCGTCAATTGGCGCCACATGAAGGCTATACCCGAACCTTGATTGATGATGTGCGTCTGATGCGCGCTAACGGAAATTTAGGACGTACCCCAGTCCTTTACGAACCAAGCATTATTATCGTTTGTCAGGGGCACAAGCGTGGCTATCTGAACAACCGGGTTTATCACTATGACCCGCTGCATTACCTGGTTCTGTCTGTACCGCTGCCTTTTTCGAGTGAGACCGATGCCAGCCCCGAGGAGCCTTTGCTCGCGGTGTCAGTTCGGCTGGATATGACGGCTGTGGCAGATCTCGTGATGACTGTAAATCACCACTCGGGGAACACTTTGCCCTCCCCCGCAGGGATCGTATCGACACCACTGGATGACTCACAGGCAGATACAACAGTTCGACTGCTGCAAGCATTGTGTTCTCCGCTTGAAGCCCGTGTGCTCGGGCCCGGGATCATACGTGAGTTAATTTTTCGGGTTCTGCAGGGTGAACAAGGCGGTGCAATCCGTGCCGCATTAGCCTGCCATGGCAATTTTGGTCGTATCGCACGATCACTGCAGCGTATTCATCTTGATTACGCTCAGTCTCTGAATGTGGCAACTCTTGCACACGAAGCCGGCCTGAGTGTGCCGGCATTCCATGCAAATTTTAAATCCGTAGCAGCCACGTCACCGATTCAGTACATCAAATCCGTACGTCTTCACCAAGCACGACTGATGATGATCCGGGATAACGTCACTGCTGCCGGCGCGGCTGCCCGGGTCGGCTATGAAAGTGCCTCGCAGTTCAACCGCGAGTTTAAACGACTGTTTGGCCGCAGTCCGGGGGAAGAGACGCGCAATATGCGCACCGCATTTGCTTTAATGGAACCAACCCAGCTTGAAGCCGTGTCGCCGACACTCTGACCTACATTTATCTTGATTGAGAATGGAAAGGCTCATACGTTGATGAGAAGAATGGTCAACAAACTCTGTCAGTAAAGGACCCAGTTTGTCGCATAAACCACCAGAACGATCAGCACCACGAAAAAGGCGATAAAGGCGAATATCATTGACAACTTTTTCATGGCGCTTGGTGTATCAAATACCGCACCTTCTGCTTCTCTCACCCGCCGCTCTTCATCAAAATGCCATTTAATGGCTAAGTAAGCCACAATCCCTAAGACAATAATCTTAAAAGCACCAGCAAAGTACGGAAAGAAGTCAGCCCAACTGCCGTTCATTATTTATCTCCATCATGTTGAATATCGATTTACGGTAGCACAATCCGAGGTTCATGTTTACTCTTTGATTGTTCCGTCGTTCAAGGTAGTCGGTGATTGCAATCTGTTTATGATTCACGTTGACACTTTGTGACCAAGATTCTGAAATTCACCGACTCGAAGATAAACCGTCGTACCTCAGTTGTCCGCTTTTAGGGATTGACGATCAGATTAGTTGCGGCCAGCCATGACACCACCGTCCACATCCCACACCGCACCGGTGACCCAGTCAGCTTTGTCAGAAAGCAGGAAGATGATCGCATTCGCAACGTCTTGAGACGTGCCGACGCGGCCAATCGGATGGAAGCCGTTAAAGCCCTGAAGTGCCTGATGAACTTCGTCTTTAGGAATGAAGCCTTCATAAATGGGGGTCTGTACAACCGCGGGTGATACCGCGTTCACTCGAATATGACTGGCAGCCAGTTCCATCGCCAGATGTTGCGTCAGAGAGTGGAGACCTGCTTTCGCCATTGAATACGCGGACGATGGTGTCGCAGCAATCGCCTGTTTTGCCCACATAGATCCCACATTGACGATAGCGCCCGGACGGTTTCCTGCCACCAGATTGGCGGCAACTTTTTGGGTAATAAAGAAAAATGCCCGGTTAATTTGCATGTATTGATCGTAATCCGATGCGTCATGCGCTAAGAAGGGTTTAGGGAAGAACACTCCTGCCGCATTTACCAATAAATCAACATCTGAATGTCGGTTATCAATCACTTTTAGTAATGCTTGCATGCCTTCATCTGTGGTCAAATCTGCGGTCAGCGCTTCGACGGGCCCCAGAGAAGACAGCTCTGCACGTGCCGCTTCCGCTTTTTCTGCGCGGTGACCGACGATCACGGCTTGACCACCTTGTGCAAGGATCATACGAGCCGTTTCGAGGCCCATTCCGCTTGTTCCACCGATAACCAGTAGTTTTTTACCTGCAAATTGATTGTTCATCGCTTTATCTCTCTTAAACCGCACAACGCGGAATCTGTTCGTGTTGAGCCAAAGTGTGTAGCACCTTCACCTCTTGTTGTTTATGTTTTTATCCGGCTTCCCAAGAACCTTTCTCTTCATGCATTGATATAAAGAAAAACTTTTCAGGAATGACTTTGGATATAAACGACTGACTCACCGAGACGGGTAGCAATGCGCTTAACCATCGGCTTGAGAGGTATTTTTCACCGATTTACTTCCGTTCACAAACGAGATAATCTGTTTCAACACTAAAGAAAAACTTTATTGATATGAAGCTACCGATATACCTTAATGCTCTGCGGGCCTTTGAGGCCAGTGCCCGGCACCAGAGTTTCTCTGCGGCAGCAGCAGAATTGCATGTCACCCCCGCCGCCGTGGGACAACTGGTTCGTTCATTGGAAGAATGGCTCGATGCCCCCCTTTTTCATCGGATGAACAGTGGAAAAATTCGTTTGATTCCGACTGAAACCGCAGAACGAGCACTACCCGACATTCGCGCGGGATTTGATAAATTGATGATCGGGTTAGAACGTTTACAAGAAAGTTCCGTGAGTGGTGTTCTGACCGTAACCGTGAGTCCGGCATTCGCTGCCAAGTGGCTATTGCCACGACTGGATCGGTTTCAGGAGATTTGCTCGGAAACGGATGTTCGCTTGGATACCAACCTAAAGCCAGTCAACTTTGCCGTTCAGCGCGTCGATATCGGTGTTCGTTATGGGTTGGGTCACTGGTCAGGATTGAAGTCGGAAAAGCTAATGGATGAAGAAGTCTATCCTGTGTGCTCCCCGAGACTCTTGCGTGAACAGCGTCATTTCGATCATCCCGGTGAACTGCTCCGTGAAACGCTGATTCATGATTTATCTATGGATGACCATACCGGATTCCCGACGTGGTCGGAATGGTTGAAAAAAGCAGGTGTGACTGACCATGAAACAGCACACAACATTCAAATCAATAACTCGGCTGCCGTCCTTCAGTCCGCCATTGACGGGAGGGGAATCGCCCTTGCACGTAGTGTTATGGTTCGAGATGACCTTGCATCAGGGAATTTGATCCGTCTGTTTCCAGAAATTCAATTTAATTCCCCTTTGGCATATTACGTGGTTTATCGCCCGGAATGTGCAGAGCAACCAAGAATGCAAGCTTTCAGAGACTGGCTATTTAGCGAAGTAAATCGGGATGAGCGACAACAATAAAGATTTTCTATGTGTGCTTTAAAGATCATTTCACTTGCTGTTGCTGTCCTCAGTGATTACGGTAGCTGTGATAATTTTTCACTTTTGTGCAGGCACTTCACCTGATAAGGAACGTAAACAGAATGGCGAATGAAGCTCATGCCGCAGTGGATGAATCCGAATACATCAGTCCGCAGTCGCATCGCTCTAATTTATGGCGTTTAACTCTGGCACAGGCACTGTCCGGGGCAAATGCCGTGGTGGTTTACGCAACCGGTGCTATTGTCGGGAATATGCTCAGCCCTTCACCGGTATTGGCAACATTACCCATTTCAATTTTTGTTGTCGGGATGGCGGCTTGTGTTTTTCCTGCCGGAGAAATTGCCCGGCGATATGGTCGACGAATCGCGTTTTTAGTTGGGAGCGGTGCGGGCATATTCACAGGCTTATTTGCTATGGCTGCACTGTTTATGGGATGGTTTTGGCTATTTTGTCTTTCCACTTTTTTGGGTGGTGCTTATGCAGCGGTCGTGCTCTCTTTCCGTTTTGCAGCCACGGATGGTTTACCCGTCAGTAAGCGTCCCCAAGCGCTGTCTCTGGTCATGGCCGGCGGCATTGTTGCCGGAATTATCGGGCCACAATTGGTGACGCAAACCATGCATTTGTGGCCGCAGAAAATGTTTGCTGCGACTTTCCTCGCTCAAGCTATCGTCGCACTGCTGGCAGGTTTCATTCTCTTTGGCGTGCATTCCCCGACACCGAAAAAACAGAGAGAGCAGAGCGGACGTTCGCTGTCTGAAATTGCCCTTCAGCCGCGTTTTATCTGTGCGGTCATTTGTGGTGCAGCCTCTTACTTAATTATGAATTTTTTAATGACGGCAGCACCATTAGCCATGCATATACATGGTCACAGTCAAGAGTCGTCCAATTTAGGTATTCAGTGGCATGTTATCGCGATGTACGCCCCCAGCTTTTTTACTGGTAAGTTGATAGCGCGTTTTGGCGCTACGAAAATATCGGCACTGGGGATTCTACTGACAGGATTATCGGCCGTGATTGGCCTGATTGGAGAAGATGTCTTTCATTTCTGGTCGCTCTTGATCCTTCTGGGGCTGGGGTGGAACTTTGGCTTCTTAGGCGCATCGGCTCTGGTGTTAGAATGCCATCAACCGGAAGAGAAAAATCGGGTGCAATCTCTTAACGATTTCATCATTTTCGGTTTGATGGCGATTGGTTCATTTTCCTCCGGAGGGATTCTCAGTTCCTATGGATGGCATACCGTGCTGCTGGTTTCATTTTTTCCTTTGGTTTTGGCAACCCTCACGCTCGGAGCCTCGGGGAGAAAACACCGGCGCTAACACACTTTTGTCCATCGTTGAATCGCAAGATCTACGTTGGTTATGCTTGATAAAGATCAACAAGACACATATGAAATACCGCCCAGCGCACCATCACCGGGCCGTGTCTGGTGTTGTGCAGCCACGGCCCCAAAAAATAGAGGGCCTTCATCACGGTGAACAGATACAACCATAAAAAAATGCCAGTCAGTAATACTGACTGGCATTTTAGTTCTGCTTTGGCCAAGATGAGAATGCTGCCCTATTACCACAGAGCGCTTGTTTTTCTTCGGTAGTAATGATTCGCGAGCCCGAGGTGATGCTATCCAATTTATATCCCCAACTTGTTGCTGTACATGAATAAAACATCCATCTATATATAAATAAGTATACTTTAGCACAATACCTAACTAGTGGTTTATGAGATAAACCTTCATCTGCATCCTGTTTCAATTCGTGATAAATGAACGTCACACTAATAAACAAAAAATAAGAAACGATTTTGCGTATTTATCTAAACTTTTTCAGTTCATCTTTAATCCAGCTATATTTGGCTGTTTTTTGCTCACAATAATCGAATAATCGATTCCTGACCGCTTTCTATTATCAGTACTTGGACTACTATTACGAATAAGAGATAACGATATCTTTCTTTTATTAAAGATATGGCTAAATCCAGTTTTTCGGAGACCCGCAACCACTAAAAATGGGATGGTTATAATAGGTGTCTTATTTATTTGGAATCCAAAGTCTATGTAACTAGGGCCAATATAATTGGCCCTAGTTATTCAGGTGACTGAATTACGTAGATGAAAAAGAGTTATTCAACAGTAATAAATAATTACCCTATATGCGTATTTAACCACTGCTCAGTATCTTGAGTTTCAATTCCTTTTTTAAAATTGTACGTTTTCTCGATATTCCACCACATGCCATCACCAAGAGCAAAGGCTGCCCGGTACCTTAGCATTTGGTCGTCAGGGTTTTTAGTCAGCTCAGTTTGCAGGTTATCCAAACTGAGAACATTACGTGTGAAAGGCTTATTACTGAAGCGATCAACTACATCAGCTAAGTCACCGTAACTAATAGTATCACCAGCAACAAAGACGACGTCATTGATGATTCGGGGGGATTCTAATAAGATTTCAGTGGTTAATTTACCAATATCTTCAGGGGCGGTTACCGTGACTTTATTATCCCAACTGCCAAGTGCGTTGATATAGCCTTCTTCTAAGTTAACCACATCAAAGGCTGGTTCAAACAGAAAACTAGTAAACATACCGGTAGAGACAATGACCCACTCAGTACTTTGCTGCTGGCGTAAAATAGATCTAACCTCATACTGTTCATCGAATACTGGTTGACCACTTCCTTTACCTACTACATCGTAATCTACACCAAATTGCCATGGGAAGTACCGCGCAACACCCGCCTCTAGAGCAGCTTGTGTGATTCTTGTTTGAGTACCTAAACCCGCAACAAAGCCTGTACAATTTATAATTGTATTAAACTCAGAAAAAAAGACAACTAAGGCTTCTTGACTAATGTTACTTAAATCTAATGCCTTAAATTTCACCCCTTTTGCTGTAAACGTCCTTAATGACTCGTCAACTGGTGTTGCACCATTCTCAAGTGAACTAGGCGAGACTAAAACAGTTATATCCCCACCCAATTCAGATACTCTAGGTTGTAATGCATTAAGAACCGCGAGACCAAGCTGGCCAGCCCCCATGACAAGTATTTTTGATACATCTACGTTTAAATTGTGATTCATAAATTGATTACTCTCTATTGATTGTTTCGAAATAAAGTGTAATTTAGATTATTCAAAGTAATAATAGCTAGTTATAGGTTAAACTGTTCTTAATTTTGGGATAATGGTGGACATAATGGATCGCTTCGAAGGTATGAGAGTATTTGTTCAAGTTGTAGATGCGAAGCATTTCGGTAAGGCGGCTGAGGCTCTTAATATACCTAAATCCACGGTATCCAGAATTATAAAAGAGATGGAAGATTATTTAGGGGTCAAGTTGTTACAGCGAACCACACGCAAGTTAAGTGTAACGCCCGATGGTGAGAGTTATGCAACACAATGTCGACACATACTCGCAGAAATATCAGCAATAGAGTCCAACTTCCCAAACAAAGCTAGAAATCCAAGTGGCAGGCTAAAAGTGAGTATGCCAACATCCTTAGCGCATCATTCTATTTTACCAAAAATTAGCGAGTTTATTGATAAATATCCAGATATTGAGCTCTTACTTTGTACCAGCGATAAGAATGTTGACTTATTTCATGACGGCTATGATTGTGTCATTCGTGCTGGAGAAATTGAAGACTCAACATCATTAGTTGCACGCCCACTCATTACTTCATCTTGGGTTGTGGTCGCATCGCCAACCTATATAAAGCGCTTTGGAAAACCAGAGAACTTAGATGAATTAACTAAGCACCATTCTATCGGCTATCTAAGTCAAAGCTCTGGGCGTGTAATTAACTGGCAGTTTATTGAGAACGAAGAAAACGTTAAGGTTCAAATGAACGAAACACTAAAAGTGAATGATACTGATACTTTCATAAACTGTGGGTTGCAGGGCTTAGGTTTAATACGCATCGCTAGCTATTTAGCACAACCCTATATAGACAATGGTAAATTTATACCAGTTCTTGAACAATACCAGACGCCGATGATACCACTATCCCTCGTTTACCCTCAGAGTAAACATTTAAACCTGTCATTTCGAGTTTTCGCTGATTGGATTCAATCCGTTTTGACTACGGCTTAACAATTGAATAGATACATTCCATGCTCAGCGCTTTGTTTGGCCTTTTCTTATGTAGATGGGGTAAAGTGTAAGAACGCTGAATCACTAATTGAATAGGATCGAGAAACACTTTCACTTTTGCAAAGCGGCAGATCATCTTGGGGTAAGTCGTTCAGCTTTGAGCCATGTTATAAAAGGCTTAGAGGCATATCTAGGCTCGCAGATCTTCATGAGTGATTTCTGTCAGCTTCTGATTGCCAAATTTGCCCTCTAACTCTCGGGCGTAGACTGAGCGACGCATATCCCGGGTAGAGTCGGCCATCTGATAACCACGCAGCCATTTCTGAGCCCAGGCACCAAAGGTTTCAGCATCTTTGGTTCTCGCCTTAGCACGGGCTTTCTCTTTGGCCGGTGACTTTCCATCAGTAACCATTCTCTTCGCTTCATTGAGACGCTCACGCGCTTCTGCTAACGTGATGCCTCCTACTCCGTAGCGACCAAAGGTAATGGTTTCTTGTCTGCCATTGATCGAGTAATTGTAGCGAAAAGAGATAGAGCCTGCGGTAGTGACAGCAACATAGAGGCCATCACGGTCATTGACTTTGTAAAGTTTATCTTTGGGTTTGAGATTGCGTAGCTTGGTATCAGTCAGCATGTTTCGACCTATTATTCTTGTTTGATACCATGCTGAAAAACCTCTAAAAAACTAGAGATTAATCCTTACAAAACAGATAGATATATAAATTTAATACCATGCCCCATCAAAAACACTCAGCATGGTATCGGGCGTAATCCATGGCATTACCGATGAATCATACCCATCAAAATACCACGGTCAAACCGTGCTTGGCGTTGCCAGACATTGCCAAAAATGACTAAGCCAAAAACAAAAAAAGTCCGCAATTACGCGGACTTAAGGTTGATTTCGTGCCTGTTAATGCCAGAGCATTCTTAAAGGAGGATTATTCCCACTCAATCGTTGCCGGTGGCTTGCCTGAGATATCGTAAACCACGCGTGAGATCCCATCGACCTCATTAATGATGCGGTTGGATACCCGGCCTAAGAATTCGTAAGGCAGGTGTGCCCAGTGTGCGGTCATAAAATCGATAGTTTCTACCGCACGCAGAGAGACAACCCAGTCGTACTTACGACCATCGCCCATTACGCCCACAGAGCGAACCGGAAGGAATACGGTGAATGCTTGTGAGACTTGGTTGTACAAGTCCGCAGCACGGAGCTCTTCAATGAAGATTGCATCAGCGCGACGCAGTAAATCACAGTATTCTTTCTTGATTTCGCCTAAAACACGCACTCCCAGCCCCGGTCCCGGGAATGGATGACGATAGAGCATGTCGTATGGCAGACCAAGTTCTAAACCAATTTTACGCACTTCGTCTTTAAACAGTTCACGTAATGGTTCAACCAGGCCCATTTCCATATCTTCCGGTAATCCGCCCACATTGTGGTGAGATTTAATCACATGCGCTTTACCGGTTTTAGATGCTGCAGATTCAATCACATCCGGATAGATGGTTCCCTGAGCCAGCCATTTGGCATTCTTCAATTTGCTGGCTTCTTCATCAAAGACTTCGATGAACTCATGTCCGATCACTTTGCGTTTTTCTTCCGGATCAGATTTGCCCGCCAATGCTTTAAGGAAGCGCTCTTCAGCTTCAACTTTGATAATGTTCAGGCCGAAATGGTCACCGAACATTTCCATTACCTGCTGACCTTCATTTAAACGCAGCAAACCGTTATCAACGAACACACAGGTCAGTTTGTCACCGATAGCGCGCTGAACCAGCATCGCAACAACCGAAGAATCCACACCACCGGACAGTGCCAGAATGACTTCGTCGTCACCGACGGTTTCTTTAATACGGGCGACAGCATCTTCAATGATTGAGCTTGGTGTCCATAAGCGTTCACAACCACATGCACCCAGCACGAAGTTCTCAAGCATTTGCAAGCCTTGCTTGGTGTGGGTCACTTCTGGGTGGAACTGCACGCCGTAGTATTTTTTCTCTTCATTGGCCATGGCTGCGTATGGGCAGGTATCCGTTTGAGCAACTTGAGTGAAACCCGCAGGAATCTCTACGACTTTATCACCGTGGCTCATCCAGACATCTAATAATGCGCAGTTGTCTGCGGTCAGACTATCACGCAAACCCTCAAACAGCTTCGACTCTTGAACCACTTTAACCTGAGCATAACCAAACTCACGCTCGGTCGAACCGGAGACTTTTCCGCCCAATTGTTCTGCCATGGTCTGCATGCCGTAGCAAACACCCAAAACAGGCACGCCACAATCAAAGACATATTGCGGTGCACGAGGAGAGTTTTCCTCAGTCACACTTTCAGGGCCGCCTGATAAGATGATGCCATTCGGATTGAATTCTCGAATGTCGGCTTCATCGACATCCCAGCTCCATAGTTCGCAATATACGCCAATTTCACGGACACGACGTGCGACAAGCTGCGTGTATTGTGAACCAAAATCGAGGATAAGGATCCGTTGGTCATGAATGTTTTTGGTCATGTTGAGTCGTCTTCAAAGAAAAGTTTATAGAACGGAGGCGAGTTTACCCGCCTCTCATGTCATCATCAAGCAAAAAGCAAACGTTTTCGTTACGGGATTATGACCCTAAACGATAGTTTGGTGCTTCTTTGGTAATTTGGACATCATGGACATGGGATTCTTGAATACCAGCACCGGAAATCCGTACAAATTCAGCTTTGGTACGCAGATCTTCAATGGTTGCTGAACCGGTGAGCCCCATACAAGAACGCAGACCGCCCATTTGCTGGTGTACGATTTCTTTTAACAGGCCTTTGTATGCAATGCGTCCTTCAATCCCTTCCGGCACCAATTTATCAGCCGCGTTATCTGACTGGAAGTAACGATCAGAAGAGCCTTTGGACATCGCGCCCAATGAGCCCATACCACGATAAGCTTTATAAGAACGACCTTGATAGAGAATGACTTCACCCGGTGCTTCTTCTGTTCCGGCAAACATCGAACCGACCATGACGCAAGATGCGCCGGCGGCGATGGCTTTACAGATATCACCCGAGAAACGGATACCACCGTCACCAATCACCGGAATGCCATATTCATTTGCAACAGAGGCTGCATCACCGATAGCTGAAATTTGCGGAACACCCACACCGGTGACAATACGCGTGGTACAGATAGAACCCGGGCCAATCCCGACTTTAACCGCGCTCACACCAGCTTCAATCAGTGCACGTGCACCTTCAGCAGTTGCGACATTGCCGCCAACGATATCTAAATCGGGGAAAGCAGCTCGCGTTTCACGAATGCGTTGTAAGACCCCTTCAGAATGGCCATGAGAAGAATCAATCAGCAGTACATCAACACCGGCTTCAACCAAGGCTTTGACGCGCTCTTCGTTCCCGGCACCGGCACCGACAGCGGCACCAACCCGTAAACGTCCCTGCTCGTCTTTACATGCATTCGGCGCAAGCTCTGCTTTATGGAAATCTTTGGCGGTGATCATCCCGGTCAGTTGGAATTCATCATTGACGACCAGCACTTTTTCAACACGTGCTTGGTGCATTTTTTCCTGAACTTCTGCGCGAGAGGCACCTTCTTTTACCGCTGCCAAGCGCTCTTTCGGAGTCATGACTGCTGCAACTTTTTTGGTCAAATCCGTGACGAAACGGACATCACGACCAGTGATAATGCCAACCAGTTCATTACTTTCGGTCACAACCGGGAATCCGGCAAAACCATGTTTTTCAGTCAGAGCCATCACATCAGCGATGGTTTGCTCTGGTTGAACCGTCACAGGAGACGTAACAACCCCAGCTTCGTAGATTTTGACCTGACGAACCTGAGCCGCTTGTTGCTCGATTGACATATTCTTATGAATAAAGCCAAGCCCACCTTCCTGAGCCAACGCAATTGCAAGACGAGCCTCTGTCACTGTATCCATGGACGCAGAAATCATTGGAATGTTTAGCGTGATATTTTTGGTCAGCCGAGTTTTCAGCTCAGCAGTATTGGGAAGAACAGTTGAGTGGGCGGGGACGAGCAAAACGTCATCAAAAGTCAGGGCTTCTTTAGCGATTCGTAGCATTTGCAATATCTCACAGCTTGGGTGTTAAAAGAAAGAACCCAATCCCTTAAGCGTTTTTCATCAAGGTGAATTGGATTTGATATTGCGGAGGGATTATACCGAGCGATTAATCGTTTTACTACACATTTATTCAATTTTTATTTGCAATTACCCCCTTGATATGTATTATATTGCGGCTAATTTCCATTCCTACGGCCATGACATTCGCCTGTGCTATCTGCAAATAATCAAAACATTTACACTGTCTCCCGTCTTAATGCTGAAGTCCGTCTGCTGCTCGAAAATGAGATGGGTATCATCTGGCTGCTTGGTGAAGTTTCCAATTTTTCTACGCCTGTTTCAGGCCATTGGTACTTATCGCTGAAAGACGCCCGGGCACAGGTCAAATGTGCGATGTTTAAAGGCAATAATCGTTTTGTCTCTTTTAAGCCTCAAAACGGACAGCAAGTTTTGGTCAGAGCCCGTTTGTCGTTATACGAACCACGCGGCGACTATCAGTTAATTATTGAGAGTATGCAACCCGAAGGTGACGGACGGCTGCAGCAAGAATTCGAACAGTTGAAACAAAAGCTCACCGCAGAAGGTCTGTTTGCCCCCGGCAATAAGAAACCTCTGCCTGAGCATCCGCAATGTATCGGTATCATTACCTCTAAAACCGGTGCTGCACTGTTTGATATTCTCGATGTATTGAAACGCCGGGATCCGACACTGCCTGTGATTATCTATCCGACAATGGTACAGGGAGAAGATGCCGCTATTCGTATTGCTCAGGCCATTGGCCGGGCCAATGCCCGTCAGGAATGTGATGTGCTCATCGTCGGGCGTGGTGGCGGCTCTCTGGAAGATCTGTGGTGCTTTAACCATGAAATTGTTGCCCGGACGATTGCCGCCAGTCAAATTCCGATTGTCAGTGCGGTCGGCCATGAGATTGATATAACGATTGCCGATTTTGTGGCCGATGTACGGGCACCGACACCTTCAGCTGCGGCGGAGCTTGTCAGCCGCGACAGTAGTTACAAACGTACCGGCCTGCTCAATTATCATCATCGTCTGAGTCAGGCCATCCGCTACTATCTGGCAGCGCAACGCCAGAAGAGTCAGACACGTCAACATGCTTTAGAAAAACAGCATCCGACTTATCGTCTGGAGCGACAAATTCAGCAGCTCGATGAGTTAAGTATTCGTCTTCAGCAGGCAATACAGAACTATATTGCCAGACATTCGCAAATGCTGGAGCGCACCGCCTACCAACTCAGATATCACTCTCCGGGACAACAGATCCAGCAACAGCATTATCTGCTGAAAAAATATGAACAGCGATATATTGATGCGATAGAAAGGAAATTACTCAACTCACGCCATCAACTGGCTCTTGCAGCGGAGACGCTGGATGCAGTAAGCCCACTTTCGACATTGCAACGGGGTTACTCCGTGACCCAAAATCAAGCAGGTCAGATTATTCGGCATCGGCATGACGTCAAACCCGGTGAATGTATCACAACTCGTGTCACCGATGGCCTGATTCGTTCAACAGTGATTGAGTCTGACTAATCCTCCAGTTTGACTACCGGCTGAAATACCACTCGTAATTCAGGATGTCGTTTTGACTTCTGCTCATTGCACTGTGGACAAAAATAGCTCACCGCACCACAAGCTTGCAGCCGTTCTAACTCCGTTTGACAATCAGGACAATACGCGACTTTGCGGTAATGTATGGCGCACTCAGAGCAGTAATACTGACCATCCCATTGCAGTTCTTCATGGCATGCCGGGCATTGATTCTGGCTCATCCTTTCCTCCATTTTACGAATAGAACAATGAAACAACGTGTTGATCGGATCCGTATTGCTGATCAGTATACGGATCCGATCAGTGCTGAGATCAACCGTTTGATTGTATATGAAGTGAAACGGACACATGTAACGATTTGGCTTTCTTGGTAAAAAAGATGGTAAAGTAGATCCAGACAGCAAAGAACAAGATCTTTACTTGATCACACGCTTTATTCCCACTGATCAGCGATCAATGCCAAAAAGAACATTTATATAACCACACACCGAAAGCATAAGTTACATGTTCTGTTTTTGAATTTTAAACGATATTTTATAAATAAAAATAGCTATCAAAAACTCACACAAAGCATTTCATAAAAAGATCATCTCCCTTACATGATCGGTGATTTGTCAAAGATATCTTGTTACAGAGAAGCATCATCAGACATAAAAAAACCCGGCTTAGCCGGGTTCTTATCTCTCTTGAAAGACAAAATTTTATTTCTTGCGGTGCTTCATCATCGACATTAAGCGTTTTTTCTGTCTCTCTTGAGATAACGTTAATTTAGACGACTTATTCTCATACGGGTTCTCACTATTCTGGAACTGAATCCGAATCGGTGTTCCCATGATCTCTAAAGACTTCCGATAGTAATTCATTAAGTACCGCTTATAGGAGTCCGGCAGCTCATTGACCAAGTTGCCGTGAATCACAATAATCGGTGGGTTATAACCACCGGCATGCGCATACTTCAATTTGACGCGTCGACCACGGACCATTGGTGGCTGATGATCTTCCGTTGCCATTTTCATAATCCGCGTCAGGACTGATGTACTGACCCGCGTTGTCGCTGATTTGTAGGCCTCTTCAACTGACTCAAACAGATGCCCCACACCAGTACCGTGTAACGCTGAAATGAAGTGAATCCGAGCAAAATCAACAAATCCTAAACGACGATCGAGCTCTTTTTTAACCCGTTCTTTGACATCGGTATCCAAGCCATCCCACTTGTTCACGGCAAGAACAATCGAACGTCCGGCATTCAAGGCAAAGCCAAGCAAGCTTAAATCCTGATCTGAGATATTCTCCCGCGCGTCAATCAACAGTAATACAACGTTGGCATCTTCAATCGCTTTGAGTGTCTTAACAACCGAGAACTTTTCTACGGTCTCATGAATGCGCTTGCGGCGTCGGACACCAGCCGTATCAATCAAGACATATTCGCGCTCATGACGTTGCATCGGAATGTAGATCGAATCACGAGTGGTGCCGGGCATGTCATACACGACAACCCGCTCTTCTCCCAGAATCCGGTTGGTCAGCGTTGACTTACCGACATTAGGGCGACCGATAATTGCCAGCTTGATGGGTTGTTCTTGCAGACGCTGGTACTCCGCTTCTGCCTCTTCTTCGGTATAATCGTGGATTGCGGGTTGTTCCGCTGTCTCGATTTCGGTCAGATCTTCGATTTCGGCCTCAGCCTGTGCTTTTAACGATTCAATCGTTGGCGTCATGACCCGTTCAATCAGTGCGCTGACACCTCGTCCGTGGGCTGCTGCAATTTGGAACATCTGTGTCATCCCCAACTGCCAAAACTCAGCGCTGGCAGCATCAGCATCGATCCCATCGACTTTATTCACAACCAGAAACGACATCTTTTCAATTCTACGTAAATGCGATGCAATCCCTTCATCTGCTGGTGTCAATCCGGCACGGCCATCGACCATAAATAGCACGACATCAGCTTCTTCAATTGCCGCCAGAGACTGTTGTGCCATTTTGCTTTCTACACCTTCTTCCCCCCCATCGATACCACCAGTATCAATGACGATGAATTCTTGCTCGCCTATTTTGGCATGACCATACTTACGGTCTCGGGTCAGACCGGGAAAGTCTGCAACCAATGCATCGCGAGTACGGGTTAATCGGTTGAATAATGTAGATTTACCGACATTCGGACGCCCAACCAGCGCAACAACAGGAACCATAACACCCTCTAAATTGTTCAATGCGATGTGTACGACCATGTGACTGCGTGCATTGATTTCATCAGTCTGGTCGATATAACACAAAGCACGGCTGCTTATCACAAAAGCAGCCGCTCAAAACCACAATAAAATGGCTCCTAACTGTTGCCAGCCAGGAGCCGATTATAAAAATTATATCACGAATTCTTAGCGGATCGTCAGTTTCTTCAGATCACCGTTTCGAGTCGTCAACAGATAACTACTGTCTGGCAAAGCGATAGGCGCAACAGCAAATCCGCTACTGTTGACAAATTGCTGAGCTACAAATTCACCACTACTGCGATCAATCCAGTACAGGTAACCTTCACTGTCCCCGACAACGACATAGTGATTGATCACCACAGGTGCGGTCACTAGACGATGTTCGAGTTTACTATTTGTCCATAACTCTGTACCGCTGCGAGCATCAACCGCGACAATATGATCTTCATCCGTTGCGAGGAAAATGCGTCCTCCATCTGTGGCCATATCTTTTGCGGAAGAATAAGTCCGTTTCCAGACCGGTTTTCCAGAACGCAAATCGATATCAACCAGCTGACCATTATAACCAATGGTATAAAGAGAATCGCCAATGACCAGCGGTGATGAATCGACATCAACGAGTCGATCAATTTCCGTTGCCCCTTTCGGAATCCCGATGGCTTGTTGCCAAATCATCTGGCCCTGAGAGGTAATTGCGGCAGCCAAGCGGCCGCCGGCAGTTCCCCAAAAAACACCACCAGAGACGGAAACCGGTTCACTGACACCACGTAATGTCAAATTCGGCACTTCGGTGCTTATTACCCACTGTTCTTTACCACTTTTCTGATCCAGCGCAGTCAAATTGCCATTACTGGTATTGATAATGAGGAGGTTGCTGTCGGTTGTTGGTGATGCCAGAACTTCACCGCCGATATTCTGTTTCCAGTTCAGAGCACCAGTTTTAGCATCCAGTGCGTAAACAATCCCATTTTCACTGCCGACATAAATCTGGTTAAATCCGGCATCAATTCCACCAGCCAGACGGACAGGATCATCCACTTCAAGGTCATGATGCCAGAGCTCTTTACCACTTTCCGGGTTTAGCGCTTTGACCAAACCATCCCGGTCTGCAACAAAAATGGTGTCATAAGCATATTTCGGTTTGAGTTTCGAAAAATAATGGCCAACTCCGCTGCCAACCGAAGCCCGCCAATCCTCATGTGGCGTAAACTGGCTCTTGACGACAGGAACCGGCGCCATGACGACCGAGTCCTCTTCTCCGGAACATCCAACCAATCCACCCGTTATTGCAGCTACTACAAATAAGTTGCCAAACCACTTTTTCATTCACGCACGCCCTTATTTGGCCAGATCATCTAACTTCATTTGTAATGTCTGGCTGGCATCCTCAGCCTGCTGGGCTTCAGTATAAGCAACGTATGCTGCCTTTTTATCGCCCTGACGCAGCGCGATATCACCTTTCAATTCCGCAACACGGCCTACCCATCCTGAGTCTGTAATCTGTTTTAAAGCCGCTTCAGCACTCTCGTAATTACCTTGTTCTGCCTGAATCCGGGCAATTCTGTAATCAATCAACGTATCCAATGCTTTGTCATCGGTATGCGCTTTAGCCCATTCAAGCTGAGCCAGCGCTTGATCAAGATGCTTGGCATCAATTTGAGATTTCGCTAACTGCATGGCAGCCAACACAGCATAGTTACTGTCTGAATGCTGTTCAATGAAACTCTGGACGGTTTTTTCTGCGTCGAGTCCTTGCTGAGAAAGTGAATCAATCACATCAGAATACTGATGTGAAGCCGCCACCTGAGCCGCTTTCACTGATGATTGATAATAATTCCAGCCTAGGATTGCAGCTAAGCCAACCACAGTGCCGACAATAACGGCCCTGCCATTTTCTTTCCACCAACTCTTAATCGCTTCAACTTGTTGTTCTTCGGTATCGTAGAGTTCCACGTTTTTCCCTCTTTAATTAAGCTTCTCAGCTGAACTTTCCAACCATCAGCACTTGAAAAAATAAGCCAGTTTTTCAATCACATCTGACTGTTGTACCGTTTCCTGAGTCCCACCGTTCAGATCTTTAAAGACGACCATCTGTTGTGTCATTTCATCCTCTCCCAGAACTAACGCAACAGAGGCACCAACTTTATCAGCCCGCTTAAACTGTTTCTTGAAATTCCCACCACCAAGGTGATTCATGATACGTATCGTCGGTAATGATTCACGCACGGACTCCGCCAGTTTCATTCCTGCCGATAATGTACCCTCGCCAGCAGTCACAATATAGACATCGACTTGACGCGCAACATCATCCGTCAATTCCAGCGCTTCCACCATGAGAACCAGACGTTCCATCCCCATCGCAAAACCAACTGCGGTCGTTGCTTTACCACCCATTTGCTCGACCAGCCCATCATAGCGACCACCACCACAGACCGTTCCCTGAGCGCCAAGACTTTCCGTCACCCATTCGAAAACGGTACGATTATAGTAATCGAGTCCGCGAACCAAACGTTCATTGACCGTGTATTCGATACCGGCATCGTCAAGAAGTTCACATAAACCGGCAAAATGAGCGCGAGAATCACTATCAAGATATTCTGACAGCTTCGGCGCATCACCTAGAATTGCCTGAATTTCAGGATTTTTGGTATCCAGAACCCGTAACGGGTTGGTATACATCCGACGTTTACTGTCTTCATCCAGAACGGATTCATGCCGCTCCAGAAAGGCAACTAATGCAGTCCGATATTCGGCACGCGCCTCCGGTGAACCAATGGAGTTCAGTTCGAGCCGCACATACTGAGCGATCCCCAGCTCTCGCCACATCCGGGCTGTCATCATGATCAGCTCAGCATCAATATCGGGGCCATCCAAACCAAATACTTCGACGCCACACTGATGGAATTGGCGATAACGCCCTTTCTGAGGGCGTTCATGGCGGAACATCGGCCCCATATACCACAACCGTTGTTCCTGGTTATACAGCAGACCGTTCTGAATACCGGCACGAACACAACCCGCCGTCCCTTCTGGACGTAATGTCAGGCTATCGCCGTTCCGATCCTCAAACGTGTACATCTCTTTTTCAACCACATCGGTTACTTCACCGATCGCACGACTGAACAGATGCGTCATTTCGATGATTGGCATACGGATTTCACTATAACCATATGCACTGATCACTTGTTTTACCTTGCCCTCAACCTTTTGCCAGAGCGGTGATTGTGTCGGGAGGCAGTCGTTCATGCCTCGAATTGCTTGAATTGTTTTTGCCACAAGGATTACCGTAAATTCATCATCATATTAATTGTTGTCTTCGACTTGCGTGACCTGAATGCGATTTTGTTGGTCAAGCATTGACGCTTTGGCCCGGATTTTTGCTTCAAGCTGATGAATTAAATCATCATTATCGAATCGTTCTTTTTGGCGGACACCATCTTCATAAAATGCACTTTTGCGATTGCTGCCTGCAATCCCCAAATGCGAAGCTTCAGCTTCCCCGGGGCCATTAACAACGCAGCCGATAATCGAGACATCCATTGGTGTGAGGATATCTTCAAGGCGCTCTTCCAGTGCATTAACGGTACCGATCACATCAAATTCCTGACGGGAACAACTCGGACAAGCAATAAAATTGATTCCCCGAGAACGAATCCGCAAAGATTTGAGGATATCAAATCCGACTTTAATTTCTTCGACAGGATTTGCAGCCAGAGAAATGCGCAACGTATCGCCAATGCCTTCGGCAAGCAACATGCCCAATCCAACAGATGACTTCACCGCACCGGCGCGAGCACCACCGGCTTCGGTGATCCCTAAGTGCAAAGGTTGATCGATTTTCTGAGCCAATAAGCGATAAGAATCAACGGCCAGAAAAACATCGGATGCTTTGACACTGACTTTAAATTGATCAAAGTTCAGACGATCCAGAATATCAACGTGACGCATGGCCGATTCCACCAACGCCTCAGCTGTCGGCTCACCATACTTTTGTTGGATATCTTTTTCTAAGGAACCGCCGTTGACACCAATGCGGATGGGAATGCCTTTATCCCGGGCACAATCTACAACCGCCCGAATACGTTCTTCGCGACCGATATTACCCGGGTTGATCCGTAAACAATCGACACCGTATTCAGCAACCTGAAGTGCAATACGGTAATCAAAATGAATGTCGGCTACCAAAGGAATGGAGACGCGCTTCTTAATTTCTCGGAATGCTTCCGCTGCATCCATGGTAGGAACGGAAACCCGAACAATATCTGCACCGACTTTTTCCAGTGAAAGGATTTGAGCAACCGTTGCTTCGACATCGGTCGTTCTGGTATTTGTCATCGACTGAACTGCGATGGGCGCACCATCGCCGATAGGAACATCACCGACGTAAATACGTGTCGAACGGCGACGTTTTATTGGAGACTCATATTGCATATTTTTGTCTAAGGTAAGCTAAATCTGGCTACTTTGCCTGAAGTATACCCAGAAAGGTCCACGGGTTCACCTGCAAATGTCATAGAAACACTTTCTGGCGCACCTAAAATAACCTTAAATGGGGGTTCCCCCTGAAGCTGAACAGATTGATTGGCTTTTTTCAATCCGATAAATAATGTTTTACCGTTCGTATCAGTTACCCGAACCCAGCAATCATCCTCAAAACTCATGGTCAATGTTGTCAGTGCAACTGCAGATTGGGGGTCATTTGCGGAGGTGGGCTCGGAATCAGCAGTGACCGGTTCTGCCGATGCCGTATCGGTTTTGTCCGTCACGGCTTCATGTTCTTCTTGAGGTGGCTGTGCGGATTCAGATTCCGGTGCTGTCTCATCAGCTAAATTTGCTTCTGATTCTTCAGATGGCGTGACATTATCATTGGATTGCGCTTGCTCTTGAGATGACTGAGTCAGATCCCGCACGGTTGTAAAATCATCCGTTTTCTCATCACCCGACGAATCCACTTTTTGCTCCTGCCCTGAAGATGTTTGGGCCTGAGGGGGAATCAGCGTGTCCTGTTGTTGGTTTTGATACCACCAGACCGATGAAATACCAATGACAATGGCAACAATACCAACCGTAATCAGATTAATTCGGCTGTTATGCTGCGCTCGTGTTGTTTTCATTGAAAAACTGGTCATCAACAAGTCAGGATCGGTCGCGCCACAATAATGATCATAGGCGGCTAGGATCTCCGATTCATCAATCCCAACCTGCTTGGCATATGAGCGAACATAACCTCTTGTAAATGTTGATACCTTATCGATATCAAAATTATTCTCCTCGAGTGACTGAACAACCGTCAGACGCAATCGAAGTCGGTCAGCGATCTGCTTTTGAGTCAACCCAAGTGATTCACGCTTCTGTTTCAAAAGCGTTCCGGGACCAATCTGGTTATCTTCTTCTTTGACTATTTCTGGTTCTGTCATCACGTAGCATCTATCTCTTGTCTCTTTGCTGTAAACCGATATAAGCATAGTGCTTTATTCATTTTAGTTCTTTTGGGGTCGCTTGTTTCTGTTCCAGCATAAAATAAGGTTTATCTTAGCGTTAAAATTATCAGCAACTCAAATAATTTTAACTCATGCATGTCATTCTAAAGGATATTAAAACTGAAACAACAATGAATTAAGGAAGAAGACTCGGTCAAATTCAGGTTTTTCGGAAAATTGACACAAAACAGGGCTAGTTTCTGGATAAAACAGACTAGAAGATGAATTTTATCAACTCATCGCACTTCTTGACCGAGAGAAAACAGAGACTCAAAAAGCCCCGACAAGACAGGTAATTGTATAAAAAGATAGGGATTCCGACGCGAACTCATTGTCATCAGAACAAAATAAACGTCCGCGTCAGGGAAGGTCATATGTAATCGTAATCACTGAACCGCTTTAATCGGAATTATATTTTCCTGCTCACTCAATAATCGGGTCCGTTTGGTACGATCAATGACATCTCCGACAAGCTGACCACAGGCGGCGTCAATATCATCCCCGCGAGTTTTACGCACAGTCACGGTATACTCATGCGCCATCAGCGTTTTCATGAACCGATCAATACGAGAGTTACTCGGTTTTCGGTACGGAGACCCCGGATAAGGGTTGAATGGAATCAAGTTGATCTTACAGGGTGTATCTTTCATCAGCTCTGCCAGCTCATGCGCATGCTCAGTACCATCGTTCACATGATCCAGCAGAATATATTCAACGGTGACTTTGCCACGGTTCGCATTCGATGAAGCAATATAACGGCGAACCGATGCCAGAAAATCCTGAATATCCCAACGATCATTGATTGGCATGATCTCACTGCGCAACTGATCATTCGGAGCATGCAGAGAAATTGCCAGCGCAACATCAATTCGTCCGGTCATTTGTTCCAGTCCGGAAACTACCCCCGATGTCGACACAGTCACTCGACGTTTAGATAAACCGAACCCTAAGTCATCTAACATGATTTCTAATGCCGGAAGCAAGTTCTTCATATTGAGTAATGGCTCACCCATTCCCATCATCACAACGTTGGTAATCGGACGTCGGCCGGTCTCTTTTTCCATGCCAATTTCACGAGCAGCCCGCCACACTTGGCCAATAATTTCAGACACCCGTAAATTACGGTTAAAGCCTTGCTGCGCTGTCGAGCAGAATTTACATTCCAGAGCACAACCCACTTGAGATGACACGCATAGTGTCGCCCGATCATCTTCCGGGATGTAAACTGTTTCAACATCTTGATCACCAACCCGCATTGCCCACTTGATGGTGCCATCTGATGAATGCTGAGCTGCAGAAACCACTGGCGCTTTAATCTCACAGCGATGTTTCAGCTTTTCTCTCAGCTTCTTATTAATGTTGGTCATCTGTTCAAAGTCATCACAACCAAAGTGATAAATCCACTTCATAATTTGATCGGCACGAAACGCCTTTTCGTTCAACTCTTCAGTAAAAAACTGGCGTAGCGCTGTACGATCGAAATCGAGCAGATTAATTTTTTGTGTGGTCATGGCGCCTCTCAGAAAAGCCGTACATCAAATTCAGGGCGCGAATTGTACAGCCTTTGAGCACTGACAACAAGCCCCGTCGCTCAGCAAAAAACCCCGTTTTGAACGGGGTTTTGTCATCGTAAATTTCAGTGATAAATCACATTCAGTTATGACTGAGACACTCTTGGACAAATCTCTGAATCAGGGAAGAAAAACGCGATTTCCCGCTCAGCAGATGCCTGACTATCACTGCCATGAACGGAGTTCAAACGCATACTCAAAGCATAGTCGGCACGAAGTGTGCCACAAGCCGCTTCTTCTGGGTTAGTTTTTCCCATCAGCTCACGGTAACGAGCAATGGCATTTTCACCTTCAAGCACCTGCACCATAATTGGCCCGGAAGTCATAAACTCTTTTAACGGCTCAAAAAATGGTTTGCCTTGATGTTCTGCGTAAAAACCACTCGCCTGATCTTCAGTCAAATGTACCATCTTCGCCGCAATAATCTGCAGTCCGGCTTTTTCAATGCGATGATAAATTTCACCAATCAGATTGCGCTCTACAGCATCTGGCTTGATGATCGAAAACGTTCTTTCTAACGCCATAAAATTGTCCTTTCTTTCCTTTCTCTATCAGCGTTCAGATATCAAGATCTGAACTTTATTTTATTCTGTCAATAAACGCGCTAACGTACGAATCCCTATCCCTGTGGCACCGGCAGCCCACTTATCAGTAGCCGATTTACGGTAAGTTGCCGAACAATCGAAATGGAGCCAGCCTTTCTGATAGTTTTCGACAAAATGAGATAAAAACGCAGCAGCGGTACTCGCACCCGGTGTGTAGTCAGAAGCGCTGATATTCGACAAATCAGCAAAACTAGACGACAACATGTCACGATGGAATGATTCTAGCGGTAGTGGCCATAACCGTTCACCTTCCATTTTTGCAACGGAAAGCGCTTGATGGCTCAAGCTCTCGTCAAAACTCATCAATGCGTGGTAGTCAACCCCCAACGCAGCTTTCGCAGCGCCGGTGAGTGTTGCACAGTCAATAATCATCTCGGGATTTTGTTCACTGGCATAGATGAGACCATCGGCTAACACTAAGCGCCCTTCCGCATCCGTGTTCATGATCTCGACTGTTTTACCATTCTTATAGGTAATAATATCGCCTAATTTCAGCGCACGGCCGGACACCATGTTTTCCGCACAGCACAGAATCAGTTTTACCCGTTTATTCAGGCCACGCAGAATTGCAAGTCCTAATCCACTGGTAGCCAGCGCTGCCCCACCCATATCTGACTTCATCGATGTCATTAAATTGGAAGGCTTCAGACTATAACCACCGGAATCAAATGTAATACCTTTTCCGACCAGACAAGCATAAACAGGTGCATTCTCATCACCGGTCGGGTTGAAATCCAATTGCAGCATCGCGGAAGTGCGTTCAGAGCCACGCCCGACAGCAAAAATGCCTTCCCAGCCATCTGAAAGTAAATCTTTATCTTTCACAATACGATAGGAAACTAATTCAGGTGCGAGAGACTTCACAAACTCAGCGGCCATCGTTGCCAACTGCCGGGGAGCAACCTCTTCAGCACTCTTATTGATGACATCTCTTGCCCAGTCTGATGTTTTAATCCGAGCTTCAAGTTCGCGTTGCTCGTCTTCGGCAAGTCCTTCCCATGTCAACGTGTTTAATTTTTTCGGATCACGGTAGCCTTGATAAAAAGCCCAGACTCGCTCCAAATCCCAGTCACTGCCGACTAATGAAATATTGCGTAAGCTTTGCCCATCCATTTTGCGGGCTGCTTTCTGAATCGTGGCCAGAGGAGTAGATGATGGATCGATATGAATGGTCACACCGGATTCTGAATAAGAAATTGTCGCCTTTTCTCCCCACTGTTCAGGGGCTTGTTCTTGACTAATCGATACTGACATATTTACAGACATGGCCTCTCCTTGTCTTTCTTCACTTTTTGCCACTTATTTTCTGGTTCACTCAGACAATTTACCATTATATCTGGCAAACATGTCAAATTAATAAAAAGCGGACCTATAAAGCTCCGCTTTTGACGAGATTTATTTTACAAGCACGCTAGATGCAAGGATGGCAACATTAATCGATTTCGTCCATCCAACACAGAATAATAGCTTCCAGAATTTTTTCATTGGAATGGTTTGGATCATCATCAAAATCATCCAAATCCATCACCCACTGGTGTAAATCAGTAAAGCGTACATTTTTCGGGTCAACATCAGGATACTGTTCGCATAACTCGATGGCGATATCCCTTGAATCAATCCACTTCATCATTCGTTCCTATCAGATACGGTATACAACGGTAAAAATCAATGCTCTTCCGCAGCATGGTTTAAGGTATATTTCGGAATCTCAATCACCAAATCTTCATCTGTGACCTTCGCCTGACATCCCAAGCGAGACTCGGGCTCAAGTCCCCAAGCCTTATCCAGCATATCGTCTTCAAGCTCATCACTTTCATCCAGTGAATCAAACCCTTCCCGAACGATAATATGGCAGGTCGTACACGCACACGACTTCTCACATGCGTGCTCAATTCCAATTCCATTTTTTAAGGCTACATCAAGTACCGTTTCGCCGGTTTCAGCGTCAAGGACCGCGCCTTCAGGACACAGATCTTCATGAGGTAAAACAATAATCTTTGGCATGTGTGTTTCTCTACTACGACTCAATATCATCTACAGACTGGCCAGCCAGTGCTTCACGAATTGATTTATCCATGCGGCGTGAAGCAAATGGCTGACTCACTTTATCGATCTCTTTAATACCCTGCTCAATCGCATTAGCATCATCACCATTTCTCAAAGCAATCAAACTTTCAATCGCACTCAGAAGCGTGGCTCTTTCTTGCTCATTTAAGAGTTCATCACCATCAGCCTGCATGGCGGCAATTAACCCTTCGATGACCCGGTCAGCTTCGACACGTTGTTCCATCAATGCCCGGCGCTGCATATCTTCGGCAGCATGAGCCATTGAATCTTTGAGCATGGAGGCAACTTCATCTTCACTTAAACCATAAGACGGTTTCACCTGAATTTCAGCCTGAACCCCGGTACTTTTTTCCATCGCAGTCACCGACAGCAAACCATCAGCGTCGACCTGATAGGTCACCCGAATATGCGCAGCTCCGGCAGTCATCGGCGGAATCCCTTTTAAAGAGAAGCGAGCAAGGGAGCGACAGTCATCAACCATCTCTCGTTCGCCTTGGACGGTATGAACCATCATCGCCGTCTGACCATCTTTAAACGTGGTGAATTCCTGAGCCCGGGCGACAGGGATCGTGGTGTTACGCGGAATAATTTTTTCCACCAGCCCACCCATGGTTTCAATCCCCAACGACAGAGGAATGACATCCAACAACAGCATTTCTGAATCGGGTTTATTCCCCGCTAGGATATCAGCCTGTGTCGCAGCACCAATCGCCACGACTTCGTCAGGGTTAATACTGGTTAACGGATCGCGGCCAAAGAATTCACCGACCATTTCCCGGACAAATGGCGTGCGGGTTGAACCACCAACCATCACCACTTCAATCACCTCATCGGCATCCACTTCGGCATCTTTCAGTGCGCGACGACAAGACATCAGCGTCTTTTTCACCAACGGCTGAATCAACGTTTCAAACTGTTCACGGCTCAGTTGACCTTGCCAGCCAAGCACTGAAATATTCGCCAATTCGGCATCTGATAAATCAATTTTGGCCTGAGAGGCAGCATCTAATAACGTCCGATATTCTTCAGCATTCAGCCGACGGTCAATCCCGATACAGGCTTTGAGGTGTTCTGCAATCAGGTGATCAAAATCATCGCCGCCAAGCGCGGAATCTCCGCCCGTCGCCAATACCTCGAAAACACCTTTGGACAAACGCAGAATGGAGATATCAAACGTACCACCACCAAGATCATACACTGCAATCACGCCTTCACGACCAGAGTCAAGGCCATAAGCAATTGCTGCGGCCGTTGGCTCATTCAACAGGCGTAAGACATGCAGTCCGGCAAGCTGAGCGGCTTCTTTCGTCCCGGCCCGCTGAGCATCATCAAAATAGGCTGGCACAGTAATCACGACGCCAGCTAATTCACCACCCAGTGATTGCTCAGCCCGCTGCGCTAAGGTTCGGAGAATATCGGCTGACACTTGAATTGGGTTTTTATCCCCTTGCGCCGTTTGAATAACCGGCAAACCATTTTGACTGGCTGTAAACCGGTAAGGTAAATGCGGATAACGTTGCTGAACGTCATCTAAAGAACGACCAATCAGTCGTTTCACTGAAATAATAGTATTTTCAGGATCTTGTTGGGCTTTTTGTCTCGCATCGACACCAACCAGCACTGCATCTTGAGCATAATTCACAACGGAAGGGACAATAGCCCGTCCATGTTGATCGGGTAGCGTTTCAGCAGTACCGCTGCGGACCGAAGCCACCAACGAGTTTGTTGTACCTAAATCAATGCCTGCTGCCAGCTTGTGTTGATGAGGTGCCGCACTCTGACCTGGTTCAGCGATTTGCAGTAATGCCATAGGGCTTTCCTTTGTTCTGAACTAACCGAGAAGCTTCTCTTCGGCGCGTTCGATTTCATTTCTTAGTTTGGCAATAAATTTGAGTTTACGAGCCGTATCGGCCGCCGATTCCCACTGGCATTGCGCCAGTTGCTCCTTCAGGGTCGTCAATTGTATTTTATACATTTTGCTGACTTTCCCATCAAAATCAATCAGCTGTGACTGTGCATCAGCCGCACTTTCAAGGGTTTCCAGTTCTTCACGTAACAACATTTGTTCCATCAGGAACTCAGGATCCTGCATGGTCTGTTGCTCACTGCGCAGATCAATATCATGTAGCATCAACAGATATTCCGCACGACGAATCTCATTTTTCAGAGTCTGGTAAGCATCATTGATTTCAGACGCTTTTTGTACCGCAACTAACCGTTCACGCTCAGAAGCCGCAGCTAAATTATCTGGGTGAAAGCGCTTCTGCAACTCCCGGAACTGAGAAGAAAGAAGGCTACCATCCAGATCAAACTGAGTTGGTAGCCCAAATAATTCGAAGTAATTCATATTAATATCAGTCCTGATCCATCGGCTATCCAATCCAACACTTACCATCTCTGACTGCCAATGTTGTGGTCGCTCGCTTATGATCTATTTTTCTTGGCGATGAAATGCTGAACCACATAGTCGGCGAGATGAATCAATGTTGTCGTATTCACGGTCACAGCCATGTTGCGTTAAACATTGAAGCTTTCACCGCAACCACATTCACTTTTGACATTCGGGTTATTGAATTCAAAGCCTTCGTTTAATCCCTGCTTCACATAATCGAGCTCAGTACCGTCAAGATAGACGAGACTTTTTGCATCGATGATGATTTTAACACCATGATTTTCAAAGACTTGATCTTCTTCATTGAGATCATCAACAAACTCGAGCACGTAGGCCATGCCAGAGCAACCGGTTGTTTTAACACCTAAACGCAAGCCAATCCCTTTTCCGCGATTGTCTAAAAAAGAACGAACTCGATCTGCTGCTGTTTCAGTTAAGGTGATGGACATACAACTTTAACCTTAAATCTAGTGGGTTTCAGAGGGAGACAAGCTCCCTCTATCAATCATTAATGTTCGTGTTTTTTCTTATAGTCAGCAACTGCTGCTTTAATTGCGTCTTCAGCAAGAATCGAGCAGTGGACTTTAACTGGTGGCAGTTCAAGCTCTTCAGCGATCTCAGCATTTTTGATCGCTGCCGCTTCATCAATCGACTTGCCTTTCACCCACTCGGTCACTAATGAGCTGGAAGCAATTGCACTCCCACAGCCATAAGTTTTAAATTTTGCATCTTCGATGATGCCTTCAGGTGACACTTTGATTTGCAGTTTCATAACGTCACCGCACGCCGGTGCACCGACCATACCGCTACCGATACTTGGATCTTCCTTGTCAAAAGAACCAACATTGCGTGGATTCTCGTAGTGGTCGATTACTTTATCACTATATGCCATGATGATTACCTCATATCCTCTATCGCTGGGAAGAAATTAATGATGAGCCCATTCAACGGAACTCAAATCAACGCCTTCCTTGTACATATCCCATAGAGGAGACATGTCGCGTAATTTATCTACTGCTACCCGGATTTGCTCGACCGCGTAGTCTACCTCTTCTTCCGTCGTAAAACGACCGAATGAAAAACGAATTGAGCTATGAGCCAGTTCATCGTCCATCCCCAGCGCTCGTAATACATACGATGGTTCTAAACTGGCAGACGTACATGCACTACCAGACGAAACCGCAAGATCTTTTAAAGACATCAGTAGCGATTCACCTTCAACATAAGCAAAGCTGATGTTTAGGTTGTTCGGCAGACGCTGCTCAAGATCACCGTTGACCGTGACTGCTTCCATCCCTTCAAGGCCAGCCAGCATCCGATCACGTAGCTTCTTCGCATGATCATAATCTTGCTGCATTTCTTCCTTGGCGATTCGACATGCTTCACCCATCCCGACAATTTGATGCGTGGCTAATGTTCCGGAACGGAACCCGCGCTCATGTCCGCCGCCATGCATTTGTGCTTCAAGACGAATCCGGGGTTTACGACGAACATACAACGCGCCAATCCCTTTCGGACCATAGATCTTGTGTCCAGACAAAGAAATCAGATCCACCTTCACTTGTTGCACATCAATCGGTAATTTTCCGGCAGACTGAGCAGCATCCACATGGAATACAACTTTGTGTTCACGGCATAACTCACCGATGGCTTCAATATCCTGAATCACACCAATTTCATTATTGACATGCATAATGGACACCAACACGGTTTCATCACGCATTGCCGCTTTCAGCTTGTTGAGATCGATTAAGCCATTTGACTCTGGCTCAAGATATGTTACTTCAAACCCTTCACGTTCGAGCTGACGACAGGTATCTAAAACGGCTTTATGCTCGGTCTTACAGGTAATGACATGCTTGCCTTTTTTACCGTAAAAATGAGCTGCACCTTTAATCGCAAGGTTATCAGACTCCGTAGCCCCTGAAGTGAACACAATCTCTCTCGAGTCAGCATTCAGTAAAGCTGCAATTTGCTCACGAGCCGTATCAACAGCTTCTTCTGCCTGCCAGCCATAACGGTGAGAACGAGACGCCGGATTACCGTAAATACCATCAACCGTCATGTACTGAACCATTTTTTCAGCAACCCGATGGTCTACCGGACAAGTTGCTGAATAATCAAAATAAATAGGCAGTTTCATTTTCTACTCCAATGTAAAACTAGCAATTATGACCGAGCATTCGCTCTAAGAGACACGGGTTCTGCTGAAACCGAAAGCGGCTTTTGCTGCGTGCGTCCCTGATTGATCGCAAGGTCTACATTCTGTCGATCTGAAATTTCTATTACTTCGTTATCATTCATCAGATCGCCCAGTGTGATATTATTGAGAAAATCACTAATACGAGAACTTAAATCGCACCAAAGCGTATGTGTCAGACAACGTGTACCGCCCTGACAATCGCCTTTCCCTGAACATTTGGTTGCATCAACAGATTCATCAACAGCACTGATGACATGCCCGACAGAGATCGCGTAAGCTTCGTTACCTAAACGGTAACCACCACCCGGCCCACGAACACTTGCAACCAATCCGGCTTTACGCAGTTTTGCAAACAACTGCTCCAGATAGGACAAAGAAATACCCTGGCGCTCGGAGATATCAGCCAGCGGCACTGGATTTTGTTGCGAATGCAGAGCCACATCAAGCATGGCGGTTACTGCATATCTTCCTTTTGATGTTAATCTCATAATCACTTGTATCCACACCGTTTATGTGGAAAGCAGTGTGTCATACCTGACTAAATAGGTCAAGTATTTATTTGACCTATTTAGTCAGGTATTTATCCATTCAATAGTAAGGGTTATTTGGCACATCGCTCAATCGACGTCAAAATGCCTCTTAATATATTGATTTCCTGAGATTCTGGGCGTGCCCGACTAAATAAACGCCGTAACTTATTCACCACCAGATTGGGTTGTTCTGCGGTAATAAACTGAGTCTGATACAGCACTTTCTCCAGATGTTGATAGAATCGTTCCAACTCCTCATGACGCGGATACTCTGGCTGCTCGTTTTGAGGAAAAGCCTGAGTTTGTCGGTCCAAATAAGCCACCCGGATTTCATAGCACAGTGTTTGTACTGCCATTGCCAGATTTAAAGAACTGTACTCGGGATTGGCCGGAATCGCGACATGATAGTGGCACTTTTGTAACTCTTCGTTGGTCAGACCGGTTCTTTCCCGGCCAAACACTAATGCGACAATCCCTTGTTCTCCTTCCCGAACAAATCGTTCTCCGCATTCTCTTGGGGCCAGCATCGGCCAGGACAGTGTTCTGGAGCGTGCGCTACTACCAACGACTAACTGACAATCTTCAACAGCGGCTTCCAGAGAATCAACGACCGCTGCATTTAACGCAATGTCACTGGCACCCGCAGCCATCGCGATGGCCTGTGCATCAACCTCACATTGAGGCGCAACCAAAACCATCTGGCTAAATCCCATCACTTTCATTGCCCGAGCCGCGGAACCGATATTACCTGAATGAGAAGTGCCGACGAGCACGATTTTCACTTGACTGAGCATGGGTAATTCTACTTTATTGATTATGGGATAGACGACATCATGAATAGCTGACGATATTACCATAAAGCAGATAAAAATGGTCAGGTTCTAAGTGAAATAATCCCCTACAGGACATAATTTAACCACTTCCTTTTCTCAATATCTCTGGTATACTTCCGCCCGCTTTTTTCGTTCTTTAACATCCGTTGGGAAACTCGTATGCATCCAATGCTAAATATCGCTATTCGTGCCGCACGAAAAGCTGGCAACCATATTGCTAAATCACTAGAAAACGCTGAAAAAATTCAATCCACTCAAAAAGGGACAAATGATTTCGTGACTAATGTAGACCAAGAAGCTGAGTCTATCATTGTTGACGTAATCAAAAACTCTTATCCAGAACATGTCATCATTGCTGAAGAAAATGGTGTGATTGAAGGAAAAGACAAAGACGTACAATGGATCATCGACCCACTGGATGGCACGACGAACTTCCTCAAAGGACTCCCTCACTTCTCCGTATCTATCGCTGTACGCATTAAAGGCAAAACTGAAGTTGCTTGTGTGTATGACCCAATGCTGAATGAACTTTTTACAGCGCAACGTGGGGCAGGAGCGCAGTTGAACAGCTCTCGAATTCGAGTCAATGCACTCAAAGATTTACAAGGTACCGTTCTGGCAACAGGGTTCCCGTTCAAACAGAAGCAACATGCTGAATCTTATCTGAAAATCGTCTCATCACTCTTTAATGAATGTGCGGATTTCCGCAGAACCGGTTCTGCTGCACTGGATTTATGCTATGTTGCTGCGAATCGCGTGGATGGTTACTTTGAACTGGGATTAAAACCATGGGACATGGCTGCCGGTGAGCTTATCGCCCGTGAAGCCGGTGCGATTGTGACTGATTTCGCTGGCGGGACGGAATACGTCAAGTCAGGCAATATCGTCGCCTCCAGCGCAAAAGGCACCAAAGCAATCCTGAAACATATTCGTGAACAGGGTAACGATGCGATTCTGAAATAATATCGCTCGGATCCGATACATAAAAAAACCGCTGATTTCAGCGGTTTTTTTTCATTGAAGCTCAAGCTCATCGTCCGTTAAGGAAGTTCATCGAACTCAGCACCTTCCTTCTCGACTTGAGGTGGAAGTAAGTGCTCACGTTTAATCCCCAGTTTCAAGGCCAGAGCAGATGCAACATAGATTGAAGAATAGGTCCCAACGGTGATCCCCAGCAACAACGCCAGAGCAAAACCGTGAATCATTGCCCCACCTTCAACAAACAAAGCAATCACCACAAATAACGTAGTACCGGAGGTAATTAACGTCCGGCTCAGTGTTTGTGTGATTGAATTATTCATCACTTCATCCGGTTCGCCTTTACGCATTTTACGGAAATTCTCACGAATCCGGTCAAAGACAACAATGGTATCGTTCAGTGAGTAACCCACCACCGTCAGCAAGGCTGCAATAATGGTCAGATCGACTTCAATCTGTAAGAATGAGAACACACCCAGTGTAATCGTGACATCATGTGCCAAAGACAAAACGGCCCCGGCAGATAAACGCCATTCGAAACGCATTGAAACGTACATCAAGATACAGAGCAGCGAAATCAGGATTGCCATCCCTCCTGCTTCTGTCAGCTCATCACCGACATTCGGTCCGACGAACTCGATTCGACGCATTTCAACGTGTTGACCCGTGCCCTTATTGATAGCACTGATGATCTGATTGCCTAACGCTTCACCCGCCATATTTTCACGCGGACGCAAACGAACCATGACATCTTTGGCCGAACCAAAGTTTTGGACTGTTGCATCACCAAAACCCTGTGTCTCAAGCGCATTTCGGACCTGTTCAAGATCAGCCGGCTGCTCAAAACTCACTTCAATCAGTGTCCCGCCGGTGAAATCAAGCCCCCAGTTAAATCCCTTGATAGAGATCGTCACAATCGACGCCACAATCAGTAGCGCTGAAAGGACAAAGGCAAACTTTGACCAACGCATAAAGTTGATCGCTTGCTTTGCTTTTAGAATTTGAAACATATCTATTCCCAGCTTTTAATCATGACGACGATTAGATCGACAATTTCTTAATCCGCTTGCCGCCATAAAGCAAGTTCACCACACAACGTGTTCCAATAATGGCAGTAAACATTGACGTCAGAATACCAATGGACAAAGTCACCGCAAACCCTTTGATTGCACCCGTTCCGACTGCAAACAGGATAATCGCCGTGATCAGCGTTGTGATATTCGCATCAGCAATGGTACTAAATGCATTGGCATATCCCTGATGAATCGCCTGTTGCGGATTACGACCTTCAACCAGCTCCTCCCGGATCCGCTCAAAGATCAACACGTTCGCATCCACCGCCATACCAACGGTCAAAACAATCCCGGCAATCCCCGGCAATGTCATGGTCGCCCCTGGAATCATCGACATCACGCCAACAATCAAGATCAGGTTTGCAACCAGCGCCAAATTAGCAATCAAACCAAATTTACGGTAGTAAAGCGCGGTGAACAACATGACGGCAATCAGCCCCCAGACACACGCCTGAACACCCATATCGATATTCTGTTGTCCCATAGACGGACCAATCGTCCGCTCTTCAACAATAGAAATCGGCGCAATCAGCGCACCGGCACGGAGCAGCAAAGCCAGATTGTGTGCTTCTGCAGAAGAATCGATCCCCGTAATTCGGAAACTGCGTCCTAAAGCTGACTGAATTGTCGCTTGGTTAATCACCTCTTCGTGCTTAGTCAGGATAACTTTGCCTTGCGGAGTCTTACGACCACTGTCTTTATACTCAGCAAAAACAGTTGCCATCAACTTACCGATATTCTTCTCGGAAAACGCAGCCATTTTGCTGCCACCTTCACTATCGAGAGAGATATTAACCTGAGGTCGCCCGTATTCATCAGCACTCGAGCTGGCATCGGTAATACTCGCACCACTGAGAATGACACGTTTTTTCAGCACAACCGGACGACCTTGACGGTCAAGTTTAACCTCAGTGCCCGGTGGCACTCGGCCAGCTGCAGCTGCAGCCAAATCGACACTGGTATCCACTTCGCGGAATTCCAAGGTCGCCGTCGCACCCAGAATTTCTTTTGCACGAGCCGTATCCTGAACACCGGGTAGTTCAACCACAATCCGGTTCGCCCCTTGACGTTGAACTAGCGGTTCGGCAACCCCGAGTTCATTGACCCGGTTTCTCAGAATCGTAATGTTCTGCTCAACGGCGTAATTACGAATTTCTTGCAGACGCGCTTCGGTATATACCGCCGTCAGAACATAACGACCTTGGCTTTCTGCCGCAGAGATAGTCATATCCCGATGCTTCGGCTGCAGAACATTGATGGCCTCATTCGCCTGTTCTTCGTTACGCAGCACGACTTCCAAACGCTTGTTGTCAGCAGTATGAACCGCACGATAACGAATCTTGGCTTCCCGAAGTTCGGTCCGGAAGGCATCTTCTTCCTGAGTCAGCAATTTATCCATGGCGGCATCCATATCCACTTCCATCAGGAAATGCACACCACCCCGTAAATCAAGCCCGAGCTTCATTGGCGTCGCACCAATAGACTCCAGCCAATGTGGTGTCAGCGGCGCAAGATTTAATGCCACGATCATATTACGATCAAGGGCTTCCCGGATCGTATCCCGGGCACTGAGTTGGGTATCGGTATTATTAAATCGGACAAGAACAGAGCCGTTTTCTAAAGCAGCCGATTTATAAGAAAGATGCGCTTTATCAAGCGACTGGGTGATAGTATCCAGCGTAGCCATATCAACGGAGGCGCCTCGCGCCCCTGTTATCTGAACAGCTGGATCTTCACCGTAAATATTCGGAAGTGCATACAATGCAGAGATGGCGATAATAAACAGCACCATCAGATACTTCCATAATGGGTAACGGTTCAGCACAGCGAGGATCCTCTAGCTGTTATAGAGATTTAAGCGTACCTTTTGGCAACACTGCAGTAACGAAGTCCTTTTTAATCACAACAGGATTATTCGGGTTCAATTCGATTGTGATGAAGTCATTGTCATCAGCAATTTTAGTAATTTTGCCAATCAAACCACCACTGGTTAAGACTTCATCACCTTTGCTCATTGAAGACATCAGATTTTTATGCTCTTTAGCACGTTTGGCTTGTGGCCGATAGATCATGAAATAGAAGATGACAGCAAACACAGCCAGCATGATCAGCATTTCAAAACCACCACCTTGTGGTGCGCCTTCGCCCGCCGCGTGGGCAACAGAAATTAAACTCATTGAGAAACGTCCTCTCGGGTTATTGTTGTTAAATCATATTCACTTTATGTTGGGTTGCGCCATTGAAATTTCAACCACTTGGTGATTATCTGCCGGCGCAGTCCATTCAGGCTTTCGCCAGTGGCGGAACCGCACGCTCTCTGCGAGCGTAAAATTCCTCAACAAACACATCAAATCGATCCGCTTCAATCGCTTCACGAATACTTGCCATCAGTCTCTGATAATAGCGAAGATTATGGATCGTGTTCAAACGCGCGCCCAAAATCTCATTGCAGCGATCCAGATGATGCAAGTAAGACTTCGAATAGTGCTTACAGGTATAGCAATCGCAATGTGGATCTAAGGGTGTCGTATCCGTCTTATGTTTTGCGTTACGAATTTTTATCACACCACCGGTCACAAACAAATGACCATTTCTGGCATTACGCGTCGGCATCACACAATCAAACATATCAATCCCGCGACGGACGCCTTCTACCAGATCTTCCGGCTTTCCGACGCCCATCAGATAACGGGGTTTGTCTTCCGGTAACTGGGGACAGGTATGCTCAAGAATACGGTGCATGTCTTCTTTCGGTTCACCGACCGCCAGACCACCGACAGCATAGCCATCAAAACCAATATCGGTCAGACCGGCAACCGACACATCGCGTAAATCTTCAAACACCCCACCTTGTACGATCCCGAACAGTGAATTGGGGTTTTCCAGCTGGTCAAAATGGTCTCGTGAACGTTTTGCCCAGCGCAGTGACATTTCCATCGACTGCTTGGCTTCCGTGTGCGTTGCCGGGTACGGTGTACATTCATCAAAAATCATCACGATGTCAGAGCCGAGATCCTTTTGGATTTCCATCGACTTTTCTGCATCCATAAAGATTTTTTCGCCATTAACCGGATTCCGGAAATGGACTCCCTCTTCGGTAATCTTGCGAATATCACCCAGACTAAAGACCTGAAAACCACCGGAGTCAGTCAAAATCGGACCTTGCCAGTTCATGAAATCATGCAGATCACCGTGCATTTTCATCACCTCTTGCCCCGGGCGTAGCCACAGGTGGAAGGTGTTGCCTAACAGGATTTCAGCACCTGTTTCTTTGACCTCTTCAGGGGTCATTCCTTTGACGGTGCCGTAAGTACCGACCGGCATAAATACGGGCGTTTGCACTGTCCCGCGTTCAAAAGTAATCTGCCCGCGTCGAGCATTTCCTTGTTTCTTTTTCAGTTCAAATTTTAACTTCACAATGCCTCCAAAGTGCCAGAGAAACAATCTGACGGTCTAACGAGAAATTTTCTCCTGGATGTGTGGTTCACAGACATCCTTCATTGATATTTGTATAGCGCTTATGCGCTTTCATGCTTGCGCTTTTCAATAAACATCGCATCGCCATAACTGAAGAAACGGTATTGTTGCGCCACAGCATGACGATAGGCTGCCATCACATTGTCATATCCGGCAAAAGCACTGACCAACATGATCAGCGTCGATTCGGGTAAATGAAAATTAGTGATCAGGCAATCAACCACCTGATATTTATATCCCGGATAAATGAAGATATCGGTATCGCCAAAAAAAGGCGCTAGCGTCTGGCCATTTTTCCGTGCCTGATGCGCCGCACTCTCCAGTGAACGAACCGATGTGGTCCCGACAGCAATCACTCGGCCGCCACGTTGACGGGTCGCTGCAATCGCTTCGACAACTTCCGGGGGAACTTCAACATATTCAGCATGCATATGATGATCATTGATGTTTTCAACCCGTACCGGTTGAAATGTACCAGCCCCGACATGGAGCGTAACATAAGCCATTTCGACCCCTTTTGCCGCAATTTGTTCAAGCAAATCAGTATCAAAATGTAACCCTGCTGTCGGCGCTGCAACCGCTCCCGGCTTTTGGTTATAGACGGTTTGATAACGCTCTTTATCCGCGTCTTCATCGGGCCGATCAATATAAGGTGGTAAAGGCATATGTCCGATGGCATTCAAGACATCCAATACCGCCGTGTCAGTCTCCAGACGAATCTCAAACAAAGCATCATGACGTGCCACCATAGTGGCCGGATACTCGTCATTTTCTCCCAGTAATAATGCACTACCGGCACGAGGGGCTTTTGACGACCGGACGTGAGCCAGTATGCTGTGCTCATCGAGAACACGCTCAACTAATACCTCGATCTTGCCGCCCGAGGCCTTGCGGCCGAACATTCTCGCCGGAATAACTCGGGTATTATTGAAGACCAGTAAATCCCCCGGCTGCACCAAGCCGAGCACATCGGTAAAGGTCCCATCAACAACAGCGCCGGTCTCACCATTAAGTTGCAACAAACGGCTCGATGTCCGCTCAGCTTTTGGGTACCGGGCAATCAATTCATCGGGTAAGTCAAAATGAAAATCGGAAACTTGCATCACTCTTTTCTGTCTAGTCATTCGCAGCGCGGTAGTATATACGGAAATCAGCGAGGACGGCAGGGTATTCCATGGATTCCGGCCAAATCAGGAATAATTTTTTAATCAAACCCAGAAATCGGTCGCGATCTCTCATCTCTGCCGGGCAGAAATCACTATAGTCAAAGTATCCACCTGCTTGGATTTACGCCCCCCGATGATTGCCGCTTCAGTAAGGAGTTCGCTATGATCAAAATTGAAGACATGATGACTCGCCATCCACATACCCTAACCCCCACACATACCATAGAAGATGCCCGGGCATTTATGGAAAAATATGAAATCCATCATATTCCGATTGTCGATCAGCACCAGAAAATCCTGGGTATCGTTTCACAGAGGGACATTTTACAAGCTCAGCACTCCTGTCTGAATCGTGATATTTCTCCTTCGACGATCCTACTCTCCCATCCGCTCTCAGAAATCATGCATACACATATGATTACGGTTTCTCCCGATGCAGGACTGAAAGAGAGTGCGCTGTTTATGCAAAAACATAAAGTGGGGTGTCTTCCGGTCATCGAACATGAACGTTTGGTTGGAATTATCACCGACAACGACTTTGTCGCGATTGCAATTAACTTACTTGAACTCCAAGAGGAAGCCGAACCGGATGAATTTGACGATGAAGATGATGCGATTGATTCCCTTTAGCGGGCATCACAACGCAAACTGAATCGGTTATCACAACTTAAATATTCATAACAACCTGATGATTTAGCTAAAAAAAGAGCAGCCGAAGCTGCTCTCTTTGCAACCTGACGGGGTAAATTGCAAAGTCAAATGGCAAGGTGAATCATCCAGCTCATCTCGAGATTCAGAACTGATCTTCTTCGGTTGACCCTGTCAGTGCGGTCACAGAAGATTGACCGCCCTGAATCGTATTGGTCACGCGATCAAAATAACCGGTTCCGACTTCCTGCTGATGGGCCACAAACGTATATCCGCGTTCTGCCGCTTCAAACTCAGGCCGCTGAACTTTTTCAACGTAGTGACGCATGCCTTCGCCCTGCGCGTAAGCATGGGCTAAATCAAACATGTTGTACCACATGTTATGAATCCCCGCTAAGGTAATGAATTGATAGCGGTATCCCATATCAGCGAGTGACTGTTGGAAGTGACGAATGGTTTCTGCATCGAGATTTTTCTCCCAGTTAAAAGAAGGAGAACAGTTATATGCCAGAAGCTGATCCGGGTACTGCTCATGAATCGCTTCAGCGAAACGCCGTGCTTCTTCCAAATCAGGTTTGGCAGTTTCACACCAGACTAAATCGGCATAAGGCGCGTAAGCCAGTCCGCGGGAGATTGCCTGTTCAATCCCGGCTTTCACGCGATAGAACCCTTCAGCGGTCCGCTCTCCGATAATAAAATCCTGATCATAAGGATCGCAATCCGAAGTCAACAGATCGGCCGCGTTTGCATCGGTTCGCGCAATCACCAGTGTCGTGGTACCAGCCACGTCGGCAGCAAGCCGGGCGGCAATCAGTTTTTGCACGGCTTCCTGAGTGGGCACTAATACTTTGCCCCCCATGTGACCACATTTTTTCACTGATGCGAGTTGGTCTTCAAAATGAACTCCGGCCGCACCCGCTTCAATCATATGTTTCATCAATTCATAAGCGTTAAGAACACCGCCAAAACCGGCCTCTGCGTCGGCAACAATCGGCAGAAAATAGTCGATCCCGCCTTCATCTTCAGGGGTGACACCATTCGACCACTGGATTTGATCAGCTCGGCGGAAAGCACTATTGATTCTTTTGACCACCGCCGGTACAGAGTCCACCGGATAGAGGGATTGATCCGGATACATCGCTGAAGCCGTATTGTTATCCGCAGCAACTTGCCACCCGGACAAATAAATGGCTTCAATACCAGCTTTAGCTTGTTGAACCGCCTGTCCGCCAGTCAGTGCCCCCAGACAATTGACATAGCCTTTTTTCGCCTCCCCATTGACCAGAGACCAAAGTTTGTCAGCACCACGTTGTGACAGGGTGTATTCCGGCATGACCGATCCCCGGAGTGCAACAACTTCCTCGGCTGAATAAGTCCGTTTCACATGCTGCCAGCGTGGATTGGTTGCCCAGTCTTTTTCTAACGCTTCAATTTGTTGACGACGAGTCAGAGTCATAATTCTATCCCTCATGTTATCCCGAATGATATCGGTAATCCTTCTCTCTTTTCTTTATCATCCCGTCTTAAACAGTTGATATCGAAAAGCTTGTTTCACGTTTTGATTTATCTTATTTTTATCTCTCGCCACGGCTTGCTTTGCTGTGTTCAAGCCAGCGTCGAGTTACTCCCCACTCGGAACGCATTCCTCACGGTTTACGCCAGATAGTCGTATCCCGGCACCGTTAAAAATGCCGTTAACGCATCACTGGTCGTCAGACGTTTCATAAGTTGTGCCGCTTCACTGAAACGTCCTTGCTCAAACCGCTCAGCTCCAATTTCTTGACGCACCACTTCGACCTCTTCAGCGAGATAACGCTCGAACAAAGCTTTAGTGACCGTCTCTCCGTTATCCAATGTTTTATGGTGCCGAATCCATTGCCAGATAGAGGTTCTGGAGATTTCTGCCGTTGCCGCATCTTCCATCAGACCATAAATCGGCACACAACCATTCCCGCCAATCCAGGCTTCGATGTATTGCAGTGCGACCCGAATGTTATGCCGCATCCCCTGCTCAGTCCGCTCTCCCTCACAAGGCTGGAGTAATTCTTCCGCAGTGATCGGCGCATCATGCTCGCGCATCACATCCAATTGATTGGTCCGGCTGCCAAGCACTTCGTTAAAAACGGCCATCGCAGTATCCGCCAGCCCCGGGTGCGCGACCCATGTGCCATCATGGCCATTGGTACCTTCCAGCAGCTTGTCCTGACGAATTTTTTCCTGAACCTGACGATTCTGTGCTGCATCTTTCGCCGGAATAAAAGCAGCCATGCCGCCCATGGCAAACGCTCCGCGTCGGTGACAAGTCCGAATCAGCAGACGGGAATAAGCACTGAGGAAAGGTTTATCCATAGTCACGACCTGACGATCAGGCAGCACGCGATCCGGATAGTTTTTTAATGTTTTGATGTAGCTGAAAATATAGTCCCACCGGCCACAATTCAGACCGACAATATGCTCTTTCATCGCAAACAGAATTTCATCCATTTCAAACACTGCCGGTAGTGTTTCAATCAAGACAGTCGCTTTGATCGTACCGGTATTGAGTCCGAAATAATCTTCGGTGAAATGAAAGACATCGCTCCACCACTTCGCTTCCTGATGACTTTGCAGTTTAGGAATATAGAAATAAGGACCACTGCCTTTTTTCAGTAACGCCCGATAGTTGTTGAAAAAATAGAGCGCAAAGTCGAATAACGCGCCGGGGATCGGTTGTTGTTCATATGTGACATGCTTTTCCTGCAGATGCAGCCCACGCACCCGGCAAATCAACACCGCCGGATCATCACATAACTGATAAGACTTACCGGTTTCCGGTTGTACATAACCAATTGTGCCATTGACGGCATCCTGAAGATTAATCTGTCCTTCCAGCATTTTTGACCAAACCGGAGACATCGAGTCTTCAAAGTCAGCCATGAATACTTTCACATTGGCATTGAGTGCATTAATGACCATTTTCCGCTCGGTCGGCCCGGTAATTTCAACCCGCCGATCCTGCAAATCATGAGGAATCCCTGAAATTTTCCACTGTCCGTCCCGAATCGACTGGGTCTCCGGCAGGAAATGAGGCAATGTGCCCTGATCGATGCTTTCCTGACGCTCGATACGACGTTGTAATAAAATGGCGACATGCGGGGCAAAACGAGCACAAAGCTCAGCTAAAAAGAGCTGCGCTGACGATGAAATAATATAAGCCTGTGCTTCAGGCACATCGCCGTGAATGTTCAGTCGTTCCAGCACTTTTTGTTGCTCACAGGAGAGCGTTTGTTCATCAGCGAGTGGTTCCATCATTGCTTCCCTCTTCTTTCATCAAAATCATCCATTACATGTCAATTTCATTTGTAAATTTAAAACAACATTTAAATACAACTCGAATCCGATATTTTTCCTGACTGCTATCTACCATGTTCCAGTTCGAGCCATTTTTCAACCTTTCGAATACTAGACATAAGTCTTATTCAACCTAGGTAAACTCTAGGAAATAAATAGATAAATGGAAAGCCCCTTACACCGCAAAAGGCAAAATTCGAAGTTTCATACTGTGGGAAGAATAACCCTAAAAAGAAATTTAATTACGTAATTTAATTACTAAAAATATGAATAATCAAGCCCGATGATAAACGGCTATATTTCTGGGAATGGTTGGTAGTTATTGATTTAATTCAAATTGATCCGACATGTCAGCCACAAACGTCTTGCTGACTTGTGTAAAATTGACATTGTGAATATTTTTGATTTTATGAAAGCTTCAATCGGCAGGTACTGTAAAATTTTACAAAAAAACGCAACACATCAAGATAAGGAACTATAAAACCGCCTTATCACAGCATAAATATCTGGTTAAGACCAACTGCTAAAGGAGTTCTGAAACCACCTCAGATAACTGATGAAAGACCTGACTGCGAGAAGAGCTTGGCCGCCAGACTAAACCAATCAAGCGAAATGCACTTTGACCCGGCGGATCAACCACCACCAGATTCTGGTTATCCAGTAAACCGTGTTGAATCGCCATCTGCGGAATAAACGTCGTCCCCAATCCGTTGGCCACCATTTGCACCAGCGTGTGCAAGCTCGTTGCCATGAAAGGGTTAATTTTTTCTTTGTCCGTTAACTGACAGGCCGATACTGCGTGCTCAGTCAAACAATGCTCATTCTCTAACAGAAATACGGATTCATCGGGCAGGTCATCATAACGAATCGGAACGGGAATACGATCAGCCTGACTCTGACTGATAATCATGCGGAAGGGATCTTTGCCGACAATCCGGCTTTCCATATTGCCGATATCCACCGGTAAAGCTAACACCAGTACATCCAGCTCTCCGTGGCGTAACCCTTGCAATAAGTTGGTGGTGGTGTCTTCCCGCAACAATAAATGAAGTTTCGGGAAACGAATATTGACCTCTTGAACCAGATCCCCCAATAAGAACGGTGCAATCGTCGGGATGCAACCGACTCTGAGCTGTCCTTCCATGAGATCGCCCTGACAGAGTTTGCCCATTTCAATCAAGTCTTGCCCTTTCGCAAGTAAATCTCGGCCTTGATGAACCACTTGCTCACCGGCATGTGTAAAGACTAACGGGCTCTTCTTATCCTTTTTCTCATATAAAGGACAACCGATGAGCGCTTCCAGTGTCTGAATACCTTTACTCAGGGTGGACTGACTGACAAAACAGCGTTCAGCCGCTTCGCTGAAATGGCGTGTTTCATACAGTGTTACTAAATAATGAATTTGCTTTAAACTCGGCCATTTATTCATAAAATCATTAATATAGGGGTTAAATCTGTATAAACGCTAGCATATCCTAGTTCATCGTTTTTTTCGATAAACTTAATCTATTTATTTCTCTTTTTCCTATACAAGGATTTGTCTATAGTTGATCGGAAACAAACATGGACCGGGCCGTTTTTAACAGTCTGGAAATTTCATATTATTAGGAGCAAAAAAAATGGTACTAGTTGGTCGTAAAGCCCCTGATTTTACTGCTGCTGCTGTTCTCGGTAACGGTGAAATTGTTGATTCATTCAACTTTGCAGAGTTCACTAAGGGTAAAAAAGCTGTTGTCTTCTTCTATCCACTAGACTTCACATTCGTTTGCCCATCAGAGTTAATCGCATTTGACAAACGCTTTGAAGACTTCCAGGCGAAAGGCGTTGAAGTTATCGGTGTGTCAATCGATTCTCAATTCTCACACAACGCATGGCGTAATACACCGGTAGATAAAGGCGGTATCGGTGAAGTAAAATATCCTCTGGTTGCTGATGTAAAACATGAAATCGTACAAGCATACGATGTTGAGCACCCAGAAGCGGGCGTTGCTTTCCGTGGCTCTTTCCTGATTGACGAAGAAGGTGTTGTTCGCCATCAAGTCATCAATGATCTGCCTCTGGGCCGTAACATCGACGAAATGCTGCGCATGGTTGATGCCCTGAACTTCCACCAAAAACATGGTGAAGTTTGTCCGGCACAGTGGGAAGAAGGTAAAGCAGGCATGAAAGAATCACCTGACGGTGTTGCAGCTTACCTGTCTGAGCACACTGCAGATTTAGATAAAAGATAAGACAGACTTACCAGTTCTCAACGCTGGTCGGTGGTTGGATAATAAATAAAGAATGATTTACCCCAATCATGAAAAGTAAAGTCGATAAACAAAACCGGAGCAATGCTCCGGTTTTTTTATGACTCAGAATCCGTTTTTAACACATCATCCAGTGATTGATCCCCCAGATGACGGACATCCTTGCCTTTTACGAAATAGATGATGTATTCACAAATATTCTGACAACGATCACCAACACGTTCAATGGCACGCGCAGACCACATCACTTGCAGGATATGCGGAATATTCTTGGTATCTTCCATCATATAAGTCATCAACTGGCGAATGACCGCTTCATATTCAGAATCCAGCCGATCATCGAGTTTATGGACCTGAGCCGCAGCCTCCACATCCATTCGGGCAAATGCATCCAACACCTGATGTAGCATGGCGATGGCTTGACGGCATAACGGCTCCAGCGATACCTGAAACCGACGTTCTTTCGAAGCCGGGCTCTCGATAGCAACGTGAGCCATTCGGGTTGCAACGTCACCAATTCGTTCCAAATCAGTGATGGTTTTGATAATGGCGATAATCAGGCGTAGATCTTTCGCGGTCGGCTGTCTCTTGGCAATGATCCGGGTACAAGCATCATCAATAGCAACTTCCATTGCATTGACTTTGTGATCATCGCGAATCACCTGACGAGCCAGCTCCAGATCTTGCTTATGCAGTGCTTGCATGGCATAGGATAATTGCTGCTCGACCAATCCGCCCATTGTCAGAACATGCGTCCGGATCGCTTCAAGCTCAGCGTTAAACTGTCCGGATATATGGCGACCAAACTGCATAAAGCCTCTCTTCAGTTGTATGGACGTAACGACGAACGATCATCCGTAACGCCCGGTAATATAATCTTCGGTCTGTTTTTTCACCGGCGATGTAAAAATAGTATCGGTATCGGCATATTCAACCAATTTTCCCATATGGATGAAGGCGGTATGATCACTGACCCGCGCTGCCTGTTGCATGTTATGCGTGACAATCACCACCGTATATTTGGTTTTCAGATCATTAATCAGTTCTTCGATTGTCAGCGTCGAGATCGGATCCAGCGCGGATGTCGGCTCATCCAATAATAGGATTTCCGGTTCAATCGCAATCGCCCGGGCTATCACCAAACGCTGCTGTTGCCCGCCGGATAAACCGAATGCATTTTCATGTAAACGATGTTTGACTTCTTCCCACAGGGCTGCTGCCCGCAACGAACGTTCGACGGCATCATCCAACGTCCGGGCATTGCGGACACCTTGTAGGCGAAGCCCGTAGATCACATTTTCATAGATAGATTTGGGAAATGGATTGGGACGCTGAAACACCATGCCAACCCGTCGGCGCAGCGTTGCAACATCAACCGCCGGTGCGTAAATATCCTGACCGTGCAGGGTCACTTTCCCTTCAACACGACAGCCTTCAACCAAATCATTCATCCGGTTCATACAACGCAACAACGTTGACTTACCACAGCCCGAAGGCCCGATAAATGCCGTAACTTGTCCCTTGGGAATGCGCATCGAAATATGGCTGAGCGCGACTGTTCCCTGATAAAACAGGCTGAGATCATCAATCTCAATTGCAGTCTGTTTATCACTGAGATGTTTCACATCAATGGATGGTTGGAACCCAAGCGTATGATTCAGCGGCAACATGATTAATCCTGTCCCATTGTTCTGTATTTCTCCCGCAAATTATTCCGGATACTAATTGCTGTCAGATTCAGTGTCACAATCACGGCCACCAGCAAAAATGATGTTGCAAACACCAGCGGCCGTGCAGCCTCGATATTACTGGTCTGAAAGCCGACATCATAAATGTGGAATCCCAGATGCATAAATTTTCGTTCCAAGTGGATAAATGGAAACTCATTATCGACCGGAAGACGAGATGCCATTTTCACCACCCCGACCAACATTAACGGAGCCACTTCCCCGGCAGCTCTGGCAACAGCCAGAATCAACCCGGTGATCATTGCCGGCGTTGCCATCGGCAAAACCACCCGCCAGATGGTTTCAAATTGGGTGGCTCCCAGCGCCAACGACCCATGACGAACAGAGAGTGGAATTCGGCTTAACCCTTCTTCTGTCGCGACAATCACAACCGGTAATGTGAGCACAGCTAACGTCAAGGCTGACCACAGTAGTCCGGGGGTACCAAACGTCGGCGCAGGCAAACGCTCGGCATAAAACAACGAATCAATGGTGCCACCAATGGTATAGACAAAAAAACCGAGTCCGAACACACCATAAACAATGGAAGGCACTCCCGCCAGATTCATCACGGCCACGCGAATCAGGTGAGTTAAAGCATTTTCGCCGGCATATTCATGTAAATAAATCGCGGCAACCACTCCCAGCGGCATGACGATGACAGACATAATAATCACCAGCAAGATAGTGCCGAAAATCGCAGGGAACACCCCGCCTTCCGAATTCGACTCTCTCGGATTATCCGCCACAAAATGCCATACCTGCTTTCCCCAGTGAATCATTTTTTCGGTCAAAGACATATCGTTGGGATACCAGATATTCAAAATCTGACTCACCGGAATACGATGGGTATCTCCCCGCATATCGACCACCAGCAACGCCTGCATTCTGAGCTGCTCCCGCAACCCATCCAACGTCTGAGAAACCGTGGTAAGTTTTTGCTCCAGCGCAGATTTCTGCTGTTCATATTGTGCCAGATAAGCGCTATCGATCTGATGATTCAGTTCCCGTTTACGTTTCTCTAAACGGAGTTTTTCAATTTGTTGGCTCCAAACCTGCACTTTGTCATGCATCAGGGTTTGAATCTGTTGATGGCGCTGCTCAGACTCACGTAACCCGGCCTGTAAAGCTGCATGAATGTTATCCGCCATCACGCCGTCAGCCAGTTGATAGCCAACAGGCTTGCCAAAAAACTGCCCGTCCCGCACTCGCTCAATCACGGCCCATCCATGCGGTTTTGAGGGTTCAGAGAGCTGACTTTTGAGGACGGAGATAAAGTCTGACGGATAAATATCCCGGTTCGCAATCTTAATATGCAAACGAGTAATTGAATCCCCTTGGTTGCCACGCCTGCTATTCTCTGGCGAGGACAAATGCGAAGCTAGCACCGTATCTTGGTCGTAAAGCTGCCCCACCAAATGCTCCCCCGACGCAGTCTGCCATGACAATAGTGGCGTCGGCCAGAAATAGGTTAACCCCTTCCAGCCAATCAGCAGTAACAACCCTAATACAGCAAGTAAACTGAAACTGACCGCCCCTCCGGTTAACCATATCCACGGGGAGCCGGACTTTATCCAATTCATCATTTAATTCAGTCCCAACCTCACAATGCCCGATATTTTTCCCGTAAGCGCAAACGGATCCATTCAGCCAACGCATTGACTAAAAACGTAAAGACAAACAGAAGTAATGCGCCCAAAAATAACAATCGATACTGACTGCTACCGACTTCTGCTTCCGGTAATTCCACGGCAATAGTCGCAGCCAGCGTTCGCATCCCTTCGAAAATATTCCAGTCCATAATCGGGGTATTCCCGGTGGCCATCAACACAATCATGGTTTCACCGACAGCCCGGCCAAGCCCCATCATAATCGCTGAAAAAATCCCCGGACTTGCCGTCAGTAGCACGACGTGGGTGAGGGTTTGCCAAGTTGTCGCTCCCAACGCAAGCGACCCGTCAGACAGGTGTTTCGGGACCGAGAAAATTGCATCTTCAGCGATGGTAAAAATAGTCGGAATCACCGCAAATCCCATCGCGATCCCAACCACCAATGCATTGCGTTGATTGAAGTCGATACCATATTGCGCCAAAAACACGCGAATATCGCCATCAAATAGCCAAGTCTCAAGATGAAAACCAACGGGCAACATCAAAACCATCACGCCAGCCAGTACCGGGACTAAAAGCGCAGCGTGCCAGCCACGCTGCACCGTTCTTCGCCATCGTTCCGGTGAAAAATGCCAAATCAAGCCGAACACGATGGTCGACAACGGCAATAAGATAATCATCACCACCGCAGCAACCAGATGGCGCTCTAAAATCGGTGCCAGCCACAACCCGGCCAGAAATCCAATAATGACGGTCGGTAATGCTTCCATCAGTTCGATGGTCGGTTTGACCTTACGTCGCATCCGGGCTGACATAAAATACGCGGTATAAATTGCCGCTAAAATTGCCATCGGTACAGCAAAAATCATCGCATAAAATGCAGCTTTAATCGTGCCAAATGCAATCGGCACCAAACTAAACTTCGGTTCAAAACTATCTGAAGCCGACGTTGACTGCCAAACATAGTCCGGCTCCGGGTAGTTTTCATACCATATTTTCTGCCAAAGCGCGGAAAATGAGATCTCCGGATACCCGAGATCAACGCGAGCCAGATTGATGTGTCCCTGCTGATAAGCCACCAGATATTTTTCATTATCAGACAATGCGACCCCGTCTGGGGATTGTTTGAACACCTTTTGACTCAGCACCAGCTTATGATTGGTCGCCTGATAATTGCGCACCTGACCGTCATGATGGAATGAGAAAAATCCCTGATGATAAACATCCGTCATGATCAGACTCGTCTGGTCACCGGTATTAAATGCGCGAACAGGCATAAACTGTCTTTTTTGATCGCGAATGACATCAAACCACTGGGTCACAACACCTTGTTGGTCTCGCACTAACAACGAGTCGCCTCCCGGCAATAGAACAATTTGGGCAATCGTTCGCTGTGCGTCACCCCGGGTCAGATCAACCACCTCTCTGACTGAGTATGTATGACCATTGCGAAGCGCAATCACAAGATGGCCACCTTCCCGGATATACAACGTCTGACCATCCGGTGAAAAAAGTAATGCGTCAGCGGCTACTTTTTCCGGAAAATGAAAGACTCTCACCTGCGCCGAATCACTCGAATCCCGGGCAAACGACAGCACCGTCACCATGTCATTTTGAGTCGTAAATGCCAGCGTCACGGCTTGCGCAGACACAGCAAATGTCAACTGCTGTACATGATCAGGAATATCAGCACTTAGTGATGACGGCAATGTTAATGGTTCAAAATCCGGGACAAAAATCGTTTCCCCCGCACGAAGCCGATGGGAAAATTGAGGCCGGCCGATCACCAGCTGTTTCCCGCTACCTAAAGCAGCAAACCAATGCCCAACAACGGCACTCTGCTGTGGTACGAAACCAAGTTGCTGCTGCCAAAGCGGAGACGATTCGGTTTTCTGAGTTGACCAGAACGTCATTTTCCCCAGATGATCGAGCATAAATACATACTGACCATAGTCATCAACGGCGAGTTGGATTGGAGGCTGAGCCGCGCCAGAAACGCGGGGATGAACAGAAGACATCTTGATGTCAGCACTGGAAAACAGTGGTAACGCCACCCAGATAAGATATACAAAAATTAAAATCAGCGCCCCCAGCACACTGACACCGCCGGCACGAACGGTAAAACGAACCAGCCGATCTTTCACAAGACGCTTTTTATCCGCTGCTTTAAGAGAAAACTGAGGGTATGGCATGTTTGTCCTAATGACCTGACCGATAGACACGAATAATACTGACAGAGAATAACACCCGCCCCGACCGATGACCGGCTGACGAGGATCCGGGCTGCACCATCTCCGACTCACAAGCATATGTCAATGACGTGACATTTATATTACAGCAAGCGCTAACCACCTGAAATAACAAGTGGCAGGCACACCCGATTTTATCATTGATTCGTCAGCTCTTTTTTCTGTTTGTTCCCTTTGACCAAATGAGTCAATATCCCGAGACAACACCACGAATCACCAAATGTCTTATATACTTTGAAATAAAAATGTAACACAAAACACCTAACTTCCTTTGTATTACTGATAGTTATATTTACTTTATATGATAGGGGCTACGCGTATAAACGCCATGACTCACAGTCATGATCCCACGCATGATCATTCACAGTGAACTCGTCATCATGACTTATTCACTGTTGCTGAATGTGTTGCCCCGAGTTGCATGAAAGGTCTGATTGTATGAGTGTTGAGAAGTTATATATTGAAAAAGAATTAAGCTGGTTATCCTTTAATGAACGGGTTCTTCAGGAAGCCGCCGATAAATCAGTACCACTCATTGAACGCATCCGTTTTCTGGGAATTTTTTCTAACAATTTAGATGAGTTTTATAAAGTTCGTTTTGCCGATGTTAAACGGCGAATCCTGATTGACCGGGCGCATGGCGGCAACAGCACCTACAAACATCTACTCTCCAAAATGCAAAGCAAAGCGCTCAAACTCAATCTGGAATTCGAAGAACTCTATAACGAGCTGATCAAGGAGATGGCACGCAGACGAATCTTTTTAGTCAATGAAACTCAGCTGGACGAATTTCAGGGGAAATGGGTCAGAAAGTATTTCAAAAATGAAGTCATTCAGCACATCACACCTTGGCTCCTCAATGAAGAAGCTGACATGCTGCAATTTCTCAAAGACGAATATGCCTACATTGCCGTCGAACTGAACACCGATGAGCGTTCTCACTATGCATTGATTGAAATTCCGACCAATCACCTCCCCCGGTTTGTGATGGTTCCGGAGCAAAAGGGCAAGCAACGCAAAACGATTATGTTGCTGGATAATATTATTCGCTATTGTCTGGATGATATTTTCCGGGGATTCTTCGAGTATGAACAACTCAATGGTTATGCCATCAAGATGACCCGGGATGCGGAGTATGACCTCAGCCATGAGGTGGAACACAGCTTGCTAGAACAGATGTCGGAAGGTCTTAGCCAGCGCCTGACCGCAATGCCAGTCCGCTTTGTCTACGAAAATACCATGCCGAAAGAGATGTTGCAGTTTCTGTGCGATAAACTCAAAATTTCCAATTATGACAGTCTGCTCCCCGGAGGTCGGTATCATAACTTCAAAGATTTTATCTCATTTCCGAATGTCGGACGGAACTATCTGGAAAACAAACCGATGCCGCCGCTTAAGTGCGCTGATTTTTTCGGTTTCGCCAACAGTTTCGATGCCATCAAAGAGCAAGATATCTTGCTGTATTACCCTTATCACACTTTCGAGCATATTACCGAGTTGGTCAGACAGGCGTCATTTGATCCCAAAGTTCTCAGTATCAAAATTAATATTTATCGCGTTGCAAAAGATTCAAAATTGATGCATTCCCTGATCCATGCAGTCATGAACGGCAAACAAGTGACGGTTGTGGTGGAGCTGCAGGCTCGCTTTGATGAAGAAGCCAATATCGAGTGGTCCAGAATCCTGACAGAAGCCGGAGTACACGTTATTTTTGGTGCACCAGGGCTCAAGATCCATTCAAAATTGCTGTTGATCAGTCGCAAAGAGGAAGAAGAAATCATCCGCTATGCCCATATCGGAACCGGTAACTTCCATGAAAAAACGGCCAGAATTTATACCGACTTTTCACTGTTAACCGCGGATCCGGAAATTACCAATGAAGTGCGCAGCGTGTTTGGTTACATTGAAAATCCATATCGCCCGGTCAAATTCCGCCACTTGATTGTCTCTCCCCGAAACTCCCGCGCCCGCCTCAATGAGTTGTTGGATAATGAAATTGCCAATGCCAGAGCCAATAAAAAAGCCGCCATTACCTTGAAAGTCAATAATCTGGTGGATAGAGAGCTCAGTAACAAACTGTATGAAGCCAGTACTGCCGGTGTTCAGATCAAAATGATCATTCGGGGAATGTGTTCACTGGTACCGGGAATAGAAGGCATCAGTGACAATATTCAGATCATCAGTATTGTGGACCGCTTTTTGGAACATCCCCGCGTGATCATTACTCACAATGACGGGGACCCGATGGTTTATATCTCTTCTGCTGACTGGATGACGCGAAACATCGATCATCGGATTGAAGTTGCCACACCAATTCGTGATGAGCGTCTGAAAAAACGCATCATCGACCTTATCAATATTCACTTTACCGATACGGTGAAAGCGCGTTGGATAGACAAAGAGATGAGTAACCGATATGTTAACCGGGGTAATCGCAAGAAGATACGTTCTCAGATAGCGATTTACGACTATCTGAAGAATGTCGAAAAACAAACACGCAAGCAAAAAGCAATAGAAGTAAAGTCTCATGAAAGCACCGAGTGAACCCCGGCACATCGCTGCCATTGATTTAGGTTCAAACAGTTTCCATATGGTGGTCGCACAGGTCATCGATCAAGATCTTCAGTTGGTCAGCCGCCATAAACAGCGTGTCCGACTGGCATCAGGGCTGGACGATAATAAAAAGCTCGATGCCGAAGCAATCAACCGCGGGTTAGATTGTCTTGCGATGTTTGCTGAACGAATTCAAGGATTCGCACCAGAAAATGTTCGTATCGCGGCAACACATACCTTACGTCAGGCAGCAAATGCTCAGAAATTCATTGAGCGTGCCTGGGCCATTTTGCCCTACCCGATAGAGATTATTCCGGGCATGGAAGAAGGCCGGCTCATTTATCTGGGGGTTGCCCATACCCAGCCACAATCAGACTCGATGCTCGTCGTTGATATTGGCGGGGGAAGTACAGAAATGGTGATTGGTCAGGGATTCGAAGCGCAGCTCGTCAATAGCCTTCAGATGGGATGTGTCAGTTATAATCAGCGTTTCTTCTCCCAAGGCAAACTGTCCAAAAAGCGGTTTGCTCAGGCATTTGTTGCCGCTCAACAAAAGCTGGAATCCGTCGCCCGTCAGTATCGTAAGAAAGGCTGGCAAAGTGCGTTCGGCTCATCTGGCACCATTAAAGCTGTCCGTGAAGTGTTAATCGGCATCGGTTATGACGATGGCATCATCACCATCGAACGACTGGAAACCCTGATTGACAAACTCTGTGAAAAAACACAAATCGAAGAGTTGGATATCAAGGGACTCAATGATGAAAGAAAGCCGGTCTTTGCCGCAGGAGTCGCGATTCTTTATGCCATTTTAAAAGATCTGAATATCAAAGAGATGCATTTTTCCCAAGGTGCACTCAGAGAAGGTCTGTTGTATGAAATGGAAGACCGTTTTAAGTGCTCGGACATTCGTCTGAGAACAACCGAGAGTCTCGCCCAGAAACATCGGGTTGACTTAGAACACGCAGCCAAAATCAAAGGCTTAGCCCGTCAGTTTTTTGAGCAGATCAATCCCAATGCCAAGATTTCGGCTCAGGATCATGAACTGGTCGATTTACTGGAATGGGGGGCACTGTTACACGAAGTGGGTCTCAGTATCAGTCTGCAAGGATACCATCGTCATTCAGAGTATATTCTGCGCTACACCAACATGCCCGGCTTTAACAGCGAGCAACAGTTGGTCCTCTCGACGTTAGCCCGCTTTCAGCGAAAAGCTTTAAAACTCAATGAAATGCCGGATTTCACACTTTACAAGAGAAAACAGATCATACGGCTGATCCGCATTCTCAGGCTGGCAATTGTTCTGAATGGACAAAGAAGTGATGAGTTACTCCCGGAGATCTTTCTGACGGCAGAAGACAACGTCTGGACCCTGTCCAGTCAGGATGCTGAATGGCTAGAAAACAACAAGCTGTTACATGCTGATCTACTCAGCGAACAACAGTACTGGGAGAATATCGGCTGGACATTGATCTTTTAACCGGCTGCAAAATATGAGAGACACAGAGCATGAAAGACGATGTTGCAGTGGCATCGTCTTTCGAAACTCATCAATTTAAGCCGACTTTCGCCAGTTCTTGTTGGGCGATTTGAGGTGACACAGGCACATACCCGTCTTTAGCAACCAACGCCTGTCCTTCCCGGGAAAAAATAAAGCGAACGAATGCTTCCTCTACTGGTGACAGTGACCGTTCCGGACTCTTATTGATATAAATATAGAGGTAGCGTGATAACGGATAGTCTCCGGATAGGATATTATCCCGGCTCGGAAAAATATAATCGCTTCCCTGACGCGATATCGGCACCAGCCGAACCCCGGAAACCGAATAGCCAATCCCCGAATAACCGATGGCATTCATTGATGATGCGACCGACTGAACCACAGACGCCGAACCCGGCTGTTCGTTCACTCTCGGACTGAAATCACCGCCACACAGAGCGTGATTTTTAAAATACCCGTAAGTCCCTGAAACTGAATTACGACCAAATAACTGGATCGCCCGCAGCGCCCAGCGCGCCTGAATACCTAACTGCGACCAGCGTGTCAGATGCTGCGTCTCACCACAGCGTAGTGTCGCTGAAAACATCGCATCGATCTGCTGAAAACTGAGCCCCTGAATCGGATTTTCCTGCCGAACAAAAATACCGATGGCATCAATTGCCACGCGTAAGGCCGTCGGTCGATAACCATATGCTTGTTCAAATGCCCCGACTTCCCGGTGCCTCATCACCCGACTCATCGGCCCCAGTTGGGCCGTTCCCTGAATCAATGCCGGCGGAGCCGTCGAAGAGCCGGAGGCCTGTACTTGAATATTGATATTCGGATAATAAGACTGGAATGCTTCCACCCACAAAGACATGACACCTGCCAGCGTATCAGATCCCACCGACAGAAGACTGCCGGAAACATCGAGCTGTTTGTGATATTCGGGCAACGATTCTGATAGCGTGGCGGCTTGCAGAGCCCCACAGCTCCACCAACAGACCATGACCCATAACCAGCGTTTGAAGCGACTCATGACTGGACAACCAAGCGTTTCGGTAATACAAAAGAAAACCGACTCCCGACACCGACTTCGCTGTGAATATCAAGGTGTGAGTCATGGTGAGAAAGGGCATGTTTCACAATGGCCAATCCAAGCCCACTCCCCCCCGTATCACGGGAACGTGCTTTATCGACCCGATAGAACCGTTCCGTCAGACGGTGCAAATGTTGCGGCGCAATGCCTTCGCCTGAGTCTTCAACTTCCAGACAAGCACCTTGAAAACTGACATACCAACGGACATGAATATCGGCCTTGGGCGGTGTATATTTGACGGCATTATAAACGAGATTCGAGACCGCACTTCTCAGTTGATCTTCATCTCCCAACACTTTCAGGGTCGGATCAACGTCAAAATGCAACTGATGTTGATTGTCGCCACTCAAACTGATGGCCTCTTTTTCCAATACCTTAAGCATGGCAGGAATATCAACGACCTCATCCAACTCATGCATCGGGGCCGCTTCTATTTTTGATAAGGTCAGGAGCTGATTGACCAGACTGTTCATCCGACTCAATTGCTCGGTCATGACCTGATGCGCTTTCTCCCACATCGGCCCGCCCAGCATATCCGGGTCTTCAGTCATCTCCAGATACCCCTGAAGTACTGTCATCGGGGTGCGTAATTCATGAGAAACATTGGCAAAGAAGTTGCGACGCATCCCTTCCAGTTGTTTCAACTGAGTCACATCACGTACCACCAACAAGTGTTCCCCTTTGGTATAGGGCACAATCCGCAACTCCAACATGCGATCAACATTCAGCGGAGAGTGAATTTCCAGAGGCTCGGTAAAATCATTCTTTTCGAGGTATTTAATAAAATCCGGCGCCCGCAGCAGATTGGAGATCGGCTGACCTTCATCTTCCGGCCAACGAAATCCCAGTAAATTTTGAGCCAGTCGGTTACACCAGACAATATTACCTTCGTCACGGAATACCACCACACCATCAGGCAACGATTCAGCCCCATTACGGAAACGGCGGATCAGATTACTCAGCTCTTTACGTTTTTTACGCTGACGTTGTTGCAGGTGATAGATACCATTAAACAGATATTCCCACTGTCCTTTGCCTGACGGCGGCCCTAAACGGCGCTCATCCCACAGCCAAGCAGAAAGCCGGACCTGATTTCCCAAATGCCAAAGTAATTGAATCGCCGTTGCGATCAACAACAACCAAGGCATATAACCAAAGATCCAGCCGAGAATCAGCCAGGGACAGTAAAAAAAAGCCAGCCCCCAAGCCAGCCTTTTCCATGTTAGACGTTCAACCATCTCGCTCCTCTACGATTTTTCAACCCAGCGACCAACATCTCTGATGTGTTATGCTTTCGTTGAAAAACGATATCCGGCACCACGAACCGTCTGAACCAATTTATCGTGCCCTGCATCTTCCAGAGCCTTGCGCAAACGACGAATGTGAACATCCACAGTCCGATCTTCGACATAGACATTCGTTCCCCAAACATTATTGAGGAGTTGTTCGCGGCTATAAACCCGTTCTTGATGTGTCATGAAGAAATGCAATAATTTAAATTCTGTCGGCCCCATATCCAATGCTTTCTCATTGGCTGTCACACGATGAGACACCGGATCTAGTTTCAGTCCCTGAACATCAATGACATCTTCCAAAGCCGTCGGCGTCACGCGTCGAATAACCGCTTTAAGTCGGGCGACCAGCTCTTTGGGAGAAAAGGGTTTCGTAATGTAATCATCAGCACCAACTTCAAGCCCCCGAACTTTATCCTCTTCTTCCCCGCGAGCCGTCAACATCACGACGGGGATATTTCGGGTCAGCTCTTCTCGTTTCATGTGCTTGATAAAATTGATGCCACTGCCGCCGGGAAGCATCCAATCCAGTAAAACCAGATCAGGGAAAGGTTCTGCGAGTTTGTTAATCGCGGTCTCATAATCTTCAGCTTCAACCGCCTGATAACCTTTTTGCTCAAGTACAAAACACAACATCTCTCGAATGGGTGCTTCGTCCTCCACCACAAGAATCCTTCTGGACATACCGATTAACCTTTGTTTTTCTATCAACGCCTTGCATTATTAAAAATAATTATGACACTTTTGTGACCTTTGAAAACAAATTTTCACATAACTTTCGTCGCAAGTTCACAGATAAGTGCTCTGCTGCGACATCCCGCCATCATCCATGTTGCTCCGATGTCTCCGTATTGTCATGACGCGGTTTTAATCGCTGCCGGGAAGTTAACCGGCTCCAGAGAATGCAAATCGGCTGAGACATTCATTGGCTTTTAGCCTATGATATTTGCCCTTGATTATGGGACAAGAGAGACTTTATGTGGTTTAAAAACTGTATGGTTTATCGTGTAAACCGCGATATCCGCTTCAATGCCGATCAATTAGAAAAACAACTTCATGAATTCCGCTTTACACCATGCGGCAGTCAGGATAAACAGAAATTCGGCTGGACAAGCGTGATGGGAAAAGAGGGGAATATGCTGACCCACGTTTCTGAAGACCGCATCCTTGTGTGTGCCAGAAAAGAAGAAAAGCTCTTGCCGGCATCCGTGATTCAAGACTCGCTTGCGAGTAAAGTTGAAACCCTTGAGGCGGAAGAAGGTCGTCCGATTAAAAAGAAAGAAAAAGATACGCTCAAAGAAGATATCATCATCGATCTGCTCCCGCGGGCATTTAGTAAAAGCCAATACACTTACTTGCTGATCTTACCGTCACTTGGGCTCATTGTGGTTGATGCCGGCAGTTATAAAAAGGCAGAAGAAGTGATTGCTCTGCTGCGAAAAACCATGGGCAGCCTGCCGGTTATTCCGGCGATACCGCAAAATGCCGTAGAAACAACCCTGACAGAATGGGTACAAAGCGCGCAACTCCCTGCTGGTTTTCAACTTCAGGATGAAGCCGAACTCAAATCGTTACTGGAAGATGGTGCCACCGTGCGCTGTAAAAAACAGGATCTGACCAGTGACGAAATTATGAGCCACATCACTGCCAATAAAGTTGTGACTAAACTGGCACTCAGTTGGCAAGAGCGCATCACTTTCGTTCTGGCCGACGATGCCAGTCTGAAAAGAGTGCAATACAGTGATGAGCTGAAAGATCATAATGAAGACATCCCTCGGGAAGATCGTGCGGCTCGCTTTGATGCGGATTTCTCGTTAATGTGCGGTGAACTCAGTGCTTTTCTGCCCAATCTGTTTGACGCATTAGGAGGCTTACCAGAAGCCGATTAACACTAACCAAGTTCTTGAATATACACAAGCCAGTCGTTGGGTGACCAACCACTGGCTTTCGATTGTTACACGCAATATGTTTATCCCCTGCTTTTCCACGCCTGATGGTAACCATCCCTTAAATCAGGAGGCAGAGTCAGACCTTTTTCAGCCATCTCATCCTGTTGTCGAAATACATAACAAATCAACCGAAACAAAACTAGGATCACAGTCTGTTTTGACGTAAAATTCGCCCCCTCCAATACCATCAGGTGGTATTGGCCTGACTTGTGATCAGATTTGGAATAGAAGCAATGACAACAGAAAATACATTCGTACCAGAACTCCTTTCTCCGGCTGGTAGCCTTAAGAATATGCGTTACGCCTTTGCCTATGGCGCAGATGCGGTGTATGCCGGTCAACCACGTTATAGTTTGCGCGTTCGTAATAATGAATTTAATCATGAGAACCTGAAAATTGGGATCGATGAAGCCCATGCTCAGGGCAAACAGTTTTATGTGGTTTGTAATATTCAACCGCATAACTCCAAGCTCAAGACTTTCATCCGCGATTTGAAACCCGTCGTCGATATGGGGCCGGATGCGCTGATCATGTCAGACCCGGGACTCATCATGATGGTGCGGGATGCCTTCCCTGAAATGCCAATTCATTTGTCTGTACAGGCCAATGCTGTCAACTGGGCAACCGTTAAGTTCTGGTCAATGCATGGCGTCACCCGGGTGATTCTGTCCCGAGAACTCTCTCTGGAAGAGATCGAAGAAATTCGGGAAAAATGCCCGGATACGGAGCTCGAAATATTTGTTCACGGCGCACTATGTATGGCTTACTCTGGTCGCTGCCTTCTTTCCGGATACATTAACAAGCGCGATCCGAATCAAGGCACATGTACCAATGCCTGCCGCTGGGAATACAAAGTCGAAAAAGGCACAGAAGACGCAGCTGGTCAGATCGTCGAACAATTTGATCCGAATGCGCCACAATCCATCGAAGTGCAAAATGAACGCCCTGAAACCACCATTGGTGCCGGCAAACCGATTGACGATGTGGTGCTACTGTCCGAAAGCCATCGCCCCGATGAGAAAATGGCCGCTTTTGAAGATGAACATGGCACTTATATCATGAACTCAAAAGACCTGCGGGCAGTCCAGCACGTTGAACGCCTGACAAAGATGGGGGTTCACTCCCTGAAAATCGAAGGCCGGACCAAATCGTTCTATTACTGTGCCAGAACAGCCCAAGTGTATCGTAAGGCAATTGATGATGCTGTCGCGGGTAAACCGTTTGATGAAACACTGATGGGAACATTAGAAAGTCTGGCACACCGCGGTTATACCGAAGGTTTCTTACGCCGTCATACCCATGATGCTTACCAAAACTATGACTACGGCTATTCTGTATCCGACAGCCAACAATTTGTCGGTGAATTTACCGGTAAACGTCGTGGCGATTTGGTGGAAGTCGAGGTAAAAAACAAGTTCTGTCTCGGTGATAGTCTGGAACTGATGACACCGCAAGGGAATATTGTGTTCACACTCGAAGCTATGGAAAACCGTAAGGGTGAAACCATTGATGACGCGAAAGGCAACGGTCATTTCGTCTATATTCCGGTTCCGGCAGACGTTAAACTCGATTATGCATTACTGATGCGCAATCTGAACGTTGGTCAGGATACGCGAAATCCGACAGGCAAGTAATATGGCGCTCTTAATCACCAGCAAATGTACCAATTGCGATATGTGCGAACCTGAGTGTCCGAACAACGCTATTTCATTTGGTGAACATCTGTATGAAATTAATCCGGATCTGTGTACCGAATGCAAAGGCCACTATGATCAGCCAACGTGCCAGTCGGTTTGTCCGATTAGTAACTGCATCATTACCGATCCGAAGCACATTGAAACAGAAGATGAGCTGCTGGAAAAATTTGTCATCATTCAGGGACTGGCTGAATAAAGCGACCTGTTATCCTTTTTTATATGACACTCTCGATAAAAAGCCCAATCAGAGATTGGGCTTTTTATTTCTTCTTTTATTACGGCTATTTTTTCGCTAATCCCTTACTGTTCAGGTAGTCACGAATATAAGGGCGTTGCTCTTGACATAGCTTAGATGTCACTTGATCAGACCATGCTTGCTGTTTTGTATTTGATGAACGATTCAGATAGTAACTTTCCATCCTTTGATCGTATTCAGTGATCATCGCATGATCGAGTGGCTGGTATTGATTCTCATGAACAATGACTTGGGGACTCAAACGTGGTTTTAATTCTGGATTCTGAGCAGGATAACCCAGACACATCCCAAACAAAATTGCGGTATATTGGGGCAAACCCAGTAACTCATCGACTTCTTTCGGAGAATTACGCAACCCACCAATATAAACACCGCCTAACCCCAGAGACTCTGCGGCCAGTAAGCAATTCTGCGCCATAATACCGGCATCAACCGCACCAATCAAAGTAAGCTCAGTGTACTCTAATTGAACATCAGGATTCATTGAAGCGTGCCGTTGGTAATCAATACAGAACACTAAAAATTCTGCTGCACTTGCCACATAAGGTTGATTCCCGGCCAGTTCAGCTAAAACCCGTCGTTTATCCGGATCGGTGACCCGTATAATCGAGACCGTCTGTAACAAACTTGAAGATGATGCTGCAATTCCAGAAGCAATAATTGTATCCAATTGTTCTTTTGTCAGTGGTTTCTCTTGAAAGGAACGAATCGAACGATGTCCCTGAATTGTTTCAATAACCGGATTCATCTTTAAATTGCCTCCATTTTCTCACTAGTAAATTTCTTATATTAATAATGCTGCGCATTATCATAGTAATCCGTTTGAGAGAGTGCTGTAAAAATAACAGCGACATCAACCGCTTCTCCAATCACTTCCCTGACCTGATGCGTGATAATTTGTGCAACCCGATCTTGAGTCTCCTGACCACGATCAAACCACAAAACCTCAACAAACGGATAAGCGGGAGCAACCTCCCCCTCATGAAAAAAGGTGGTGTATATATATTCGAATGTGAAGTCTTCACGAGGTGCATTCATCAGGGACTGTAACTCATCCACCAATGTTTTAGAAAGGTGTTGAACGGTTTGCGGTTCCACCGCACGAAATCGAAAATGGGGCATACTGACTTCCTCTTTTTCGCAGAATGATATCATTTTTCCTCATTGCTGTTGAGGGCGTGAGGAAGATTTAACTGTCAGCGTTCTCCCTGATGAACAGTTTGGGTTGCATTATCTTCAGACTGAGAAATGAATTGAAGCAATGACAAAACGCTTTCAATGGTTATATCGGTACAACGATCGAGCGATAGATTCAGTTGGCCATTCAATGATTATGCATGTAGCAACTCAATATATAATAAAGATTATGGGTTTCTTTTCACATAATCCCCAACAGTTTGCACCTGAGATAAAAAGACACCTTGAAAAAACCCACGAGAACTCTATATCTAGCAATGCATTGTTGCATAGCGTATTAATTAATATAGGTATTATTTATATGAAAGATCACAATCATGTTAATTTCAGTGAAGAGCATGAAATGAATTATCATCTAGAATTGGTTAATAAATCAAAATCAAAAGAAAATAGGAATTACTTAAGAGAAAATACTCAGTGGAGAGCAAAGAAAGAGCTAGATAAAACTGTACTTACTCATGATGAGTTTAAGCCTTATGTGGAAGCAGATAAGATACATCTAAGTGATCCAGTCTAATTTGGTCGTCTCCTGTTTTATTCAGGACTCCTCCTGCTTATAACATGTAATCCTATTATTGACACAACCCAACACTTCTCTTAACTCATATAAATTATCGATAAGATATAGGTGTATTGTATGAGGCTATTCTGAAGTAACAGAGTTTTTCGCGACACCCTGTTTATTTCTATTAATGCTATCCAAAATACAAAAAACCCGCTCAATGAGCGGGTTTTGTTTTGCATAATTATGCAATTTGTAATGGCAGGGGTGGAGGGATTCGAACCCCCAACACGCGGATTTGGAAAACCCTTTACACCACTAATAAATCAATAAGTTATAAAAAGAGGAAATTTTGTTTTGGGCGTATGTGGGCGTATAAAATCGCACAAGTTGTATTATTTAAATTAGCGTCATATTTTAAACTCCTTTCTTATAGACAAAATATTTGAATTCCTATGCAAGTTTATTAGAGGAATTTAGATATAAAAAAGCCCTCCAACTGGAAGGCTAGAATCGGGTTCTAAATTATTTTTGGACAGACACGTTTTAGAGCTGTTACATCAAGGCTGTTCTGTCAGATTATGAAAAGTATGTTGAAACTTTACCTATGAGTTAACAAAATAACTCCATAATAGCATTTTTCATTTCTACCACTGGAAATGTATAACTTATTAACATATTCCAGTTCAGCGTTACTGTCTTTGGGAAGCTTGTCCTTAACAAAGTTTCGGACGTCGGATATGCCGCTACCATGCCAGTGATATTTTGTTTCATAAGATAAAGGCTTGTTTAATGTAAACTGGTTATTATTAAATTCGTAATCAACAACTATATAATCAAAAGAGCCAAAATTTTTAAGGTCAATATCTTCTTGTAAAGTAATAAAACGCGCAGTGCCAGCTAGTTTATCTCTAGCTCTCTCATTACCACCTGCATTAATTATGAATGAGTTATGGGTATAACTTAAACTTTTCGCTATTTGGGTGTCACTAAAACCAAGCTCATGAAAAACGAAGTACATTAATAATGTTAAAAGACGATCTTTTAATTGAACTTCCTTTGTAATTTCTCCGTTTATCACCGTATTGTAATTTTTCCCGTGTGCCACACTATTTCTGATTTTCTTTAGTATCTTAAAGTCATCTTCACTGAAAGAAATAGCCTCTTTAATGTCGTTGCTTGTTCTACTCATTAAGAAGTCGTATTTTTGCTGAAGAGTCGGGTGAGATGTATTTCTTAGATCAGCGAGAACACTTTCAAACCCTTTTAAGACTAATAAATCCTTTGATGAAAGATCATTATCAACAATAAATTCTTCTAGAGTTTGGCTAAGCTGTGACTTTAGTTCATTAAATTTAACTTTGTCTAATTTGTGGCCTTTTCCTTTTGACTCTTGTTCACAATACATTTCAAGCGTTACAACTACAGATAGAATCTCATATTCCCAAATACCAGGTTTTGAACGAGATAACGAAACTACTAAGCGGTTCCAAATTGTTCGAAATGATTTAATTTTGAAGTAATTTTGTATAATTGTTTTCCAAAGGTTCCACATGAACAAGTTGTCAACGTTGCATAGAGCTTGGTGAAATTCATCAAGCGGTTTATCTTCATAAGTAACACTTGGAAAAATAAGAGATTGATAATCATGTCGCTTCTCTGAAGGAATCAAATAAAGCTCTTTGATAGATAGGGAATACCCTAACAGAAGTGAAAAAAGGCTTCTTATTTCTAAAGCAATACTTTCTGCTTCGTTTAGCGTAAACGTGCCATTTATCTTTTTGACGATAAAACAATCTTGTATTTTTATATGGTGTTCGGTTGATGCCATTGCTGTTGATGACACATAACGGTGATTTTCTATCGTATAATTGTTTTTGTTGTAGTTAAAATTAACTGAGAATTTTTCTACAGAAGTGTCTCGCTTGAACTCAGTTTCTGTTATTTCAGAGCTTCGCAATCTTTCAAACCAAGTTGATATACCAGTTAGGTGCACTTCTATCAGATCGATGCCATTTGGAATTAAAGAACCCGTAGTGACAAATCTGCATATAATGATCGCCCCTCTTTGAAGCTCTGATTGATGTAGAGTAAATGTCTTGTTTGAACCAATCTCATAACAAGTGATTGGGTCTTCAATGACTCTACATTCTTCAAACAGTAGGATGTGATTATCTGTGTGTATTTTAAGGTGCGGGATACCAGACTGATTAAAAGAAAGAACACCAGTTAAGTCTTGATTATCAAAATTGAACTTTACCGTAAACTTGTAACTTTCGAAGAAGTTTAGCGCCATTCTAGACATTCTTTTATCCCCAGTTTTTCGAAATAGTGTAGCCAGTTCAAGCGATTAGATAGGAACTGTTTTTACCAAACATTATCTTTATAAGATTTTCATAAAATACAGACTCCATTGCAGAACGTGTCTGTATAGTTACAATTACTCAACCAGACTCATATTTTATTATTAGAAAAAGTTGGTCAAGAACTGACATGAGAAAGTAGTCACCCATCTCGAGTTAAATGATTTTGGGGCAATTTCAATTTTGCTCTGTCTTACCAATCACTGATGCCGATTCAATGGATTCAACTCCACAGCATCACTTAAATGACTTGGTGCAAGGTGTGAATAACGCATTGTTGTGGTGATCTCACTATGGCCGAGAATATCTTTCAGCACAACAATATTTCCCCCTTGCATCACAAAGTGACTCGCAAAGGTATGACGTAGCACGTGAGACATCTGACCTTTAGGGAGTTGAATCTGCGCTCTTGCTATCGCTTTACGAAATGCACTTAAGCTATGTAAAAATAGTTGCTCATCGCCACTTTTGCCAAGATTTTTCAACTCGTTAAATAAAATTTCATTGATCGGGACTGTACGGTTCTTACCGGATTTAGTATTCAGAAAGGTAATTTTCCCTCCGGCCACCTGTGACGCTTTCAGGCTTTCGGCCTCACTCCAACGGGCACCGGTTGCAAGACAAACCTTGACCACATAGATCAGGGATTGGTTGCTGGATAGCTGACAGGCATGTAACAGGGTTGCGATTTCATCATGACTGAGAAAACGAAGCTCCCCTTCTCTCTCTTTGAACTGGCGGATATGTTGGACGGGGTTGTCATAATCGATCACCCCGAGGCGCTTAAGCTCGTTAAACATAGCCCGTAGGTAGGCATGTTCTCGGTTAGCGGTGGTTGTACTGACTTCCTGCGTCCGTTGCTCACGGTACTTGGCAAAATGTTCGTTTGTCAGGTCGGAAGCAATCGGATTACCGAGCCGTTCAGACATTCGATACAGTAACTTTCTCAGCCGGATATGGTCACGGAGCGTCTTACCGTGCAGCCGATACCAAATACTGACCATTTCATTCAGTCGTCGGGTATCCCGATTCGGGTGTAACTCTTCATCACGTAGTGTCAGGGTGATTTCATGGTTTTTAGCGTCCCTTTCCCGAGCAAAAAAACGGTTTGGATCATGGGTGGTAAAAAACCCCCATTCGCTCGACTCAATCATGCCGCTTGTCTGACCCTCTGCAACACACGGACAACCTGACCGATGATTTGAAAATCCCCTTTAAAATCTTTGCTCAGCTCAATATCTTTATAGCGCTCGTTATCACTTGAAATCAGATATTTCCCTTCCGCATAGTCATACTGTACCCGTTTGACTAAGACATCATTGTCAATCCGAATCACACAAAGCCCGTCGCGTACTTCCTCATGGCGAACCAGTATCAAATCCCCATCATAAAGACTGGGTTCCATACTATCCCCCATCACTGGAACAATGGAAAGTTTTTTACCATGCAACCCCTGCTGACGTAGCCAGTCAGCGCTGAAACGAAATTCAGCAACAGGATTTTCATGCTCAACCAGAGCACCATTACCGGCACTGACGCGTAAATCGTATTGATACACCGTCACCATATTCTCATCAGGAAGTTCTCCAGACGCTAACCATTCGACAGTTGTTCCCATAGCATCAGCAATGATTGCAAGTTTCTCTAAAGTAGGGCTTGTCAAATTATTAGCATAATTGTTAAGCGTTGCTCTTGTTAGCCCTGTTTTCTTTGCAAAATCATTAAAGCTGCAATTATCCATTAACTTTTTTAGTCTTTCTGGAAAATTGTTCGCTTTTTCTTGTTCCTTAAAAATCAATGACATAATTAAAAAACCCCAACCAATCATCTAAAAAATTAGACATAGATATTGATTGATCAATTTATTGGATATAACATTATTCCATCTAATAAATTGGACAACCCTATATAAAACCGATTACGCCCGATATTAGGAGGTTTGATCTATGTCTGCAAGCGTTCAGACAATCAATAAGTTCTGTGAAGAAACCGGAATGAGTCGTACCAAAGTCAAAGAACTAATCAATGACTGTATCATTCCCACCATTCCACAGGAGCAATCAGGCGGATTGGTATTGATTAACAAACTTGAGTTTGACCGAAGGATTGCAGCAAATCAGATCATGCTGCCCATCCCGCCAAGAAAAAGAAAACTGTTGGATAGTGAAGCATGAAACACGAAATTAAATACCGCAATAGCATGACGGGCGGCATTGTCTGTCAAGTCGGCAACATCAGTATCTTTATAGATGAAATCAAACGAATAAACGGGGGCGAATGGCTCGCGCTGCATTCTTTTCACGGTGACATTATCGGTATGGCGGAAGGCCAGCAAGCGGATGATATCGAGGCGCAATTCAATGGATGATGTGAGTTATACCCTACCCAAGGGGCACAACTCCGATTATCTGGCACCTTATCACAAACCCTGTCCTGACATGGTCACAGGTGCCGCGATGACGGAGCAGCAACGTAAACGAAACCTTTTCTTAATCCAGAAACTCCGCGAGAAACACGGTTTAACGCCACAAAAATAATGAAATATACCGCTTCTTTTATTGGTCATCATATCAATCGCACTTTGCGCAAAAAACACCTGATTGACGTTTATCAGGTGCGCCCCGATTCGCCTTATCTCTCGGCCGCGCTTCGGCTGGCGGAGGCAAAAGGCGATCAGCACAATGCAGCCGAAAAAGACGCAGCAAAACGGGATACCTTCGAAAATGGCACAACATTTTCACGCCACTTTATGCCCCGTCTGCCAAAAATCGTTCAGGAAGATATCGAATATCAGATATACCGGCGGCGTAAGCGGTCTAATCCGACCCGTAAGAATATCGAATTAGCGGTCAATGATGCCATCCGGCATGGCCTGAAATTCGCCCCGCTGATTGAGAAAAAGTTTCCTTTTGTCGATGCCCGTAAAAATGCATCGGCACCCCCTGTCACACTCGGTCATCAAACGGTATCGCTCGATCATGACACCCTGATGAGTAATGAGCAGATTGAGCGCCTTGCATGGAATCTTACCCATGAATTCACCGCAATCATGGGCAGTATTTCTATTGATGAAGCAACAGAACACGGATACCTTGACGCATTACAGGCGGCATTTTCAACGATGAGTGATAAGCTGTTTCAGTTCCATATCAAGCCGCCACAAATCCGCAAACATCACGATAATATCCGAGAAGCCGAGCGTGAATTAGAGCGGGCGATCCGTCGTTGTCTCGATGTCGGTTATCTGGCGCGTAAATTCCGGTTTTTACGCACCCAATATATCGAATATTCACAAATCGCCCTTGATCGGGTCGGAGCCAGTCAGGGACAACGCAAATATATTTCCCGTCGTTCGTTTGCCCGCTGGCGTGAGAAACAGGGCGAAGCCAAGCGCTTTATCGAATCAATGGCCGTCTTCGACCCAGAGACCGGCACCGCCTTTGATTTAGAGGAAGTCGTCAAGCGTACCACTGCCAATCAGGAAAATCGTCGCGTTGAATTAGTCGTCCGCTCCCGTGGTGATGAAGAGCGCGCGATTGATTTAGGTTATGAGGGCGTATTCATTACATGGACACTGCCGTCCAAGTATCACCGCAATTCCAGTAAATGGAACGGCTGCACCCCCAAAGAAGCCCATCAGAACATCATGGAGCAATGGAAACGCGCCCGTGCCCTGTTCAAGAAACATGAGATTGACTGGTTCGGCCTGAGAGTGGCCGAGCCGCACAAAGACGGCACACCTCACGCGCATCTGTTCCTATACGTTCATCCCAGCCAGAAGGCTGATTTTGTACGTATCTGTGAATCCATTGCCTGTGAAGAAGACAAGGACGAGTTAATCAGTGGTGGCCTGTTTCACAAATCCCACCGGATTAAAATTGAATACAGCGATCCGGCCAAAGGCACCGCAACCGGCTACATCATCAAATACATTTCAAAAAACATTAACGGCTCACACATGCCGGAGAATGATGCCGAAGAATCGGCATTCTCTGCCCGTGCGTGGGCTTCAACCCACCGAATTAAACAGTTTTCACAATCCGGCTCCCCTGCCGTGGGTTTGTGGCGGCAATTGCGACGGGCAAGTGCAGTCGATACCGCCTTTGATGAAGAATTGGAAACCTTGCGTGACCATGCCGATCAATCCCGTTGGAAAGGGTTTTGTGAGTTGGGCGCAAAAGCCAAGCTTGCTTATGAAGAAAACTTCAACAAATACGGGGATACCGTCAAACGAGTCATTGGTGTGAACTGGCTCGGAAAAATCATTCAAACCTGCGCCACCCGTTACAGTCTCGTGAAAAAGAAGGACGTCCAGCGTTTGCAAGAAGCGCGGCGCGCTTCCCCTTGGAGCACTGAAAATAAGTGTAACCCTTCCTCAGAAAAGGAAATTTCAACGCTTGAAAAAGCACTCATTGACGCCACCGGATGGAGTGTCAAAGGCGTTCAGTGTCTGATTGCCCCGTTGATGCGCGGGGCAAAGATAGCCATTGACCGTTATGTCTCCCTGAAACTCAGCAATGACCGATTAATCACCCTTACAGACAGGTAAACATGAGCAAACTACAAACGAAAACAACCCAATTACTGGAAGAAATGGACACCGAAGCACAAGCCTATAAGCCCCCGTTAGGGTTTGGCTTTATCAAGCCGTGGCTGACCAAAACCATTTGGTTATTGAAAGCATTCAATCACCGACTCACAACACTTGAAGGAGAGATAAAGCATGACTGAATCTGACGATATTCTCGGGTATGTGGTTTGTCATACCTGCCAAAATCCCAAAGCCATTAAGCAAGGCAAAGGCAAACGCTCGGCCTTTGTTCACGGTCGCTGTGATTGTGGTCCAGATACTCGAACCGGCAAAGCAGCCCAAGCAGAAATGAAAGCCTTTCAGCCCCTTGAAACGGTTCAGGCTCAGATTGACGAAATGAGCCAACCGGAGCCGCAACCGGAATCATTGCCAATCCAGACGGAAAAACAGACGGAAAGTAACCCCAATCCAGAGCCAAAACCAGAAACACAATCAAAGCCAATGACTACACTCGCCTGTATGGGATTAGGGGGTGCTTTAGGCGTGGTGTTCGGTGGTCTGATTAAAGCAATCAAGGTGGTCTCTTAATGGAAAATCTAACGGAATATTCAGAAAACGAAATACCAAATGATGACGGTCTGGAAACCCATTCAAAAGCAGATGAAGATGCATTGCTGAATGAAATCACCGAGCAGGATTTTAACCCTGATGAAGCCGTTGCTAAAACCGATCCCAAAGAAGCGGCAGCACTGGCAGCAGGCGAAGCAACTTCAATGGCTGTCATCGGTGTCACTGAAGAAGTGATCCGGCAGTTCGTACACAAAGATTTCATGTTTGATGAAGCGCAGGCCAAAGGGGTGGCAGGGGCTGCGGCTCCGCTGTTCCTCAAATACGGGGGTGAGCTTCCGCCTTGGCTTGTCCTGTACAAAGAAGAGCTGACCTTTGTCATGGCTGCGGGGGCGCTCGGCTTTTCATCGTATCATCAGGTGAAAGCGCTGAAAGCCCTTGACCGAGCGAAAGAAATCCAAGCGGCCAAAGAAGACGGAGCGCCAGACCATGCAGCCGATTAACCCCAATAATGCGCTGCACAATGGTCATGTCTATGCGGTCGGGATGAGTGGCAGCGGTAAAACCTCAGCCGCAAAGAAACTCTTTATCCGTGCAACCGATCAAGTCGCTATCTTTGATCCGGTTGGCGACTATACCGGCACGCTGGCCGGTCGTGTCGTTCGGGGGTATGACAATATCAAAGACTTTGCCACCGCCATGATTGCAGGGCGTAAAACACGGCAAGGGTTTAAAATTGCCTATCAACCCAAGCATGAAACCACCGTCAAAGACTTTGACCGCTTTTGTCGGGTGGTTTGGGGCTGTGGCAACGGCAAACATCCAAAGCCGCTAAAAATCATCTGTGAAGAGGTTGCAGAGCATAGCGAGAATGCGGGGAAAGCCACCGGTTATCATGGCAAAATTTTGCGGCTGGGTCGCAAGTTCAATCTGCATTCGATCAACCTGTTTCAACGGGGTCAGGAAGTGTCGAAAACCATTATTGATAACTGTCAGCGCGCCTGTGTGATGATGCAGAAGACCCATACCAGTGCGCAATATTTAGAAAAAATGACCGGCATATCAGCCAGTGAAATCGACCGGTTAAACCCGCTTGAGTACCTGCTTCAGGATGGAAAAGCCTACCAGAAAGGGGCGATCCGATGGTGAAATGCGACTCAAATCACATTTATTCTAAACCGGATTCACAATCGGGTTAGGAATCGATTGTGAATCGTGTGCTTTGATACAGACCGCCTAATGTTGGGCGGTTTTTTATTGGAGCAAAAATGAAGTTATCCGCAAAGAATATCGCTGTGGTCGGCCTGATTGCCGCAGTGGTTGCCGCTGGCGTGGTCTGGGCGTCAAATAATGTTGATTCTGTTGAAGACGCGATCGGTTAAGGGGAGAGCGTATGAATTCAGTGATGCGACTTAATTCATTTACGGGCGTTGCCTACGGGGAAAAAGCCTCAATGGTTATCCCGACTGGCCCCGTTTATGAAGAAATCTTTCTTGAAACCAACCTGTCACCAGAGCAGATCAAACGGGTTTCGATTACTTTAAACGGTGATGAAATCATTGTCCTTGACGGGAAGTTAATGAAATCCCTTGAAGCCTACAAAGGGATGCCGTCGATTGATGGTTTTTATCATATTCCGCTGGCTGACATTACCGCTAAGACTAAAAACGGGATGCGTTACACCGCCCTTGTGACTGAGGCCGGAGACAATATTATCCTTGAAGTAGAAATTACACCGGATGCCAGCGGCAGCGCGCCGGGCGTCGTGCTCAAAGGTCATGCGACGGTCTCCCCTGCACAAGGGGTGCGTATTGTTGTACCGCAAATCAAAAAGCAAACCATGCAAGCAACATCGACAGAGAATGAGTTTCTTGATTTGGTCTCGGGTCCGCTGCTGCTGGTTCGTCGGATGCATTTCTTGTCAGAAACTGTGAACTCACTCGAAATTCACCGCGATTATATCAAAGTGTATGACACAACCCGCGCAGTTGAGACGATGCGCGCCAAACGCAATCGTCGATTCTGGCAATCAGGGATGTATCACTTTGACCCGATTATGCGCGGTTATTTCATTGATGAACTGTTCCAGACCGCGCACACCAACGAGTTGAAATTCACGGTGAAAACCGACAGTGCTGTCGGCTCGATCCCGATCATTGTTGAATCCGTCAAGATTGTTCGTCCTGACCTGATCAAGTAAGGGGGCAATCATGGCGTTCTTAGATGATTTAAGTAATTTTGGCTCCGGCTTGCTCGATAGTGTCGGGGAAGGCTTCGACAACCTTGTCGGAGCCGCAACCAGTGATAACAGTTCGGTCAACGCCAACACGCAACCACAGGCAACCCATCAGGCCGATGATAACGGCAACAAAGTGACACCGGCACCACAAGGCAATGACAAAACCCTCCTGTATATCGGGGGCGGTCTGGGTGCCTTACTCCTGATTGGGATTGTGGTCATGGCGGCTAAAAAATAAGGGGGTATCAATGCCATTACCATTGATTTATCTGATCCCCCTTGCGACAGGGGCGTTAGGGTTCGGGGGCGGCTTCTGGGCTGGCTCCGGTGTGGGGAAGTTAGTCAAACTGTCAGCGATTGGGGGCGGGTGTTATCTCGCTTACCGGCTGGTTAAGGAGATGAAATGATCCCAACTCTCACAGGCGGACTGACCAACTCCGGCACCATGCCGATTAATGCGGGCGGTGGTGCTGCCGGTGATGCAACAGCAACCGCCAGAAACAGAATCGGGGGTATCACCAACGGAGCGATTAATTTTAGCGGCAGTGCGGGACAGCGTTTAATGCAAAACCTGCCGCTTATCCTTGTGATTGCTGCGATTACGTTTGTGGTGGTGAAGAAATGAAATTGACGCTCATCCGCCCGAATCGGGCTGACATCAAAGCGCAATTGGCGTTGCTTCGTCCGGCTTTCAATCGTGTTCCCGATGCCAAATATGAGTATGCGTTTTGCTGTGATGCTGTCGCCTGTAAACGCGCCAGCTTTTACCAGTTAAAAGGCAAAGGGGTTGCGGTGCGCTTCGTCGGTTATGTGACCGAGCATAACGAATATCTGATTCTGGCGCTGACCGGCAAGGGACTCAAACAAGCGGCACCCGTTATCATTGATGCGGTTCGCTCTCAGGGGTATCAATGCGTGAAATATCACACAGTGCGTCAGGGCATGACACGGATCTTAAAACGATTTGGTTTTGTTATCACTGAAACTCATGGTGATGAATCGATCTTGTGTCTGCAATTTACAGGGGGTGATTAATGGGCGGTGGCGGAAAGTCAAGCAGCAGTAACACGACCAATACAACTACCGTCAGCGGCACCAATGCGGTACAGGGCGATAATCTCGGGGTGATCCTCAGTGGTATTCAAGGCAGTGTCGGCAATATTACCGTTACCGATCAAGGGGCGGTCAATGCAGCAAAAGAGACCGCCAAACAAGCTCTTGAAACCAGTGCGGACACCACTAAAGAGGCTTTATCTTTCGGCAAAGACTCGCTGAAAGAAGCATTTTCATTTGGTGAAAAGTCCCTGTCCGCCAATAAAAGCGCCATTGATGCAATCAAGGCGGTTGCAAATCAGGCCAGTGAAAACACACGCACCGCCCTTGCCGTTGCAGATGCTGCCAAACAGCGCGAGCAAACCGGACTGGATAACAGTAGTTACCTGACTAAGTTTGCAATCGCGGCCTGTGTGGCCGGTGGTGTTCTGGGTGTTGTCGCACTAAGGGGAAAATGATGATTTTACAACCCAATACTGAAACCCCGATCTCTGTCGGGGGACGGGGAAAATATTTGATTGTCCGGTCAACGACGGCACCGGTTTTTATTTCTGCCGACGGTCTGAAACCGCAGCGGCTTGAATCCGGTGACCGGATTCAGGTCACTGAGTTTGAGAATATGTTTCTGACGCATCATTCACCCGACACCGTGAATTTTGACTATCAGATTTCAGACTTAGAGCACAAACCGGCCTCCACATCGGGGCTGATTGTTCAGCGAATCATTGAGCCGTTGAAATTTAATGCAAAGGTCACGGTCACTGACGGGCAAAAAGTAGAACTGATTTCCCCATCGGCCCTGACCACTCAGCCAGATATTGAAATTGCCGCCGGCGAAAAAGCCAGACTGACCACGGGCGGGTATCGTCAACTGACAATTCAGGTCATCAGTGATGAAGTCACAATATTACGTATTGGTGACTTCAATGTATCCAGCAACCGCGGCCTGATGGTGATGGGCAGTCAAAGCGCGGTCGGCTCGGTGTCACTGGATTTTACTGGGGAGCTGTACGCCTACAACGCGAGCACCACCCATGCCCGTCTGACCATTACGGGGGTGAAGTGATGAATATTACTAATCCTGTATTCAATCAACCTCAAAACGGCATTGATGACATTATCGGTCTGAGTGAAAAGCTCACTACGCTGTCGGACAAAGATAAGCAGCTTGTCATGGATATTCTGAGCCTGAAAAATTCAGACCAGACCCTAGCAGAAAAAACACAGGCTCTAACCGCAAAAGATGCAGCGCTGGAAAGCATGATTGCAGATCTGGCAAGTGTCAGTCAGCTACTTTCCGTCAGAAACATCCTGATCAATCCAAATTTTCAGGAAAAACAACGGAATTTCAACGGCCAGTGGTCAACGCTTGAAACGGGTCAGTATGGTTATGATTGCTGGTGTAAAACGGAAAACGGAATTGCTCAGATGGTTGAAAGCGGACAATACAAGCCGGATACCATTTACACGCTATCCGGTGAGAACATCACAACAGGACAACTGACCAGTCCCTCATCGGGGCACTGGCGGATTGATATCCCGAGTGATGCCCGAAAAGTTGTTCTCAATGAGGGAGAGCGACCGCTTCCCTATCAGGAGCCAGACAGAGCACTCAACCGTTTACGGTGCTGGGAACGTTATTACGATGTCGGCAGCAAAGTCAACGCGACGCTGACTGAAGTCGGCGGCATGCGCTGGGCATATATTGAAATCACCCTGCCGGTACAGATGCGCACCAAGCCAACCGCTGGATATAACAGTTATAAGGACTTCAGCCCAGCCCCGAATATCGGTACGTGGTCAAGCGGAAAACGGGTTTATATCACCGGAAGAGCGACGGCCAGAGGGGCAGACCCGAGTGTTACCGGGCTGCGGTTTGATGCAGAAATCCCACTGGCATAAGGCCATAACCATGACACTGAAAGCAGTTTTAATTTTTATCGGAGCAGGAGGACTCACCTATATGCTTTATCGGGCAACTTTGCCGCGTGGCGTTCGTAACAATAACCCGCTCAACATTCGTGACTCTTCGAATGACTGGGAAGGGAAATCGGCACTCAACCGTGATAAAGAATTCGAGGAGTTCAAACATCCGGTCTATGGCTTTCGAGCTGGCGCACGGATACTCAGAAGTTACAGCCGCCAAGGGTATAAAACACTCAGTCAAATGATTTATCGGTTCGCGCCAGACAATGAAAATGACACAGCACTCTATGTGCAGCAAGTCAGCGAATGGACGGGAATTTCTCCAAATCAGACAATTGATGTCAATGATAACGACCAACTCGCCCGCCTACTTTATGCAATGAGCCGTAAAGAGGTCGGCAATTACTACGGCCTGAGCATGGCACAACAAGGGGTTGCAATGGCATGACAAAGCAAGACATGAAGCGGATCGCCCTGTCGGTTGCCGGTGCGATTCTGGCAGCGTACACCATCAAATATTTAAAGAAGAGTAAATTACTATGAGTAACTTTTTCAAAGATAAACTAGGCATTGATATCAACCAAGCCTCAACAAAAAAGGGATTCACGCTAATTGGTGCAGGGGTTGCACTGGCTGTAGGTCATCCTGAACTGTTAACCGCCAGTATCACACCGGACGGGGTTCAGTATGGCGGTTTAATCGGTACGGCGATCCCCGTTCTGGTTGGCCTTTGGGAAACAATGCGGGATGAATTTAAGTAATGGGAGAATATCAGACTTTAATCATTGCGGCTGTCAGTGCATTATCCAGCGGAATAGGCGTCGGTGTTACACTAAAAACAGATGTGAAGTGGCTCCGCCTGATGATGGAAAAATTGGATGTTCGTATTACTCAGTTAGAACAGAGGAAATAAGAAGAATTTTAACATTAGTTAAATATATAAATTTATTGGAGCGAAGATAGAATCCACATCTCACCATAACAATATACCCCTCCTTAAAGCTCTCATATGACTGTTCGTATGATAATATCCCTTGTCATCAGAGTTACAAGGTGGGGTTTATCATGGCTAATAATAAACTAGCCGGTTTTATGTTTGTCTTCATTGTGCTATCTATCGCACTAGCAACAGCATTTGATTATGTCGGTACAACGATTGAGCAAGTGATCCAGTTTGTCACTCAATTAATGACATTTTTCGTGGTTATTGCATTATTTGGAGTATGGAAAAAAATTGATTTATTTACTCATAAGTCAATGAGAATAATTGCGGTGTTATACCCCATTATTATTATAATCCGAACGGTTTACCCTCTCCTTGAGTATACAGAGCAAACTATACCCCGTATTTATATTTTTTCTCAGTCCATAGAAATAATTCTGTCTTTAGTTGTTGCAGGAATCTTCCTTCGAGAGATAAAGAAATGAATAACTTTGATACGGCAAAAAAATTGAAATCAAGTCCTTTAGGTAGTGTCTTCATTTCAATGTTAGAAAAAATTAAAAATTTATATGATGCAAATGATCAATATAAAGAATTAGTCGTATCATTGAATGGATTACTAGATGCAGGATATCATTTTAATTCGCCAGAAGTTCAGGGCATCGTGAATGTATTACGAGATTTACCTTCATATGGGGCAAGACAGCGTAATTTTGAAAGAATGTATCTGCAAGATGAATATACGTTGAGAAAACTCCCGAGTGACCCGAATAAGATTCCTTATGGATATTGGGCAAGATAATAAAATTCAAATGATTTAAGGCTCACATATCGTGAGCCTTTTTTTATCTCTGTGGATTTTCCTGCTCATCAAATGTGATCAGATTATTGAGATAAACCAACACTTCTCTTAATTCGTTTAAATCTTCTTGCTTAGCGTAAGCAATCAAATCAATAAGATGTAAGCGCGCTGTATGGGCTAAATCGAGTCTTTCTGGTTTGGTGTCTGGCATAAGAACCCCAAGTATAAATATAACCAATACACCACCGCAAAGGCTCTAAACTAAGGGTGGTGAGCTGAATAAGGTTAGAACCCCGCCTACTTGGAAACGGTGCGCACGAAGCGCCCTCATCCAGCTCACCATAATTTGATATGGCAAAGCTGTACATGAACTTTAATTAGTCCATATATCAAGTAGAAAACAGGGTTCTAAACCTGCGGCTTAAAAAATACTCACCACACAGATCTGTGTCAACTCTGTTCCCTCTCAAGATACAAAAAACCCGCTCAATGAGCGGGTTTCGTTTTGCATAAATATGCAATTTGTAATGGCAGGGGTGGAGGGATTCGAACCCCCAACACGCGGATTTGGAATCCGCTGCTCTGCCAATTGGAGCTACACCCCTGTAATCGCTAAAAGCGAGAATATAAAATCAGTGGCGGAGCGGACGGGACTCGAACCCGCGACCCCCGGCGTGACAGGCCGGTATTCTAACCAACTGAACTACCGCTCCACTGAGGTATTTCTCTCTAAATAAAGTCTTACCAATAATCGCTTTATTTAGAAGTTTGTCGCTGTGCGATGAGGATATTGAAGCGAGACGCGCAGTGTGCAAACGCACATGAGCATCGCAGCTATCAAAAGCATCAAGCTTCAGTAGACAAACTGCAAATTAAAGCCTGGCGATGTCCTACTCTCACATGGGGAGACCCCACACTACCATCGGCGCTGTTTCGTTTCACGACTGAGTTCGGCATGGAATCAGGTGGGTCCAAAACGCTATGGTCGCCAAGCAAATTCTTCAATTCGGAAAGCCGTCTTTCTGTTCTCTACACAATCAATTTGTTCTTATTGAGCCACAAAACCCCTTCGGTGTTGTATGGTTAAGTCTCACGGGCAATTAGTACAGGTTAGCTCAACGCCTCACAGCGCTTACACACCCTGCCTATCAACGTTCTAGTCTCGAACAACCCTTCAGGACGCTTGAAGCGCCAGGGAGAACTCATCTCAAGGCTCGCTTCCCGCTTAGATGCTTTCAGCGGTTATCGATTCCGAACTTAGCTACCGGGCAATGCGATTGGCATCACAACCCGAACACCAGAGGTTCGTCCACTCCGGTCCTCTCGTACTAGGAGCAGCCCCTTTCAATTCTCCAACGCCCACGGCAGATAGGGACCGAACTGTCTCACGACGTTCTAAACCCAGCTCGCGTACCACTTTAAATGGCGAACAGCCATACCCTTGGGACCGACTTCAGCCCCAGGATGTGATGAGCCGACATCGAGGTGCCAAACACCGCCGTCGATATGAACTCTTGGGCGGTATCAGCCTGTTATCCCCGGAGTACCTTTTATCCGTTGAGCGATGGCCCTTCCATTCAGAACCACCGGATCACTATGACCTGCTTTCGCACCTGCTCGAGCCGTCACTCTCGCAGTTAAGCGGGCTTATGCCATTGCACTAACCTCACGATGTCCAACCGTGATTAGCCCACCTTCGTGCTCCTCCGTTACACTTTGGGAGGAGACCGCCCCAGTCAAACTACCCACCAGGCACTGTCCTCACCCCAGATAATGGGGCCAAGTTAGAACATCAAACATACAAGGGTGGTATTTCAAGGTCGGCTCCACAATCACTAGCGTGACTGCTTCAAAGCCTCCCACCTATCCTACACATGTAGGCTCAATGTTCAGTGCCAAGCTGTAGTAAAGGTTCACGGGGTCTTTCCGTCTAGCCGCGGGTACACTGCATCTTCACAGCGATTTCAATTTCACTGAGTCTCGGGTGGAGACAGCGTGGCCATCATTACGCCATTCGTGCAGGTCGGAACTTACCCGACAAGGAATTTCGCTACCTTAGGACCGTTATAGTTACGGCCGCCGTTTACCGGGGCTTCGATCAAGAGCTTCGCCTAAGCTAACCCCATCAATTAACCTTCCGGCACCGGGCAGGCGTCACACCGTATACGTCATCTTACGATTTTGCACAGTGCTGTGTTTTTAATAAACAGTTGCAGCCACCTGGTATCTGCGACTCTCATCAGCTCCATCCGCAAGGGACTTCACCAGCAAGAGCGTACCTTCTCCCGAAGTTACGGTACCATTTTGCCTAGTTCCTTCACCCGAGTTCTCTCAAGCGCCTTGGTATTCTCTACCCGACCACCTGTGTCGGTTTGGGGTACGATTTCTTGTGAACTGAAGCTTAGAGGCTTTTCCCGGAAGCATGGCATCAATGACTTCATCACCTTGGTGACTCGACATCGTGTCTCAGCCTATCGTAGAGCCGGATTTGCCTAACTCTACAGCCTACGCACTTGAACCTGGACGACCGTCGCCAGGCCCACCTAGCCTTCTCCGTCCCCCCATCGCATTCACAACAAGTACGGGAATATTAACCCGTTTCCCATCGACTACGCCTTTCGGCCTCGCCTTAGGGGTCGACTCACCCTGCCCCGATTAACGTTGGACAGGAACCCTTGGTCTTCCGGCGAGGGGGTTTTTCACCCCCTTTGTCGTTACTCATGTCAGCATTCGCACTTCTGATACCTCCAGCAGACTTTACAATCCACCTTCAACGGCTTACAGAACGCTCCCCTACCCAATATACAAAAGTACATTGCCGCAGCTTCGGTTTACAGCTTAGCCCCGTTACATCTTCCGCGCAGGCCGACTCGACTAGTGAGCTATTACGCTTTCTTTAAATGATGGCTGCTTCTAAGCCAACATCCTAGCTGTCTGAGCCTTCCCACATCGTTTCCCACTTAGCTGTAATTTGGGACCTTAGCTGGCGGTCTGGGTTGTTTCCCTCTCCACGACGGACGTTAGCACCCGCCGTGTGTCTCCCGGATAGTACTTACTGGTATTCGGAGTTTGCAAAGGGTTGGTAAGTCGGGATGACCCCCTAGCCTTAACAGTGCTCTACCCCCAGTAGTATTCGTCCGAGGCGCTACCTAAATAGCTTTCGGGGAGAACCAGCTATCTCCGAGTTTGATTGGCCTTTCACCCCTAGCCACAAGTCATCCGCTAATTTTTCAACATTAGTCGGTTCGGTCCTCCAGTTGATGTTACTCAACCTTCAACCTGCCCATGGCTAGATCACTCGGTTTCGGGTCTATATCCAGAGACTAAACGCGCAGTTAACACTCGCTTTCGCTACGGCTCCCCTAATCGGTTAACCTTGCCACTGAATATAAGTCGCTGACCCATTATACAAAAGGTACGCAGTCACCCCACAAAGGAGGCTCCTACTGCTTGTACGTACACGGTTTCAGGTTCTATTTCACTCCCCTCACAGGGGTTCTTTTCGCCTTTCCCTCACGGTACTGGTTCACTATCGGTCAGTCAGGAGTATTTAGCCTTGGAGGATGGTCCCCCCATCTTCAGACAGGATATCACGTGTCCCGCCTTACTCGTTTTCACTCTCATAACGCCTTCGGTTACGGGGCTATCACCCTCTATTGCGTGCCTTTCCAGACACTTCACCTAACGTTATCAAAGCTTAAGGGCTAGTCCGATTTCGCTCGCCGCTACTTTCGGAATCTCGGTTGATTTCTTTTCCTCGGGGTACTTAGATGTTTCAGTTCTCCCGGTTCGCCTCATTAACCTATGAATTCAGTTAATGATAACTGCTGCTGCAGTTGGGTTTCCCCATTCGGAAATCGCAGACTCAAGTGGCTCTTACTGCCTCATCTGCGCTTATCGCAAGTTAGTACGTCCTTCATCGCCTCTGACTGCCAAGGCATCCACCGTGTACGCTTAATTACTTAACCATACAACCCGAAGAAGTCTTTTTTGCTTGGTCTTTTTCCCTGAATACGGCGTTAGCATCGAAGGCTGCTTGGTTGCTATCAGACGATAGCGCCCTGCGACATCCTTCTTGCTGCCTTGTCTCAGGCAAAAATCCTCAGCGCAAAAACCTAAGGGTTGATATCATCAACTAATTAGGTGTCACACAATATTTTATACATGAGTGTGTGACTTGGTTTTGCCGGACTCAATTTGAACACACAGTTGCCTGTGTATTCCCAAGAACACTTGATTGTGTTGGTCTTTCTCTTTCGAGAAAGTATTGAGAACTTTTACAAATAATCATCTGTTTCCAAAGAAACAAACATTATTTTGTCAGCTTTCCAAATTGTTAAAGAGCAATGATTTTGTATCGACAAAACCATGTTTAAAGATTCTTCATTAAAAACCCTTAAAGATGGTGGAGCTATGCGGGATCGAACCGCAGACCTCCTGCGTGCAAGGCAGGCGCTCTCCCAGCTGAGCTATAGCCCCATCTTGAGATATTTCTTCAAATCTTTTTATTCAAGGCAGATTGTGAGGCCGCATATATCAATATGCAACGAACAATCTAACGCAGAAGAAAATGATTTTGGTGGGTCTGAGTGGACTTGAACCACCGACCTCTCGCTTATCAGGCGAACGCTCTAACCACCTGAGCTACAGACCCATCTCTTGCTGTGTGCTTTCCCTGACTTCTGCGTCAGACTGCTTATCCTCGGTCAGTTATTTACTGATGTAAACGCCTTCCCTCGTCAATTGCCTTCCTTGAACTCAGAAAAACCACGGTGCAATTTCTCTTTGCTTATAAACCAAATCAATCTGTGTGGACACTCATCCAAAATATCTTTACGTAAGGAGGTGATCCAGCGCCAGGTTCCCCTAGCGCTACCTTGTTACGACTTCACCCCAGTCATGAACCACAAAGTGGCAAGCGTCCTCCCGAAGGTTAAACTACCTGCTTCTTTTGCAGCCCACTCCCATGGTGTGACGGGCGGTGTGTACAAGGCCCGGGAACGTATTCACCGTAGCATTCTGATCTACGATTACTAGCGATTCCGACTTCATGGAGTCGAGTTGCAGACTCCAATCCGGACTACGACATACTTTTTGGGATTCGCACACTCTCGCAAGTTAGCCGCCCTCTGTATATGCCATTGTAGCACGTGTGTAGCCCTACTCGTAAGGGCCATGATGACTTGACGTCGTCCCCACCTTCCTCCGGTTTATCACCGGCAGTCTCCCTGAAGTTCCCACCCGAAGTGCTGGCAATCAAGGATAAGGGTTGCGCTCGTTGCGGGACTTAACCCAACATTTCACAACACGAGCTGACGACAGCCATGCAGCACCTGTCTCAGAGCTCCCGAAGGCACACCAGAATCTCTTCCGGCTTCTCTGGATGTCAAGAGTAGGTAAGGTTCTTCGCGTTGCATCGAATTAAACCACATGCTCCACCGCTTGTGCGGGCCCCCGTCAATTCATTTGAGTTTTAATCTTGCGACCGTACTCCCCAGGCGGTCTACTTAACGCGTTAGCTCCGAAAGCCACGACTCTAGGTCACAACCTCCAAGTAGACATCGTTTACGGCGTGGACTACCAGGGTATCTAATCCTGTTTGCTCCCCACGCTTTCGCATCTGAGTGTCAGTATCTGTCCAGGGGGCCGCCTTCGCCACCGGTATTCCTTCAGATCTCTACGCATTTCACCGCTACACCTGAAATTCTACCCCCCTCTACAGTACTCTAGCCTGCCAGTTTCAAATGCAACTCCGGGGTTAAGCCCCGGGCTTTCACATCTGACTTAACAGACCACCTGCATGCGCTTTACGCCCAGTAATTCCGATTAACGCTCGCACCCTCCGTATTACCGCGGCTGCTGGCACGGAGTTAGCCGGTGCTTCTTCTGCAGCTAACGTCAAAATGCAGCTCTGTTAAAACTACATCCTTCCTCACTGCTGAAAGTACTTTACAACCCGAAGGCCTTCTTCATACACGCGGCATGGCTGCATCAGGCTTGCGCCCATTGTGCAATATTCCCCACTGCTGCCTCCCGTAGGAGTCTGGACCGTGTCTCAGTTCCAGTGTGGCTGATCATCCTCTCAGACCAGCTAGGGATCGTCGCCTTGGTGAGCCATTACCCCACCAACTAGCTAATCCCACCTGGGCATATCCTGACGCGAGAGGCCCGAAGGTCCCCCTCTTTGGTCCGTAGACATCATGCGGTATTAGCCATCGTTTCCAATGGTTATCCCCCACATCAGGGCAATTTCCCAGGCTTTACTCACCCGTCCGCCGCTCGACGACGAGAAAGCAAGCTTTCTCTCGTTTCCGCTCGACTTGCATGTGTTAGGCCTGCCGCCAGCGTTCAATCTGAGCCATGATCAAACTCTTCAATTAAAGTTTTTGTGACACGATGTGTCGGCTCAATGAATACTGCTTTTTGTCTCTGCTTTAAAAGCAGAAGCAAAAAGTGACATTACATAAGTAATGTTGAATTGACTGTGCTCTTATTGAATCACAGTTGCCTGTATCCAACTTGATTTGGTCACTCGATTCATTGATAAAATCTTTTTGGATATTTATCGACGAGTGCCCACACAGATTGATTGGTCTATATTGTTAAAGAGCTTCGCTTTCTGCGCTATTTAGCACTCAAAGCGGACGGACATTTTAGCGAGATAATCTTTTGTGTCAAACACTTTTTTTACTCGATTTTTTGAGCATTTATAGCTCAAAATCCGCTGCTGAATCGTGACACTGTCCCGAGACAACGAGGCGCATTATATGGCGTTAAATTAACTTGGCAAGAGCAAAAACTATAAATTCTTTCTTTTTTCGTTCAACAGATTAAATATCAAGCGAAGCGACCATTTTTGTAGCGTTTTTCTTTGGATTACTTCGCATTTTTAGTGTTCATCAACGATTCATTTTCATAAGAATATGTTCCCATCAAATCATTACCATCGCTCATGACGGTGTTTTTTAGGTAAAAAAAGAGGTGCCATCAGCACCTCTTCTCATTATTTTTAATCTTATCGTCTATTGTGACATCACAATCTGGCTGTCTTCTACAGAAAGGCGAATCGGAATGCCGGGCAACAACGCACCACTCAGAATTGATTTTGCCAGTGGGTTTTCGACCGACTGTTGTATGGCTCGTTTGAGTGGCCTTGCACCATAAACAGGGTCATAACCGACTTGAGCAATCAAGTCTAATGCAGCATCGTCAACGTCAAGATCATACTCTTTCTCCTGCATCCGCTGACGCAAATGTTCAATTTGAATCGATGCAATTGACTTAATCTGTCCTTTACCCAATGGATGAAAGACGACGCTCTCATCAATCCGGTTGAGAAACTCAGGACGGAAATGTTTACTGACCACATCCATCACTTGCGCTTTCATACTGTCATAATTCAGTTCTTTAAAATGTTCCTGAATCTGTGATGAGCCTAAATTAGATGTCATGATCACAACCGTATTGCGAAAATCGACTGTTCGACCTTGTCCATCGGTTAAACGTCCATCATCTAATACCTGAAGCAAAATATTGAAAACATCTGCGTGTGCTTTTTCAACCTCATCTAACAAAATGACAGAATAAGGTTTTCGCCGGACCGCTTCAGTCAGGTAGCCACCTTCTTCGTATCCGACATAACCGGGAGGTGCGCCGACCAAACGTGCAACAGAATGTTTTTCCATAAATTCAGACATATCGATCCGAACCATGGCATCGTCACTGTCAAACATAAAATTAGCCAGTGTTTTACATAGTTCGGTTTTACCAACGCCGGTTGGCCCTAAGAATAGGAATGAACCAATAGGTCGGTTAGGATCGGATAAACCGGCTCGGCTACGACGTATCGCATTGGAGACGACCTCAACGGCTTCCCCTTGGCCTATCACCCGTCTGTGCAGCGCATCTTCCATGCGAAGCAATTTCTCTTTTTCCGCTTCCAGCATTTTGGAAACGGGAATACCGGTCTGTCTGGACAGAACCTCTGCAATTTCTGCGTCCGTGACCTTATTTTTCAACAAGGTCATTTCCTGCATCTCCGCCTGAGCAGCAAGATCGAGTTGTTTTTCTAATTCAGGAATCCGCCCATACTGAAGCTCTGACATACGATTCAAATCGGTTGCTCTTCGAGCCACTTCAAGATCTAAACGAGCTTGTTCAAGTTCAGCTTTAATATGTTGTGTTCCTGAAAGAGCTGCCTTTTCAGCATTCCAGATTTCCTCTAATTCAGCATACTCGCGCTCTTTCTCTTGCAGTTCATCATTGATGATATTCAGTCGTTTTTCACTGGCATCATCATGTTCATTACTGAGTGCCTGCTGCTCGATTTTTAACTGCACAATTTTGCGTTCAAGCTTATCCAACGCTTCTGGCTTAGAATCGATTTGCAGACGGATGCTCGATGCAGCCTCATCAATTAAATCAATCGCTTTATCGGGCAGTTGTCGATCCGAAATATAGCGATGCGAAAGGCTCGCAGCCGAGACAATTGCAGGATCAGTAATTTCGACGTGATGATGAAGCTCATATCGCTCTTTCAACCCACGCAGAATCGCAACGGTGTCTTCAACACTTGGCTCAGAGACCAGAACTTTCTGGAACCGTCTTTCAAGCGCGGCATCTTTTTCAATATACTGACGGTATTCGTCGAGTGTGGTTGCACCAACGCAGTGAAGTTCACCTCTGGCCAATGCTGGTTTCAACATGTTACCGGCATCCATAGAGCCTTCACCTTTACCGGCACCGACCATCGTGTGCAATTCATCGATGAACAGAATCACGTTTCCTTCTTCTTTCGCCAGCTCATTCAGCACCGATTTCAGACGTTCTTCAAATTCTCCGCGATATTTCGCACCGGCAACCAGCGCCCCCATATCAAGGGAAAGAACGCGGCGCCCGCGTAGCCCTTCAGGTACCTCACTATTGATAATTCTCTGCGCCAATCCTTCGACAATCGCCGTTTTACCGACACCGGGTTCACCAATGATCACCGGGTTATTTTTGGTTCGCCGCTGCAGAACCTGAATGGTCCGTCGGATCTCATCATCACGGCCAATGACCGGATCGAGCTTGCCCTGCTCAGCACGCTCAGTCAGATCGATGGTATATTTCTCAAGCGCCTGACGTAGCTCTTCCGCATTCGGATCATTGATTTTTTGTCCGCCGCGAATTTTTTCGATCGCCTCTGATACTTTTTTCTCAGTCAAGCCTATCTCTTTCAGGAGTTGTCCGAGCGGCCCCCGGTCTTCTAACGCGGCAAGCAGAAAAATTTCGGAAGAGATATAAGCATCTTGGCGTTTCTGGGCTATCTTGTCACACATGTTTAAAAGTGTGCCCATAGTATTGGACAACTGAACTTCCCCGCCAATCCCACTGACTTTAGGCAGTCGGTCAAGCATTTCTCCAAGTTTGGAACGTAAATGCATGACATCCGCATCCAACATAGTTAATAGGGGGCGAATCGGGCTACCATTTTGATCGAGCAAAGCCACCATCAAATGAACGGGTTCTATATATTGATGATCACGCCCAAGTGCCAGTGACTGGGCATCAGAAATAGCAATTTGAAATTTGCTGGTAAATCGATCAAGACGCATATCTATCTCCTGCTTTCTTCGGAGCAATAAAATTTCACTGTTAGAAAAATGGATACGCCGGATCGTTTTTTCAAGGGGGAGTGGTTAAATTACCACCATAAAAAGATGGTTATTTGATCCAAATGAATGATGCTTGTCTCCCTGTGACACCATCACGTCGGAAAGAAAAGAAGTTGTGTGCATCACTGTATGTGCATAAGCCACTGGCAGAAACCTGTGTAACCCCGACTCGATGTAGTCGTTGCTGCGCCAGTCGGACTAAATCCGCAGACCATTTGCCAGCTTGCTGACGGGGTTCAAAGGCTTGTTCTGCCATTGGATCCCCTCGAGTAAATGCGGTGACCACATCATCACCGACTTCGAAAGCGGCTTTTCCTATTGCAGGTCCCAGCCATACCATGACGTCACCGGAGAAATAACTGACGGCTTGCTCAAGAATACCGCCAGCTAAACCTCGCCATCCGGCATGAACTGCAGCAACTTCGGTCCCAGATGTATTGGTCATCAAAATAGGCAGGCAGTCAGCGGTCATCACGGCACACACGACACCGGGCGTGCGGGTAAAAATGCCATCCGCCTCGATGATATCCGTCGTCGGGTGATCAATATTCAAAACTTGAGTTGAATGCGTTTGATTCATCCACACCGGGGCTGACGGCATTTCCGCATACGTCATGACTCGCTGCCGGTTTGTTGCGACATGCTCCGGTGAATCACCGACATGCATCCCCAAGTTCAAGCTTTGATATGCGCCGGTAGAAACGCCACGCTGGCGCGTCGAAGACACCGCCCGAACATTTTGAGGAAGCTGCCAGTCAGGAATGATCATGATGAATACTCATCTTTTCCGTATTTGTCGGTATCGTCACGTAACGCTTCGGTCAGAATCACCATATCGTCAGGAACCGGGGCGTGAAATTCCAGTTCTTCTCCGGTAACCGGATGTTCAAACCGCAACATCACCGCATGTAATGCCTGACGATCAAAGTTTCTGATCAGCGCCACAACATTTTCATCCGCACCTTTCGGAATTCGGACACGGCCACCATAGGCGATATCGCCTAGCAGCGGATGCTGAATCGATGCCATATGCACACGAATCTGGTGAGTTCGCCCGGTTTCCAGCCGCAATCTGATCCGCGTATGCTCACGAAAATGTTCTGCCACACGATAATGCGTCACTGCGGGTTTTCCCATCGGAGAAACCGCCATCAATGTCCGTTTGGTCGGATGCCGTCCAATTGGCTGATCAACCAGACCACCAGCGGTCATTGTTCCGATCGCAATCGCTTCATATTCACGGGTAATTTTGCGTTTCTGAAGCGCTCTGACTAAACGCGTCTGCGCCGGTACTGTTTTCGCAACCACCATCAAGCCGGTGGTATCTTTATCGAGACGATGAACAATCCCCGCCCTTGGGACTTCCGCAATTTGTGGATAATGATGCAGCAAAGCATTCAACACTGTGCCGTCTGGTGTCCCGGCTCCGGGATGGACCACAAAATCTCGGGGTTTATTGATCACCAGAATATCGTCATCTTCGTAAACGATGTCCAAGGCAATATCCTGAGGTAGCCAGCGTGCTTCATCTTCCAGTTCGGCGTGAAGGGTAATTTCTTCCCCGCCCATTACTTTCAGACGAGGCTTAGTCACCACCTCTCCGTCAACAACCACTTTGCCGGCAAGTAACCATTCTTTCAAACGAGAACGGGAAAAATCAGAAAACAGTTCGGCAATCGCCTGATCGAGGCGTTGTCCTAACTGACTATCTCTTACGGTACTCTTTAATTCAATCTGCTGAGCCATATCGAACTTTTTAAAAAACAAGGAGACTAATAGTCCCTAGTATGGATAAAATGATGCACCATTGTATCTGTTACCACAGAGAAAGTAACGTAACCTTTTACAAAGAGCACTTTCACTGAATTATTTTGAATTAAAGGAAGCCACTTCTGACATGAAATACCAAGCTTTATCAGGTCTACTTGCGCTGACACTTCTCGCGGGATGCTCCAGTAGTGAACATGTTGTTCCCGATATCCCTCCTTCACAGCTCTACTCAGAAGCCAAAGTCTCTTTGCAAAGTGGTAATTGGACCAATGCAATTGAAAAATTGGAAGCCATGGACTCGCGTTATCCGTTCGGTGCGTATTCAAAGCAGGTTCAGCTTGATTTGATCTACGCTTATTACAAAAGTGACCAGCTCGCTATGAGTCTGGCAACGATTGATCGTTTCATCCGTTTAAATCCAACACACGATAAAATGGATTGGGTGCTGTATATGCGGGGCTTAACTAACATCGCCCAAGATACCAACTTTATACAGGAGCTATTTAACATCGATCGTTCCGATCGCGATCCTGAACCGGCGAAAGAAGCATTTGCCGATTTTAAGAAATTGCTTGAACGTTATCCCAATAGCCCTTACGCCAAAGATGCTCACCAGCGGCTGTTAGCCCTTAAAAACAGACTGGCGAAATACGACTTGGCGACGGCTGATTTTTATTTGCGAAGAGAAGCGTGGATCGCAGCCATTAAACGTTGTCAGGAATTACAGAAAACTTTCCCGAATACCGAAGCCGCAAGAGAATCATTGCAGATACAGTTAAAAGCCTACCAACAATTAGGCTTGACTGACGCGGTGAAACGGACACAAACACTTATCAAATTGAATCCTGTCGAATAATCACAAGAAAATGGGTCATCGACGGACCGCTTGCTCTTTCTCATTGATTTGAGGAAGAGCAAGATGACTTTTTGGGGGAATAAAACAGCGGATTGTGCGGGACGAGCAGCATGGTAACTTTTAACAAGCTGAAACAAGCCACTAAAAAACAAGTATTTTTCAGTTCAACCTTTCTCTAATCTATCGTGACATAAAATATTCTCAACTCTTTTTTCACTTTCTCGCGATGACTCTTTGCGACAGATCACGTTTGCTTCGACCTCCGAATTTACCGCCCATTTAAGTGATTTATGTCACATTTTTTCCATATCAAACAGGTAATCTGAAGGTAATCCAGATGGGATAGCAACAGAGGAATCATCTATGAATGTAAACATTATCGGTAAGAATATTGAAGTCACCTCTGCAATCCGCGAGCATATCGAAGGGAAAATCAAAAAACTGGAAAAATGGCAAGTTGACATCATTGGCTGCCAGACAACTTTCCAAGAAGAACCGGATAAAAAGAAAAAATTCGAAGCTGTTATTTCTATCCCCAAAGGACAACTGGTTGCCTCGGCCACACACGAAGATCTCTATATCGCAGTGAATGAAGTCGAACAAAAACTAGAACGTCAGCTTAATAAATTGAGACATAAACCAGAAGCAAGACGGACGGATAAAGACAAAATTGACCCATCTGAAATCTTGTAAAAATCAAATCATCCCACTTTGTAAACAGCGCTGAACCAGCGCTGTTTTTTTGCTTGACGCCTTATGACACCTTGCTTATTGTGTGACTCATTACCATTTTCAATTTTAGATGCATCCCGAGAATCAGCGCTGAAACACCGAATCAAAATCACAATCATTGCGCCTATAAAATAACAATTGGAGGCCTCCTCTCTGTACGGAGGTCTTTTCTTATGAGGATATATTATGACGTCTCAGAAGTACTCTTTGCAGGATATTCGCTTAAGACTGAACGAGTTAGACGATCAGTTACTTCAATTACTCTCCGAACGCCGGAAATTGAGCATTGAAGTTGCCAAAAGCAAAGTAGAAACCGCAAAACCCGTGCGCGATGCCGACAGAGAACAACAGTTACTGGTTAAACTGATTAATAATGGCAAAGAAAAATACCAGTTAGATGCCCCTTATATCACTAAAGTGTTCTATACCATCATCGAAGATTCCGTATTATTGCAACAAAACTATTTACAGAGTTTAGCCAACCCGGTCCACAGAAAACCAACATCCCGCGTCGCTTTTCTCGGCGCGAAAGGCTCCTATTCACATTTGGCGACCCGTGAATATTTCAGTCGAAAAAATGTCGAACTGATTGAGATGAATAGCGAACAATTCAAAGATGTTACCAAAGCGGTCGAATCCGGACATGCAGATTACGGTGTATTACCGATAGAAAATACCAGCTCGGGCTCCATCAACGAAGTCTATGATTTGCTTCAGCGCACAACATTACACATCGTCGGGGAACTAACCTTACCGATAGAGCATTGCTTGTTAGCCACACAAGATATACCACTGGAAGAGATTCGGGTCCTTTACTCCCATCCACAACCACTACAGCAGTGTAGCGAGTTTTTAGGGTATATGCGCCATGCAACTCTCGAATCTTGTATCAGCACTGCAGATGCTATGCAGAAAGTCAAAGCGATGAACCGTCATGATGCTGTGGCAATCGGTAATGCTTCCAGTGGCAAGCTGTATGGATTGCAACCCATCAAAACCAATATTGCGAATCAAACCGAAAACTATACCCGCTTCATTATTGTGGCTCGCAAACCAGTCGAAGTGTCCTTACAGATCCCAGCCAAAACCACACTGATTATGGCAACCTCCCAAGAAGCCGGGGCTTTAGTTTCAACACTTCAGGTATTGCAAAAATTAGGTATCAATATGACTAAGCTAGAGTCGAGACCCGTTATGGGCAATCCCTGGGAAGAGATGTTCTATGTTGACTTAGCGGCACATTTAGCCTCGCCTGAGATGCAGAAAGCTTTGGAAGAACTGACTCACTTAACCAAATTCCTCAAAGTGCTGGGATGTTACCCCATTGAAAATGTAAAACCGACACGGGTGGATCAATATTGAAAAATTAACGATTTTCACTGTGATAAGGCTGACAATACGGCATCGACAACATAGAATGAATCCCCTCACCCAACCGTAGTTTTTGTTGTATTGTTCGCTGAGATACAGGATAAAGTAGCAAATAGCACCTACCTCATCTGTAGGATCGGCATACGTCAGGTTCGAACATATAAATGATCATTAAAATACTGGCTAGAATACTGATGCTTACCTTTGCTGCTTTTCCTTTAACAGCGACTGCCTCAGAACTGAATATTTATCTGTGGGAAGATACATTATCCAAACATGTCACCTCGGAATGGGATAAATATTTTAATATCCCTTTACATCTATTTCATTTCGATAATGATGATGAACGTAGTCTTCTCATGCTGAAAAGTTTTCAGCTTCCTTTTGATATTATTGTTCTGGACAATGTTTCTGCCCAGATTTTTGCCCGTCAGGATGCGTTTGAAGATTTGTCATCATTAGAAAACCGTCAGTATATCGATCCTCGTTGGAATCAAGTTTGCGGGACGCATGCGGTTCCTTATTTTTGGGGAAGCGTAGGGATTGTCTATCGAGCAAATAAAGTCCCTTCACCGCCGAGAACGTGGTCTGAATTCATGAATCCACCGCCGACAGTCAAAGGACATATCGGCATGATACAAGACAGTATCGAAACCTTATTACCTTTCCTATACTCACAGGGATTATCCCCGATAACCGATTCTTTATCTGAATTGAGAGCCGCTTATCATGCCATGGAACGTTTCAACGCCAATATCATCACTTATGAATATGCACTCAGTTATGTGAGAAGCCACCAAGATAATGACAACCTATACATGGCATTAGGATATAGCGGCGATCAATATTCACTGAACCGCTATTTTCACACGAACAACTGGAAATTTATCACACCTGACGGTCCCATATTCATCTGGGTAGATTGTATGGCTATTAATAGTAATTCAGAAAATAAAAAGGCAGCCAAAGATTTTCTGAATTATCTGATGCGACCAGACATCGCCGCTCAAAATGCGCTGGATATCGGAGCTGCAACGCCTAATCAGGCAGCACTCAAACGACTTCCTGCCAGCTTTATTCATGATGAGAGTATTTTTCCCCCCATCGGAAACAGACAGAACATCATCATGGATACAGAACTTTCACCCTTGAATTTAAATATTCGGTCCAAAATCATCAATAGTTTAATGAATCAGTATGAAGCTCAGCCATAGAATATTATTACTCATCGCACCCGTTATTTTATTGAGTGCAGCTGCATCGAGTTACATTATTTATGTTACGCAAAGAGATGCGCTTATCAAACGGACCGATAGTTATCTACAGCTCAATATGGAAAAATTGGCGGGCTATTATCGTCAGACAAATACTCTGGTTAGTAGTTACGCCTATACATTGGCAAAAAGCGATATTATTCGTCACTATGTTCATCATGAACAGAATCCATTTCGGGAACTTGAATTGGTGGATAACCTCAATGGTACCATTTACGCACTTCAACCCAAGCAACAACAGTTTGTTGCATTATCGATTTTAGACAGTCAGCACAAGGTTCTTTACTATGTCGACAGGAGTCATGATCCTTTTGCCCAGATGGATCCCAAACTTCTAAAATATACTGAGCAAGTTTACCAGCGAACCAAAAAACCAACTTATATCGGCTACACTGAAAACTCATCAGGAGAAGGCGTCCTAATTCGTTATGATGTGTTAGATACAAAAACCCTACAAACCCCACTAAGTTATAACCAGAATGAAATCTTTTTCGTGCTTGTCTACGCAACCCTTGATCGTTTCAATCACCTGAAAAAAAGCCTCGAGTACACCAATCAGACAACTATCTTTTTTACACATCGACCGACTGAAAATAAAGCAGCCATCAAAGAAGATCTGATCCAGACCGTTGAACTTCAGCCCGGCTGGTTCGCGACGCTGGACCCGGCACCGTTGATCCTCGACCAACAACTGAATGCCATTCAAAAAGAGTTAATCTTAGCATTTAATATCTCGGCATTTTTTACCGTGATCTTATTATTGCTCTTGCTGTACAGACATGTGATTAACCCAATCACCCGGCTGGATCATCAATTGCAGGAAGTTGAAAATAATAAACGCAAAAATATTGAAGTTTTGTCGAGTAATGATGAAATCGGACGCTTATCCTCTCGCTTTTATGTGATGTATACCGAATTAGAAAAAACTTATCAGCAAACGAAATTATTAGCAGAGAACGATCATCTCACCAATCTGGCCAACCGCCATCAGTTTCAACGCCATGCTAAAGCCATTCTTTCTCAGGCTCACTCATCAGTCTGGGCACTCTATATTGATTTAGACAACTTTAAATATGTTAATGATAAATACGGGCATCAAATCGGGGATTCACTGCTGATTAATTTTGCTAATCATATCAAAGCACTGTGCCAACACTTTAACCAGACTCATGACGTATATTGTCTGGCCGCCCGGCTTTCCGGAGATGAATTTGCCATTCTTCTGCACGCCTCACCTCAACACCGCGACATCGTCGATCAGTTTGCTCAAAAATTATTAGCCCCCATCAAAAACCGGACGCATTCCCCCATCGGACATTTTCCGATTACTGCCAGTATCGGAATTGCGACCTTTCCTGAAGATGGCCAACATATTGAGAAACTCCTTTCCAATGCGGATACCGCGATGTATCAGGCAAAAAATGCCGGCAAAAACCAGATTGCACACTACTCAAAAGCACTGGATAAAATTGTCCAGCGCCGGGCAAACATCGAGCGGGCGCTTAGAAACGGTTCTTTCGATCATGAGTTCAGTTTGGTTTATCAACCCTATTTCACCAGTTCTGAAAAAACCATTAACGGATATGAAGTATTGTTGCGCTGGGAATCACTTCAGTTAGGTGAAATTTCTCCTGACGAGTTCATTCCTATTGCAGAGCAAACCGGATTATTCGGTGAAATTGACCGCTGGGTGATCCATAAAGCATTTGAAGAATTCGCCATGTTACAAGCCATTGAGGATGAACCGAAAAAAATCGCAATCAATCTGTCATCGGCAGAACTGAACTCCCTACAACTGGCAGAATATATCGAAACCCTTGCGACCTCTTATCAGATTCCGGTCGATTTGGTAGAGTTTGAAATTACCGAAACGTTTGCAGCCGAATCTCAGAGCTTTCCCTTATTACACGAATTATCGAAACTCGGATTTGGTCTGACGATCGATGACTTTGGCTCCGGATACTCATCGATTGCTCAGTTGGTTCAATATCCGGTACAAAAGATAAAATTAGATCGCCAATTTCTTGATACTTTAATTAACACTCAAAAACATCAGGTAGTGAAGCCATTGATTGACCTGTGCCACTCTCAGAATATGGAAGTCACGGCTGAGGGGATCGAAACAGAAAGTATGTATCAATGGTTACAGGAATACCAATGTGATTATTTACAGGGATATTATTTCGGTAAACCCCTATCAATCAAAGAGCTGACAACCCTTGCTGAACAATCAAAAGGAACACCATGATGAACCGAATTATTATTGCATCGCTCAATCCGGTTAAAATTAAAGCCGTAGAGAATGCTTTTCAGGAAGTATTCCCGACCCTTCAGGCAGAAGTGATCGGGATCTCCGTCCCCAGTCACGTCGCCGATCAGCCGATGAGCGATTCAGAAACTCATTTAGGCGCCCTGAATCGTGTGGCCAATGCCCGGAAACAAGTACCGGATGCTGATTTCTATGTTGGTCTGGAAGCCGGTGTAGAAGGTCAATTTACTTACGCTTGGATGGTGGTGGAGTCGGGGCAAAAAAGAGGTGAATCACGTTCTGCAAGTCTGCCGCTTCCCCCCGAAGTCGTCACACAATTAAATACCGAAAACGAGCTTGGCAGTATTATGGACGACCTGTTTCAGACAACGAACATCAAACAGCAAGGCGGTGCTATCGGCTTACTCACCAACCATCGTCTGACCCGCAGCTCTGTTTATCATCAGGCTTTGATTCTGGCGCTTGTTCCTTTCGCCAATCCGACACTTTATCCTGATAACTTGACTCTTACTCAGAATTGAACCACGCCTGAATGCATTCACTTGCATCCAACAGATTAAGATGATAATAATTATCATTATACTGTGAGGTGGCTATGTATCAAGAAGAGATCTTATATAGCACTTTTTTCAAAGCTCAGGATCGGTTTATTCAACACCACCAGCCGACTGGCTTTGAACCTGAAATCATTCAGGAATATATTCAGAGTGGGCTGCTGCTTGCGTCGCTGTATCGTCCCGAAACGCATCATGAAAACGGCCTCCTCCATGAATTGTTTCTCCGGCGGATATTTTTTCATCTTCTTGACGCAATTCAAGACCCTATCTACAGCCGAATTTTCCGCCGAATCTGCCTTGATTCGATTCATATCCCACTACTCACACTCAAACGCTATTATCGTCAGTTAAAGGACGGTGATGTCAAACTGATGGCATTACAACAACAGGTAAGAAGTATTCAGACCATACTCGATGAATAACATATAGGAGCGCACTCATGAAACAAACATTCAGAACAGAAACCGATAGTATGGGAGAAGTGCTGGTTCCTGCGGATGCTCTTTATCAGGCACAAACACAACGCGCGGTGAATAATTTCTCCATCAGTCAACGACCAATGCCTCGCGGCTTTATTCAGGCTTTGGCTTATATCAAACAGGCCGCCGCACACACCAATATTCAATTAGGCCTGCTAGAGGATGAAATTGCCAATGCAATCTGCCTTGCATCACAACAAATTATTGACGGGCAGCACTTAGAACAGTTCCCTATCGATATTTTTCAAACCGGTTCCGGTACCAGCTCAAACATGAATGCCAATGAAGTTATTGCAACACTGGCTTCCCAAACTCTCGGGACTCCGATTCATCCAAACGATCATGTCAATATGGGACAAAGCAGTAACGATGTTGTCCCGACCGCCATTCAAATCAGTAGTACACTCTCGATCGAACAACAGTTGCTCCCTGCATTGAGCCATCTGATTAAAACCCTTGATCATAAAAGTACAGAAATTGGTCATTGCGTCAAAACGGGGCGTACCCACTTAATGGATGCCATGCCCGTGACATTTGCGCAGGAACTCAGCGGCTGGTCCTATCAAATTCAACATGCAATGGCGGGCATTAAGCACAGCCTGATGTCCGTCAAAGCGTTAGGGCAAGGCGGTACAGCGGTGGGAACAGGCATCAATGCAGATCCTCGTTTTGCAGCAGCCTTTGTGGAACACTTATCTCAGAAAACCGGGATTCAGTTCACCAGCAGCGAGAACTTCTTTTTCAATCTCAGTAGTCAAGATGCCATTGTGGCGTTATCAGGCCAGTTAAAAACAACCGCGGTAGCGCTGATGAAAATTTCCAATGACCTCCGCTGGATGAATTCCGGTCCGCTGGCTGGATTAGGGGAAATTGAATTGCAGGCACTGCAACCCGGCTCTTCAATCATGCCCGGTAAAGTTAACCCGGTGATTCCGGAAGCAACCGCGATGGCAGCCGCACAAGTCATCGGTAATGATGCAACGATTACCATCGCAGGACAGGCCGGTAATTTCCAGCTCAATGTCATGTTACCGGTTATTGCACATAATATTTTGGAAAGCATTGAACTCCTGAGTAACAGTGCCACAGCACTGGCTGATAAAGCCATTGCAACATTCACGGTCCGTCAGGATAACCTCGATATCGCCTTAGCGAAAAATCCGATTTTAGTCACAGCTCTCAACCCAGTCATCGGCTACATGAAAGCAGCCAAAATCGCCAAGCAAGCTTATCAACAACATCGGGCGATCCTCGATGTCGCACTTGAAGAAACGGATCTCAGCCGGGAAGAGCTGGAAAAATTACTCGACCCGCAAAAGCTAACCCAAGGGGGGATCGGTTAATCTTTCAAAATAATACAGAGCAGAAATCAAGCCGATTGGGACGCACTCAATCAGGTAATCAATATCAATCGGCTTGATTCAACGGAGGGTTAATTCTTGTCAACCAGCAGTCCAATCAAGGCTGCTTTATTATCTTCGGAACATGCTTTCAGTTCGTTTGAACCTCGGGTAATTGTCGCGACCCCAACCCCCAGCATTTGACTAATTTGCCGCTGAGACAGATCACCTTTGAGTAACTCATAAAATATATTGATTCTGGAAACCAACGCTTCCCGCTCATCTGAAGTCATCATCATCGTCAACAACATGGCCAGATGATCTTGTTCTGATGCTTCTCTCAGCAGTTCCAATAAAGACTGCCAGTCAGTAAATTTTGGTTGCTGTAACATGACTGTACTCGTTGATTGATACACATCATTCATTGTAGTGGTTTTATCGCTCAATGGAATCAATATTTTGTCTCCACTTCGATGTGCTGTAAAAAATCGCCTTCGATGCCCATCAAATAACGGTAATAGTTTTCGAACATCAGGACATTTTGTACATATCCTCTGGTTTCGTGGAAAGGAATCGATTCAATAAACCGATAGACATCCAACTCACCATCCGAATCTTTCAGCCACTGATCAACCCGGTACGGCCCGGCATTATAGGCAGCAAAAGCCAGAATCCGGTTGCCGTCATATCGCGTCAACAACTCATGAAGGTATTGGCTGCCCAGTTCAATGTTTTTTTCCACATTAAACAAATCACGGGCACTGTGATATTGCAGTTGGTATTTCTTGGCAACATGCCGAGCCGTAGATGGCATAATTTGCATCAGCCCCTTTGCGCCCACCGGGGAATGCGCTTCAATGTCCATCGCACTTTCCTGCCTTGCTAAAGACATCAATGAGATCGGATCAACCTTGTTTTTATTGCCAAAAAATTCAAACCATTTCAGATACGCTCTGGGAAATCGCAGATCCAGATTTGCCCATAGCTTAGCCTGTATCGCAGCCACTACAGCCAAATGATACCAATGCGCTGTCGCCGCATAACGTGCCAACATCGCCCGCTCTTCGACCGACACTCGTTGCAATAACCAACGCCACTCACTTTTAGAAGCCGCTAGTTTCCCCCGCTCAATCAATTCCTCAATCCGCGTCAATGCCTGCTTATAAGGCTCAATCAAATCAGGGTTATAACTCAGGGTACTGGTTCGGTAAACAAAGGGTTGTTGCAGCATTTCAGATGCCGCCACCCCATAAAAACTGCGCAATTCGGTAAGCGCTGCTAATTTATTGATCCCTTCCGCTTCATTGCCCAATTCGATTTCGCTCCGACCGAGCCAGAATTGCCATCCGGGTAACTGTTGTTGCGATTCAGGTAAATAGCGAATCCAACGATGAATACGCTGCCAATCTCCACGCCGGATTTCCTGACGAATACGCTGTTCAATTAACGGTGCATCCCCACTTGCGGCAATCACTTGATCACGCCATTCGGTGATCCCCGATACCGATGTTTCATCCAGCAATTGGCTGGCAACATAGAGAGCCAGATGGTTCAGTTCTTCAGAACTCAACAACGATAACTGATGCTGTGCGATCAGCGAATACACGGCAATCGGCTTCTCTGCTGCCCATTTTTTCAAACCAAGCACGACCGTTTTAGCATCATCCTCACTGAATACATCGCGATTCATCAAAGTCAGGACTCGCTTCGGATCGCGATAAATATCAATCAACCGCTGCGCCTGTGCCTGCTCCGTTTTCAACTGTCGACTCAGATACTGCATCAGAGAGAAACTTCGCTGCTCAAAGGCGAGAAACATTCGGTCAATGATTTGTCGGTCAGTAAAAAGCGGCGTTTTACGCCACTGAGAAAACAGAAAATCACACGCATCAGAGACACTATTGCCACTCAACCACAGTGACTCAGCCCCTTGATAAGCTTCATTTTTTCTACCGGTATGCCACATCGCGGTGTAGTAATAGCAGCGATATTTTTCTTGATTGGGAATGGATTTTTGATAAGTCAGTAACACTGACCACTTTTTCTTCTGCGCGAGCGCATCTAAATAAGGTGCACTGATACGTCCGGCAAACGGGAAATTACGATGACTATCAATAAAATTTTTGATAACCAAAGGGGGTTTATCACCAATGTTGACTAAAATAGAACGATAGTCGAGGTAAGGTGTTAAAGGATAATCAAGTAGTTGGTCACGGATACGATGGTATTTTTGCACATCTTGTTGATCCAACCAGAGCTGAGCACGCTCGTAAAGCTGACGTTGTTGATCCAGAGTTAAATCACTTTGTGCCAAACCACACGGTACATACCCATTGCCGATAACCACCCCAAGTAAAACCGGCAGTACTCTCCCCCAAAAACCGTTCATAAACGATGTAATCGGCCCGACTCTCCCAAAACGACTTTTTAACATTTTAGTCATGTTTTTCCTCATTTATTACATGAGAGAGGCTAAATTAACAAAAAATTTCAAACAACATCAATTTGTAAATTTTTTCCCAAATGATCTGACACCCCAAAGTCTGCATGAAAAAAATGTCTGTGAGTAACAAATGTCATCTGATTAGTATAAAATGACCGTTTTGGTCTATGAGTAACAGTTAGGAACGATCGGCAATGGCTGAATACGTGTATACAATGTCTCGGGTGAGCAAAATTGTGCCCCCGAAAAGACAAATCCTGAAAGATATCTCTCTAAGCTTTTTCCCGGGTGCCAAGATTGGTGTACTGGGTCTCAATGGCGCTGGTAAATCAACACTGCTCCGCATCATGGCGGGTATTGATACGGACATTGATGGTGAAGCCCGGCCTCAACCGGGATTGAATGTCGGTTATCTACCGCAAGAACCGGTACTGGACGAAAGTAAAACTGTCCGTGAGATTGTTGAAGAAGCGGTTTCTGATGTAAAAAATGCCCTTGAACGCCTCGATGCAGTTTACGCAGCTTACGCTGAACCGGACGCAGATTTTGATGCGCTTGCCAAAGAGCAAGGAGAGCTGGAAGCCTTAATTCAGGCCAAAGATGGCCACAACCTTGACAACATGCTAGAGCGTGCCGCAGATGCCCTTCGCCTGCCTGAATGGGATGCGAAAATTAGTCATCTGTCGGGTGGTGAGCGCCGCCGGGTCGCAATTTGTCGTTTGCTACTGGAAAAACCAGACATGCTGCTCTTAGACGAACCAACCAACCATCTGGATGCAGAATCGGTTGCTTGGCTGGAGCATTTTCTGGTCGATTACAGCGGTACTGTGGTCGCAATTACCCACGACCGCTATTTCTTGGACAATGCAGCAGGTTGGATTCTGGAGCTTGACCGGGGTGAAGGGATTCCATGGCAAGGGAACTATACCTCTTGGCTGGAACAGAAAGACGCCCGTCTGAAACAGGAAGCTGCGCAGGAAAAAGCCCGGCAGAAAACCATCGAGAAAGAGCTTGAATGGGTTCGTCAGAATCCGAAAGGTCGTCAGGCAAAATCAAAAGCCCGGATGGCTCGCTTTGAAGAATTACAGAGCAGTGATCATCAAAAACGCAATGAAACCAATGAACTGTTTATCCCACCAGGTGAACGTTTAGGTGAAAAAGTCATTGAAGTGAAAAACCTCACAAAATCATTCGATGGCAGAGTGTTAATTGATGATCTGTCATTCACCATGCCGAAAGGGGCAATTGTCGGCATCATTGGTCCCAATGGTGCAGGTAAATCAACCTTGTTCAAGATGCTCAGTGGTATCGAACAGCCGGATGCCGGCACCATCGACATCGGTGATACGGTGAAGCTCGCTTCGGTTGATCAGTTCCGTGACAGTATGAATGATAAGAATACCGTCTTTCAGGAAATTTCCGAAGGTGCCGACATTATCCGCATCAATAACTTTGAAATTCCGGCTCGGGCCTACTGCTCACGCTTTAATTTTAAAGGCGTGGATCAGCAGAAAGTCATCGGCGAGCTTTCCGGAGGAGAACGTAACCGTGTCCATCTGGCCAAACTACTCAAAGCCGGTGGTAACGTCTTACTGCTTGATGAACCGACCAACGATCTCGATGTGGAAACACTCCGGGCACTGGAAGAAGCACTGTTAGAGTTTCCCGGATGCGCGATGGTCATTTCGCATGACCGGTGGTTCCTTGACAGAATTGCGACACACATTCTTGATTACCGTGATGAAGGGCAAGTCAACTTCTATGAAGGTAACTATACTGAATACTCAGAATGGCTAAAACAGACACTGGGTGCTCAAGCGGCAGAACCGCATCGCATTAAATACAAACGTATTGCGAAATAGTGTTTTCTGTTCGGAAAAGGCCGCCATTGCGGCCTTTTTATCACAGGGAAGACGGATAAGATGCATTCTCCTCAACTCAGCACCTTCTTCTCACTGACAGAGGCAGAGATATGGCAGAAAAACGTCGATTTTCACGGATTATCTACCGAGCTCCGGCTTTACTGACCCAAGGGTCAATCCACCTTGCAACGACCGTTCAGGATCTATCACTGCATGGGATCTTGCTTTCTATTCTTGATGACACGAGACTTGATCTTCAACAACCGATCTACATTGAGTTTCCACTCCCTGAAAGTGATATCTCGATTCAAATGACAGCCAATATTGTCAGTATGAAAAACAGTACATTGCACGCCAGTATTGCTTATATTGATGTCGATAGTATTTCTCACCTGAAACGGCTGATTGAGCTCAATGTCGGTAATGATGCCCTCTTACATCGGGAACTCGAACACCTGACTGATTTAGGTGATGAGGATGAAAGCGAGGCACCGGATAAAATATAGTCAGGCTCAATCATCACGCCCCAAGTGGTGAGCATTATGCGCTTAACATGTAAAAAAAGAGCGGTTCATCCGCTCTTTTTTGTACTTTCAGTTGACGATGCAACGAGCCGTTTTACCCGCGGTGAATTGCATCATTGGCATGTTTGAGGAGACTCTGGCTTTCCGACATAAACTTTTGTGAGTAGTCACCGAACCATTGGCTGGTTTTCGTAAAACTCTCGATAAAGCGCCCTTTGTCATCTTCATCAATAATCGACATGGCTTCGGTAAAGCACTGATAGAAACGACGAATCATGTCAGTATTTTCTTCTGAAGAAAAAATGATGTCGCCGTAAAGGTTCGGGTCCTGCCCAAATAAGCGCCCGACCATCACTAATTCCAGCCGGTAAATCGGAGAACTGAGCTGAAGCAGCTTGGCTAAGTCAGGATTTTCTTTCGAGAGATGCAAGCCATACACGTAAGATGTAAAGTGTCTCAGAGCCTGAATCAATGTCATCCCATGATCATGATCCTCTGCCCGAATCTTGCACAAACTGGCTCCCCAAATCGATATCTGCTGGAGCAGCCACTGATAACTGTCCGCACCGCGCCCATCACAATAAACAACCACCTGCTTCGCAAGGCTTGGCACATCGGGGCCAAACATCGGGTGTAATCCGACAACCGGCCCGGCATGGACCTTTAGCATGGCTTGTAATGGCTTCGATTTTATCGAGGTCAGATCGCACAAAATACAATCTTCAGGCAGATGTTTGAGCTTCGATATAACATCCAGCGTCAGATGAATCGGCACGGTCACGACAACCATTCCCGCGTCATGTAATAGTTCATCAGCACGATCCCAGTCCTGACTCCCGAGAATTTTGACCGTATAACCGGATAACCGGAACATACGGGCAAACAGACCACCGAGCTGACCCTTTCCACCGACAATCACAATCGGACGCAGTTCTGGGTTCAAACATTTAAAGCCAGCATCTTTCTCACTCGCATAAGACTCACGCATGGTCCGGCGTAGAATATCTTCTATCAGTTGAGCAGGAACCCCTTGGTTTTCCGCTTCTTCACGACGAGCCGCCAACATCGCAGCTTCACGTTCAGGGGCATAGATCGGCAAACCATGCTGACTTTTCACTTCACCGACTTTTTCAACCAATGCCAGACGACGCGCAAGCAGCTGAATCATCTGCTGATCGACTTCATCTATCTGATCGCGTAACGCGTTGAGCTCAACTGACATGAACAACCTCTTTTAATCTTGCAAACGTTTTTCTAAGAATGGAACCAAATCCTGATGCGCGCGACGCAACAAGCTCTCGGTCGCTTCCCAGCTAATACATGCATCCGTGATGGAAACACCATACTGCATTTCCTCACGCGGTAAATCAGCGGATTGGTTTCCTTCATGAATATGACTTTCGATCATCAGTCCGATAATCGAGCGATTTCCCTCACGGATCTGATGAATGACATCTTCAGCAACCAGCGGCTGACGTCTGAAGTCTTTACGGGAATTCGCATGACTACAGTCAACCATCAATGCCGGGTCAAGTTTTGCATTGTGCATCTCTGCTTCACATTCAGCAACAGAAACTGAATCATAATTCGTTTGCTTACCGCCACGCAGAATCACATGACCGTTTGAGTTGCCTTGAGTGGTCAGTAAAGCGACCTGCCCTTCGGCATTTATGCCCATGAAGCGGTGACTTGATGAAGCGGCCTGCATGGCATTAATTGCCGTAGATAAACTGCCGTCAGTACCATTTTTAAATCCGATTGGCATCGAAAGACCACTGGCCATTTCCCGGTGTGTCTGAGACTCGGTTGTTCTTGCACCAATCGCCGCCCAGCTGAATGTATCAGAAAGGTACTGCGGGCTGATCGGATCAAGCGCTTCCGTCGCGAGCGGGATTTCCATTTCTGCCAGCTCGACCAATAATTGTCGGCCAACATGTAACCCGTGCTCGATATCAAATGTGCCATCCAGATGCGGGTCATTGATCAATCCTTTCCAACCCACAGTTGTCCGTGGTTTTTCAAAGTAAACCCGCATCACCAAATACAGCTGATCACTGACAGCTTCGGCCAACGCTTTAAAACGTTTGGCGTACGCTTTAGCCGCGTCTAAATCATGAATTGAACAAGGGCCACAGACCACCAGTAAACGGTGATCCCGTTTATGAATAATATCAGCAATCGTCTGGCGAGACTGATGAATGAATTGCTGTGCTCTTTCACTCAGAGGCAGTTTCGCTTTCAGTGCTTCCGGAGTAATCAAAACCTGTTGGTCAATTATATTAATATCATTAAGTTCATTCATCATTGCCACCTGTACAAAAAAATTTACACGCTATTTTATGTTAACGAGAATTAAATCACATATGCCGCTTAAATTACCAGTAAAAATGGCACTTGTGAATGTAAAATAAAAGAAACATTAATTGTAAACCTAAATTTACACAACAATACAGCCACCATGTCATCACAATTCATTGGTTGATTAGTATTTTATTGCTGAGCCTTCCCCTAGAATAAGCAAACAGTTTACAAGATGTTTTGTATCATCATGGATGTGATTCTTTCCCTACTGCAACAAATGTGCGTTTATCTGGTTCTGGCTTATATGCTCAGTAAAACGCCGCTCTTTCTGCCACTCCTGAACATATCTTCCCGTTTAGAGCACAGATTATCCATTTATGTGCTTTTCTCTCTGTTTTGTATTCTAGGCACTTATTTTGGCTTACAGATCAATGATGCCATCGCCAATACCCGGGCGATTGGCGCCGTTATGGGAGGATTATTCGGCGGGCCAATTGTCGGATTTGCGGTTGGTTTGACCGGTGGACTTCATCGTTACTCGCTCGGCGGGTTTACCGATTTAGCCTGTGCGATCTCAACCACAACCGAAGGCCTGATTGGCGGATTATTGCATACTTATCTGATGAGAAGATATCAGCGGGAACGTTTGTTTCATCCGGGGGTCGTCTTCGGGATCACCTTGTTTGCTGAAATCATTCAGATGCTGATTATCCTATCGGTTGCGAAACCATATGACCAAGCGTTTTCACTGGTCAGTACCATCGCCGCTCCGATGATTATTGCCAACTCCGTCGGCGCAGCGTTGTTTATGAGCATTCTGAAAGATAAAAAATCGATTTATGAAGAATACTCTGCAACCTTTTCCCGTAAAGCGTTACGTATTGCGGAACGTTCCGTCGGGTTACTATCCGATGAATTTACCGCCAAAACCGCAGGACCGGTTGCCCGTATTGTCTATGAGGAAACCAATGTCGGTGCCGTATCCATTACCGATCGGGAAAAAATCCTCGCTTTCATCGGGATTGGCGACGATCACCATCATCCGAATACACCCATCTCATCGCCCAAAACACTGGAGTCGATTGAAAAAAATGAAATTATCTATCTCGACGGATACGAACGCCCTTATCAATGTTCTCTGTCACCGGACTGTAAATTAGGCTCCGCACTGATCATTCCGCTACGCGTTGATGACCGTGTCATCGGGACAATCAAACTGTATGAGCAGAAGCGCAAGTTGTTCTCCTCAATTAATATGTCAATGGCTGGCGGTATTGCGCAGCTCTTGTCGAGCCAGATTCTTCATGGTGAATATCAACAGAAGAAAACCTTATTATCTCAGGCAGAAATCAAGCTTCTGCATGCACAAGTGAATCCTCATTTTCTCTTTAATGCTTTAAATACAATCAGTGCGATCATTCGCACCGATCCCCCTCAGGCTCGCGAACTGATCCAGCATCTGGCTCATTTTTTTCGCAGTAACTTAAAACAGAATATTGAAACCATCACCCTTGCTGAAGAACTGGCGCATGTGAATGCTTATTTGATGATTGAACAAGCCCGGTTTTGTGATCGCCTTAAGATTGAAATTCAGATCGAGCCCTCACTGATGGAGCGACGTTTGCCTACATTTACCCTCCAGCCCTTAGTAGAAAATGCTATCAAACATGGCACATCCAATTTACTCGGGCTGGGTAAGATTCGTATTTATAATCAACCGACAGCGGAGGGACACCTGATTGTTGTTGAAGATAATGCCGGGCTCTACCGTTCTTCACCCAGTCAAACCCACGGCCTGGGGATGCAAATTGTCGAAAAGCGGCTGATCAATTATTTTGGTCATGCATCGCAACTGCAAACCGATGTCCAAGCGGATATCTCGACCAAAATGCAGTTTTTACTCCCAAACCTAACCTGAAATTCCGTTGAGAGAATATTTGAATGCAAGTGCTGATTATTGATGATGAAATACATGCCAGAGAAGAACTGATCCAACTGCTGGAAGAAGATGAAACCTTACAAATCATCGGTCAGGCGGGAAATGCCATTGAAGGGCTGAAACAGATCAACCAACTCAAACCGGATGTCGTTTTTCTTGATATCCAAATGCCTCAACTGACGGGGATCGATCTACTGGCGATGTTAGATCAAGAAACCATGCCGAGAATTGTTTTTGTCACCGCCTATGATCAATACGCCATTCAAGCTTTCGAAGATAACGCGTTTGACTATCTGCTCAAACCCATTGATGACAAGCGTTTGCATAAAACGCTGCAACGATTAAAGCGAGACCTCCAACGACAGGACATTTCTCCCATTGTCCCGAAGTCACTGGAACAGATCCCATGCAGCGGGCTCAACCGGATTGTGATTGTTCCCATACAAGCGGTTGAATTTGTCAGTAGTGATCTGGCAGGAGTTCATGTCCAGACCCGTGACAAAAAAGCCACCAGCCAGCTCACACTGAAGCATCTGGAAGAGAAGACTCCGCTGCTACGCTGCCACCGTCAGTATTTGATTCATCCGAAAAACATTCAGGAAATCAAGCTACTCGAGAATGGTCTGGCAGAAGTCGTAACCGTGTCGGGACATGCAGTTCCGGTTAGCCGGCGTTACCTGAAAAATTTAAAAGAAACGCTTGGCATCAGCTAGCTCATTCCGCCTGCTCTGTCAGCGGCTTCAGCGCTTCAACCGCCTGTTTCCACTGCGGTGTTGCTCTCAGTTCTGCCGGATGAAACGAACGTTGCTTTTGCAGAGATTCCGCACCGGATACCGTCATCATCGGAAGATGATCCAAGACACGAACAGACGCAGCACGGTCATTACACAGCAATAACATATCACATCCGGCCGCCAAGGCTTGATGTGAACGGGCCAGCGCATCGCCCATCACCGAGGCACCTTCCATCGCTAAGTCGTCGGAAAAAATAATGCCTTTAAAACCGAGTTGCTGACGCAAAATCTGCTTTAACCAGAATGCCGAACCACTCGCTGGCTGCGGATCATAGTGCGAATAAATGACATGCGCTGGCATCATCGCATCCAAGATTCCGGCCTGAATGTGCTGCTGAAACACCTGCATATCCGTTTCAAAAATATCTTCACGCCGATCATAGGGTGTTTCTTTGTGTGAATCTTCGACCACCCCGCCGTGCCCCGGAAAGTGTTTGCCAGTTGTTGCCATCCCGGCAGACTTCATGCCCTGAATATATGCCTGACTCATCGATATCACCGTGTCACGCGCTTCACCAAAAGCACGGTTCCCAATCGCACGACAGGAAAACCCCGTATCAAGAACCGGAGCAAAACTTAAGTCAATATCATGGGCAATCAATTCACTGGCCATCAACCAGCCCCCTAACCGAGCCATGCGTTCACTCTCAGGAAAACGCGCATAGTCTGCAGCTGCCGGTAATCGGGTAAAACCGTCGATAAACCGCTGAACACGCCCACCTTCCTGATCAACACCGATCAGTATTGGTTGTCTTGCATATTGGCGAATTGACTGAGTTAAAGCCTGTAACTGTCTTGAGTCAAAATAGTTTCTGGCAAACAGAATCACGCCACCGACCGTCGGATGCGCCAGCATCTCTTTCTCTTCCGCACTCAGCTCACATCCTTCAACATCTAACCACAGCGGCCCCATACACATCTCCTGAACTCAAATAATTGATTCTCTTGCCGCGATTATATACACAACCACCTTTTGATGCAGTGCTATTCGCAGAAACAGATTTCCACTCATGTCAGAGACTAACGGTTTGAAGCAAAATAAAAAACAAGTTACAGATAAAGATGGGTCAGCACAGTGGTGCTGCGACAAAAATCAATTACAATGCAATGATGTTCCGTCAGCAGGAAGCGATCATGGCTCAGAAAGAACGATATATTGGCGTGATGTCCGGCACGAGTCTCGATGGGGTTGATGTGGCGCTGATAGAGATTGATGGCCGTCACATTCGGTTACTCTCATCGACCATGTATCCGATGCCAGAATCAATTAAGCAGAGTATTCTCAATATCTGTACCGGTCAGCCGACCCATCTTCCGGCGATAGGAATCCTCGATCACCGTCTCGGGCACTTGTTTGCTGATGCTGTCAATGCACTATTGGCACAAAGCGGATATCAGGCTCAGGATATCCGGGCGATTGGCTGCCACGGTCAGACGGTCTATCACCATCCGACAGGGGATACACCTTTTACAATGCAGCTTGGTGATGCCCATATCATCGCCACGAAAACCGGGATTGATACTGTCGCAGATTTTCGTCGTAAAGACATGGCGCTGGGCGGTCAGGGGGCACCTCTCGTGCCTGCGTTTCATCGGGAGGTCTTTGCACATGATGATGCGACACTTGTCGTACTGAATATTGGTGGGATTGCCAATATCTCTGTGATCAGACCGGAGCAGCCGCTTTTAGGATATGATACCGGCCCGGGTAACATCCTGATGGATGCTTGGTGCCAATACCACACGCGAGAAAAATTTGATCAAGATGCACAGATGGCGCGTAGCGGGCAAATTGATATGCCGCTGCTAGAGCTGATGAAGCAAGATCGCTATTTTGCAGCACCCGCCCCCAAAAGTACCGGCAGAGAATATTTCAATCTGGATTGGGTGCAATCGAAAGTCAGATTAGTGAACCATCATATCACGCCAGAAAATGTGCAAAGAACCCTGTGTCGGCTGACCGCTGAAACCATTGCCGATCAAAGCTGCATGTATGCCAGCGGGATTCAGCCCCGGCTGTTTGTCTGTGGTGGCGGGGCGAACAATCCGCTATTGATGCAGGACTTACAAACCTTGCTGACAGACTGGCAGGTCAGTAACACCTCGGCACAAGGCGTTAACAGCGATGATATGGAAGCGATGGCTTTTGCCTGGCTGGCACACCAACGCATACACGGACTTCCGAGTAACGTACCTGAAGTCACTGGCGCAACCAAAGCGGTGTCACTGGGCGTCATTTATACCCCTCAATAAAATCACAAGAGTAAAAGCTTATGGCCAATGATGCTTTATTGTCTGCCCTGTCTCAGTTGGTTTCTGAAGGACGAAATCCAGAAACGATGGATATCGATTTGTTGTCCACTGAAGCCATTCTTGAGCGGCTCAATCAACAGGATAAAACCGTCCCTTTCGCGGTAGAAAAGGTCATTCCCCAAATTGCAACAGCCGTCGATGCGATTACGACGGCCTTTAAAAATAAAGGCCGGTTAATCTATATCGGCGCCGGCACCAGCGGTCGTCTGGGCGTTTTAGATGCATCAGAGTGTCCGCCGACCTTCGGTGTTTCTGACCAAATGGTCATCGGCTTGATCGCCGGGGGCAAAGAAGCCATGTTTAAAGCACAGGAAGGCATTGAAGATTCCCCGACCGCAGCGACCACCGATCTACAAGCCATTGCGCTCACTCAACATGATGTGGTGGTCGGTATTGCAGCCAGTGGCCGGACACCGTATGTCATCGGCGGGCTGGACTATGCAAACCAGATCGGCGCAACGACTGTTGCTGTGTCTTGTAATCCAGACTCTAAAATCGCCGACATGGCACAAATCGCAATCTCACCGCTGGTTGGCCCGGAAGCATTAACCGGTTCAACCCGACTAAAATCCGGTACGGCACAAAAACTGATCCTGAATATGCTGACCACCGCGAGTATGATTCGCTTAGGTAAAAGCTATCAAAACCTGATGGTTGATGTTCAGGCAACCAATAAAAAGCTGGAGGCCCGAGCGGTTAGAATTGTCATGCAAGCAACCGATTGTGACAAACCCCGGGCGGAACAGTTACTGGTGCAGAGTCACAACAATGCCAAAGTCGCAATTCTGATGGCACTGACCGATATGAGTTATCAGGAAGCACTCGACAAACTCTCACAATCGGAAGGTTTTTTACGCAAGGCGATCCAACCGTCGGATTAAAGACTTCGTATGTTTAGCCATTGCAATACTATGCCGCGGGGAAGTGGATACCATAGGCCATCACTTAGTGACTGGTATATTGATCCCAACCTCGTTGCCACTCCATACGGAACTGATTCCCCGCAGGTGTTCCGGCACAAACCCCGTCGTAATATTGACCGGATAACCCGA